>CAZOVB010000003.1:0-205791 GCA_964583095.1 uncultured Planctomycetaceae bacterium
CGGGGAGGTACATTGGAGCTTCCAGCGCGGCCGGGCCGCGTAAGCATACGCGTTTTCAGGAATTTGCAACCTCTAACCAGGAGACTTCAACCATGGCAGAAGCGGATCTGGGTTTGATCGGACTGGCGGTAATGGGCCAGAACCTTGTACTGAACATGAACGACAAGGGATACACCATTGCGGTCTTCAACCGCACGGTCTCGAAGGTGGATGATTTCATCGAGGGACCGGCCAAGGGCACCGATGTTATCGGGACCCACTCGATCGAGGAATTCGTCGGCAAGCTCAAAAAGCCCCGCCGCGTGATGCTGCTGGTCAAGGCCGGCGACGCGGTGGACAAGTTCATCGACACCGTCCTGCCCCACCTGGAGAAGGGCGATATCATCATCGACGGGGGCAACAGCAACTTCAACGACACGATTCGCCGCACGAAATACGTCGAAGACAAGGGCATGCTCTACATCGGCACCGGTGTCTCGGGCGGAGAGGAAGGCGCCCGCCACGGGCCCAGCATCATGCCCGGCGGCTCGCCGGATGCCTGGCCCCACGTGAAGAACATCTTCCAGGACATCGCCGCCAAGGTGGAAGACGGCTCGCCCTGCTGCGACTGGGTCGGCCGGAACGGTGCGGGCCACTTCGTGAAGATGGTCCACAACGGCATCGAATACGGCGACATGCAGTTGATCTGCGAAGCCTACTCGTTGATGGGGGCGATGGGCCTGACACCCGACGAGATGAGCAAGGTCTTCGCACAGTGGAACGAGGGCGACCTGGACAGCTACCTGATCGAGATCACCCGGGACATCCTGGCCAAGAAGGACGACCAGACCGGCAAGCCCATGGTGGATGTGATCCTCGATCGCGCCGGCCAGAAAGGCACCGGCAAGTGGACGGGCATCACCGCCCTGGACCTGGGCCAGCCTCTTACGCTGATCGGCGAGGCGGTCTTCGCCCGTTGCCTCTCGGCTTTGAAGGACGAGCGCGTGGAGGCCTCCAAGCAGCTCAGCGGGCCCGAGGCCGGCTTCGGCGGCGACCGCGAGTCCTTCGTCAACGACATTCGCGACGCGCTGTACGCCTCCAAGATCGTCTCCTACGCCCAGGGGTATCAACTCCTGCGAGAGGCGGCCAAGGAATACGACTGGGACCTCAACTACGGCGGGATCGCCCTGATGTGGCGAGGCGGGTGCATTATCCGCAGCCAGTTCCTGGGCAAGATCAAAGAAGCCTTCGACGCCCAGCCGGACCTGGTGAACCTGCTGCTCACGCCCTACTTCAAGGAAGCGGTCTCCCAGGCCCAGCCGGCCTGGCGACGCGTGGTGGCCAGGAGTGTCGAGATGGGCGTCCCCGTCCCGGCCTTCAGCTCGGCTTTGGCGTACTTTGACGGCTACCGCAGCGAGAGGCTGCCGGCCAACCTGCTCCAGGCCCAGCGGGACTACTTCGGCGCGCACACCTATGAGCGGCTGGACAAGCCTCGCGGCGAATACTTCCATACCAACTGGACCGGAACCGGCGGAGATGTCACCGCCCAGAGCTACAACGCATAGAGCCCTTCGGGCGCGGAGACCCAACCGTGAAACACACAATCCTACCGGCACTTGTTCTGGCAGCCCTTACGCTCGGACCGGGATGCAAACAGGACGAAGAACCTCTGTCCTTCAAGGCCGAGAACGTCGATCGCATCCTGCTCTACGACGTGCGGACCTCCGGACAGGGAGGCTACAACGTCTACGTCGACAAACAGGGACAGGCCTGGGTTCAGGTGGTCGAGCCGGCAGCGGCCTATTTCGGTGAGAAGCAGTACAGCTTCCGGATCAGCGATGAGCAGCTGGCCGCCCTGATGAACGCGGCCAGTGATCCCGAACTGGCCAAGCTCGCCCAGCGCAGGAGCCCTGCCAGGCCCGACGGGAGTACCTCGACGATCGAAATCGCCCTGGATACAGGCGAGACGATCACGATCAGGCGGAATCCGGAGATCGGCGAGCTTCAGCCCTTCGACGCGACCTATGAGATTCTGCGAAAGGCGGCCGAGGAATCCCCCCGGACCGACCCGATGTACGAAGGTCGCTTCCGATGGGGTTGGAGGCCTGAAGGATTCGAGATCCCGGCCACTCAGCCGGCCCTGCCGCGTGAGCGACAGTAGTCCCGGAACTACCGATCAGACCCACCGGGCACGCGCTGCCCGGTGGGTTCTGACGGCCCTGCTGGGGGCGATCCTGCTCAATGCTCCCGTCTATCTCTGGACGGTGCATCGACAGGGCGGCGTGGCCCTGGGGACCCTCCCAGAGCCAGGCCGCTATTACCTGGTCGAAAACCGCCTGATCCGGATGCAGCCCCAACCGGACCCCAAAGACCCAAAACACGGCACGAGCGTCGACAGGCAGACCTGGATCTTCAACCTGTACTACACCCTGGCCTCGCGGCTCTCTTTCGTTCTGGGCCTCGGGTGTTTCCTGGTGCTCCTGGCCGAGGCGCTCTATCGTCAGTACTTCCGCAGGGGGCGGGAAGGGGCCACCGGACAACCGGGCGATTCAGCCAAGTGGTTCGCCCTGAGCGTCCTGGTCTCCTTCTTCGCCCTGGTCGCCTGGGAAGTCGGAGGACAGGCCGTCAAAGACTTCCATATGTCCCATCTGCGCTACAGCCTGATTCAAAAAGGAAACCTCTAGCATGCCTTCCATACAAGAAATCGAATCCGCCACCGATCTATGCCTCTACCCCAAGAGCTTTTACCAGACCCAGGGACTGACCCTCTTCCTGGCCAGACGGGGATCGGAAACCTTCGTCGGCTTCCTGGGCAAAAGCCCCCTGCCCGGCGAGTCGGCCGGGAGCGTCGCCGGCCAGGATGTCACGCTCTGCCACCCCCGCACAGAACTGGCCGAGAAGATCCGCGAGCTTCTGCCCTGGACAGCCCCCCGCTGCATGGGACTGGCCACCAGCGCCGGGCTCGGAGACCGCCTGGGCCTGGCCACGCCGGGCCATATCCGCGCGATCCGCAGCACCTCCGTCAAGCCCTACCTGGCCCAGCAGTCCATCCGCGAGATGACCCGCACCTCCCGAACGCCCCAGCAGGTCATGGACTGCGCGACCTTCGGCGTCCTGCAGGAAGGGTTCGAAGAGGGCTTCGGCTCCGACGCCGATCACCTCCAGCAGCCCGAGGATATCGACGCCACCGCATCTGTGGGCTTTACCATGTTCACCATCGACCCGGGACTCCACGTGGTCAACCAGGCCGACGAAGCCACCGCCCAAGAGCTGGGCAAAGCCTATTCGGCGATGGACAAAACCTTCGAGACGCTCGAAATCCGCCCCGACGAGCTCCAGGGGGCCTACGTGGACAAGACCTTCCCGCTGGAAGAGGGCAGCGAGATCCGCTTCTCGACCGAAACCTTCCTGCGGGCGGCGGTGAAGTACGGCAGCGCCGTGGCCCACACCGTCAACATGTTCCGCCACCTGAGCGACACGGCCCCGGGGCGGTTCGAACTGGAGGTCTCGGTGGATGAGACCGAGGCCCCGACCAGCCCGGCCGAGCATTACTTCTTCGCAAACGAACTCAAACGCCTCGGCGTAAAGTGGATCTCGATGGCCCCGCGTTTCGTGGGCCGATTCGAAAAAGGCGTCGACTACATCGGCGACCTCGACGCGTTCCGCAAGAGCTTTTCCCGTCACGTGGCGGTCATGCGGACGCTGGGGCCCTACAAGATGTCCATCCACTCCGGCAGCGACAAGTTCAGCATCTATCCGATCGTGGTCGAAGAAGCCGGCGGACTGGTGCATCTCAAGACCGCCGGCACGAGCTATCTCGAAGCCCTTCGGGCCATTGCGAAAATTCAGCCCGAGCTCTACCGGGAGATCCTGGATTTCGCCCGCGACCGCTACGAGACCGACAAGGCGACGTATCACGTCTCGGCCGACGTCTCGAAAGTTCCGCCCGCCTCGGATCTTGGCGACGAGCAGTTGCCCGCCCTGCTGGATGATTTCGATGCCCGCCAGGTCTTCCACGTGACGTTCGGCTCGGTTCTGACCGCCGGGCAGGGCGAGCAATTTCGCCCCCGGATCTACGAGGCACTGGAATCCCATCAGCAGCAGCATTACGATTTCCTCCAAAAGCATCTGGGTCGCCATGTAGACCCTCTCGCCTCGGGCACCAGCCCGGGCTGAGGCCCAGGCGACAGGCTGGCCCGAAATCGGGCTTGTTCGTCGACTCGATGCAACATCCACACCACCACCAGGCAGCACCAGCCATGGAAAGGAACCATTGTGACTGACAATCTCTTCAGCGTGCAGGGCAAGCGAATTGCCATAACCGGCGGGGCCGGCGTACTTTGCGGTGAAATGGCCAAGGCCCTGGCCCAGCGCGGCGCTCGCGTGGCCCTGCTGGACTTCAACTACGAGGGCGCTCAGGAACTGGCTGAGAAAATCGTCTCCGACGGCGGCGAGGCCGTCGCGGTCAAGGTCAACGTGCTGGAAAAGGACGAGATCCAGGCCGCCTATGACCAGACCGTCGACGCCCTGGGCGGGGTGGACGTGCTCATCAACGGCGCCGGCGGAAACAAGAAGGAAGCCACCTGCACCCCGCCAACGACCTTTTTTGAGCTGGATGCCGACGCGATTCGTTGGGTCTTCGACCTCAACTGCCTCGGAACCATGCTCCCCTGCCAGATTTTCGGCAAGGCGATGGCCGAAAACGGGGCCGGCACGATCATCAACGTCAGCTCCATGAATGCCTTCCGTCCGTTGACGCGGATCGCCGCCTATTCCGGGGCCAAGGCGGCCATCAGCAACTTCACCCAGTGGCTGGCGGTGTACATGGCCCAGAATCACTCGGTAGACCTTCGGGTTAATGCCATTGCGCCCGGTTTTTTCCTTACGGAGCAGAATCGTTTCCTCCTGACGGACGAAAATGGTAATCTGACACCCCGAGGCCGGCAGATCGTGGATCACACCCCGGCTGGACGCTTCGGCAAACCCGAGGAATTGATCGGCACGCTGGTCTGGTTGATCAGCGACGCGGCAAAATTTGTGACCGGAACCGTCATTCCTGTCGACGGAGGATTCAATGCCTACTCGGGTGTCTGACGATATGTAGTACGACATGAGAAGATATCGCCCCCCGCGGAACAAACCCGATCGCTCCGAAGCTGCTTTTCCCGGCGTCCTGCTGCGCCTGGCAGCGATGCTGTTCGTCTCCGGGCTCGCACTGGCTGGCTGCAACTCGTCAGCTACACTGGGAAAGATCACCCAGCCGGGTCCGTCGCCGGTCCAGACCAACAGCGACCTGCCAGACTGGCACCGCAGCGAACTTCTGTACCTCTCGGCCGACGGGGCGGAAAGAGTATACGTGCAGATGGACTGCGTGGCGGGCGCCTGTCCCACACGCGCCGAACGCGACGCCATGGAGACCTTCCTGCGAAGACATCTGCCCGTCGAGAAGCGGATCCTCTTCGACCACAAACCGGCCATCGACCGCCGCATGGCCACCGGACGCGACGAGATCCAATTGGCCCTGCACCGGATGAAGATGCCCTCTCATCTGGATGACGGGAAGACCGCGTACATCTATCTCCTGTTCTACGATTCGGCCCTTACAGGCGATCAGAGCATCGAGGCCGACCCGCCCCGGCGCCCCTACGTGCGGGTGGATTATCCCAGCGCGGTGTTCGTGGACATGGCCTACTGGACCCAGCGGAACCGCGCGGTGCTGGCTTCTGCCCTGAAGCACGAGCTGGGTCACGTCCTGGGGCTGACCAAGAACGACGACCACGGCGACGGTTCGCACTGCAAGCACCCGCTGTGCATCTCGTATCCCTATCTGCGGGTGCCCGAGGAGGGCAAGCGGCCCATCCAGCAGGGACTCTGCCGAGACTGCCTGGCCGACCTGCAAGACTACCGCAATCGCCCCGCCCCGCCGGAGCTTTCCTTCCAAGGCCCCGTCCTGGTCCGCAAAGCCCGCGGGTACCGCGTGGCCTCCCTGCCCGGATATACGCGAATGCTCATCGATGCCGACAAATCCCAGCCCGATTGCCGCGAGGTGGCCATCGAGGCACGCCGGTTCGCCGCGACCCGGTCCGGCCTGGCCGACAAGTGTCACTGCTCCCTGGATACCGGCAAGCTTTCCCTGCGCGACGAAAACCAGAAGCAGAAGATGCTCTGGGCCCTGCTGGAAGCACGACGCGACCCCGACGCCACCATCGCCGACCTGGCCCGAAAGCTCTACAGCAAGCTGCTCCAAGCCTCGGAGAGATAGAGCGAAGCAGAGGCCGGGCCACAGGCCTCGCTCCCGCGCCGGCTTGGCAGAATTGCTGCGCCATTCTCAGGCGGCGCTTCGCGACCTGCCTCTTATCGTCACGACAACCGCAGCCAGGATCGCCAGGAGCACCACCGCCCCGGCCCCGATTATCCAGGGCCAGACGCCCCAGCGGTCTTCTGCCGGCCAGGCCCGCATGTCCGCTCGCAGGATCCCTGCGATCCGATTGGCCTCTTCCTCGCTGAAGTTCCCTGTGATCAGACCTCTTCGCGCCAGCCGGTCTTGAACCATCGGGGCCGAGTACACCCTGCCATCCAGGACAATCGCAAGATTCCGCTCGATGTTCTCCCCGGTCAACTCTCCAAGGAGTTCCCCGCCCTTCGAATCCAGGACGAACTCGACGGCCGGGGCCCCAAACCGATCAAAGGTCAAACTTGCCTCGATAACGGCCCAGTTCTTTTCCGGATCTTCGGAGTGCACCATCACAAGCGAAGGTCTGTCTGCCAGGAGAACATATCCCCTGTCGCCGGGTCCCTTTGCGACAATCAACCGGGAATCGCGGAACTCCTCCATTACTCCGCGAAGGGGGAACCACCGAAACCTGCCGTGCTCCCGCGAGGCCATCTTCCCTTCCTCCTGAAGCACCCGGACAAAGCCATCCCTCTGCTGGGGACTGATCAGCGGCTCGGGTCCCAAGTCCTCGACCATCTCGGGCATCCGCGGAGCCACGCGCAACTGCAGCCCGCCTCGCTGGCCCAACTGCCGCTTGGCCTCCGGAGGCTCTCGATCCGCCTCCTGGGCCCAGCCGTGAGAGCAAAGGCACAGACCGATCAAACCGATCAGCCACAGGGCGGGATTAGCAGCAAATGCCTTCATCAAACCACCTCCTGAGGGGAAAATCCTTCCCCGTCCGCTGGACGTTGAACACCCAAGCCCGAATCGGGTCCGAGCACAACCCTTTGTCGCAAATCAGTATACCACCCGGGGCCTCGTTCTCAACCCGCAGGAGAATGAAACCAGGGGGTGGCTTTTTGCAGGCGAGACGGTTTTTCTTCTCCCGTCTCATCTTCCTCTCATCGACCGTTTCGTAGGATAGGGGCGTAATGGGCGAACGGTTCCCGCCCATTGACCTGGCCACACCGGCCGATTCGAAGTGGAACCAGACTGCAACTGGGAGAAAATCATGAAGGCAAAATCGAAACTGGCATTGATTCTGGCACTCACAGCCATCCTGGGGCTCTCCGGGGCCCTGATGGCCGATGACGAAGACGACCGGACGGAAGGACCCAGAAGGCGCTACCCCGGCTGGCAGCAAGGCCGCCAGGGCCAGCAGCAGCGCTCCGGTGAGCGCGGGCCCGGAATGCGACGCGACCGTGAGCGGGACGATGACGATCAGCGCGACGGCGACCGCCGCCAGGGCCCCCGGATGCGAAGACCCGGCATGGGCATGGAAATGGGACGCCAGGGGACGACGATCATCGAAGTCAACGGCCAGCGCTTCCTGATCCGCATCATCCCCCTGCCCTCCCGTGAAGGCGACCAAGGCGAGCGAGGCAGAGGCCGAGGCATGCGCGACAGCGACCAAGGCCGCCGCCCCGGGCAACGTTTCCGCGACCGCGACGATGACGAAGATGACGACCGGCGTCCGGGACGACGCTTCCGCGACCGGGACGATGACGAAGACGGCGAGGCTGTCCGCAGGCGACCTTCCCGACGTTTCCGCGACCGCGACAACGACGAGGATGAAGACGACCGCCGCCCCCGCCGCATGCGCGATGACCGCCAAGGCCGCGACGGGCCTCCCCCCTGGGCCCGGCGTGCCCATCGCCGCGACCGCGACGAGGAAGAAGAAGACGACTGAGCCGCTGGACGTTATCATGGACGACCAGGTCGATTCCAATCACCGGCCGCCGGAGACAACCGTATGTCTCCGGCGGCCTGTGCAATCTTCAGAGCCAGCCGATGCGTGCACTGCTTGTGGAAGATTATGAGCCGCTTCGCCGGTCCCTCCACCAGGGGATCCGCGAGGCGGGCTATGCCATTGACGTTGCCGCCGACGGCGAGGAAGGCTTCTGGTACGCCCGGAACAACCCCTACGACGTCATTGTCCTGGACTTGATGCTGCCCAAACTCGACGGCCTGAGCCTTCTGCAGCAACTGCGGGATTCCGGCTCCAAGACGCCGGTGCTCATCCTCACCGCCCGCGACGCGGTGGAGGATCGCGTCAAGGGCCTGGACACCGGGGCCGACGACTACCTCACCAAGCCCTTCGCCCTGGAAGAGCTTCTGGCCAGGATGCGGGCACTGGTCCGCCGCAAGTACGACAAGTCCCAGACCCTCCTCCAGGTCGGATCGCTCCACCTGGATACCTCTGCCAAACGGGTACATCGCGACGGAGAGGAAATCCAGCTCACCGCCCGGGAATACTCCCTTCTGGAATACCTGGCCCGGCGGGCGGGGCAGACCGTCAGCCGAACCGAAATCTGGGACCACCTCTACGAATTCGACAGCAGTGCCACCAGCAATGTGGTCGACGTCTATATCGGCTACCTTCGACGCAAGCTGGACCCTCCCGGGCAGGGGAGCCTGATCCGCACCGTCCGGGGCCAGGGATATCGCCTGGGAGAATGAAGTGACGAGCCTTCGAAGACGACTGATCCTGGGTATCCTCACATCCACCGCCCTGCTGCTGGTGGCGACCGGGGTGGCCATCTACCTGCTCCAGAGGCGGGCCCTGCTGGGCGCCTTCGATCAGGCCCTGCTGGCCAAGTCGCGGGCGCTGCGCTCGGCCCTGCGGATCGACCGGGAGACGGGCCTGGTAGCCCTGGAACCGACCGGCCGGCGTCGCATGGACTTCCGCTTCCCCTGGCGGCGAGACCCCCGCGACGGGGATGGCTTGCGAAGATTCCAGCACCGCGCCGATAACGACCGGGACGAAGACGGCGATCGGCCCGGTGAGGACTTTTTCCGACGCTTTCGAGGTCCGGACGACGACGAGGAAGACGACGAGGACGAGAACGAACCGGAAGACGCCCACAGCGATGAACGCCGCCGCGAGCGACCCGGAGACCGCCAGGAGCCCTTGCGTATGAGGCCCGGGCAGGGAGATCGATCGGAACGGGAAGATTCTCCCAGGCCCCAGGAAGAGGAAAACCCCCTCGATCTGCCCGACTGGTTCCGCGTCCAGACGATGGCCGGGACCGTCCTGCTCCAGTCCGATTCCCCCGATCCGGGCTCCCTGCCGGCAGGGGCGCCGGAGAACGAAGAGCCGACCATCGTGGAAACAACCCTCGGGGGCCAAACGCCGGCCCGCATGGCCCTGCTGCGATTCGAACTGCGATACCCGGGCCCCCCCAACCGCAGGCCTCCCCCGATTCAAGGTGTGCTGATGGCCGCGGAGGACACCCTCGCCCTCCAGAACCAGTTGTCAGCCACCGGGTGGATCCTCCTGCTGAGCATCTGCGCCGCCCTGCTTCTGGCCGGCCTGGTCGCCTGGGGTGTCTCAGCCGCTTCACTCAAACCCGTGGGCGACATGGCCGAGAGGATCGGAGACATGCGGGAGGACCGGCTCGATGAGCGGCTGGACAGCGACTCCCTGCCCGTCGAACTCCAGCCCGTGGCCCGGCGGCTCAATGACCTGCTCGCCCGCGTGGGGGCCGCTTTCCGACGCGAACGCGGTTTCACCGCGGATGTCGCCCACGAATTACGAACCCCCCTGGCCGGGCTCACCACGGCTACCGAGGTCGCGCTGGGACAGGATCGCCCCGCCGGGGACTACCGCCAGGCCCTGACGGAGAACCTCCAGTTGACCCGCCGGATGCAGCAGCTTGTCGAGAAACTCCTCATGCTCGCGCGCCTCGATGCCGGCCAGTGGCAACACCAGGCCCAGACGGTCTCGCTGCGCCGCCAGACACTGCGAAGCTGGCAGGCGTTTGTCGATGCGGCCCAGGCGAAGGATCTGACCTTCACCGAGGCCGTACCCCCCGACCTGCACCTCCAGTGCGACGAGCGACTCCTGGGGGTCATCCTCTCCAACCTCCTGGCCAACGCCGTCCAGTACACCCCCCCCGGCGGGAAGATACACGCCCAGGCCGGCCAGGAGTCCGGCACGATCGGCTGGTCGCTGACCAACACCGTTGGGACCCCTCTTACCCCCGAGCAGCTCCAGGCGATGTTCGAGCGATTCTGGCGGGCCGACGTCGCCCGCTCAGCCACCGGCATGCACTGCGGGCTGGGCCTCTCGCTGGTCCAGCGGTGCGTGGAGATCCTGGGTGCAACGGTCCGGGCGGAGATGCCCGAGCCCGATTCCCTGCGCATCAGCGTCACCCTTCCCCCCCAGCCGCCTTCCCGGGCCGACGGATGCCGCGACGATCATTCCGCGCGGTAGAACGTCCCCGATCCGGAATAGCTTTCCCGTGACCGCCAGTCCGGACGCCACCAGAGCGTGGCCGTGCCTTCGGGCGGGGCATTTGCGGCGGACTCAAAGGGTCGGGTACCTCACCAGAGAGTACACCAATGCGTGACACGGAGCAATGCCTTGGCTCTGCTCGTCTGGGAGGCGGGTTCAGAGGCGGAGAAACCTTACTCCGCCGGGGCCGGGTATTGCGGGGACTGCCCCTCGACCACCGCGACCACATCCTTTACCACGTCGCACATGTTCTGGACCGCATCGGGGACCCGGGCGGCCACGTGAGGAGTGAGGATGACGTTGTCCAGCCCGAACAGCGGATAGTCCTCGGGCATGGGTTCTGGGTCGTGGCAATCGATGACCGCGGCCGAGACGTGAGCGGATTTCAACGCATCGGCCAGGGCATGATAGTCCACGCAGGGCCCCCGGGCGGCATTGATGAACTGCGCGCCGGGTTTGAACTTGCCGATGGACTCGGCGTTGATCAGCCCGCGCGTCTGGTCGGTAAGCGGTGTGTGGAGGGTGATGATGTCGCTTTGGGCATAGAGCGTGTCCTTGTCGAGAGCCTCGGCCGGGTAGTCCAGGTCGATCTCCAGGATGTCATTGTAGAGGACTTTCATGCCCAGGGCGGCCGCGGCCCGTCCCACGCGGGAGCCGATGCGTCCGCATCCGATGATCCCAAGGGTCATGCTGCTGAGGAATCGCCCGAAGATGTTCTTGCGGATCTTGTGGAATTCCTCGGCAGATACGTACCCCTGAAGGGGCCAGAAGCGGCGGTTCATCTCGATGATCATGCGGATCGTGTAATCCACAACCGCCAGGGTATTGGCGGCCGGGGTGTGCACGACCTCCACGCCTCGGGCCCGGCAGGCGGGAATGTCGATATTCTCCAGCGCAACGCCGGCCCGGCCTACGACCTTGAGCTTGTCGGCCCGGTCGAGCAGATCCTCGTTGACCTGCGTGTAGGTGCGAACGACCAGCCCGTCGACCCCCTGGATGTTTTCCGGGGCCTCGGAGGCCTCGCAGCGGCGGACCTCGCCATGTCCGGCCAGGAATTCCAGGCTGGACTCGTTGAGCGGTTCGCTGACCAGGTAGATCGCCATGGGAGCGTCCTTTCTTCCCGAGAAGCTGTTGACGTCTGCTATGCCTGCGAGCGGGCGGACTTTTTCCTGCCCCAGGGCAGGCGATGCCGAATCCGCGACCAGATGCCCGCGGTACCCAGTTCCCGGGCCAGCTCCACGATATGACGATCTTCCGGATCCATTTCCAGGGCCCGCGACGCGTAGAGCTTTGCCTGTTCCCTGTCGCCCTTCTGATGATACGCAAGGGCGAGGTTGTAGGTCGCCAACGGGTAATTGGGTTTGTACTTCAGGGCATTGAGGCAGTGACGGATCCCTTCGTCGTAGCGACCCATCATGAAGTAGCTCACCGCCAGGTTGTGGTGGGCATAGGCATCCTTGGGACGAAGCTCCACCAGGCGAGAGAGGACCTTCGATGCGTGGCGGGACAACTGGGCCTCGATGAGCAGTTCGCCCAGTTCCTGTAGAATCTGCGGGTCGGCACCGCTTTGACGCAGTTCGATGACGACATGCTTGGCCGCCTCGTTGACCTTGCCCTGCTTGACCAGGACGCGGGCCATCTTCGCATGGGCCCCCGTCAGGGACGCATCGAGCTTGATCACCAGGCGGAAGCGATCCAGGGCCTCGGTGAGCTTGTCGCGCTTCAGCGCCACCTCGCCCAGCCCGAAATGGGCTGAGACGTTCTGGGGCGAGACCTCCAGGGCCTTGCGGAACAGGGCTTCGGCCTGGGCGTCCTCGTTCATCTCCAGCAGCAACTCGCCGTAATCCAGGAGCATATTGGCATCTTCGCCGTCGAGCTCCATCTCGGCCTGGTAGTGCTCGCAGGCTTTGCTCAGGTTCCCCCGGGTCCAGTACGCCTCGGCCAGGCGCGCATGGGCCTGGGGCTGATCAGGATCCAGTCGAAGCGCCTGCTGCCAGCAGTAGATCGCCCGGTCGGTTTCGTCGCGGGCGTGCAGGCTCGTGCCGATGTTGTAGTAGCACAGGGGGCACTCGTCCTTGAACAGACGGGCCAGGTAGAACATCAACTCGGCGTCTTCGTGGCGGTCGATCTCACAATAAGTGACAATCCGGTTGCAGTAGGCCGGCTCGTAGCTCGGATCGAGCTTTTCGATGGCCTCGAAGCACTTGAGGCTCTCGGCGTATTTACCCAGACGCGTCAGGTTCACGCCCAGGCAGTTGAGCGTTTCAACATCTTCCGGATCCAGCTTCAACGCGGCTTCGTAGGCTTCCCGCGCCCGAGGAAAATCGTTCATCGCCTCCAAGGTCAAACCCAGGTTGAAATACCAGGTCGAATTACCGGGATTTACGTCAATCGCTGCCCGAAGTTCAGCGGCGGCTTCGGCCCATCGCCCCTCTTCGTACAACTCTCGAGCTCGTTCCACCCTCGACTCTGCGTCGATCCACTCGTCCATGTCTGGGTCCTTTTCATCTGTTGTCGCGTGCTCGATTGCACGCTTCTTTGCCCGAAGCAAAGCCCTCCCATAAGCTGCGATTCAGGCCTTTTCGATCCAGATCCATTCTAATCACACAGCCTCTAATCAACAAGGACCAAAGCACCCACCCACCGCCGAACAGGGGGATTTCCTCATCTATTCTTCCGGGCAGGCCCAATGGCCAGGGTCAACCCTTCCGGCTGCCCGGGATGCAAGTTACAATCAGAGCATGAGCTATAGCAGGCCTTACCTGGGACAGACCGACGAACAACTCCTCCAGCAGTGTGCCCGGCATATCTACAAAGCCTCCGGGCCCGGCGGGCAGCATCGAAACAAGGTCTCCTCGGCCGTGCGTCTCCAGCATGAGCCCACCGGCATCACAGGTCACGGAGACGACTCGCGCAGCCAGCACGAAAACCGGCGTCTGGCCTTCAAACGCCTCCGAATGAACCTTGCCTGCAAACTCCGCATTCCCTTGGATCCGGCGAAAGATTCACTGCCCGATGTCCTCTGGGAGTGCGTTCACAAGGCCAAGAAACCCCGCCCGAACCAGGCAGGCAGCCGCCTGAGCGTGGGAAGAAGGGACCATCGCTTCTGGCACGTGGCCGCGATTGTCCTGGACCTGATCGACGCCCGCGAGGCTCGCCTGTCTGAAGTCTCAGCCACCTTAGGGGTTTCCACCGGCAATCTCGTCCGGTTCCTCAAGGGCCAGCGCCACCTGTTTGCAACCTGTCAGGAACTGCGCAAACAGCATGGCCGGAAGCCTCTTTCCTGAACGGCCCTGCTCTGTGTGGGGAAAGATTTCTTGAAACGAGATCCTCTCGCATAGGTGCTGGAAATACCTCTTGCAGACGGCCTTGACCCGCTCACGTGGGAGGGGTTACAATCCGGTGTGGTTTCCGCACTGATCCAAGACATCTCCCGGGACAGGCCGAAGACGGCAGAAGAGACCCTCGGGCTCGCCCCGAGGCGCCCCCCGAAGCGCTTCTGCACATTCCCCACGGCAAGAATTCCTGTAAATCCCTTTACAAATTGGAGATGCAATTTGTGCAAACAGACCCCCTGCCCCGGTGGCAGCGGGTATCTTCTGATTCTCCCCAACAGACGGATATTCCATGGCTAGAAAGCAACGCAAACGTATCGGTGAAATCCTGCAGGAATGGGGTGTGGTCTCCAAATCCGGGATCACCGAGGCCCTAGACTACGCCCAACGCGAGTATGTTCGCCTGGGCGACGCCTTTATTTCCCTGGGCCTGGCTGAAGAGTCCGACGTGACCAAGGCCTTGGCCCTCCAGTACGACATGGAATACGTCGACCTGGACTCCAACGCCGTCCAGCCTGGGCAGATGGATCTGATCCCCGACGATCTGATCCGCAAACACATGATCCTGCCTCTTTCCAAGGAAGACGGCAAGCTCAAGGTAGCCATCACCGACCCGCTGGATCTGGAAACCCTGGACATGCTCCGTTTCCGTCTCAATGCGGATCTGGAGCCTTGCCTGGCGCCCAAGAGCCGGATTCGGGCGATCATCGACGAGTTCGTCCGCATGGACCTCTCGATTGACCAGACGGTCTCGGAACTGGAGGATTCCTCCGGAGAAGGCCTGATGGCCCGCGCCCAGAGCAGCGACCTGGGCCTGGACGAAGATGCCGCCCCCATCGTCCGCCTGGTGACCATGCTTATCAACGAAGGTGTGAAGATGCGCGCTTCGGATATTCACATCGAGCCGATGGCCAACCGTGTCCGGGTCCGCTACCGCGTCGACGGCGTCTGCCTCGAACGCGACAACGTCCCCAAGCGCATGCAGGGGCCGGTGATCAACCGACTCAAGATTCTCTCCAACATGGACCTGGCAGAGAAACGCCTGCCCCAGGATGGGAGAATCAAGATGCGGGTGGCCAACTCGGACATCGACTTCCGTGTTTCGGCTCTTCCCAGTTACCACGGCGAGAGCATGGTCCTCCGAATCCTGCGGCCTGAAAGCGCCCGAATCGGCATTCAGGCCCTGGGCTTCGAGGACGATGACTACGCCCGCTTCCTGCGGATCATCCAGCGGCCCAACGGCGTGTTCCTCGTGACCGGTCCGACCGGCTCGGGCAAGACGACCACGCTCTATTCGGCGCTGAATGAGTTGAACAAGCCCGACACGAAAATCATCACCGCCGAGGACCCGGTGGAGTACAATTTCGTTGGAATTAACCAAGTACAGGTTAATGAACAGATCGGTTTATCATTTGCTTCGATCCTCCGTTCAATGCTTCGTCAGGCACCGAACGTCATTCTCGTTGGCGAGATTCGTGACTCAGAGGTTGCTGAAGTGGCAATTCAGGCCGCCCTTACTGGACACTTGGTCTTCAGTACACTTCATACCAACGATGCATGCTCGGCTGTGACCCGTCTGATCGACATGGGTGTTAAGCCCTTCCTGGTCGCCAGCAGCATCCAGGCGGTGATGGCCCAGCGGCTTATCCGTGTCATCTGCGAGGACTGCAAAGAACCCTACCCCGAGCCGGATCGCCAACTCCTGCGGCTGCTGGAGTTCAGCGACGACGAGATCGATAATACAACCTTTTATCAGGGCAAAGGTTGCAACCGTTGTGGGGGGACCGGATACCGAGGCCGACTCGGCATCTTCGAGTTGATGGAATTCGATAATACACTGCGTGAGCTCGCCTTCCAGAGAGCCCCCGTCGGGGAGATCCGCAAGGCCGCCCGAAGCGGTGGAATGCTGTCCCTGCTTGATGACGGAAAACGCAAGATCCGGGGGGGAATTACCACTCCCGAGGAGTTGGTCCGCGTGACCCAGGCCGAGGCCCTGCTCGAAGACTGACCTTTTTTGACCTCCGGACCCCGGAGTTACACAAGGATCTGTTAACAATAGATTTATGGAGTTTTCACGCCGAGTTTCTCCGCAATGCCACTGGTCCTGAGCTGAAGAATCAGCGAATAATGACACCGCGAAAGGACACCGAACCATGGCTTTGCGAGGCGGAACCATCGGCCACGAACCCCAGACGCCCGAGGCGGGCCCCGGGCCCGATACGGACCGTTTGACCCACAGTCACCCCCTTGCTTTGAAGTGAAAGGATCGCCGTGGCCAAGAACATCCACATTGATCGTCTGCTGGAAACCTGCATTCGGCGGGGAGCCAGCGACCTGCATCTGGCCGTGGGACGCCCCCCCACGTTGCGACTCCACGGCAGGATGCGTCCCCTCCAGACCAAAGTCCTGGAGCCGGAGGATACCGTTGCCCTGATGAAGTCCATCACCCCCGAACGATGCCAGCAGGAACTGCAGGAACAGGGAGGCACGGACTTCGGTTTCGAATACGGCGACGCCGGACGTTTCCGAACCGCGGTATTCATGCAGAAGGGAAGCGTCTCGATGGTCCTTCGTCTGATTCCCTCCAAGATCTTCACCTTCGAGGAAATCGGCCTGCCCCCCATCGTCAAGACGCTCTGCCGCAGGCCGCGGGGTCTGTTCCTGGTCACCGGCCCGACCGGCTCGGGAAAAACCACCACGCTGGCCACCATGCTGCATTACATCAATCAGCATTTCGACAAGCACATCGTGACCGTCGAAGACCCCATCGAGTACTACCACTCCCATGGCAAGAGCATTGTCAACCAGCGGGAAGTGGGCGTGGACGTTCCCAGCTTCGATGAGGGCCTGCGACGCGTGCTGCGACAGGATCCGGACGTCATCCTCGTCGGCGAGCTTCGTGACCTGGAAACCACCCAGGCGGCCATCCGGGCCGCAGAAACAGGCCACCTCGTCTTTGGCACCCTGCACACCACTACCGCTGCCCGAACCATCACCCGCCTGATCGACCAGTTCCCCGTCGACCAGCAGGAACAGGTTCGCGTGCAGGTCTCCGAGTCCCTGATCGCCGTGCTCTGTCAGGCCCTGATGCCCCGGGTCGACGCCAAGGGCATGATCGCGGCCTTCGAGTTTCTCGTCATCACCAACGCCATCGCCCACCTGATTCGCGAAAACAAGATTTTCCGTATTCCCTCGGAGATCCAGACCGGCAAGAAGATGGGTATGCAGTTGCTCGATGAGCACCTCTTCAGTCACTTCCGCCAAGGCAAGATCGCCGAAGAAGACGCCGTTGACCGCAGCCAGAACCCCGGAGAACTCCAGGAGAAGATCGACATGTTCAAATCCGGCAAGCTTGCCAACGTGGACCAGACTGCGTTCGAGAGAGCCATCGCCGAGCAAGAAGAATCCGAAGAACAAGCCGTGAGGAAATAACCCATGGCCGAATACCAGGTAGACCAACTAAAAGGCAGACCCATCGGACGCATTCTGGTCAAGATGGGCAAGATCACCAGAGACCAGGTCCACGAGGCTCTTGCAGCTCAGCGGGAGCGAGGAGGCCCGTTGGGCCAGATCCTCGTGGACCTCGGCTATGTCGACGGCCCCACGGTGTCGCTGGCCCTGGGCTTCCAGGTCGGAATGGAATACATTGACCTGGAACAGCAGGACGTTCCCGCCTCGGTCATCCAGCGTATCCCGCCGGAAATGGCCAAGACCTACAAGCTGGTTCCCGTCGAGTACGACCAGGAAAGCAACCACCTGACCATCGCGGTCGCCTCGGCGGACAACTTCCACGCCGTAGACGACCTTCGCACGCTGATGGGCTTTTCCGTTACCGCCCGGATCACCTACGAGGAGCAACTGGACCGCTCCCTGGCCAAGTACTACGGGGCCGAAGAAGAATCCATGGGCGATATCCTCAACCAGATCGCCGTGGATGAGGACCTGGCCGCCCTGGAAAATCGCGGCGAGAGTATCGACCTGGACGCGATTCAGCAGGCCGCAGACTCCAACCCCGTCCGCCGACTGGTCAATATGGTCCTGCTCGAGGCGATCCGCAACCGGGCCTCGGACATCCACTTCGAGCCGTTCGAGGATGAGTTCAAGATGCGCTACCGCATCGACGGCCACCTCTACGAGATGATGCCTCCCCCGACGCACATCGCCACGGCCATTGCCTCCCGCGTCAAGGTCATGGCCAATTTGGACATCGCCGAGCGCCGTATGCCCCAGGACGGCCGAATCGAACTGCTGGTCAACGGCCAGCCGGTCGACCTGCGTATCTCCGTGCTGCCTACCAGCTTTGGTGAGAGCGTGGTGATGCGTGTTCTGGACCGCTCGAATGTGAACCTGGACCTGGAACGCCTGGGGCTGCGCGACGATGACCTGCGGATCTTCCGCCAGTTGATCAACCGTCCTCACGGGATCGTGATCGTCACCGGCCCGACCGGCTCGGGAAAAACCACCACGCTGTATTCCGCCCTGAGCGAGTTGAACAGTACCGAGGTCAAGATCCTCACCAGCGAAGACCCGGTGGAATACGACATCGACGGGTTGATCCAGGTCCAGACGCGATCCGATATCGGCCTGACCTTCGCCCGGTGCCTCCGAAGCTTTCTGCGACAGGACCCGGATATTGTTCTGGTCGGCGAGATTCGCGACCTGGAAACCGCCGAAATCGCCGTCCAGGCCTCTCTGACCGGCCACCTGGTCTTCACGACCATCCATACCAACGACGCCCCCTCCACCATCGCACGTGTTCTGGATCTGGGCCTGGAGCCCTACCAGTTGACCGCCACGCTGGAGGGTGTCGTCGCCCAGCGCCTGGTGCGGACCATCTGCACCCGCTGCAAAGAGCCCATGACCCCCACCGATGAGCAGTTGATGGAACTGGGCCTGACCCAAGAGGATGTCAAAGGTCGCAGCTTCTTCCAGGGCGCCGGATGCGAGTTCTGCCGGGGCACCGGATATTCGGGTCGAAACGCCATTTACGAAATCATGCTGCTGGATGATCACATTCGCGACCTGATCATGCAGCACAGTTCCACCGCCCGGATTCGCGAAGCCGCCCGCAAACGCGGGATGCGCAGTCTGCGTGAAAGCGGAACGCTGGCCATCTTCGATGGCAAAACCACCGTAGAAGAAGTCGTCTCCCAGACCATCTTCGATGAAACCTGATCGACCCGTGCAGGAGTAATACATGCCAACCTTCCAATACGAAGCCATGAACAAGGTAGGCCAGCCCGTCAAGGGCAAGATCGAGGCCGCCAACCAGGAAGAAGCTACCGCGCGCATCCGCTCGATGGGCAACTTCCCCACCAAGATCAAACAGCAGGCCGGGAAACGCAAACCGGACCAGAAGAAAGATTCCCAGCCCGGTGGCGGCGCCGGCGGAGGCGGCGGCGGGAGCCAGCAGAAACGCCGCACCGCCGGCAAGGTCTCCAAGAAACTCCTGACACAGTTCACACGCCAGCTCTCTACGCTGGTCGATGCCGGCCTGCCCATCCTGCGATCGCTTCGTATCCTCGAACAGCAGCAGAAACCCGGCATGCTTCGCCTGGCCATCCGCATTGTGGCCGAGGACGTCGAAGGCGGAGCCACCCTCTCCGAGGCAATGGCCAGACACCCCAAGGCGTTCGACCGACTGTATGTCAACATGGTCCGCGCAGGCGAGCTGGGCGGCGTGCTGGATCTGATCCTCCAGCGCCTTTCGGACTTCATGGAACGCAGCCAGGCCCTGCGACGCAAGATCATCGGGGCGATGATCTACCCCGCCGCAGTGATCAGCTTCGCGGTCCTGATCGTCACGGGCCTGCTGGTGTTTGTCGTGCCGCAGTTCAAGGACATCTTCGAAGGCATGCAGATCCCCCTGCCCGGCGTGACCATCGCCCTGCTGAACTTCAGCGACTGGATGGTCCGCATCGGCTGGATCGTCCTGCTTGGCTCGCCCCTGGCGGTCTACGCACTGATCAAACTCCTGAGGACCAGCGACGGGGGCCGATATGCCGTGGACAAGTTCAAACTCAAAATTCCGCTGTTCGGATTGATCGCCTCCAAAGGCTCGATCGCACGTTTTTCCCGGACACTGGGAACGCTGCTCTCTGCCGGTGTCCCGATCCTCGAGGCCATCAACATCACCCGCGAAACCTCCGGAAACGAGGTGTATGTCCGGGCGCTGGGCCGCGTGCATGACGGCATCCGCGAGGGTGAAAGCTTCGCCGAGCCGCTGCGACAGGCCAAAATCGTCGACCCGATGGTCGTCAATATGATCGACGTCGGCGAAGAAACCGGTGAACTGGACCAGATGCTCACCAAGGTCGCCGACACGTACGACGAAGAGGTCGAGGTTCTCGTCGGGGCCATGACCAGCGTCATGGAGCCGGTTCTGATCATCTTCCTGGGTGTGTTGGTAGGCTTCATCGTCATCGCGCTGTTCTCCCCGATGATCGCCCTGCTCAAGAGTGCCCAGGACCGAGCCGGAGGCTGAGAAAGGAAACCAGATGCACGCTTTGCCAGGCATCAGAAGAGAAAAACCAGGCTGCTTCCCTGCAGGCAAGAGAGCATTTACCCTGCTGGAACTGCTGATTGTCATCGCCATCCTTGCCCTGCTGGCCGGAATCATCGTCCCCAGCCTGATGAAAGTCCGCCAGGCCGGATCGCGCGTCACCATCGAAGCCCGCATCGCGATGCTAAGCCGCGCTGCCCAGCAGTACAAGCAGCTCAACCAGTACTACCCCGGACAGCGGTATCTTCGTGACGGCTACAACGGAGGGGTCTCCTGGGTCAAGACCGGCAGCCAGATGCTGGCCCTGTCGATCTTCTCCCCCGAAGACGACGCATCGGAGTTCCCCGCAGACAGCCGCTACTGCTCCCAATTTGAGAAGGAACTGCTCTTCACCTTCGAAAACGGCGGGACGCAGTACCAGAACACGCTTGCCGACAGCTCCAACGAGACCGCGCCGATCTGCTACTACCCCTGCGACCCGAGAAGCCGGGACCAGAGCGCCCAGAAGCAGTACAGCAAGGCGTTCGACTGGAACAAGGCCTACACAGGCTCGACTGCGGCGGAGTTCTACGCCTTCATTACCGACGGAGGCGATGGGAGCGACACCCCCCGCCGGAGCAACGAATTCCTGCTGATCGCTCCCGGGCCCGACGGAGAGTTTTTCACCTCCGACGACATCCACAACATGAACTGACCGGAAGGACCCAGACGTGATCCCGCGAAATACAAGACAACCCGCCGGAGCTGAGAGGGGCTTTACGCTCCTGGAAGTTCTGATCGTGATCGCGATTATCTCGATTCTGGTCGTGATCGCCGTGCCCAGCATCTACAAAGCCAGGCAGCAGGCCGACCTGGCCCGATCCCGGGCGAGAATGATCTCCCTGGAAGATGGCCTGTCGGCATTTCACGCCTTCGACGGGCGCAACTATTTTCCCGGACAGGACCGCAGGGGCCAGGACGCCCTCCGAAACGGCATGACCGGATCTGAACTGCTGGCCCGGGCCATGTGGACCCCGCGGGAGGAAGACTATCTGGACAGCGACACCCCCGACGGATACCCCTCCGGCGTCTATTCCGGCCATTCCACGGACTACGAAATGGAATACGAGGGCGTTGCCCCCCTGCCCTCCGACGAGTTCGGTTCCGACCCCATGCCCATCCTGTACTACCCTGCCCGGCCGGGAACGATCGGCAAGAATGCCGACGTCCAGTACGAATACAACCACAACAAAACCATCACGCCCGATGCAAAGCGCAGCGATTTCTACGACTTCATCACCTTCCAGGACAGCCGGCCTTACGCGCCGGGCAAGTTCCTCCTGATCTCCGCGGGAATCGACCGACGCTACTTCACCCAAGACGACCTGACCAACTTCGAAAGATAACGATATGTTCCGACATCCAGACAACCAGGTCCGCCACCGGCCAGGGGTACGTGGACGCCCCTCGGGCTTCACCCTCTTGGAGATGCTGATCGTAATCGCGATTCTGGGCCTGCTGGTCTCCATCGCGGTTCCGGCCCTTCTGGCCGTCCGGGAGCGTGCGAAGATCTCCGTCTCGCAGCAGCGCATCGACAGCATCGCCGCCGGCGTCGAGCAGTACCACAGCGAACACGGCGATTACCCGCCCGAAAGCATCGACGGTCTCAACAGCGCCCGGACGCTCTGCCTGTACATGACCGGCTGGGCCAAAGACCGGAACCACGACGGACAGGCGGCAACCGGGGCATTGGACTTTCACGAAGACGACGGCAACGATGGCTTGGGCTGGCGCAGGCCCGACTCCCCCCGTGGACGCGTCTACGGACCCTACAAGGGCCTCGACGACGCCCCCCGATCCGACGGGAGCACGCCCACCCTCCTGGACGAGTTCGGCAATACGATCTGGTATGCGCGTTACGACGCCGCCTCGGGCAAGATGGTAATCAAAGACGATCCCGGTCTGCCCGGCAAATACTTCCAGGATGAAGACGACAAGTATTACCGGAAGGACTTCGGGGTCTTCTCTGCCGGGCCCGACGGCGACTTCCAGCGATATGCCTCCGACAGCGGATCCGACGACCTGAGCAACTTCTTACCCCAGTGAGCGAATCGATGGCGAGCAAACCCAACAAGACATTCCGAGCCCGGCGCGGCTTTACCCTCATCGAGCTGCTGGTGGTCATGGTGATCCTGGCGATCATCATCGCCCTGGCCGTGGCGATCGGAGGCTACATCAACGAGGAATCCTCCCGAAAACGGACACAGACGGCCCAGGAGATCCTGAAGACGGCCGTGGACATGTATGAAAAGGCCTACGACGGCCGGGCCCCCAGCGATGAGTGGGATTCCTCCTGGTCGGTGACCAAGCCCGGCGACGAAGCCGAGGCCACCACCGTTGCGCTGCTCCAGAGGCTCAAGGAAGTGCCCAAGAGCTGGAAGATCGTGGAGAAACTCGAAGAGGAGATCTTCGAAGACGCCCAGACCCCCCTGACCGACGGCTTCGGCTACCCGATGAAGTACGTCGACGACGGCGGACGGGGCAAGGCGCCGGTACTGATCTCCACGGGGCCCGATGGGAAATTCGGTACAGAAGACGACATTCGATCGGACAAACAATGACAAGCCTGAAAACAACCCGGATGCACCGCAAGAGCAACCTTGGCTTCACGCTGATCGAGATCCTCGTGGTTCTCGGCGTCATTGCGATCCTCGTCGGGATCACCCTGCCGGGAATCATCGATATCTTCAGTTCCGGATCCGAAGGCCAGGCCTACAGCGTCACCAACTCGCTGCTTCGCACGGCCCGGGCCTATGCGATCGAGAACAGCGTCTACACGGCCGTGCACTTCCAGCCCGCCGACCGCGACCTGGAGGAATTCAGCGACCGCTGGTCCACGTTCGCCTCGATCATGGCCTGGAACGAGGAAGACGGCTACTTCCAGATGCCCGCGGGGTTCGAGCCGGTGGCCATTCCCGGCGGCATGGCCGTCGGAGCCGTCGACGACCGCTTCTTCAATTCCGACGGCTCGATCAAGAACATCACCCAGCCCGAAAAGCTCGTCACCGCGACGGTGATCTTCTCCCCGGAGGGCAAGGTCGTCCGCTGGGCGCCGACCTCCAACGGCCACGCGAAATTCGACCTCGCCGACGGCGCCCTGTTCGACAAGGACGATGACCTGCGGATCTGGGACAACGACAACAGCACCTGGAATATGCATACCCTCGGTGTTACCGCGGTGACATTCTTCCCCCTCCAGGAGTACATGAGCCTTACCAACACATCATCGCGAACGTACTTCCTCCAGGACAAGGCCGCCTTTACCGGAATCAACCTCTACACCGGACAACTGTTCCCAAGGAAGTGATTCATATGCAAACTCCATTTGAACATCACGTTACACCCGACCGGCGGGGCTTTACGCTGGTGGAAACGATGTTTGCCATCGTGATCATGGGCATTGCACTGACCATGGTAGCCGGCGTGGTCCCGGTCGGCATCGAGCTGAGCCGGTCCAGCGTGGGCGCGGTGGAATCCAAGGTCGGCTCCCGCAACGCTGTGACCTTCATTCGGTCCATGCTCACCCGCCGGCACATGCTTGACCAGGGGGTGACGCGGCAGTTCGTGGAAATCGACGTCGACTCGCTGTTGACCACAGACGTCTATATCGATGATCCCGGCGACTACGAAACCACCAACCTGACACACCCGCTTGCCCGCAAGTCCGACGATGACCTGGTCGAGGACGAACGAAAGGGCTTCAGACTCCTGGCCCGGAGGATGGATTCCGAGCCGGACCCCAGCCTCGCCCGCAACGACTACCTCCTGGCCATCTTCTACTACCTGGAGAACGAGATCTTCGAAGAAGATCCGGACGAAGACGGCAATGAGATGGCCCTGAAACCCATCGGCATCGACTCGGTCGACCACGATGACCGGCAAGTGAGCATCTCCAACCAGTCGCAGGCCAAGTTCTTCCAGCCGGGCAGTATCGTACTTGGTCAGAACGGCTCCTGGGCGCGGATCGAAAGCATCGACGGCAAGACGATTCAGCTCGACCGCGCCCTGAGCGGCTCCCAGTCGGCCATCGAGCCTCTCTGGACCATCTACGAACACGACGGGGACGCCGACGCCCCCCTGCCGGTCATGAGCCCGGGACTGGGGCTTCTCACCGTCCGCACCGCATTGAGGAACGCACCATGAGACACACACCCACAATGAGAACGCGACGGGGCATGACGCTGATCGAACTGCTTGTCACCGTGGTGGTTATCGCCGCGATCCTCTACGTGTTCAACATGGTCCTCACCAGCAGTCAGCAGTTCGTGACGACCACCCAGAGCCGCTCGCGTGCCAACAGTGCGGCCGAGGCCATCGCGAGGACGATCCGCTCGGACCTGGAACGGATATCGCGCCAGGGATTCCTGTTGATCTGGCACAAACCCTCTGAAGGCTATCGAATGTGCTTCACCCAGGCCGGCAGGTTCAACTCCACCCTGGCAGATAAAGGCACCCCCGCCTACGCGACGCGCGCAACCGGCGCGGTGGTCGCCTACGGCATGGCCGACAACACGCATCCGGCCTATCCCGGAAAGGTCCTGCTCCGCAAGCAGCTTCTGCTGGTCGGAACCAGCATGTCCGATCCGCTGCCTGCCGATGCGGATGGCGGCGACCCCGACAGCGGTTCGGATCCGTTTTTCGGACCCACCAACCCGTCGATCAGCCCCACTCTGGGCACCATCCAGTTCACGCGGGAATCGAAGCTGCTTGACCAGATCCTGGGCGGTCCAAGTGATGAATCCTTCATGGAGTCCGTGCCCGAATCGATCCGGGTTCCTGCAAACAACAACCTGAATGAGGTCAGGGACCTCTGGGAAGTCCTGAGCCCGGGGATCGAACTCGTCGGCGTCCGTTACGCGATGCCCGACCCGCATACAGGAAAGCCCAAGTGGCATGCGATCGACCTGAGCAAGAGCTACCAGAATTTCTGGACGCACGAGGATCCCTCCGACTGGCCTTTGGCGCTACACCTGATATTCCGTCTTAACGATCCGGACCTGCCCGAGGAGTTGCAGAACGAATCGACGCTTTACCACGTGGTCGCCCCGATCGGCCAGTAAACTTTGCAGAGGTGCACGATGAAACGCACACATAATCAACGAGGTTCGGTCCTGCTGATGGTGGTTGGTCTTCTGACCATCCTCTACATGCTCCTGGGCACCTTCCTGATCGTAGCCCGCTATGATGAGTCCGAGGCCCTGAGCCTGGCCACCGAAGCCCAGAACGATCCCGGCGCATCGGGTGTGGTCGGCCTGATCAAGCAGCGACTGGCCGATGACCTTCATACCGATGCCAACAATCCCTACGCGTCCCTGACGCCGGATCCGCAGGGGTGGAAGGGCTTCATCGACTACCCGGCCGAGGATGTCGACGATCACCTGGCCACCAGCTACGACCCAGCTCTGTTCCGTTGGAAGCACCTGACCAACCTCGTGGGACTGGATTCAGCCAAGGTCACCAACGTCGTTTACAATCAGGACGTCACCTCCCCGGACTACGAGTATTTCCTCGACCTCGACGGCGACAAGCATGAAGACTCCTATCGTTTCGAGACCGGCATGGTGGATCCCAAGGGCAGGGCCATCTACGGATTCGTCCGCATCCTGGATACGTCCTCGTTTTTGAACATGACGATCGGCAACGGACCCGACTGCCTCTACTATGCCCCCGGATCTCTGGAGGCTAACTGGACTGCCTCCGGCGGAAATGGCGTGGTGGACAAGTGGAATGATTGGAGCAATATCGGGTTGGTCACAACGATGCTCACCACACCGTCCGATATTGACGTAGCCAAGCTACTGGATTCTGCCGTCCTTGGCGCCTTCCATTACAGTCGCATCGACACCTCCACTCCAACGACGAGCAACACCTACTGGTACGAGTTCGCCCAGCATCCTCACAGGCCCGGTCCCTATATGGGTCTACCCGAGCCCTCGGACCCTTACAGGCCCTTCGACCCCGGGGAGGAGATCTTCCTGCGGTACACGGGCCCTTCGTCCGACAACGCCGGGCTCCTGCCCCAGTTGATCATCGACTCCAATCCCAGCGACCGGATCGATCGCAAACGCATATTCACTACGACCAGCGTCTCGCGGCAGCTTCTTCGCCGCCCGAAGACGGGCTCTGCCGATCCCAACGACGACCGCATCAAGCGGATGCTGCTCTCCCGGAATTTCGAGCCCGACCAATGGCTCTATGAGCAGTTGGTCGCCGCCGGGGCCGGTAAAAAAGAGGCCGCCCACTTCCTGGCCAACCTCTGGGCGTACACGTCCCCCGACCAGGCCCACAACAACGCCTTTGCCTTCAGTCCCTCCGGCGAGAGTTTTAAGGTCTACGGGGCCGTCGAGCAGTTGGTCATCACCGATGCCTACGTCTACTACAAGCCCCAATCGACTCCCGGCACGGACGATTCCGGCTGGGCGGTAGCCATTGAACTGATGAACCCCTGCTGGAAAAGCGTCAACATCCAGAACTACGAGGTCGAAGGCTTCGACCTGGGCACCCTGGGTCCGACCGCGGTAGCCCCTGGCAACTCGATCGTCCTCTGGACGGTCGGCAACGGCCCCGGTGCGACCACGCCGCTGGACTCCTCGGATTTCAAGTTCCCGCCCGAGTACGAAGTACCCGAACTGGCCACGCTGGCCAAGGATGCCGGAACGATCGAGATCACCCGCGACGTCGGCACCGAGAGCGATATCCCCGTCGACAAGGTCTCGGCCTTTGATCTGGGGTACACCAAACCCGCCACGGGGGAAGCTGCCGTCAGCGCCCTGGCCCTGCGAGACGACGACTGGGGACCCTACAACCCCGCCGCTGGACAATACGGCGGGCGCCAGCGCGCCCTGGTGGCGGAGTACCAGACATCTGCTCCGGGAATGAACTTCAGCAGCGCCGGGGGCAATGGGCTGGCCGCCTCGTCTCTTTCCAACGTGAACCAGGGCTTTGGCCTCCACCGCCTCGGCGGGGTTCCCTACAACCTGGGCGAGCTGGCGCGGGTCTTCACCGTCGGGCCCGACGACAGCGGCAACGACCTGCCCCACCAGCTCAAGAGCCTGGCCGGCAGCGTCTCACGCGGAAAGCTCAACTTCCATGCCAATGCCGCAAGCGGGGACGGCAACTACCCCACGCTGCCCTGGGCGACGATTCTGCCCGAGCTGGTGGACGTGCTGCCCGGCGACAGGACCAGAGGGCCGCTTGACCCTGCTGATGGCCACGTCGAGCTCCGACGCGTCTACGGGCGGGTGAACATCAACACCGCCTCGCGTGAAGTCCTGGCCGCCCTGCCCTGGCCGGACGAACTGCTCTACCGATCGGCTCCGCTGGTCATCGATGCGACCGAGAGAGCTCGAATCGCCGAGTACATCCAGTGCTACCGCGACGGTGAGCAAGTCAGCGGGGGGCCCGATTACTCCAACCGCGCAGCGGCCAGCGGAATCGGCGGGCTTCGCGACGGCGTGACCCACAACGGCTTCCTTACCCCGGGCGAACTGGCCATTCCCTTAGGCGACTATGTAGCCTCCCGGCTTTCGCCGGCCGAGAGGAAGCGGGCGGATTACGCCTCCATGTTCGGCCGCTACGGCCTGTACCGGGCGGTAAGCAACCTGGTCACCGTCCAGAGCGACACGTACGTGGTGCTCCTGGCCCTGCAGATCAAAGACAGCCGGGGCCGGCCCAAGACGTGGCGATACATGGCCTTGCTCGACAGGAGCATCGTGGGCAAGACCGGTCAGCAGCCGGCCGTGCTGATGTTCACCAAGCTGGAGTAGCAGAGCGTTTCGGAACAAACGGCCGGACCACTCCGGCCTCTCAGGCGTCGGTCTCGATCGCCCCTGCCCCCGTGAGCAGGGCGCAGACGACTTGGGCCATCGTCAGCAGATCCAGGACATTGTGGTGGAGTACATCGGCGATCTGCCTCGCGTTGCCGCTTTCTACAAAACTGTGATAGGCATCGGGGATCTGCGCTCCGGGAATGTCGCCCCTTCGCAGGCGCCCGCAGAGGCACCGCTCCAGTGTCTGGAGTTTGCAGTTGGGCAGGCCCCCCTTCCATCGCCTCCGCGAAGCGTGGAGCAGGTCCAGATGCGGCGGATCCCGCAAGGGCAACTCCACTGCGTGAAAGGCCGAGCGTTCCCGGATCATGTTCAGGTCGAACGACTTGCCGTTGAAGGTCACCAGCACCCCGGCCTGGTCGTATCGGTCGGCAAAAGCCTGAAGGATCGCCCCCTCCTCGCTGTAGTCCCGGGCGAGGAACTGATCGAAGACCAGGGCTCCATCCTCCCACTGCATCAGCCCCACCAGGAAGATCGGACAGCCCGAGAACCCGCAGGTCTCCAGGTCCATGAAGAGCAGATCGGCGCAGTCGGCGTTTGCCACGTGGCACAGCTCGGCCGAGGCTTCGAGTTCATCAAAGCGGTGGCGCGCCCCCTTGAGCACCGAGCTGTACTGCTTCTCGATGCTGCCACCCTCGGCGTCGATCTTCTGCAGCTCGCGGCGGACCCGCCAGAAGGCCCCCTCGCCCAGGGGCGTTGTCAGGCGATGTTCGATCCCTTCGCACGCCTGGGCCAGCTCCAGCGGAGCCAGCGGATCTTTCGGGGCCTTCGCGCTTGACCCGACACCCTTGAGCACATCCTGCGCTGCGGGCAGGTCCCCCCGGGCGATGCGACGGGTGAGCATCTCGAGCTTGCGTTTTCGGCTTGGGGACATGGCCATGGCTCTCACCTCTGATCCCCCCAGGTCGGGGACGGCGAACCGGGAGCCCGAATGCGAAGATCCGACAAAAGCGGATTGTACCATGTCGCCTGCCGGCGACCAAACAGATCCCTGATATAGCCCGGCAGAAGGTCAAATGGAGAGCTCTGGCTGGGATCGGGCTCAAAGCGCGGGTTCGGGATCGTCGGCAACGGCGAGACGCTCGACCTCCTCCAGGACACGGGGCAGGTCCAGGCAGCAGAGAAGCAGGTCCCCCCAGGTCGTGAGGCTCTCGACCAGCGGCTCGATGCGGGCGGGCAGTTGGCCCGACGGGATGTGCCTGTCCTCAGGCTCTGCCGCTACGACATCTCCCGTCCTGTCGACGAGAAGCCCGGCCTGGACCTCATCGCACTCCACAACCACCACCGCCCTGCGAGGCGAGTCGGTTTTCTCCAGGCCCATCATGCCCGACAAGTCCAACACGGGCAGAAGGCTGCCGCGCAGGTTCATCAGGCCCGAGATCACATCGCTGCATGGAGGAACGGGAGTCAACGGGCCCGGACGCAGGATTTCCCGGACGTGGTGGACGCGCAACCCGAACCATTTGCTGCAGATACGCACCAGAAGCATGCCATTGTCGGGCCGGATATCCCCGGGGGCGATCTGCCGGTTCGGCTGGGATCGCTGGATTCTTCTTTGCAAAGGCCTGGGACGCAATGGATTCTCCCGTTTAGGGCAAAATCGCTGCCTGCCAACAGAGTATTCTCATCGGTCATCCCGGGGGCCAACTTGTCCAGGAAGCCTGTTGAGCCGGCCGGCCCCGCAGGGCGCAAAGCTAGTCAAGTCGGGGGGTCTTTGGGACGATGTAAGGGCCGTATAGATGGAAATACTCCAAAGGGCACCGAGCTTCTGAGTATTGGCGTGGTCTCCCCCTGGCTTCGCAGTCTCGGAAGACAGGCACCGTCAAGGGGCACCACGATGTACACCAGAGCCGCCGGGATTCTGCGAAAATGTTTTCCCGGCAAAGATTTCCGAGCCCCAGCCTTGCGGGAACTGCCGGCCATTGCACTCCTGGCAGCGGGGATGATTCTGATTCTCCTTGGCTGGACACAAGTGGCCCTGGCGACCCAGGGAGTCTCCATCCTGCTCCTGGCGGGGCGACTGGCCGGTTCCTTCAGCAAACGACAGACGTGTGAGTCGGAGGATCCGCAGCAGCGGCGGCGGGTGCTCGACGCGGCCGGGCAGGATCGCTGGGAGCCGATGGACAGCCTGGCCCTGCCTGCCCTTCTCAGCGACGCCGATGGCAACATCCTCCAGGCCAACGCCTCGGCGAAAGAGTTGCTGGGCTCTGTGCCTCTGGAGGGCATGAACCTGGTCGACCTGGTCGTTCCGGGACGGCAGGATGATCTATCCCGCGTCCTGGATTCCCCCGCCGGTCAAGGCGTCTGCGAAGGCGTCCGCTTCCCGGCAGAAGACGGCAGCGACCTGGAGATTCAGATCAACTCCCGGAAACTGCCTGATGGTCATGGACTCCATCTGCTGGTGGATGTCACATCCCATGCCCGGCGGGAAAGCCGGCTCCAGGAGGCAAAGGACCGGGCCGAGACACTTCTGGCCGAGCTGGAATCGACCAATCAACAGCTCGAAAGCGCCTTGGAACGCGCCAACACCTATGCCGAAGCAGCCGAAGTGGCCAATGCCGTCAAGAGCGACTTCCTGGCCAATATCAGCCACGAGATCCGCACGCCCATGAACGGCATTATCGGGATGACGGAACTGGCCATGGAGGCCGTCCACGACCCCCAGACAGGCGGGTACCTGCAGATGGTCAAGGAGTCCGCCGATCAACTGCTGGATATCATCAACGATCTGCTGGACTTCTCGAAGATCGAGGCCGGGCGGGTTGAACTCGACCCGATCGGCTTTTTGGTCCACGATTGCCTTCACGACCTGCTGGGGCCCCTGGAGACCCGGGCCCGCAAAAAAGGCCTCTGCCTGAGCCTGCACCTCTCGCCGGACGTACCCAATGCGCTGATCGGCGATCCGGGCCGGCTTCGACAGGTGCTCAACAATCTCGTCCACAACGCCATCAAGTTCACCGAGCGGGGGGAAATCCAGGTCGGACTCGAGCAGAGGCAATCCGAGGAAGCTGAACATTGCCTGCACTTCTGGGTCCGTGACAGCGGGACCGGCGTCCCCGAGGACAAGCAGCGGCGGATTTTCACGGCCTTTGAAACCGCCGACAACACCTCGACCCGGTCGGTGGATGGAACCGGCCTGGGCCTGGCCATCTGCGCCAGCCTCGTGCACCTGATGGGAGGAGAGATCTGGCTGGAAAGCAAGCTGGGCGTCGGCAGCACGTTCCATTTCACAGCCGTCTTCCAGGAGCCCGGCTCGGAAGTCTGCAAATCCCTCCAGGCTGCAGGGGGAGACTGCCTGACCGGAAAACGCGCCCTGATCATCGACGAAAAGCCCTCCTCCAGTGAGGTCTTCCAGCGGATGATGTCTTCCTGGGGCATCCTGGCCAGTACGTGCCTGAGCCCCCGGGACGGGCTGAATTTACTGGCACAGGAGGATTCGGAGCAATCGGCCTTTGACATGGTCCTGATCGAACGGGACATGGCCCAGATGGACGGGTTCCAGGTGGCGACACGAATCCTGGGACGCTGCGCCAAGAACCCGCCGCGAATTGTGATGATCGCCTCGGCCGGCAAACGCGGGGACGCCGCAAGGAGTCGCTCGATCGGGCTGGCGGGCTACCTGACGCGTCCGATTCGCTCCGAGCAGTTCCGAACAGCCCTTACGATGGCGCTGGGAACGACCCCCGTCACCGACGCCGACCTGGTCACACGGCACAGCGTTCGGGAACACCAGAGCCGCCTGCACCTGCTGCTGGTCGAGGACAAGAGGATCAACCGGGAACTGGCCCGGGACCTGCTCACCCGCGCCGGACACGAGGTCTGCTGCGCCCACGACGGCCTGGAAGCCCTGGAAGCCTGCCGCCGCGAACAGTTCGACCTGATCCTCATGGATCTGCGCATGCCCGGCATGGACGGCCTGGAGGCTACCCGTTGCATCCGACAGGAAGAGGCCGACGGGAGTCGCCGAACCCCCATCGTCGCCATGACCGCCCAGGACTTGCCCGTCGAGAACAGCCGCCTGCGGGATCTGGGAATCGATGCCTTTCTGGCCAAGCCCATCAGTGCAGGATCCCTGCTGGATACCGTCGCCCATGTCGTCCGCACAGCCCCTCAGAGCCCTTCGGAGGTCCCCTTGCCCCTGCCCGCCGAGCAAATCCAGGATCCGTCGGTGGCACAGACGTGGGCACAACCGGAGGATCCGCCCGCCCAAAGCGAAACTCCTGCCGGCCAGGCCGACGATAGTGACAGCTTCCAGGAGGCGACCGCCCTGGAGAGAATGGGAGGGGATCGCGACCTGCTGGCCATGCTGGCTTCCGAGTTCCTCCAGGACGCCCGGGCAATGGTCACCCAGATGAAAGAAAGCCTCCAGGCCTCGGATTTCCATGCCCTGGCCGAGACCGTCCACAGCATGAAGGGGGCAGTCAGCCTGTTCACCATGTCCCGCCCCCGCAGGCTCTGCCTGGAACTGGAGCAAAGCGCCAAGGCCGAGGATCATGAGGGGGCCAACATGACTCTCGCCAAATTCCAGGAAAGTCTTACAGCTTTGTGCTCCCGACTCGAAGACTATGTACGGGAGAACCAATCATGCAGGTCCTGATCGCCGAAGACGACCGGATCTCGCGCCAGGCGCTGGATTCGCTGATGAAAAAATGGGGCTATGACACCGTCTGTGTCGAAGACGGACTGGCCGCCTGGGAAAGACTCCGCGCCCCCAATGCGCCCAGACTGGCCATCCTGGACTGGAACATGCCCGGCATGAGCGGGCTGGACGTCTGCAGGCACGTCCGCGAAGCCCTCTCGGGCTCCTATGCCTACCTGATCATGCTCACCGCGCGCGATCGCAAAGAGGACATCGCACAGGGGATCGAAGCAGGGGCCGATGATTACATCATCAAGCCCTTCGACGCAAAGGAGCTTCGGGCCAGAATCCGCGCAGCCGAGAGAATCCTCGATCTTCAGCAGGAACTGCTGGGGGTCCAGTCCTCCCTGCGGTCTTCCCAGGCGGAGCTTTCGGCCATCTTCACCAGCGCCCCCACGGCCATCCTGGTCATCGACAAGGACATCCTCGTTCGCAATGCCAATCCCGCGGCTACCCAACTGGCCAACCGATCGCTTTCGGAGATGATCGGACGCAGGCCCGGCGACGCAATGGGGTGCGAACATGCCAGGAATCTCGGCTGCGGAAACTCGCCGGCCTGCGAGATGTGCAGGCTGCGAAGCATCGTCAGTGACCTGGTCGCCAATGGCTGTCCGCATCATCGCGGGGAGGCCTCCCTGCTGAGAAAAGAAGGCGCAAGCCTCAACCAGTATTTCTTCCACGTGACGTCCTCACCCCTGCGGGTCGGCGGAGAAGAGATGGCCCTGCTGTGCCTGGAGGACATCACCCAGCGAAAGGCCGCCCAGCGCGAACTGGAAATCCTCAACGAGACCCTCGAATCCCAGGTGCAGGATCGAACCGAGAAGGTCCAGCAACTTCTCAAGCAGAAGGACCAGTTCGTCAATCAGCTCGGGCACGACCTGAAAACCCCCTTAACGCCCCTGGTGGCCCTGCTTCCGATGCTCAGCAAACGCATCGAGGACCCCAAGTCCCAGGAGATCCTCACCGTGACGATGGACAACGTCCGCTATATGCGGCGACTGGTCGAAAAGACCCTCAGCCTGGCCCGGCTGAACTCATCGGCCGTCCAGTTCGACATGGAACCGATCGATCTGCTCACCGAGTCGCGAAACATTGTCGCCTCGATGGGGCCCATCCTCACAGAGAATCAATTGCACGTGGAGAACAACATCACCGAGCCGACGGTCGTGTTGGCCGACCACATCCACCTGCGCGAGGTCTTCCACAATATCATCTCCAACGCAACCAAGCACACCCCGCCCGGCGGGACGATCACCCTCAGCGCCTTTGTCGGCGAGCAAGACATGATCCACGTGGCCATTACCGACACAGGCTGCGGGATGAACGCCGATCAACTCGATCGCATCTTCCTGGAGTTTCATAAGGCCGACGAATCGCGGCATGACCGGGGCAGCACGGGGCTGGGGCTTTCCATCTGTCAGTGTATCATCCAGCGCCATGGGGGGCGCATCTGGGCCACCAGTCCGGGGATCGAAGAGGGAACCACCATCACCTTTACGCTGCCTCCCCCCCACAGGGCGGGGCAGGACCTTTCAGACACTCAGCAGCAACAGGCACAGGAGAACCAGACATGACCGCCCGAATACTGACTGTAGACGACGATCCTTCCATCCGGACGACCGTCGGGATGGTCCTGGAAGAGGCCGGCATAGAAGTCGAATTCGCCTCCAGCGGCCCCGAAGCCATCGAGAAGATCCAACAGGGGTTCAGGGGCCTGATCCTCCTGGATATCATGATGCCCGAGATGGATGGATGGCAGACGCTGGACACCATCGTCCAGAAAGGCCTCTACCCGGGCAACGTTGTCTGCATGCTCACGGCCGTGCTGGACCCGGGGCCGGAAATGGAGTCTCTCAAGGAATTCGTCCTGGATTACGTCCGCAAGCCCTTTACCCCCGAAGAACTCGTCGCCGCCGTAGAAGACGCACTGAGCTACTGCCTCGCCTGACATCCCGCTCCCGCATCCAGATGGAAATCGATTGATATGAGCCTTAACCTGGTCCTGCTGGGCATCTCCACCGGTGGCCCGAAAACCTTACGCAAACTCGTGCCCAACCTCGGACGCCTCAATGCGGCCGTGGTCCTGGTTCAGCATATGCCCAAGTTCATCAACCAGTCCGTCTGCAAGACCCTTGCAGAGTCTTCCGAGATGGACGTTTACCTGGCCCGCGACGGCCAGAAGATCCAGACCGGGGGATTTTACGTAGCCCCCAGCGAAGTCCATCTGAGCCTCTCTGCCAACAACAGCATCCAGCTCCAGGGCGGCCCGAAGGTCTGCTTCGTCTGCCCCTCGGTGGATGTCATGATGAAATCCGTCACCCGTTCCAGCGGCAAGATCCTTGGAGTGGTCATGACCGGCATGGGCAAGGACGGCGCGGAAGGCCTGGCCCATCTCAAGAGCATCGGAGCAGAAACCATCGCACAGGACGAGCAGAGCAGCGTGATCTGGGGCATGCCCGGCGCGGCCGTGGAAATGGGCGTCGCCGATCACGTCCTCGCTCCGGAAGATATCGCTCAGTTGATCCGGTCCCGGGTGGGCGTGGCACCGGTGGCGGCCTGAGAAAGCTGCCACCTCGGACACCCGCCCCGGGCGGTCAAAAGCAGGCCGGCACAGACGTCACTTCCCCCGCAGCCGAAACTGCAAATCCCCTGCCGAGATGCCCGCACCTTTGATCAGCCCATCTTGCGGAAATCCTGCACGATCAACGCAACAGGTCCCAAGGCGACCATCCCCAGCACGCTTACGCACATCAGGACGTATCCAAGCAGTCTGAGTTTCATTTCAGGCCCTCCAAAAGCCTATCCCTACGGTGTAACATCCCATGCCCGGCCTCCTCCAGGCCAAGCATGTGTTATTGTAGCCCCAAAGCGCGTTTCTGTGGCAAGCGTTTTGTCAAGAAATCCACATTTTTACGTAAACCCCTTTCCTCGGGGATGTTGACGCCCTGTCCGCCCTGACTTTCCCGCACGTTTTCCGACCGGAAAAGGCAAAGACTCTTTGAGACCCCGGGGTAGAAATTGCTTGTAAACGCCGCCCGGTTTCGACAGGCTCGATTCATGATGAAACGCGCCTCTCCATGGTTGGTGTGGTTGTTGACGGCCCTGCTCTGGGCCGGGGGCTGCAAGACCCCTGAACCGGGCCCCGAGGCCCTGGCTGTCCGGCAGACCCGCACCTTTCTGGACCGGGGGGGACGGATCGACGCCCCGCTGGAATCCGGCTCTTCCAGGCTGCACGAGGCCTGCAGGAAGGGCTACGCGCGATGGGCGCGTTTCTGCCTCGAAGCCGGGGCCGACCCCGACAGGCCCGACCCGGCCGGAAGCCGTCCTGTGCATATCGCATGCTCCAGCGGGGACTTCCAGACCCTCAAGGTTCTCCTGGAGTACCAGCCGGACGTAAATGCACCCGACAGTCGGGGGCGGGCCGGCCTGCACCGGGCCCTGGAGTCCAGGAACTGGCCCGCAGCGAGGCTCCTGCTCATGGGACGTGCCCTGCCCTGTCGGGCCGATCGCAAGGGATACACCCCCCTGCACCTGGCCGCTGAACAGGGCCCCCCGGACATTCTGGCCAAACTCCTTCGCAAAGCCCCCCACTGCGTAGATGCCCAGGATTCCCAGGGCCGGACGCCCCTGATGTGCGCCGCTGCGGAAAACCGCCCCGAGGCCGTCCACCTCTTGCTCCAGGCCGGGGCCGATCCGGACATCCTTGACGCCCGGGGGCGAACAGCCGCCATGCGCAGCTCGCTGCCGGCCATTCACGAAATGCTCCGGTCGATACCCGATGGGTCCAATTCCGCCACGGAGCAAAATGATTCACTCCAAAACGCCGATTAGGTATTGAACAGCCGAAAAAGTTGGCTATAGTACTGAATCCCCCAACGCCGGAACGCTTCCGGCTGGGGCCAGTTTGGCCCCATCGTCTAGTGGCCTAGGACACCGGGTTTTCATCCCGGCAACCGGGGTTCGAGTCCCCGTGGGGTCAATGGGTGCAGGTCCGTGCTCGCGCATGGGCCTGCACTTTTTTTCTGCGCAAAGCAAACTGAACCCGGCCTCGGCTCAGGAAGCGCTGGCAATGGCCGATGCGATGGGGTTGAGCACCTGGGGAATCACCTGCCGGGCCACGAGGTCCTCGCACATTTCCACCTGGTCGGCGAAGGCCTGCTTCATTTCAATAAGATGACCCGGGCGTGCATAGCGTCGAATCGTGAAGTAGATGCTGATCGGCTCGTCGTCGTAGTTGCCCGTTCGAACCTGGTAGCTGTTGCTGCGAGTCTCCAGCGAAAGCCGGGCCTGGAGATAGCAGTCCTCATCCAGTGCGATTACGACGCTGGGCTCGCACTCGACGCACTTTTCCGAGCCCTCACTCAGAAGCGACGAAAGCGGCGCGCCGGAAAACAGCGCCTGGGCCACGATGGCATCCCGGTTGCCCCGGTAGTCCATGTTGAAGCCCATCAGCACATCCAGCGCGTCGATGTCCAGCGGGCTGACGCCCAGGAAGTACACGCTCCTGTCCAGAAGCCAGGTATGGAGCCGCTGAGCCTTGGCCAGCTCGGGCGGATTGAAGTAGCCGGCCGAGAGACGGTGAGCACTGAGTTCCATCCAGCGATAGCTGCCGCTCTCCCGGTCGCCTTCGAGCACGAAATCTCCGCTCTCGCGCTGGTAGAAGGCCGTCATCGACGGAAATTCCTTCTGAACCGCTTCGCAGAAATGCAGCAGCGACTCCCGGCTGTTGGGCAGGGCGAGAGTGGTCTGGAGGTTCAAATTCACGAAAAAATCATCAGCGAGTCCGCTGAAATCGGTCGACATCATTCACTCCGTGGAGCTGGCTTTGGATTAACCCTTGTCAACCTGCACTATACCCGCGCATTGAGAGCCTTGCAACCGCGCGAAACGCCCGGCCGCGACTGTTTCGGGCCTATCCGGGCTTGTCCTTCTTGTTGCGCACGGTGAGCCGGGGCGCCTCGCCGGCCACAAGCGAACCGGCCGAGATGCTCTCCATCACAAACGTGTTGCCCGCGATCGTCACGCCCCGCCCGATGACGGTATCTCCGCCCAGGATGGTGGCATTGGCGTAGATGGTCACGTTATCCTCGATGGTCGGGTGGCGTTTGAGGCCCTTGATGGCCCGGCCTCGCTCGTCCTTGGGGAAGCTCTTGGCCCCGAGTGTCACGCCCTGATAGATCTTCACGTTGTCGCCGATCTCGCTCGTCTCGCCGATGACCACACCGGTGGCATGGTCGATAAAGAACCGCTTGCCGATAGTGGCCCCCGGATGAATGTCCGTACCGGTCAGGCTGTGGGCGTGCTCGGAGATGATCCGCGGCATCAGGGGTACCTCCAGCTCGAACAGCTCGTGGGCGATCCGGTGGAGTGTCACCGCGTAGAAGCCGGGGTAGCAGTAGACGATTTCGTCGATGCTTCTCGCGGCGGGGTCCCCGTCGTAGGCCGCTTCGGCATCCAGGGCCAGCACCTCTCGCAGCTTGGGGATCCGGGCCAGGAACGCCCCGGTGATCCTCTCGGCCCGCTCGCGGCACTGCTCACTGGAGACTCCCTCGCAGTCTCGGGCGGCGTGGAAGCAGTGGTTGATCTGCTCGGAAAGCCCCCGCCCGATACGGTTGAGCAGTTCGCCCAGGTGGTAGCGGACGTTCTGCATGTCCAGTCGCTCATCGGTGTGGAAGCCCGGGAAGAGCACGCGCCGGATCTCGCCGGTCAGGGCGACGATTCGCGCGTTGCTGGGCAGGGCCTGATGCCCGATGCGGTGGGTCGCCTGGCTGCGGCGGTAGCTTTCCAGAATCGGTTCGAGCAGATCGGGCAGGTTTTCACTCCAGGAATCATTCATCGTTTTCGGGCCTTGGGCAGTGCATTGGGCAGTTGACGTTTCATCTCGTCGAAAAAGGAGACGCGGTCTTCGGCGTACTTTTCCGCTTCCAGCGGTTCGATAATTCCCTGCCGGACCAGCATCACCAGGCTGCGTTCCATTGTAGTCATCCGCTCGGAAGGGACATCCTTGGTCTTGGTCTGCATGTGGGAGTAGATCTGCTCCAGCTTGCGAAGGCGGATGAGATTGCCCACCGCATAGCTGTTGGCGAGAATTTCCATGGCCACCACGCGCCCCTGACCGTCGCTTCGAGGCACGAGCTTCTGGCTGATGACATATTTGAGTCCCAGGGAAAGCTGCGAGGAAACCTCGTCCTGCCGGGTCGGGGGGAACATATCCAGAATCCGGCTGACGCTTCCCCGGGCATCTCGCGTGTGCAGGGTAGAGAACACCAGGTGCCCCGTCTCGGCTGCGGTGAGCGTCCAGGCGGTGGACTCCACGTCGCGCATCTCGCCGACGAAGATCACGTCCGGGTCTTCCCGAAGGCAGTCGCGAAGCCCCCGGCTGAAACTGGGCACGTCGCGTCCCATCTCCCGCTGGGAGATGATGCCCTGGTGGCTCTGGAGGCGATACTCGACGGGGTCTTCTAGGGTGATGATCCTGCAAGGCCTCTGGCGGGCGATCCGGTCGATCAGCGAGGCGATGGTCGTGCTCTTGCCCGCGCCGGTCACGCCGGTAATCAAAACCAGGCCCTGCTGCATCTGGATGATGTCCTCCCAGATGCCGTTGGGAAAGCCGATTTCCTCCACCGGCGGGGGCAGGCCCTCCAGGGCACGGACGGCGATGCAGGGGCCATCGTTTTCGTAGAAGATATTCAGGCGGTAGTGCATCTGCTCGGTCGTCGCGGAGGTATCGACGCTTCGGTCCTGTTCAAGCGCCTCCAGTTCGGCCTCGCTGAGAAACACGCCGATCATCCGCCGGAGAATCTCCCCGGTCAGGGGCTCACCCTCCATCGGCTGGAGCCTGCCGTCGGTTCGATAGATCGGGGGCAGCCCCACCTTCAGGTGCATATCCGAGACGCGCATGGACCCCCACTGGACAAAGGTATCCAGCAGGTCCACGAGGCTGAGCATCCGGCCCGGCTCGACGGGATAAATCGGACTTTCCAATGTCAGTCTGGAGCTTTCCATGGCCTGTTCCCTTGCCTCCCTCCGGGGGGGCAGAATGTCCACAATACCCGCCTGGGCACCGCGGAACAAGCCGCGCTTTGGCCGGGCCGGCAGCGGGCGTCGAAAAATAGATTTTTCAGCAATACCCCCCGGGCCATTCCGTTATCTTGTAGGTAGGCCAAACGGCGGTCCCCCTGCGCCCGCAGGCGCCGTGCCCACATCCATGCAGAGAGAGAATCGCGGGACCGTTCGCGAGAGAGATTCCAGGCAGCACAGACAACCCTCAGCCTAGAGCCAAGCAAGGCTGTGGGGAAGATGTTCAGGAAAGGGAATCACCATGAGGACACCTCCAACGCCAACCCTTCCGGCCTTGATCCTCCTTACAGGCCTCGCAGCAGCGTCGCCTCCCAGCGTGTATGAGTCGCAGGTCGAGCCGACGCCGGCCGGCGACCTGGACCGGGCCCTCTTCGCCGCCTGGAAAGCCAAGGGAATCCAGCCGGCCCGGGTCTGTACCGACGCCGTCTTCATCCGACGAGCCTACCTGGACGTGCTGGGCATCCTTCCGGAGGTCCAGGAAGTCCAGGAATTCCTGGCAGACAAGGGCACCGACAAGCGGACCAGGCTCATCGACGAACTGCTCCAGCGAGAAGAGTTTGCCGACTACTGGGCCATGCACTGGAGCGACGTGCTGCGGGTCCGCTCGGAGTTCCCGATCAATCTCTGGCCCAATGCCGTCCAGGCCTATCATCGCTGGCTTCACGAAGCCCTGTCCCGGAACCTCCCGTATGATCAGTTTGCCCGGCAGTTGCTCACACTCAACGGCAGCAACTTCCGTGTCCCAGCCGTCAACTTCTTCCGCGCCGTCCAGAGCAAGGAGCCGGAGAACCTGGCCTCGGCGGCCGCACTGGTCTTCATGGGAGATCGGATGGAGACCTGGCCTCAGCAGAGACGGGAGGGACTGGAAGTCTTCTTCCAGCGGGTCGGGTACAAGTCCACCAAGGAGTGGAAGGAGGAGATCGTCTTCTTCGACACCTCCAAGCCCCATACACCCGAAGGGATTCTGCCCGACGGAACCCGTGTCAAGCTGGCCCCCGATCAGGACCCCCGCACGGTCTTTGCCGACTGGCTGGTTCGCAAGGACAACCCGTGGTTCGCCAAGGCCATGGCCAACAGGACCTGGGCCTGGGTGTTTGGCCGGGGGCTGATCCACGAGCCCGACGACATCCGCAAGGATAACCCTCCTTCCTGTCCCGAGGCGCTTGCGGTGCTGGAAAAGCGGTTCATCGCGTCGGACTACGACTTCAAAGCCCTGCTTCGGGAGATTCTCACCTCCACCACGTATCAGCTTTCCTGCGTCCCGCGCAGCGAGAAACCCGAAGTGCAGAGCTTCTTCGCCGCGTACCCGCTGCGGCGTATCGATGCAGAGATTCTCATCGACATCCTCTGCAAGGTCACCGGGACCACCGAGGAGTATCACAGCAAGATCCCCGAACCGTTTACCTGGGTCCCCGAGCACCAGCGGACGGTACGGCTGGGTGACGGGAGTATCACCAGTTCCTTCCTGGAGCTGTTTGGACGTCCCGCTCGCGACAGCGCGATGATGTCGGCCCGAAGCAACGAGTTCACCCCCGCACAGGCGCTGCACCTGCTCAACTCCAGCCACATCCGCAACAAGATCGAGCGCGGGGGCAAGCTCCGCAGCCTTCGGGGGCGGATCAACCGCAGCCCCGACGAGGCGCTGGAGGTCATCTACCTGACGTTGCTTTCGCGCAAGCCGACGGCCGAGGAAGTCCAGGCCATCAAGACATACATGGAAGATAAATCGGTTCCGAGGCACCTGGCCTCTGTGGACATTATCTGGGCACTGATCAACTCTCCGGAATTCCTGTATCGCCATTAAGAGGTGAAGCATGATGAGTCGCGAACAAATCTACACGCTGTCCCGGCGAGGACTGCTCAAGGGCGCCCTGGGCGCAGGGGCCGGAGCCTTCCTGGCAGGGCCGACGTTCTGGCCCGAGCTTCTCTCGGCCGCTCCCACGCCCAAGGCCGCCAAGGCCAAGTCCATCATCCAGATCTGGATGTGGGGTGGACCGTCCCACATCGACACGTTCGACCCCAAGCCCGATGCCGGCCAGGACTACACCGGGCCGCTGAACAAGCCCATCGAGACCAACGTCAAGGGCGTCCGGATCGGCCAGCTCCTGCCCCTGCTGGCCAAGCAGGCCGACAAATACGCAATCCTGCGAAGCATGACACACGGCATCAACGGCCACGAGACCGCCTCCTACATGGTCCAGACCGGTCGCAGGCCCGGCGGACGCATCAGCTTCCCCAGTGTCGGGGCGGTGGTCTCGTACTTCAAGGGATACGAGGCCGGCTACAAGGGGCTCATCCCGCCCTACATCGTCATCACCCGCCCGCAAGGCCGATTCTCCGAGGCCGGCTTCCTGGGCAATCGCTTCAAGCCCTTTGCTACCGGAGGGAATCCCGCCCGCGATCCCTTTGCGGTCGAGGGCGTGGTGGCCCCGGGCATCACCCGCCAGAGGCAGCAGAGCCGCCGACAGCTTCTGGGCAAGCTGGACTCCCTCGGGAAAGTCCTCAAGGGAACCGAGCAGATGCGGGAGCACCGCGAGGCGACCGAAAAAGCCTACGACCTGATCCTCGGAGATGCCGGAAAGGTCTTCGATCTTACCCAGGAACCCGACGAGCTGCGCGACCGTTACGGCCGGACCGCCTTTGGCCAGTCCTGCCTGGCCGCCAGACGACTGGTCGAACAGGGCGTGCCCTACATCACCATCAACTATCCCGGGTGGGATACCCACAAGCAGCACTTCCCCCAGATGCAGCAGAAGCTGCCCGAACTGGACAAGGGCTTCGCCACCCTCCTGGAAGACCTCAGCAGCCGGGGCCTGCTCGAGAGCACGATCGTCTGGTGGACCGGGGAATTCGGCCGAGGCCCCAAGGTCCAGTGGGAAGCGCCCTGGAACGGCGGCAGGAGCCACTATGGCCGATGCTTCACATCCATCCTGGCCGGGGGCGGATTCCAGGGAGGCAGCGTCGTGGGCAGCTCGGACGAGAAAGGCATGACCGTCAAGGACCGCCCCATCTACCCCTGGGACCTCATTGCAAGCCTCTATACCCAGATGGGCATTCCGCTGGACGCAAAACTCCAGCACCCCCTGGGACAGAAGGTGCCCGTTCTGGCAGCCGACACGGACGACAAAGACGGCGGACAGATCCGCCCCCTGACCGAGATCATGTAACCACCGGAGAAGATCATGCACATTTCCACCAGAAATCGCGGATGGGTCCTGGTTCTGGCCCTGATTCTCTCCAGCGCACCTGCCTGGGCCCAGCGATGGCGGGAGCCTCCGCAGATCGGCTATGCCTACCCTTCGGGAGGCCGACAGGGAGAAACCCTCCAGGTCACCGTCGGGGGCCAGCGATTCAAGGATGAGGCAAAGGTCTTCATATCGGGCCAGGGCGTCCAGGCCCAACTGGTCGAGTACCTGCCCCCCCTCCGCCAGAAGGAAATCAGCAAGATCCGGGAGGTCCTCAGGACCGCCCAGAAGCGTTTCCGCGAGGAAAGCAAGAAAAAGGAAGGCAACGTCGCCCAGCGATCTCCTCAGGGCCGAGCCCTCCTGCGGAAACTCGTAGCCGAAGAGGCCAAAAAGAAAGAAGTCACCCTTCAAGATATCCAGCGCCTGCGCGAGTGGCAGAGACGCCGCCAGGACCCCAAGCGACAACTCAACCCGCAACTGGCCGAGACCATGACGGTGGAGATCCAGATCGATGCCGATGCAGCCCCCGGCGTGCGAACCCTGCGCGTGATGACCAACACGGGCCTGAGCAATCCGATCCGCTTCCTCGTGGGCCAACTGCCCCAGATGGATGAGATCGAACCCAACAGCCAGCCCGACCAGGCCACCAAAGTCGACAACCTGCCCATCGTCGCCAACGGCCAGATCATGCCCGGCGATGTGGATCACTTCCGCTTCACCGGCAAAAGGGGCCGGCAGATCGTCATCGATGTCGACGCGCGAAAGATCGTCCCCTACCTGGCCGATGCGGTGCCCGGATGGTTCCAGGCCACCGTCGCCCTGCTGGACGCCCAGGGCAACGAACTGGCGTTCGTCGATGACTTCCGTCACGACCCCGACCCGATCCTCGCCTATCAGATCCCCGAAGACGGGGAGTACATCGTGCAGATCCGCGATTCGATCTACCGGGGCCGAGAGGACTTCGTCTACCGCATCCGCATCGGACAACTGCCCCAGATCACCGGCGTCTATCCCCTGGGCGTGGAAGCAGGCAAACAGGCCGGCGTCGAGCTGACCGGCTACAACCTGCCCCCCAACCAGCGGAAGCAGAAGCTGCGGCCCACATCCCCCGGAAAGGTCCCTGTGCAGGTCCAGGCGGGCAAGGTGGTCTCCGAGCCCTGGTATGTCCGCGCTGTGGATACACCGGTTATCGAGGCGGCCGAACCCAACGACAGCCCCGCCGACGCCCTGGAAGTCAAAGGCTCCGCGGCCATCAACGGGCGCATCGAGACCGAAGGAGATGTCGATGTCTTCGCCGTCCACGCTCGAAAGGGCCAAGCCCTCATCGCCCGTGTGGAGGCCCGGACGCTCAACTCGCCGCTGGACTCGCTGCTCTGGATCACCGACGAAACGGGCAAGGAACTGGCCCGCAACGACGACTACGAAGACCCCGGCCATGGGCTGATCACCCACCATGCCGATTCGCGGCTGGAGTTTCACGCCCCGGCCGACGGGAAGTACCTGCTCTGGATCGGGGACACCCAGCACCGCGGCGGCCAGGCTTTTACGTATCTGCTTCATGTCGGGTCCTCGGCGGGAGACTTCGACCTGCGCATCACCCCCTCCGGGGTCAACGCCCAAGCCGGCCAGGCGCTGCCCATCGAGGTCTTTGCGCTTCGCAAGGGCGGCTTTGACGGGCCGATCCAACTGGAACTTGTCGATGCGCCCGAGGAGTACTCCCTCTCGGGAGCGACCATCCCCGCCGGAGTGGACAAGGTACGTCTGACCCTCCACCTGCCTGCCCGCATGAAGGAAGACGCCGTCCAGACGCTCCGGATGGCCGGGCAGGCAAAGATCGACGGGCGCGACGTGGAGCGTCTGGCCGAGCCGGCCGACGATCAGATGCAGGCGTTCATCTACCACCACCTGGTCTGCGTCGACCAGTGGACCTTCAACATCAGAAAACGGCGATACGGCGGGCCGACCTGGACGCCCAAAACCAAACTGCCCGTCACGCTCCAGCCGGGGCAAAAGGTCGAGTACGTCCTTCAGGCCGATCGGATCCCCCCCAACGGCAAGTTCCAGATCCGCCTGGACAACCCGCCCGAGGGAATTTCCCTGGCGGGGGTGAAGATCGATGGCAACACCGTTACCATGGGCATCCGGGCAGCCAAGGACGCCAAGCCCTCGGCCGGCAACCTGATGATGGAAGCCTTGGTGATCCGGACCTTCAACCCCGGCAAACCCAATCAGCGCGTTCGAACGATCCCGGTCGGTTACCTGCCGGCCACCCCGTACGTCCTGGAAAAATAGCTTCCTTGCCATGCGGCGCAGCGGACAGTACCTTCAAGGCATGGCCAAGCGCTTCCTGGATGCTTACGACGTGGTCTTGTTGGACGTGGGCGGCACGTTCATGTTCGACTGCGATCGGTTCGACGAAACGATGGCCAGGACCTACGCCCGGATGGGAGGAAGATCTCTCTGCCCGGCGCAGGTCCAGACCATCCTGGGGGATCTCTATACACAGATGCTGGCCATCGGACGCGACCCCTGCTGCCACGACAACTTCCCCCGTGTGCGCAGCCACCTGGCCCGCCTGGAGACCGCCGAAAATCTCGGTTGGGATGAACTGGACCTGCTGGCCCGTGTTTTCGCCGCCCACGAGGTGGGCCACATCCCCGAAAGCTCAGCCGAAATCCTCCACGCACTGGGCGGGAATCATCGCCTGGGTGTCGTCTCCAACGTCTGGTCGGACAGCGATATTTTTCTGAACGCCTTCAACCAGGCCGGCATCGAGGATTTGCTCGACGTGATCGTTTTCTCGTCCGACCATGGATGGATCAAGCCCTCCCGTCGCCTCTTCGATAAAGCCATCGAGTATCTGCAGATCCCCCGAGAGCGAATCGTGCATGTGGGCAACAGCTTTGATTGCGACGTCGTGGGAGCCAGGCGAGCCGGAATCGCAGCCGTCTGGATCAACCCCGAGGGCCTGGAACCCCCCGCCAACGAGCCCATCCCGGATCTGACCCTCCAGAACCTGGGGCAACTGCTCGAAGCGTAGGGAGGGGAATTCTCGACGGTAAGGCGTAGGGCGGGCAACTCCCCAGGCGAAGCGCAGGGGTTGCCCGCGGGAGAAGGAAACAGGGGGATCAATTCGTACCCCCCCGGCGCAATTCGTTCCGAGACCAGCCCTTCGCGGCCAAGGCCGCTGCGGGATCTGCCCGCCCTACGGAGCAACCCGCGGGCGCAAACTGAAATCGCCGGGAACGACCCATGGCCGCTCCCGGCGATTCAGGAGGAGGTCCTTCAGATGAAAAAGCTTACTTACGCACGGCGCCTGCGACGCAGGGCCACCAGACCGCCCAGACCCAGCAGACTCATCGTCGCCGGCTCGGGAATGGTCTCAATGGTCATGCTGTAGATCGAGTCACCACTTCCGCCAGGGGAAATATTGATGTTGTACTTGTCATGTCCGTCGGCGGCGAGAGTGTCATCGTTGAGATCCAATGCAAAATTGGCAACGAGATAGTCGCCTCCCGAAGGGGTACCATCGTAGTAGCCCTGAAGGAAAGTCTTAAGGGCTGATGCGCCCGCCGCAGAGAGGGAGACAGCAGTCTCATTGCCGATCCCCTCTGTGAAGTAATCATCCTGGATCATCGTCCACATACCGATGCCACCTGTATAATCCATCGGCGCCAGATAGTCACCCTCGGCCAAGGTGATGCCACCACCCTCGTCCGCGGCTTGGATCTTTACGAACAGCGCGGCCGTCGCTGTTGGTGGCTCGTTGTCATCCGACAAGTGTTCGGCACGATGCTCCATTTCGAGGTCCACCGAATCGACGTCCAGTCCACCCAGATCCGGCAGCAGATATGTCGTCGCTGCCGAGTACGGAGTTCCACTGTTCTGACCTACATTCGAATCCTGGGTGGCTGACCTTGTAGCGGCACCGGACGTACCGAGTTTCCACCATCCGCCATTCTCGACGTCCGGAGTCACAGTGACTGCGCCTTGTGCCAAGGTTCCGACTGCCAATACTGCCACTAAACTTGCTGCGATTGCGACTTGCTTCATAGCAAAGCCTCCTTCTCTCTCGTTTTCCTAGTGGTTACCGAAATGCTCCTCAACATCACTGCTGAAAGTTTATACTGAATTCGCCCGGGTGTCTGTTGCACTTTGCGTTATAATTGTTCGACTTTACGACATCTTTCAGGAGCCTGTCATGCGACGCAAGATCGCCGTCTTCCCCGGTAGTGACCGCAACAGCCATCGCAGCCGAAAGACCCTCCAGGGCATCCGAGACTACTGCGAACACGGCTCGCCGTGGATCATCCGCAGCCTGGGATACTGGCCCGAGGGCATGCAGGAGGAAGCATCCATCGGCCGCAGCGCAGGCCGTTGGCCGGCAGACGGCGGGATCGTCTATCGCGACGGCATCGGGCACCCCACCCTGTTCGGCAGAAAGGGCAGGTTCCCCGTCGTGTCCGTTCTCGAGAGCTATTCCAAGCCGGACCCCCACAAACTGCCCAAGGGCCTGTCAATGCGGATCCTGGTCGACAATCACGAGATCGGCCAAAGGGCGGCCGAGCACCTGCTCACCTGCGGCCAGCAGCGTTTCGCCTACATCGGCGCAGAAGGCGTCCACCAGTGCAACCAGCGACTGGAGGGCTTCTGCGGACATCTGAAAAGAAGCGACCTGGAATGCCTCCCCTTCCGCGTCGACCTGACCCGGGCCAGGATGATCTACTCCCACGCCTGGCTGGCGCCGGATCCCCAGGTGGCCAACTGGCTCAAAGAGCTTCCCAAACCGGTGGGCATCTTCGCAGACGGCGACGCCCTGGGACGCGAGATCCTGGATTCCTGCATGGCCCTGGATATCCGCGTGCCCCAGGAGGTGGCCGTTGTCGGCATCAACAACGACGAAGACCTCTGCCTGGCCTCGCATCCCCTGCTTTCTTCGGTGCCGATCCCCTTTGATCGGATCGGCTACGAGGCGGCCTCCTGGCTGGATCGCCTGATGGACGGCGACTCTCCCCCCAAGGACCTGGTCTACATCCCGATCCCCCCGGCCATCCGACGCGAGTCGACCAACATTGCCGCCCTGGATGAGCCCCTCCTGGCCGATGCGATCCACTTCGTGCGGGAACACGCCTGCGATCCGATCGATGTCAACCGGATCCTCGAAGAGGTCCCCATCGGGCGCCGGCGCCTCGAGCGGGGCTTCCAGCGGACGCTGGGCCTCTCTCCCCATGCCGAGATCCGCCGCGTGCAGATGGAAAAGGCCTGCAAGCTGCTGATCGAGTCGGATTTGAGCGTCGGGCGCATCGCAAAAGCGGTCGGGCTCACCCGCGCCCACTTCGGCAAGGTCTTCCGCGATGAGCAGGGCCTGTCCCCCCTGGCCTACCGCAGGGAGTACCGCGGAAACGCGGCCGTCTCCAGCCGGCAAGGCCCACAGGCGTAGTCCCTTGCCTTTACAGGTGGGGATGGTATGCTCGGAGCCCATGTTGAAACGTTCCATCCAGATAGCCATTCTGGTCGCGACCGCCGCTGCCTGCCTGGCAGGGGCCCTTTGGGCTTACCACGCCCACGTGTTCGTGGACAACTTCGACATTGTCGTTCCCGGCAAGCTCTATCGCAGCAGGCAGCCTCGGCGCGACGACTACTCGACCCTCCAGCGATACGGCATTGCCCGGGTGGTCAATCTCCGCGCCATGGAAGAAGGCCCCGCCCAGCGCCGCCGCCAGCGGCGCATCCTGGCCACCATGAAGATCGACCATCTGGAGATCCCCATCGCACGCAAGGTCCCAACCGTCGAGCAGGTCCGGGCGTTCTTCCAGGCCGTCGATACCGCGCCGGGCCCCGTGCTGGTTCACTGCCGGCACGGCGAGGACCGCAGCGGGGTTCTGGTGGCCGCCTGGCGAGTCGCACGCCAGGGCTGGTCGATCGAAAAAGCCCTCCACGACATGCGACGCCATCGCTGCCGGATCTCCGGCGAAAAGCTTCGCAGCGTTCGCGACCTGCTGGAGACCTTCCGCTCATCTGGGCCGGCTTCGAATCAATAGCACAAAAAAAGGAGTAGCCATGTCCTCTGTCGCCACGCCGTTGTATCCGCGAAGCGCCAAACCCGGGAAGAGCTATGACGTGATCGTCGCCGGGGGAGGCCCGGCCGGGATCGGCGCCGCCCTGGCCGCCGCCATCACCGGGGCCGATACGCTCATCCTCGAGGCCCGCAGCCAATTCGGGGGCACGGCCACCGCGGCGATGTGGATGGAGATCAACTTTATTTTCAAGGACAACCACGAGACCGACCGCGGCGGGGTCCATCGCGTGCTGACCGATGCGATTCGAAGCTGGGGACCCGACGCCTCGCGCCCGGGCCCCCACAAACCCGACGCTCCGGGCAGCGGGGGAAACCTCAACGTCCATCCGGAATACCTCAAGAAGGTCCTCTTTGACCTCTTCGAAAAGCATGGGGTGGACTACCAGCTTTACAGCCCGGTCTTCGACGCCCGCAAGCAGGGCAATCGCCTCACCGGCGTTGTGGTCGGGGCCAAGGAGGGACTGGTAACCTACCGGGGCAAGACGTTTGTCGATGCGACCGGTGACGGCGACCTGGCCGCCCGGGCCGGCTGCGAGATGGCCACCCAGGGCGACGAACAGACCGGCTGGCGACCCCCCGTCACCGTCGCCTGGGCTATCTGCAACGTGGATACCCAAAGGCTCTACCAATGGCTGGAAGACGACCTGGAACTCGACCGGCATCAGTACAAGGCCTTTAACGAATTGATCGGCGACTACCGCGAGAAAGGCTATAACCTGCCCAACTGGATGGGCCTGAACCGCACAACCCTTCCCGGAGTGGTCTCGGTCAACAGCGGTACCAGCCTGGATTACTCCCTGGACTGCTCCCGAAGCGAGATGCTGACGATGATCGAGAAGATGGCCATCGACCAGTCGATCGACTTCATCCGCTTTGCGCGGGAGAACAAGATTCCGGGCATGGAGGAGGTTTGCCTGATGCGGACCGGCGGCTTTGCGATGGCCCGCGACACCCGGCGCCTCGTCGGCAAGTACATCTTCGATGACCGGGACGTGATGGAGGGCACGGAGTTTCCCGACGCGGTGGCCAGCAAGTACGGCGGAAGCGATCCGGTCGGCAAGCAGAGACCCTACACCGGCATCAAGCAGGGAGCCCTGTTCCCCTATCGCAGCCTGCTTCCCCGCGACGTGAATGGCCTGCTGGTGGCGGGCCGATGCAGTTCCGCCACCATGCTCGGGCATTACGGCGGAAAGAGCATGGGAAACATGATCTCGATCGGCCAGGGAGCGGGAGTAGCCGCCGCCCTCAGTGCCGAAGAAAACGTCGTGCCCCGGGATCTTCCCGTCGAGAAGATTCAGCACCAACTGGAGAAGATGGGCGTGAGTCTGTAGCGCCCGACTTCCGGACCCGGCACCCGACGGAAAAGCTCAGTCCGGATCGGTGCAGAGCTTCGCAGCCTTTTCGAACAGGGCCTTGAGTTTGGGGGTGATCCAGCTCAACTGCGCGAACTGGCCAAGCGTCTTTCCCAGGGGCCCCGGCTCCAGGCGGGTGATGCGAACGTTGTGCATGGTCAGCCCGGCCGCGATGGCTGCGTGGTAAAGCACCAGCGACACCTGGCGAGCGGGTCCCTCGGACAGAAGCGAGGCCTCCCGCTTGGCCACCGCCTTGATTTCCTCGAGCTGCTCCAGGGGGGTGATGGAATCGGTCAGGCAGGTCTCGAGCGTGCCGGGCCCGTCGCTGCGAGTTTCTCGGGTCGCACGGGCCACGAGGCTCTCGATCTGCTTCCATTGCTTCAGGGTATCCTGGGACGACTCAGCCAGCCGAGAGCTCAGCAGGTCCTTCTTGGCCTGGTCCGGCTGATGATTCCGGCTTTGGGGTGTATAGAGCGCAATCTCCAGCAGCTTTGCCATTCTGGCAGCGGTCGTATCCAACGGCGAGTGTTTCTGCATGTCAAATCTCGAAACCCGAAAGGTGCATAAGACAACGCCCCCCCCTTCACGCAGGCGACCTTCGCCGTAGGCAGCGTGCCCTTGCCCTGTTGTTTTCTATGCGCGGCGGGGGCCTATCCTGCGCAGGAACCGGAGAGAATCTTCATCAACTCCCGGATTTCCTCTTCGACATTTTCGCCGGGGCGAAGATTGCGTCGGACAGCCGATTGCAACTGTGTGCGAAACCTGCGCTTAACAGTCACCAGCATGTTCGATACCTGGGTCGGATCCTCCAGGCCGTGCTTGCGGCACAACCGGGAAAGCTCGGGCGACTCCTGACCGTGGAGCAGCGGATCGACCACGCGGGCTTCAAACAGGGCCCAGTGAACGGCTAGGCCGTCGGTCTGGCAACTGCCTCGGACCTCCTCGAGGACTTCCTCCAGCAGCGAGGCCGCCCAGGCGAAGGTGAACGCCTCCTGGGGAGATCGGGCCGCCGAGGTCAGATCCATCTGGCCCGCCTCGGCGTCGCTGAGCGAGAACAGCCCCTGGCGGGGCATGCGCTTCTGCGAGGTGCTCTTGCGATACTCCTGGCGGACAAAGCAGTTCAGGGCCGTCAGAAGAAAACTCCGGAAGCGCCCGCGGCTGCGATCCGCCTGGGCGATCAGATCCTTGCCGAAGACGATCTCGGCAAAAAACGCCTGCGTCAGATCGCGGGCATCTTCGTGGGACTGGCCCCGGAACCGGAGATACGAATAGACCGGCCGCCAGTACCTTCGGCACAGGTCGTCCAGGATGGCCTGTCGCTCCTGCTCGTCGGCTTCGGGAATCCGCCCGATTTCGGTCCACTGGGTCTCCTCGAACCGACTGCCGGGACCGTGGGGGCCCGTGGAATGCGGGGGAATCATGGGCAGATTCCGACCTGCCCGGAGCGGGCTCGTACATTTTCGATCCCCCGCATTGCGGGCCGAAAACAGAGTCCGGATGCTGCATACGACATATTGATACCTCTTGACAGAATCAGGCGATCCATCTATACAAAGACAGTGTCGTCTCGCTCATTGTAATCGGATGTCTTCTTCAGGGCCAACAATCGTCCCGGAGGACCAAGGCGTACCGGCCGCAGGCAGGCTTGGTGGTCCAAGGGCAACGGACGCCGAGGTCACCGAGGTCATCCGCCTGTCTTGTGTTCTGAAAGGATGAACAATGATCCACTCGACCTTCTCGGCCGTTCCCCGCCGACGGCAAGGGCGCCTGCTGGGACTCGTCCTTTTGACCTGCCTGCTGCTCGGACCCCGGCTCCTCCGAGCCGGCGACTACAGCCAAGGCAACTTCGGTCATCGATTCTCGGCGGCATTGACACGCTTCTCGCCCTATGCCGACGTAGCAGCCGCCGGGGGCGCCAGCGCCGGCAGCAAGTGGTTCTCTTCGCTGAACCCGGCCAGCGCAGCCTGGAATCTCAAGTTCAACGACAGGAGCCTCTTCCTCTCGCCCCAGTATTCGCTGCTGTGTTTCTCCGAGGGACAAAAGCTCCACGTAGCCACCCAGTCGGCCACGATCGACCTGGGCAAGTGGGGCAGCCTGATTCCCGCCTGGGCCCAAGCCCACAGCAACACCCGCAAGACCAAGGCAGGACTGGACTTCCAGTACGACCTGCGCCAGTTCCAGTTGCAGTACGGCCTGAACGTATCGGAGCGGACCGCCCTGGGGGCCGCCTTTGGCTTTTCCGACGCATCCATTCAGTTCGATTGGGGGAATCTGCAGGTCTCCGACAGTGATTCCGAGACGTACATGTTCCGCCTGGGCGGACTCCACCGCATCACAGAAAAATGGCTGGCCGGGCTGGTGATCGAGTACGCCTTCTCCCGCGGGAGAACCACCGAGTACGACCTGACCGGCTTTCTCCCGGATGTCAAGACGGCCGATACGGCGCATCAAATCCTCCTTCGCCCGGGCGTGTCGCTGGAGTACCAGGAAGATTCCAGCGTCTTCTTCGACTACGAGTTGGCGTCCTTCTGGGACCACAGCGGCCATCTGAACCTCAATCGCTTTCATCTTGGGATCGACCACCAGGTGGTCCGGGGGATCTTCATCCGGGGCGGGACGGTCGTGGACTTGCGCGGCGAATGGACGTGGACGACGGGCTTTGGCCTGGCCCCCACCGACTGGATGTCGGTGGACGTGGCGTACCAGTGCAACGCCATGCCCGAGCTGGAAGAGGAATTCGGCACCAGCCGGCAGGTAACGGTCTCGGTTTCTTTGAGTTGGTAAGGCCCCGGCGGCGACCATGCAGGATGAACAGCATGACAGCAGGAAGCGGCCCGTAGGCGACAGCAAGGAGCTGTTCTCGGTGGAGCTTTCGGCTTTTACCGCCGACGGACAGGAGACGCGCGAGACCCTGGGGCCGATCGAACGGACCAAGCCCGAGGTGGAAGGGTACGAAGTGCTCTCTCCGCTGGGCAGCGGAGCGATGGGGACCGTCTGGAAGGCCCGTCAACTCGGTACGAATCAGCACGTGGCGCTGAAGGTTCTGGATATGGGCCCCGGAGACCCAAACCGGCAACGCAACCGGTTCGAGCGGGAGATTGAACTGGCAGCCCAGTTGAACCACCCCAACATCGCCCGGGTCTACCATGCGGGCCTCAGCCAGGACAAATGCTGCTACCTGGCCATGGAACTCATCGAGGGCGAGCACCTGGATGTCTACCTGGAGCGCAAGCGAAAGGAAGCGAATCTCAGCGACGAGGAATACACCGCCCTGGTGCTGATGCTGATGGAAGAGGTCTGTGCCGGGGTTGAACATGCCCACCAGGGCCAGGTGGTCCATCGGGATCTCAAGCCCTCCAATATCATGGTTCGACCGGACGGAAGCGTCGTAATCGTGGACTTCGGCGTAGCCAAGACCGTCACCGGCCAGGGCGAGAGTTCCCGGTCGCTGCTGGAAGTCCTCCAGAGCAGCAGAAGACAGCAAGCCGATGAACCGGATCTCCAGGCCCGGGCGGACCATCCGCCGGCGCCACCGGAAAGCGGTTCGCCCGATGGGTCGTTTCCCGAGTGGAGCCGGAGCGGGCCGATGGTCTCCCGCCATTCGATGCCGGCCACCAGCAAAGGCGTCCTGGTCGGAACGCTGGCCTACATGTCTCCCGAGCAGGCAGCCGGGATGAACCAGCAGCTCACGACCCAAAGCGACGTCTACAGTCTCGGGGTGATCCTCTACAAGCTCCTCACGGGCCGCTATCCACACGATCTTTCCGGCGGAGATCCGGAGGCCGTACGGTTCCGAAAGATCAACAATCCCGTCCTGCCCCCGGAGGAAGCCAAGCCCGAACTCGCCCCCCCGCTTGCGGCCATGCTCCGCCGGGCCCTGCAACGCGAGCGGACAAACCGCTACGCGTCGGTCTCCCAGCTTCAGCATGACATCCGGGCCTATTTCGAGGACAACCCCCTCCTGGCCTACGAGGAGACTGCCGGCAGGGCGATTCTCCGGAGGGTTTCGGCCTACAACATCCCGATCGCCATCGCCCTGTCCCTGGTGGTCACGATGGGCCTGTGCGTCTGGGTACATCTGGCGGGGATGAAGGTCATCAACGTCATCTCGGTCTATGACCTGCTGGGCCTGGCTATGCTCAGCGGCATCAGCTTCGTGTTCTTCCTGGCCTATGTGACCTGTGGCAGGAGGAAGATCGACCTGGTCTTCGGTACGTTGATCTCCTGCAGCGCGATCGTCTGCGGAATCACCTTCCTGGCCGACAACCTGGTCCTGGTGGGACACTCCGCAGTCGACAAGCCCTGGGCAGCCCGGGCTGCCCTGATGATCGGCTGGGGCCAGTGGGGCATGGCCATCCTGGCCCTGCCGCTGGAGATCCACTTCGTACTGGTCTACTGCGGACTGGACCGGAAATACCGCAAGACCCTCTATGGCGTCTATGCACTGGCCTTTGCCGCCTTGCCGGCCGTGTTCCACCCCGGATTCCTCAAGCAGGCCTCCAAGCCCAATGCCTCCGTCGCCTCGGTCAGCCACCTGGCGGTCTGGCTGGCCCAGCCGCAACCGGGCGCCACGCTCTGCCTGGTCGCCTGGATCGTCATAAACGTCGGCATCCTCCTGCTGCTCCACCGGCAAAAGACCCGGAAGGACCGCTTTGGCCCGTATCGCTGTATCCACCTGGTCCAGTGGGCTATCGCCGTACAGGCCATCGGCGTCCTGGGAGACATTACACAGGCGTTCTTCTCGATCAGCACCCTCTCGGCCTACGTCGGCTGTGCGATGATCTCCGCGATGCTCCTTTCTGCCGCCCTGGTCCGCGAACGCATCGAGAGCAGCCGAAAGATCCTTTACGACTCGGTCAAGGAAATCAAGAACACCCAAGCCCGAACCCAGGCCGCCTGAGAAGGATTTCTTCAGTCGAGATGGCCCTGTAGCAACAGGCAGCAGTGAGGTTCGATTTCAAGATCGCCAAGCTCGCTGAATCCCAGCGCGCGCTGCGACCAGACATCGCGAAATTCCCCAGGCAGGGCGCAATCATCGGCTTCCAGACCGGCCCCGATCGGTCGGGCCTCCTGGCTCCAGTTGAACAGGCCAAGCAGGATTCGATCTCCATCTCGCTTGAGCAATCGCTCGGGCAACGGCGAGGCTGGATCCAAGGGCACGCCCGGCTGACCGCCGGAAAGCTCCAGTACCTTGCCGACGATGTCCAGGCCTCGGTCGTTGAGCCCCTTGAAGCGGTCGCCCAGGATCACCAGTCCTCCCGAGAGAATCACGCACGAAGCCCACATCTGCGCTTCGCTGAGCGTGAAGACCTCCTTGCCGCCCTTTTCCACGTTGTGCCAGTCCATCATGTCGGCCTTGGCGGTATCCTTGCCTCGAAAGACCGCGAAATCCGGATCGCTCAGCCAGAGCCGGCCCTGGAGGTGATAGTTGAACAGTACCGATCGGGCACAGTTGAGCAGTTGGGACCAGTACACGTGAACATCTGCACTGATGCGCGAAGCGTCCATCAATCCGGCGCCGGTGGCATAGAGGGTTCCGCACCCCGTCCAGAAGCTCTCGGGCCCGATGGCCTGCCGCAAGGCTTGCATGCAGCGGCGATGGGCGCGGATCAACCCCTGGTCCGGATCGTGGAAGGCAAGCTCGATCTTGTTTCCCGGGACGTCATCCCCCACCCCGAAGGCGGGCTTGATCGGATTGCTCAGAAAGTCCGTCTTGAAATACCCGTAGCCCCAGTCGCGGAACTTCCGGTAGGTCTTCTCGATGTGCTCGACCACCTCCTGCCGCGTCGGGTCCAGTTGGCAGCGATCGCCCCAGGGCGGGGCGCAGCCCGTCAGGGCCCAGAAGGAGTACGGCCGGCCTTGGCACTGAACGGCCAGGTCCGGCCTTGCGCTTAGCAGCCGGCTGTGGCGATTGGCCAGAAACGGCGCGGACCACAGGCCCGGCACGAAGCCCGCCTGGCGAATCCTCGCCGCCAGTTCGGCCATGTCCATCCCGAAGCGCTCGCTCACATCCCAGTCTCCCACCATCGTCTCCCAGCCGTCATCGACAATGATGTAACGAATCCGGCTGCGCAAGCGCGGATCCGAGGCCAGGAACTCCACGTTCTCCAGCACGTCCCGGGCGGTGACCTCCAGGCGGTAGTAGTCCCAACTGTTCCAGCCGAAGTGCTCGGCGGTCTTCTCGGCCGGGACACGCGGCTGATAGGTCGGCTTGATCCGCACCATACCCTCGGTTACGGGCAGATCCAGGCTCAGCAGCAGGCGGTCGGATTGCAGTTGTGTCCGGAGTGGGACGTCGATTCGGCTGCTGAGGCGAAGGCGGGTCCCCTGAACGTCGACCCCATCTGCCCACTGACAATTCTGGCGGAAACCGAAACACAAGGCCTCGACGCTTTGTGGATCGAAGATGGCCCCCTGCCAGTACGGATCGAACTTCGGCGGGATCGGCTCGCCAAGCCGGAACTGTCCCGGCCTGCCCCACACGTCAAAGGGCTGGGTCCACCTGCAAAGCTCGTCGAGGTCCTTCTCGCCCAGCCAGGAATCCTCCAGGTCCAGGATCATCGGATCGTGCGAAAGCAGACGCACCTTCTCCGGCCCGCTGGATTCGAACGTGGTCTGCATTTCCAGCAGGTCTTCTTCCAAGGGGGTCATGCGGATACCCCACCGGAGCGGGTCCTGCCCGGAGCGGATCTCCAGGCCGCCTTCTCTCTGCTGCAAGGTGCATCCGGAAAAGAGGCTCGCCTCGTTGCATCCGCTGGGTGTCTGAAAGATCACCTTCCCCGAGAAACGGATATACCGCTCTGCAATGCGGATCTCACAGAGGCCTTGGCCTGGGTCCAGTAGGATCTCGAATTTTCCAACCTTCTCAACGGCGGTTTGCGAATCAGTCATTACGGCTCCAGTTTCTTCTGCGGCGCGGGTCGGCAGGTATCTGTAGATTCCGACCCGGGCAAGGAAGAGGAAGTATGCTCGCCCGCGGGGCCCGATGCAAGGTGTTGCTACTTGCGGTACTCCGAGGGCGTCTTGCCGGTGGCCTGCTTGAATCGTCGGGAGAAATGGTACTCGTCCCGAAAGCCGCACGCGGCGGCCAACTCCTGGTTGCTGGGCGAGAAGCGCAGCAGCATCTGCTTGGCCGCCTCGATGCGATGCAGGAACTGGTAGCGGCTGGGAGACTGGCCCGACAGACGGGCAAATCGCTTGCGGAAGGTTTCGTAGGACATGTTCAACCCCGAGGCGACCTGGGCCAGGGGCGGGATGCGCCCGAGGTCCTCCCCTTCCAGCGCCCGCCGGGCCCTTCGGAGCCAGTTTCGGTCCCGGTGGGAAGGATCGTGACTGCGGCGGTAGTCGTGCATGTCGGCCAGCAGGGCCTGAAGTGTGGCCATTGCCTGCAGCGGGCCCGACGTTCCCCCGCTACCCATCCTGGCCAGGGCGCGGATCCTGTGGGACCAGTGTTCGACCGGCAGCAGGGAAACCACCGGCGGCTGATCTCCCAGGAGACCCTTGCTTCTCCACAGGTCGAAGATCGGCCCCTCGAAGGAGACGAACAGTTCGTGCATTTCGCCCCCGGCCAGGGGCTGATGCAACCAGCGGGTTCCGGGCATCAGGCGAATCAGACCGCCCGGATCGAGTAGTTTCTCGCCCTGCCGGTTGTCGCGGTATTCGCCTCGGCCTGAGGTGATGTAGATCAGCGAGTAGTACCCCGCTTCGAGCCAGGTATCGCGACGGGGCAGCGGTCCCCACCCGATGCTGCGGAGGGTCCCCAGGGGCGTTTTCAAATGCAGCGGTCTGCCGAAATGTCGGGCGCCGGAACGAGCCATGAGTAAGACAATACCAGAATCGCCAAAGAAACTACCACCTTCGCCATGGAGAATCGCCGGTTTTTCTGGGATAAGAGCAGCCCAAGGGCAGAGGCTACTTGCCCGGGCATCCCAAAATCGATACAGCGCAAAGGAATCCTTCATGCTTCGATTCTCCATCTGCAGCTACAGCTTCCACCGTCTGCTGGCCGAGGGAAAGCAGGATATCTTCCAGTACATCACCGACTGCAAGGAGCTTGGCTGCTCGGAACTGGAGCCCTGGTCGGCCCACCTGGCCAAGCTCAGCAAGGGCGAAGACGCCATCTATGCCGGGCACAACCCGGGCCAGACCGACCTGACCCTCCACACCCAGGACACCGAATACCTCGATAAGGTCAAGCAGGCCGCCGACCAGGCCGGCATGCCCTTCGGGTGCATCGCCGCCGACGGCCCGTTGTACGCATGGGCTTCCGATGACAAAACCCAGCAGGCCCAGCACGAACTGGCAAAAAAATGGATCGACGTCGCCGGCCACCTCCAGGCCAAGTACATCCGCATCGACCCGGGCTGCCGGGAAGAGAAGCCCGAGCGCAAGGTGCTCGAAGCGGTGGCCGACGGATACCGCGAGTTGATCGCCTACGCCTCTTCCAAAGGCGTGAACATGCTGGTGGAAAACCACTGGGGCTGCTCAAACCATCCGGACAACCTGCTCATGCTGCTCAACGAAGTCGACGGCCTGGGCCTGCTCTTCGATACCAACAACTGGGCCCGAGGCCAGCAAGGCAGGGGCTGGAGGGAACTGGCCCCCTACGCCAAGGCAACCCACGTCAAGTGCCTCTACTGGGCCAAGGACGGGGATGAACTGACCCAGCACGTCGGCCACGCACTGGAGCTTCTCCAGCAGGCCGGCTACAAGGGCGCCTGGGGCATCGAGAGCGTGCCGCGCGAAGTCGACGAATACCAGGGCGTCCGCAACACCATGAACCTCATCCGCAAGTACGTAAAGGAATAGAACGTGACAGACAAAGACATCCGTATCGGCATCATCGGTTGCGGCCTCATCGGCAAGCGCCACATCGAGAAATACCAGGCCATCCCCGGAGCGAAGATCGTAGCCCTGTGCGACATCGACGCCAAAGCCGTCCAGGACGCCTCGCAGAAGTACGACGTCTCCGAGACGTACACCGATTACGAGGAGATGATCGCCCGGGACGATCTGGACGCCGTCGACGTCTGCCTCCACAACCAGTTGCACCGCCCGGTGAGCATCGACGCCCTCCAGGCCGGCAAGAACGTCTACTGCGAGAAGCCCATCGCAGCGACCTACGCCGATGGCCTGGCCATGGTCGAAGCGGCCAACAAGACCGGAAAGAAGCTCCATATCCAGGTGGGCACGATGTTCGGCGACAACACCCGCGCAGCCAGGGCGATGATCGACGCCGGCAAACTCGGGGACGTCTACCACGGACGCGTCTACGTGAATCTGCGACGCAACCGTCCCTTCGTGGACGGGGCAGCCACTACGCCCGCCTTCGTCCGCAAGGAGACCGCCGGCGGCGGCGCCCTGATCGACTGGGGCATTTACGTCATCTGCCAGGGGCTGTACCTGATGGGCAACCCCAAGCCCAAGCGCATCACCGGCCAGACCTACGACAAAATTCCCATGGATGCCCGGCGCCGGGAGGAATCCGGCTACGACGTGGAGGAAATGGGCTGCGGCTTCGTCCACTTCGAGAACGGCGCGACGATGGACGTCCTGGCCGCCTGGGCGCTGAACCTGGACAACATCTCCTCCTGCTCGATCGCGGGCGTTGACGGCGGCATCGTCATGCCCTCGTTCTTCGACCGGAGCCCCATGCAGTTCATCCACCTCGAAGAGCACATGGAGATGACCACCCAGCTTGACGCAAAGAAACTCGTCAAGCGGTGGTCGGTTCTGGATGGCCAGGGCGACGCCTACGACAGCCCGCAGCACCACTGGATCCGCGCGCTGCAGGGCAAGGTGGAACTCATGCCCACCGCCGAGGTGGCTTTGAACATGATCTTCATCGCCGAGGGAATCTACAAATCGGTCGACATGGACCGGGAAGTGACCGCCTCGGACCTGCTTAACGGCTGAGCCGTCAAGGACGCGACATGAAATACGAACCCCCCTATTCCATCTACTGCGACTGGGGCATGCACGACGAGCTGGGCGACACGGTCGAGCTCGACGAGGCCATGACCTTCCGCGCACTGGACCGCCTGGAGCAGTGGAAGAACAAGTTCGGCCTGAGCTTCGACTATTACCTCTTCGACTGCTTCTGGTACGACCAGTCCAAGGGCTACATGGAGTTCAAGAAGCCCCACTGGCCCAACGGGCCCGAGAAGGCCTTTGAGCGGATCCGCAGCCTGGGCATGGCCCCGGGGCTGTGGTACTCCACCAGCGGAAGCTGGTTCAATGTCGAGGCCTGGAACCCCAGCCGGGGAACCGACGACTGGCATCACAGCATGATCGATGGGCCCTACGCCGACCTGCTGGAAGAGGCCTGGATGCACGCGGTCAACAACTGGGGCGTGCGGTTCTTCAAGCTGGACTTCGTCAACTTCGCCACCCGGACGGCCCGGTCCGACCTGGGCCATGACGAGACCTACCGGCTCGCGGTGAAGCGATTCAAGGGGATCCTGCATCGGGTCAAGCAGGCCTGTCCGGAGCTTCGGGTGCTGGTCCACTGCGGCTGGCATCGCGTCAAATGGGACCAACGCAGCGGTTCGGGAAAGTCGCCGATTCACGACCCGGCCTGGCTGGAGGTGCTCGACAAAATGTTCGCCGGCGACCCGCATCCCTGCGACATACCGCGCAGCGACCTGGTCCGCTGCAACGACCTGTTCCAGGATCAGCAGATGTGGAAGGTCAACCGCGCGGGCATGCCCCTGGAGCACCTGGACGACCACGGGGTGATGATCGGAAACACCAACACCTGCTTCTATCGAGGCAGGCACGGCTTGCGCCGCTCGCACCTGGCCCAGCTCGCCCGCGGATGCAGGCGAGACATGTACTACGGGGACCCGTCCCTGGCCAACGATGACGACGTCGAGGGCATGGCCAGGACCCGCAAGCTCTTCTTCGACGCCTACGGGCGAAACCTGCCCACCGTGGCTGTCGGAGAAGGCGAACCGGGCGTGGCCCCTTGGCACGGATACCTTACCGGCGGGGGCGACCGCGGGCTTGCGTACCTGGTCAACGGTTCGCTGGCCAACCAGCGGGTGGAGCTGGATATCCCGGGGGTCTTTGAAGCACGGGTGCTCTTCGGCGACGGCCCGGCGGGGCCCGACGTACAGGTGACCCCCGACGGGATCTGCCTGGATCTGCTCCCGGAGCAGATGGTTTTGGTGGGCCTGGGAGAATACGCCGACGAGGCATGGGACCTGGGTCGAAACACCGACGGCCCACAGATGGTCTCCTGCAGGCCCCTGCCGGTGAGCTTCGGCGGCGCAGGCGACTGGGATCTTCAGGCCGATCTGCCCGACTGCCTCGAAGGGAACGAAGAACTGATGGTGGTGGCTGAGGCGATGGCCGGCCCCCCCAACGGGCCGCTTTGCAGCCCGCCGTATCGCTTCGCCCGACAGGGAACCAGAAAGTCCAAGGACATGGAGCCGTTGTCACACAAGCTGCTTCGGATCGAGCTCCAGGCCGACGGAGCCGACCTGCCCTTCCGAAAACGCATCCCGGAGGTACCGGTCTTCTCGGGCGTCAGTTGGGTGGTCAAAATCTTCCCCAAGCCATCCGTCGGCCCCTGCACGTTGCGGATCAGCCAGGACTTCGAAGAGACCCGACGCATCCGCGCCAAGGCCTACGCTGTAAAGTTCGCCGAGTAGCCTCCGCCGCAGGGCAGACAAACGCCGCATGACGGCCAGATCCCGTAGGGCGGGCAAATCCCGAGCGCAGCCGGGGCTGCCCGCGGAACGAACGGATCCAACTGCACAGAATCCCCCTGTTCGGCCGGCTCAGTCCCCCGGATTCTCGATCCGCTCCAGGATGTCCGGGATGACGTTCTGCTTCATACGAATATCATCCGTATTCGACGTCCTGACGGCCATGTGGGCCTCGAGCAGCTTTCGTATGGGGCGCCCGAGCTTCACAAGCTGCTCGACCGCCTCGCTGCGCTTTGCTTTGTCTTGCGAGGCTAGAGCGGCCACGCACTTGGCCACCAGGTCGCGGATCTCCTGGGGCATCGACTCATCGCTGCGCTGGAGGCTGCGGACGTATTCAACCGGGATCTCCAGGTTCATCCCGCCCGGGTGGCGGAAGCTCAGGCCCCCCGGGGCCAGAATGCCCTGGTGCGAGGATCCGTCCCACATGCGAAGCTCCACCTGGCTACCTTTGCCGGCGGCAGAGAGATGATAGATCATCCCCGAGGGGACCGGAATCGTGCCGTAGGCGTTTGTCAATTGGAACTGCGTCGGGGCCAGATCTCCAAGAAGCACGTCGCCGTTGTTGAGTTCCAGCTCCAGCGGCCGGGGGATTTCCTCGGTATCGGTGGCCAGCTCGAACTGGTGGATCAGGTGAACGGGGATGGTTGCGATCCGGGCCGAATCCCGTAGCGTCACCTCCAGGGCTGATTCCGCGAGCATTCCGCCCAGTTGCCCTCCATCCCGCAAGAAAGCGGTATGGACGCCGTGGTCTTCCCGCCGCAGGAGAATGGAGGCCAGGCTCCCGGGGTCCAGTTCCACCAGGCCGTAGCGTGTGCGGAATCTCAGCTGCGCGCCCCCCGGCTCGAATGCCAGGCGGCTGCCCGAATCCAGCACGAGATAGGGACCGCGGAAAGGCTGATCCTCGGGGCGGTCCGAGTCGATGCGGTAGGACCATTGGGAGAATCGCCACGGATCGACCGAAAAGGCCCCCGCGGCCGGGATTTCGATGCGAAGGGGACCGAGCAGGTCGCCGGCGAAGATCTGCCCGTCGCGCGTCAGCACGCGGACCTGTCTCCTTGCCCCGCCGGGCAGTCGGACCATCCCCACGACTCTCTCGGCCGGCAGTGTCAGACGCCCGAAGAACATTTCCAGTTCGAACGAATCGTTGAGGACCTTTCCCAGCAGGCGATCCGGGCCGGCCAGTTGGATCACATCATTCCACGGGTCACGATCGAGCTCCAGCGAGGTCAGCGGATTGCCTGCGCCGAAGTTCAGGATCATCTTCCGGGCCTTGGGCGGAAGGTCCCGCATGAGCTTGCGGTAGGGAAGCTTGCCGTTGAGGAGTTCCTCCAGCCTGGCCGGCTGATGGCCCTGGCTGTGGAAGTAACAGACAGCCACCGTGGACTTGGCCGGGACACTCACGCGGTAGCGGACGTTGATCTGCGTACCGTTGATCTCCACCGACGGGCGGAGCTTGCCCCCGGGCCCGCAGAGAATCTGCGCAACACCCGGCGTGTTTCCCTGGTTGTGAGCGGGCAGCGTATAGAAGCCCCAGTCCTTTGGACCGAAGTCCCGATCGGCATCGGTGGTCTTCATGGCCCCGATTCCGTAGTTCATGTGCGAGTAGACACGCACTTCCACCGAGACGGGCTGGTCGGAGATATTCTCCAGGACCTCAAGCCAGCGGCAGAGGGGGAACTGCTTGTATACGCGCACCCGGCGGTAGGTTCGCAGGCCCTGGTGGTTCTGGTGTTGGCTGGGGCCCAGTTGCACCTCGCGACCATCCTGGCTGAGGGTGCCCTGCGAGTGGGACCGCGAAGAGCCGTCGATGTACAGATAGGCCCCGTTGCCGTAGGCGTAGTTGGTTCCCGAGCCGATGTGCCCCCCGTACTGGATATCCCACAGGAAGTCTTTGGAATCCGAAAGCCGGTAGGGAAAGGACGTGGCGCGTTGTTTGGGCAGAAGGAGAGGATTCTGGGCCATGGCGTGCGACGAACTCAGCAGCATCAGACCCAGCAGTAAACCTTTGGCTCTGCAGCGCATCTTCTCACTCCTTTTCCCAGCCATGCCTGCAGGCTTCGACGTCTGGGCCGGATGAAGGTTCCGGGCTCTTTGCCGAAATCATCTCGTATCGTGGGGCGATTCCGGCAGCGAAGCCAGGCGCTTCTGGGATTCCCGTAGAAACGTGGAGGTCAGATAACGATGGAACAATCCTCCGGGGCATTTGGTGGCCTGGTCGGGGGCATCGCAGTGGCCCATGACCCTGCCGGCGGGGATTTCGTAGCGCCAGCGGAGATACGTCACCAATCGATGCAGGGATTCGAGCTGCTTGTCGCTGGGCAGTTCCTGGTCGAAATTCCCTACCAGGCAGATGCCGATTCCCAGTTCATTGTACTCGTTTTCGAGGGTTCCGCCCGTGTGGGCCCCGTGCTTCTGTTTGCCCCACCGCGAGCCGACCTCGATCAGTCCGTCCCGGCTGCCGTTGCCGTTGCAGATGACGAAGTGATAGCCCAGTTCGTCCCAGCCCCGGTTTCGATGGCTGGCGTCAAACGATTCGGCCGAGCCGCGATCGGTCGCGCTGTGGTGGATCACGATGTACTTCCAGGGCCTCTCGCTCTTGGCCTGCCAAGACTTGGGATGTTCGGGCCCCTGCTTGCCTGTGGTGGTCAGAATCCGTCTCTGAGGAACAGGACTCAACTCCAGCGGCGGCAGCACCACCTGTCCGAGGGGAGGATGAGGTCTGGAGGAACACCCCCCTGCCAGGACAACCAACACCGAAAGGCAAAGCAACGTCCATGTTGTTGAGTTTCGCACAGCAATACTCCCTTTTTTGATTCTTGCGGCCATGCTAGCGATTTGGAGGCAGCGATTCCAGAAAATCCCGAAACTCGCCCAAATCGGCCCACATTCCGGCCGGTGCGGGGGATAGATCCGCCAGACGCTGCCCCACCAGGTGAGTCGGCAGGGCCTGGTCTGCCCACTGGGCGGCCTGTTCCCGGCGATCGGTCAGAAAGTACATCTTCCGAAAACGGCTCCTGTGGAGATCATAGGACAGGTAACGTGCCATGAAATACCAGGTATCTTCCTGAACGATCAGCAGTGGCCAGGCCGGTCGATTGCGTTCCATTTGTTCCAGGCTTCGGGTAATCTCGCTGCCGCTGCCGCCGGCTACCGCTGCAAAAAACACGCCCTCCCATTCCGGTGGGCTGGCCAGTGGCGGGTTCTGCAGAACCATCCGGGCATCCAAAAGGACCACCCGGTCCGAATCGGGGACGAGAAACGCCCGGCTGTCGCTGTCCTTCCACGCCCAGCGGGTATAGGCAAGCCCCCGGAAGCGAAGATTCGCCCCGACAAGGCCCTGGGCGTCGGACACGTAGAGGTATCTGCCCTTCGCCGCTCCCAGGAATCGCTTGATGTTGCCATCCCAGAGAGCCAGGCCGGAGCTTTGGCCTGTCGTCGCCGTGCCCAGCCACAGCATCAGATAGGTCTTCTCGCGTCTGGGTGAAAGGAGCTTATCGGTCCCGACAAAATGGTTTCGCCCCAGAGAGGCGAAGGTCTGGAGGACTTCCAGATTCGCCCATGCGCAGGTCAGACAGACCCCTGCCGCCAGGGCCAGCAGGGCCCAACGACAGGTGCGTCCCATATCCTCCCGCCATTGCGATGACATGGTCTGTTTATCGTCATTCCGGCCGCCCAGGCTGTGCCAAACCTTCGCCGGGTGCGGAAAAAGCCTCAGCCTCCCGATTCGGGTCCGGACGAATCGTGGGCCAGCGACTTGACCAGGGCGGTGACATCCCTCTCGAAGGTCTCCAGCGACTTCATCCGCAGCAGGGACGCCAATTGCTTCAAGCCGGGGCTCTGCCGGAGGTGATGGTACTTCTCGACTCGCTGGTTGTAGGCGTCGACGGCTGTGAGGATCTGGCTCTCAGCCGAGGCGAGTTCACGCTGGACCCGCTGGAATTCCAGGCTCGAACGCAGTCCCGGGTAGCGGTCGGCCAGATCCAGCAGCTTTCGCAGCGCGCGGGCCAGAGCGCGCTCTGCCTGAATCCTTTCGTGGATTCCCTCGGCCTCTCCGGCCGATTCCCTCGCAGTGCGGACGCCCTGGAGGATCCGCTTTTCATGGGCGGCGTGTTCCCCGGCCAGTTCGCAAAGGTTGGGAATCAGGCTGTAGCGTTTTTTGAGCGCTTCGAACAGTGCTTCCAAGGCCTCCTGGCAGGCCAGGCGACGCTGGAGGAGAAACTGGTGCCCGACCACCGAAGCCGTCAGCGCCACAGCCAGAAAAACCAGGACCAGCCACAGAATCGTCACCAACAAGTTGCATCTCCAACTGACATCGGCGCGGCAACAGGCTTTCAGCAGCCTGGAGGCCTCGGCCGGGTTGCATCGGTCCGGCTAGTCCTGCTTGAGCACGGCCACGATTTCGTTGACGCAGTTCTTGCCGTCGCCGAAGAACATGGCATTGTTCTCGGCATAGAACTGGGGGTTGTCCACACCGGCAAAGCCCGGCGAGAGCGAGCGTTTGATGATGACCGTCCGACGCGCCTTGTCGATATCGAGGATCGGCATACCCTTCAGGGCACCGCCCTCTTCGCTCCGGGCGATCGGGTTGACCACGTCGTTGGCGCCAAGAACGATCACCACGTCGGTCTGGGGGAATTCCGGGTTGATCTCGTCCATGTCGCACAGGGCTTCGTAGGGCACTTCCGCTTCGGCCAGCAGGACGTTCATGTGACCGGGCATGCGCCCCGCCACCGGGTGGATGCCGAACTTCACCTCGATGCCGCGCTGAATGAGAATGTCGGCCATCTCCTTCACGGCGTGCTGGGCCTGGGCGACGGCCATCCCGTAGCCGGGAACCACCACCACCTGCGAGGCATCGGACAAGGCCATGGCCACATCTTCGGCCGTCCAGCTCGTCACGCGCCTGTCCTCGGTCGAAGCGGCTGCACCCCCTGCGCCCACGGCCCCGAAGAGCACATTGGCCAACGAGCGGTTCATCGCTACGCACATCAGGCGGGTGAGGATCAGACCTGAGGCCCCTACCAGGGACCCGGCGATGATCAGCCCGGGGTTCTGAAGCACGAATCCCGTCGCGCAGGCCGCCAGACCCGAGTAGCTGTTGAGCAGGGAGATCACCACCGGCATGTCCGCCCCGCCGATGGGGATGGTGAACATGATCCCCAGGGCCCCGGCCAGGAACAACAGCGGAATATTCAGCCATCGCCACTCGGGATAAATGGCCGAGAGAAGAATCAGAACCACCGCCAGCAGCAGGATGGCCGCGTTGATAAGCTTGTGCATCGGCAGGACGATCGGCTTGGAGCCGATGACGAACTCCTGAAGCTTCCCGAAAGCCACCAGCGAGCCGGTAAACGTGACCCATCCGATCAGCGTGGAGATGGTCGTGGCGACGGACATCTCGGCCGGAATCTGCCAGGGCCACTGGTAAATCGCCCCCAGAACCACCAATCCGCTGGCCAGGCCTCCGAAGCCATTGAACATCGCCACCATCTGCGGCATGCCGGTCATCTGGACCGTCAAGGCCAGGTACGCTCCGATGCCCGAGCCCAGCACGATGCCGACGATCACGTATCCCCAGCCCAGCCCGCCACTGACGTTCCAGAAACCGACAGGATCCTTCGAGGCGATCGTAAAAACCACGGCAATGAGCATGCCGATCGAACTGATCCGGTTGCCGCGCCGGGCGGACTTGGGCGAGCTCATCATTTTGAGCCCGAAAACGAAAAGAATCGCCGCCACAAGATAGGCGTATATCGCTACGTCGTATTCCATGGCCGATTATCCTTTCTTCTTTTTGGGGCCCGAGAACATGCCCAGCATGCGGTCGGTCACCAGGTAGCCGCCCACGACGTTGACCATGGCGGCCGCTACCGCCAGAACGCCGAAGATCGCTCCAAGCACACCGCCCTCGCCGGCCACAATCAACGCACCGATGATCGTTACGCCCGAAATCGCGTTCGAACCGCTCATCAGCGGCGTGTGAAGCGTCGTGGGAACCTTCGTGATAATCTCAAGCCCCAGCAACATGGCCAGGACGAATACGGTAATCAAAAGTGCCATTACGCCTGCCTCCCATCGAGGGCTTTCTTGGTCATTTCATGCAGGACTTCGCCGTCCCGGGTGATAATCGAGCCAGCCACCACTTCGTTTTCCATATCCAGGTTCAACTCGCCTTCCTCGCTGATGAATTCCCCGAGGAAGTTGTAGACGTTCCGCGAGAACATCTGGCTGGCGTGAATCGGCAGCGTCGCCGGAAGGTTGCCCGGGCCCAGGATGGTCACCGCATTGTGGCGGACCTCCTGGTCCAGTTTCGTCAGCGAGCAGTTGCCCCCCGCAATTGCGGCAAGATCCACGATCACCGAGCCGCCCTTCATCTCGTTGACCATCGCCTCGGTAATCAGCAGCGGAGCCTTTCGGCCGGGAATCAGCGCTGTCGAGATAATGATGTCGGCGTTGCGAGAGACCGGGGCAATGACTTCCTGTTCGCCCTTGTAGAATTCCTCTCCCAGGTCGGTTGCGTACCCGCCGGCATCCTCGGCCTCGTGCTCGACCTCCATGGGCACGAACTTGGCCCCGAGGCTCTCCACCTGCTCCCCTACGGCGGGACGGACGTCAATGGCTGTCACGACGCACCCGATGCGCTTGGCCGTGGCAATCGCCTGAAGCCCCGCCACACCGGCACCGATCACCAAGGCCTGGGCAGGACGCAACGTTCCTGCTGCGGTGGTGAGCATCGGGCAGATCTTGGACATGTGGTCGGCAGCCAGCAGGACAGCCTTGTATCCGGCCAGGGTGCTCATGGAACTCAGCACGTCCATCGACTGGGCCCGCGTGATCCGCGGGACGGCATCGAGGCTGAAGCTCGTCACCTTCCGCTCGAGGAGCTTCTTAACGCGATCGGGGTGAAACGCCGGTGCCAGCAGCGCCACCAGGACCTGTCCCTCCTTCAGGCGAGCCATTTCGTCGTCGGTCGGGGCGGCTACCTTCAAGATCAGATCCGCCTGGGAATAGAGCTCATCGGGCCCCTGGACGATCCGGGCACCGGCATCGGCATACTGGGAATCGGCAATCAGCGAGGCCTCTCCCGCCCCGGCCTCAAGGAGCACATCCAGGCCCATCTGTGTGAGGCGCTTTACCGATTCGGGAACCACGGCCACCCGTGTCTCGCCGGGGGTGACTTCCTTGGGTATTGCGGCTTTCATATTCTCCACCTGCTTCATGCCAGGACCCTCTGCGGGGCCCTGCTCTGCGTTGGTTCAACACACAGTCGACGCTGAGCGTTGTAAGAAAAAGGGCCGTCGCTATCAACGGCCCTTTTTACCAGTTTAGTTTGGCTGAGCCCCGAACACCGCGGGGCCTGCAAGATTTTTCGCCTCAGACCTGTTCCTTGCTGGTCTGGAGAATCAGCAGCTGGATACGCTCGCTGGGCAGGTTGGCCGCTCCGAGCGCCTTAGAGGCTGCGTTTCTCAGCTCTCGCGAGGCATTGCCCAGGACAAGATCCAGGATGGCCTTGGCCTGGTCGTCTTCGAGAAGATTTCCGAACTTCCGAAGCGACGCAGCCAGAGCGTCGAACGCGCTGATGCGGATGCTCTCATCCTCATCGGAGGCCAGGGCGAGCGACGCCACGGCCCGCTGGGCCTGGCTGGTGTCGATCTGTCCCAAGGCCCGGGCCCCGGCCGTCTTGACCTCGGCCGTGGGGCTTTTCAGCGCCGATTCCAGGGCGACTACGCTGAGCGACTCATCGTAAATATCCTGCCCACTGCGGGCGACGGTTTCGACCGCGCCGGCGGCGCGGATCGCCCAGAGATTCGCCTCCAGTTCGTCCATGGGAGGACCGGCCGCGACCTGCATCGCCTGGGAGAGGGCCTCCTGAACGGCCTCTGCGGTAAAGCCAGGCGCCAGGGAAAGTATTCGCTCCTGGTTCTGGGTCATCCGCCGGACCTTCTGGTTGTCTCCGACCACGATAATCGGGGTCTGAAGCAGCATCGGCTGGTTCGCGGTGCGCTGGACCAGCGTGTCCAGCGCGTCGGGGTCTTCCACAAGGAAAGCATCGACGCCGCCGACCATGACCGCCTCGGTAATACCGTTCTCGGCATCGGGGGCCTGGATCGGCGTGTAGCCGGCCTCGCGGAGAGCCGAGGTCAACTCGTTGCCCGCAGAGATCAGCACAGCAGAGGGCTTGCCCGTGCGACGCAGCGCCTGGTTGAGCACCGGAAGCACGAGCTGATGGCCGTTGTACTTCTCCGTCGGCAGGGCCTGGGCAAGGGAAATCGCGGCCAGGTAACGCACGAGGCGGTCCGGGTAGGTCAGGGCAGCGACCAGAGGCTGGGCCCCGCCGGGAATCGTAGCCACCAGGCTTTCGGCTCCCTGGGTCTGGGCCAGGCCCTGAATGATCATGAAGGCCACCTGGGAGTTCTTCTCTTCCAGGACATCGCCCAGGGCCTGCTGGAGATATCGCGGCGAAGTGGCCAGGATGTAGTCCGGGGCGTGAAGGTCCTCGGCGCCCAGGAGGGGGTCATTGGCCCCGGCGGGCAGTCGGACCTCGCGCCTGGCAAAAGCCTTGATCCACAGGGGAACCGCCGCCGAGAAGTCCGCGTCGTATTCCAGGGCTTTCCGGGCCATTCTCATCGCGTAGATGTCGGGGAAGATCGCATCGGGCACGGCCACCATCTGAAGCACGGCCTGTCCGGCGTTTGTGTCCCAGAACCACACGTACCCCGTATCGGGGTTGCGCGGGTCGGGCATCAGCGATTCGTTCTGGTTGTAGTAGTTGCGTCCCCAGTTGAAGAAGACTTCGGCCAGGGGCTTTTCCAGGGAGGCCTGTCCGGCTACGGTGATCAGCGCCCGCCGGACAGCCTGCTCAACATCCGGGACCAGGTCATCGCGGGTCAAGGCTTCCTTCAAACGCGGTGCGGCGTGGGGATAGCCGATTTTCCCAAGGGCCGTCGCGACCGCCTTGACAACCTTTTGGTCGCTGCTCTGGAGGGCGACGCTCAGGCCTCGAACGGCGGGCTTGCCCATCTCGGGCAGCAGCGTGATGATCCGGGATCGAATGACCTCGCTGGTCTGCGGGCTTGAGAGGCGGGCGATGAGCAGAGGCAGAGCGAACTCCCCGCTTTCGACCAGTCGCGAGGTGGCCAGCTCTGCCCCTTCCAGGGTGCCGCCAAGCATCTCGATCGCGCGGGAAATTTCCTGCGGGTCACTGCGTTTGGCCAGGTAGCCCTTCTCGATCAGGGATACCAGTTCGGTCAGGGGTTCTTCCAGACCCGAGAGCCTCATGCCACGATACAACGCTTCGCGCGAGTCCCGGGTCCCGGTCGAGACATCGTAGATCTGACGAGGCTCGAATCTACCCGAGGTCAGATACCTCGCTTCCGCCAGGGCGGCGGTGTCCTGCGCCAGAGCGATGTAGTCCAGCAGATCCTGCCAGCTGTCTTCCAGCGACTTGGGCTCTTGCGGATCCTGCCCCCACGCTGCGACGGGTGTCCACGCCGCGATCAGACCCAGCCCCACGATAATCAAACAGATGCGATTCTTCCCAAACATGCCTTCTCCAAATGCCAAGCGATGGTGTTGGGTCGGGGCGTCGAACCCCGGGTTCGTGACGATACGTATCTTGCAATATAAAGAGGTATGATGCCACGGGCGTTCACTCGCTATGTGGCCGCCTGAAGCGATTATAGATGGGCCCCAAGGTGTGTCAAACAAATTAGATCGCTCGCGGCAGTTGCTCTTGCCCAGCCCGGCCGGATGCCCGAGATGTCCCCCTCCAGCGGGGCCTGAGGGCAACGGCCAGGATTCTCTTGATCCACTGCTGGACGTCGCCGGGCCCCGGGGGCTATAATCGCCCGTCCAAGTTCAAGAACTCTTTTCCTCAGGGACGAAGCGCAAAACCTATGATCCATACCATACGAATCCTGTTCCTCATCTGCCTCCTGGCGCTGACGATCAGCTTTGCCACCCAGCAGGAAATGCACCGGTACGGGATGGGCTTCGTCACCGCGGCCCTGCTTCTGCCGGCCCTGATCGGCCTGGCCGTGGTCCTGGTCGACATTTTCTGGAAGCGAAAGCGCCTCCATCTTGTCGCGGCTGTCTTCTTCGGCGTGCTGGGCGGGCTGCTTCTGGCCTACGCCCTGTCGCTGATTGTCGATCTGGGAGCGTCGCTGTTTCCCTCGCCGGTCCCGGTGGAACGACCGATGGCCCCCGTCTCGATTCCGGTGGAAGACAGTCGCCTCCTCGAACGCTTTCCGTTGGCCCCCATTGACGATGCCACAACCGAAGTGGTCGAGACGGAAACACCACAGGAGTTTGAACTCCGCCAACGTCAGCACCTGCAGGATCTTCGTCAGAAACTCTCGGACGATTACCGCAATGCCATGCAAAGCTACCGGGTCCGGCTGGGAGAGTACGAGGCGTACACGGCCTATCTTCGGGCCATCCAACTGATCAAACTCGTTCTTGGCGCCTCGGCCGTCTTCCTTTGCGTCACCGTGGTGCTCCAGACCAAGGACGATTTCCGATTCGTCATCCCCTATGTGGAATTCTCCCGGAAGACCAAGGGGCCCAGGTCCCTGATCCTGGATACCTCCGTGATCATCGACGGGAGAATCGCCGACGTAGCCGAAACCGGCATCTTCGAAACCCCCCTGATCGTGCCCCGATTCGTACTGGCCGAGCTCCAGATGATCGCCGACTCCTCCGACAAGCTCAAACGCAATCGGGGCCGGAGGGGACTGGATATTCTCAACCGTCTCCAGTCCGGGACCGACGCGGAGATTCAGATTCTCGATCCCCACACGACCGAGGTGGAAAAAGCCTCCGGCGTCGACGCGAAGCTCGTGGCCCTGGCCGAGCAGATCGACGCACAGATCGTTACCAACGATTACAATCTCAACAAGGTTGCCCAGCTTCGGGGCGTGCAGGTGATGAACCTCAACGATCTGGCCAATGCCCTCAAACCGGTCTTCCTGCCCGGAGAGCGGATACCCGTTCGGATCATCAAGCCCGGAGAAGAAGTCGGCCAGGGCATAGGCTACCTCGACGACGGGACCATGGTCGTCGTGGAAGAAGCCCGCCAGGATATCGGCAACCAGGTCGACATTGTCGTGACCAGTGTGCTTCAGACCTCGGCGGGCAGAATGGTTTTCGGCCGCAAAGCCACAGGCGCCACTGCGGATTCCTCCCCCGGTTCCAGCAGCAGAAGCTGAGAGATCGCTTTGTGCCATTGCGACCATTGGAAAGCCCTGCCCAAACCGATTACAATGGCAACAGGTCACCGGCGCCAGGACAAGGAGTAAACTGATGGCCAAGGTATCCCTTGCGGAACACATGCACGAAGAACCTTCCGACGGGCAGTTGGACGCCAGGAACGTCGGGCCTTACATTACCATTTCCCGCGCGTTCGGATGCTGGGGGTTCTCACTTGGCCTGTTGCTCCTGGATATCCTCAACGAAGAGACCACCGGGGAAAAAGCCTGGAAGATCTACCACAAGGAGATCCTGGACAAACTCGCCGAGGATACCAACATGGCCCGGGAGTTGATCGAAAGCCAGAGACGCCGCAAACCCCGGGCAATCGTGGATTTCTTTCGGAGCCTTTCAGGAGAGAAGGTCCCCTCCGGCTACGAGATCCGCAACCGGATCACCAATATCATCCGGGGAATCGCCATCGAGGGCTACGCGATCGTGGTAGGCCAGGGCGGCGCGGGGGCCACGCACGACCTGGGCAAGGGGTTGAGCATTCGACTAGAGGCCCCCGAGGACTGGCGTGTCAAGCAGATCGCATTCCGTGAGGGACTCAGCGAAACCGAAGCGAAACTGCGCGTCCGGGCCAAGGAGCGCGAGCGGGAGTACATCCGGAAGATCTACGAGACCCGCTTTCCCCGCAAGCCGGCGTTTCACCTGGTCTACGACTGCTCGATCTTCACCCTGGCCCAGATCGCCCAGCACGTTGTCCAGGCCATGCGGCTCAAAAGCTTCCTCTGATCGCATCGGGAGGCGGCGCGGATGGGTCATCCAAATCCGGAATTTGCAGACTTATATGAAATTTTCCTCCCCTGGTGCCGAATTGAGACTGACCGGCCGGGCCGCTTGAGGCTTGTATCCAGCGGTCTATTCGGTTTCCATCAGGATCGGTGATTCGCGGTTTCAACCCCGGAAGCATTACAAAACGCTTGACTCACCCCGGGTCGATCCTAAAGATAGTGGACCCACCGCGCTGGGAAGCGCTCGAATCCGCAAGAACTTGCCTGATTCCTTACCTTACGAAACCACCGGGCAAAGACGAGCCCACAGCAGCCAGGAGCCTTGTCATGGCCGATACTATTGAATCGTTTGTCGCCAAGCTTCAGACCGAAGGCGTCGAAGCCGGCAAAAAGAAGGCCCAGCAGCTTCAGGACGAAGCCGGCCGCAATGCCCGCCAGATCGAGGCCGAAGCAAAGGCCCGCGCCGAAAAAATCATTGCCGACGCCAAGGCCGAAGCGGAAAACAACCTCGCCCGTGGGCGGACCGAACTGCAACTGGCCGCGAGGGATACCGCCCTCCAACTGCGCGAGACCCTCACCAGCGCCCTGAGTAGGGTGCTTTCGAGCCAGACGCGCGAGCAGCTTTCCGACAGCGAATTCATCAAGACCGTCCTGGTCGAGGTCGTCCGGGCCTACGCCCAGAGCGACGCAGCCGGGAAGAAGATCGAGGTCAACCTGACCCCGGAAATGAAAGACAAGCTCTCCGACTGGGCCCAGGGGGAGCTTTCGGAAGTGGATCTCAAGGGCACGCTCCAGCAGGCGGGCTTCGAATACACCGCCACCGGGGCCACTGTGGAAGTCACGGTCGATTCGGTCGTCGAGTCCCTCTCTTCCCTGGTCAGCCCCAAGCTTCGCAAAGTCCTCGAAGAGGCCATGGCCAAGGAAAGCGAATAGCCCCGCATGTCCGGCGAGAACTACTATCTGATCACCGCCCTGGATGATCTGGGCGAACTGGGCAGCCCCCCGCCGCTCGAGCCGGAAGGCTTCCTGGAGCATATCGCGCCCAACGCCCGGGCTGCCAGGCTGGTCCGCGCCGTCTTCCTCGGCGACGACCTGCTCCAGCGAGAGGCGCTCCAGGCCGGGGAAATCGAAAAACCCAGCCCCATCGTTCTCTCCCCTGAGCAGATGAACGAGGAAACCCCCCTGCCGGACTTCCTCACCGCCCCGAGGCCCGAAAGCCACCTGAAGGTCCCGGCCGATGCGCTCTGGGCCAATTACTTCCAGCACGTTGCGCAAGTCGCCGATGATCTCAAGAGCGATCTGCTCGCCCAGTGGGTGGGTTTCGAGGTCGCCCTGCGAAACGCCCTGGTCGAAGCCCGATCGGCCGCTCTGGGGCTGGAAGCCTCGGACTACATCGTCGCGCCGGAGCTGGAAGCCCCTGCGGCCGAACGGTCGGCCATTCTCAGCGAATGGTCTGCAGCCGATACCCCGCTGGTCGCCCTGCGCGTCCTGGACCGTGCCCGCTGGTCCTGGATTCAGCGCCATACCCCGACATTCTCGTTTGGCGATGACGAACTCATCGCCTATGCCATCCAATTGATGCTGCTGCGGCGATGGCACCGAATGAATCAGCAAGAGCAGCAGCACAGTCAGCCTACCTGACTTCCACGACCCCGCCCGAAGGTAAATAAGGAAACAGGCCGTGATCGGAAAAATCGTATCGGTGTTCGGAAACATGGTCATCGCCGAGACCGAGGATCGCGTCGTACAGAACTCGATCGGCTATTGCTGTCGAGAAGACGGCGCGAAGCTCCTGAGCGAAGTGATCCGCGTCCGTGGCAATCTCGCAGACCTCCAGGTCTTCGAGGAAACCGGCGGACTCAAGATCGGCGACACCGTCGAACTGGAAGAGAAGATGCTCTCGGTGACCCTCGGACCGGGCCTGCTGGGACAGATCTTCGACGGACTGCAGAACCCCCTGCCCCGACTGGCCGAGGAAGCCGGCTTCTTCCTCAAGCCCGGCATGTACATCGAGGGGCTCCAGACCGACATCCAGTGGGATTTCACCCCCAAGCTCTCCCAGGGAGATCCTGTCGAGGCCGCCACCACCCTTGGCACCGTGCCCGAGGGAATCTTCGAGCACGAGATCATGGCCCCGTTCGACCTGAAGGGCCAGTGGAAGATCCAGTCGATTGCCGAGGCCGGCTCGTACAGCGTCGATCAGGAAATCGCCGTCATCGCCGACGCCGAGGGCAACACCCGCAGCGTCACGATGCAGCAGGACTGGCCGGTAAAGGTGCCCCTTTCGGTCTGCAAGCGACGCCTGATGCCCACCGAACCGCTGTGCACCCGCGTACGGATCATCGATTCGATGTTCCCCATCGTTCGCGGCGGGACCTACTGCATCCCGGGTCCCTTCGGTGCGGGCAAGACGGTCCTGCAGCAGATTACCTCCCGCCATGCGGAGGTCGATGTCGTCATTATCGCCGCCTGCGGCGAGCGGGCCGGCGAAGTTGTCGAAACCATCCGGGAATTCCCCGAACTGACCGACCCGCGGACCGGCAAGAGCCTCATGGAACGTACGGTCATCATCTGCAACACCTCCGCGATGCCCGTAGCCGCCCGCGAAGCCTCGGTCTACACCGCCGTGACGCTGGCCGAATACTACCGCCAGATGGGCCTGGACGTGCTTCTCCTGGCCGACTCGACCAGCCGCTGGGCCCAGGCCATGCGTGAAGTCTCGGGCCGACTGGAAGAGATCCCCGGCGAAGAGGCGTTCCCGGCCTACCTGGAAAGCCGCATCGCCGGCTTCTACGAACGGGCCGGCGCGGTGGAACTCAACGACGGGCGCATCGCCTCGGTGACCATCGGCGGCACGGTCAGCCCTGCCGGGGGAAACTTCGAAGAACCCGTCACCCAGGGCACGCTCAAGGTTGTCGGGGCCTTCCACGGCCTGAGCCGGGCACGCAGTGACGCCCGTCGGTATCCGGCCATCGATCCGCTGGATTCCTGGAGCAAGTACAAGGGCATCATCGATCCCGACGCGGTCGACCGCGCCCGGGCCATCCTCCGCCAAGGCAATGAAGTCCGCCAGATGATGACCGTCGTCGGTGAAGAAGGCACGCCCATCGAGGACTTCACCGTGATGCTCAAGGCCGACTTCTTCGACAACGTCTATCTCCAGCAGAACGCGTTTGACGAGGTCGACGGCGCGACGCCCTCGGATCGCCAGGTCGCGGTCTTCGCCAAGGTGATGGAAGTCCTCGATGCCGACTTCGACTTCCAAAGCCGTGAAGTCGCCCGCGAAACCATGTTCAAAATCCAGGACCTCTACCGGAACTGGAACTACGCCCCCACCGACAGCGAGGAATACCAGAACATCCTGTCGGAAATCGACCAGATGCTCGCAACAAAGGGTCGCCAGTCATGAGAAAGTATTACGACGAAATCGTCCGCATCGCCGGCAACGTTGTTACCGTCAAGGCCACCGGCGTCGGATTCGACGAGCTGGCCGTCATCACCACCAGCAAGGGTCCCTCCCTGGCCCAGGTCATCCGCCTCAACCGCGACGAAGTCTCCCTGCAGATCTTCGCCGGAACCCAGGGCGCCAGCACGGGCGACCGCGTCCGCTTCCTGGGCCATCCCATGAACGTCCCCTTCAGCGACGACCTGATGGGCCGCGTCTTCGACGGCTCGGGACGACCCCGCGACGACCGCCCGGAAGTCGAGGCCGAAACCGTCCCGATCGGGGCCGCACCGGTCAACCCCGTCAAGCGTCGTATGCCCGACCATATGATCGAAACCGGCATTCCGATGATCGACATCTTCAACTCCCTGGTTGAAAGCCAGAAGCTGCCGATCTTCTCCGTCGCCGGTGAGCCCTACAACGAACTGCTGGCCCGCGTGGGTCTCCAGGCCGACGCCGACGTGATCATCCTGGGCGGCATGGGCCTGCGACACGACGACTACCTGACCTTCCGCAACACCTTCGAGGAAGGCGGCGTGCTGGGCCGGACCATCATGTTCATCCACACCGCGGCCGATCCGGTCGTCGAAGCCCTGCTCGTGCCGGACATGTGCCTGGCCGTCGGCGAAGCCTTCGCCCTCCAGGGCAAGCGCGTCCTGGTCCTTTTGACCGACATGACATCGTTCGCCGATTCGCTCAAGGAAATCGCCATCACCATGGAACAGATCCCCTCCAACCGAGGCTACCCGGGGGACCTGTACTCGCAGATGGCCCGGCGGTACGAAAAGGCCGTCGATTTCGACGGGGCCGGCTCGATGACCGTCCTGGCCTGTGTGACCATGCCCGGCGACGACGTTACCCACCCGGTCCCGGACAATACCGGCTACATCACCGAGGGACAGTTCTACCTCCGCAACGGGCGAATCGAACCGTTCGGCTCGCTCTCGCGACTCAAACAGCAGGTCAACGGCGATACCCGAGACGACCACCGGGCGATCATGGATGGCTGCATTCAGCTCTACGCGACCTGCCGCGAGTCCCGCGAGAAGCGACAGATGGGCTTCGAGATGTCCGCCTGGGACCAGAAGCTCCTTCGCTACGGCGAACTCTTCGAGAGCCAGATCATGGACCTCCAGGTGAATATCCCGCTGTTCGAGGCGCTGGACCGCTGCTGGAACATCCTGGCCGAGTGCTTTACCCCCGAGGAAACCGGCATCCGCCGCAGCCTGATCGAAGCCCACTGGCCCAAGGATCTCTCGGGCGCCTCCGAGGAGGAACCCCAGGAAGAAGCCCAGGCCCCGGACGAAGAAGAAACCGCCGCGACCGCGTAATCCAGCTCGCCTGAGACGAGCGAATTTCCATAAACCATGGCTAAAAAGATCAAACTGACGCGTCCGGAGCTCAAGCGATACCGCGACGAGCTTGCGCGCTTCCAGCGGTATCTGCCGATGCTCAAGCTCAAGCAGCAGCAGTTGCAGATGACCCTGCGGGAGATCCGACAGAAGCGCGACAGGACGCACCGACAGGTCGAAGAGGCCCGCAGGCGATTCGAGCCCTACCGGGCCGTCCTGCGAGACCTTTCCGGTCTGAACGTGCGTCACCTGTCCAAGCCCGAGCGCATCCGGACCGGAACGATGAACATCGCCGGCGTGCCCCTGCCGGTCTTCGAAGACTGCCAGTTCCCCCCCGTGACCTACAGCCTCTTTGCAACGCCGGCCTGGGTGGACCGAGCCCTGGCCGACATGCGGGAAATCAGCAAACTCGAAGCCCAGGTGGAAGTGCTCGATGAGCAGTTCCGGCTGCTCGATGCCGAGCTGACCAAGATCATCCAGCGCGTGAACCTCTTTGAGAAGATCATGATCCCCTTTGCCAAGGACGCGATCCGCAAGATCCGCATCAAGCTCGGCGACGAGATGACCGCCGCGGTCGGACGGGCCAAGATCGCCAAGACCAAACTCGAACAGGCCATGGGAGAAGACGCAGCCGCCGTCGCGGAAACCCGCACCGGCGACGCTGCCCCCTCGGCCCCGGCCCCCACGCGGGAGGACTGACGCATGATCGTACCGATGCGAAAAGTCTATGTCGTCTCGCGAGGCGACCGGAAACACCAACTGCTCGAAGCCCTCCGGAGCCTGGGCGTAATGCACGTCGAGCCGGTGGCCCCGGAAAAGGCCGTCGCGGCCGAAAAGCAGGTCCACGCCCTGCAGGTGCTCAATACCGCCATCCGCATGCTCGGCATGGAAACGCCCCGGGGCCCAAAGCCGCAACTGGATCCCTACCAAGCCGCCGAAGAAGCCGCCAGGCTCGAGCGCCAGTCGGCCGAGCTGAATTCACGCCTCAATACGCTCTACCGGCAGATCGATGAACTGGACGTCTGGGGGGATGTCCGTCTCGAACAATTCCGCCGGTTGGAAGAGGCCGGGCTCACCCTGCGATTCTTCGCCGTATCTCCCGAGCAGGTCTCGCAGGTCCAGGCAGAGCTTGTGACCGTGGTGGCTGAGCCGTACACCGGAAACAGCGTCCTGGTCGCAGCCGCAAGCAGCCAGGGCCGGGTCCAGGCCCCCGAAGATGCCGAGGCGGTCGAGCTGCCCGCGCGGGACCGACCCAGCATCCGCGAAGAAGCCGCACAGGTCGACAACCAACTCAAGCAGAACCAGCAGCGGCTGGGAGAATTGGCCCACCTGCTCAAGGAAATCGAGGCCGAACTCGCCCGCCGCGAGGCCCAGGCGCAGTACACCATCGCCGACCGCAGCGGAATGGAGCACGAAGCCCTCTACGCCATCCAGGGCTGGGTGCCGGCCGAAAAGGCCGACCCGCTCGGCGAAAACCTGGAAAAGGCCGGCCTGCAGGTGGGTGTCCAGGTACTCGAACCCTCCCAGGACGAGCAACCCCCCACGCTGATCCGCTATCCTCGCTGGGCCAGGCCGATCAAGTCGCTCCTGGGCGTGCTGGGCACGACTCCGGGCTACCGGGAATACGATCTGGCGCCGTTTTTCATGCTGGCCATGCCGGTCTTCACCGCGATGCTCGTCGGCGACGCCGGATACGGGCTGATCTTCATGATCGCCGGGGGCCTGTTCTACAAGAAACTGGTCGCGGCCGGGTCCAAGGCCGCAGCGCAGTTGATCCTCGTCTTCGGAGCAGCCACGTTCATCTGGGGCATGCTCACCGGAAACATCTTTGGTGTCGGGCCGGGGCAATTGCCTTCCGGCCTGGCCGCAGCATGGAAACCGTTGGCGCCGTTATGGCGCCCGGAAGCCCAGGCCGAACAAGGCCGAAACCTGATCATGCAGGTCAGTTTCATCATCGGCCTTGTTCATCTCTCGATGGCGCACATCCGCCAGGCCATCGGGCTGCTGCCCGATCAGCGCGGCATTGCCGAGATAGGCTGGATCGGCTTCATCGCGGGCATGTTCACGCTGGTCTGGCTGATGTTCTTCGGCGCGTTGATTCCAGCGATGGTGACGCTTTGGCTTCTGGTGATCAGTTGGGTGGTCATCGCCCTGTTTTCCAGCCCGGATCCCAATCCGATCAAGCGGATCGTCTTGGGGGTCCTGGGTAACCTGATGAGTATTCCCGGCGCGTTTGGCGACATGCTCAGTTACATCCGCCTGATGGCGGTGGGACTGGCCAGTTTCTACATCGCCAGTGCGTTCAACGATCTGGCTTTGCGCCTGATCTCGGATTCGCTGATCGCCCTTCCCGGGACGATCCTGGTATTGCTTTTCGCGCACAGCCTGAACATCGGGCTTTGCCTTGTAGCCATTTTCGCACACGGTGTGCGACTGAATATGCTCGAATTTTCGACCAACGCGGGTGTGCAGTGGGCCGGGCATCCCTACGCGCCCTTCTCCCTGAAAACCGTACGCAACGAAGGAGATAGCTGAAATGGAATGGTTGGGTCAGATCGGATTCGCCTTGCCACTGGGCCTTGGCGCGATCGGAAGCGCCCTGGGTATCGGAGCCGCAGGCCGGGCCGCAGCGGGCGCCTGGGCCAAGGAAGCCCGGGCCGGTGAACAAATGAACTTCAAGTACATCGTCCTGACGGGCATGCCCCTGAGCCAGACGATCTACGGACTGCTGGTCTCCCTGCTGGTCATCCTGCCCCAGTTGGGCGACACCGCTTACATGGCCGCCAACGGCGGAGCCCTGTTCGTCATCGGGCTGGCCGCCGGGATCGGCGAACTCTTCAGCGCCTGGATGCAGGGCGCCATCGGTGCCGCCGGCGTCCGCGCGATGTCCGAGGCCGAGGGCAAACCGTTCGCCAATACCATGATCGCCATGGGTATTGCCGAGACGGTCGGCATCTTCGCCTTCGTCTTCATGTTCATGCTCATGCCCTAACCCCCCGGGCCCATAGCCGAAGCAAAAGCAAAGCAGCCCGTGCGATCTGGTCCAGGTCGCGCGGGCTGCTGTTCTTCTCCAACTTCCCGAAAAGCGTTTCTCGCCTCAGGCTCCCTCCACCACCTGGCACTCGATGCCCAGCGCCCAGGCCACCCGCCGGATCTCGCCGGCCCTGTGGCCGATGCCCAGGGCGAAGTGGTGCGTGGGCCCCGCCGCGAACCAGCGCTTCAAAAACGTCACCGCGTCGGGCTCAAAGAACCCACGCGTGTTGGTGTTGCCGGTGGGCGGGATCGGCCCGGCCACGCTCTGACCCTCCCCTACCACGAACTTGAGCTTGCCCTGGCAGGTCTGGGAGATGCTCAGCATCGTGATGGGCCCCTCGCGAAGCTTGAACTCCACCGAGGCCCCGCTGCCGGGTTTGCCGTGGTACTTGACCAAACTTCGCAGCAACGGCTTGCCCTGGGCGACATTGAGATGATGAGGCCCGTCGTGGCCGACCAGCACGAAGCCCTCGTTGAAATCGATCGGGTGAAACTCGGCAAAGCTGCCTCCAATGTCCAGGCGATCCATGATCATCATGGCCAGGCACGTCTTGAGATCCAGCTCGCCGCACATCGGGAACCCCGCGGCGGTGAGCAAGGAATTGCCCACGATCAGGTTCGTAACCACCTTGCGGATTTCACTGTCTTCCAGGCCCTCGTAGTAGTAGGCCAGGCCGTCCAGGTCGCGGACCTCCACGAACTGCTCCAGCGCCTCAGCCACGCGGGCGGCGGTTTCCATGTCCTCCTCGGTGAGCTTGCGCGTGACGGGGTCGGACCCGGGCTCGGGCGTGTCAAAGAACTCCAGGATCTGCTTCTTGCGTTCCTCGACTCTCTCGGAGCTGACCTGCCGGTAGAGGGCCTGGAGCTCGTCTGCCTCGCACTGCACCACGTGACAGCCCACCTGGGCGGTGAGCATCGTCGGATCGGTGTGCATGTCCAGCATGGCCTCGAGGACGTGTCCCATCTGTCCGATTCGGGCCCGGCCCAGGTCGTGCAGGACCATTGCGACGCGACACCAGCTCCGGATGTCTTCCCGTGCCTGCTCGTCGCCTTCCAGTTGCCCGATGACCACAGGCGGGATCGGTTTGCCCAGACGCCGGGCGACGCCCACGAATTCCGGACAGGCGCAGATCGGATCATTGACCAACTGGCGGTAGGTGTTGGCCTGGTCGTAGTCCAGGGCGGCGTCGGGTTGCAGGGCCACAAGGATGATCGGCACGTCCAGGCTGCGACAGATCACGCCGAAGGTCCCGCTGGTGGCATAGGTGACCATGTCCACCAGCAGAAGATCGATGCCGGCTGCGGCGATATCGAGACTCTTCTCCTGGGCGAGCTGGGGATTGTCGATCATCCCGAAGGAGACGACCTCCACGCCGCAGGCTTCCACCAGGCCCTCGAACGTCTTGAGATGGCCGGTGAGCTCTTCGAGCAGACCGGGGAACTGGCCCCAGTACGTATCGTGGCCGACTCCCATGACGCCCACGCGGGCGGTGAGGGGCTTTCGTCTTTGAATCTGCATTGCTTGCTCCGTCAGTTGCCCAGCAGAATTCGGGCGCCCGAGCCGAGCCCGAATTTCCGCAGGAGGTAATCGTCTGTCCAGGCCAGGGTGTCCTCACGCCGGTTCTCCGGCAGCCACCACTGGGGATAGCCCCGGCCGGTCTTGCGATCGAATCGGCCAAAGAAAGCGGCAAAGCCCCAGCATTCCCTTGCCTCGCCCTGGGGCCGGTGCAGCGGGCCCATCAGGTTCCGAAGGGAGGAGATCAATTCGATCCGCAGGTCATTTTCTCCCGGCTGGAGGTATTGCCCGATGGCCAGCCTTCGGGGCGTCCAGGCGATGCGCCCGGCCTGGCGACCGTTCAGGGTCACCACCGCTGTGCAGGCATCGAGTTGGGGCAGCTCCAGGATGGCTCCGGCCAGGTGGGCATCGTCGGGGATGTTAATCTTCCGGGCCAGCGTGAGCCGGCCGCAGAAGAACGCAAAGCCTTCGGAGATCAGATCCTCTCCCCGCAGTTGCTCTGGCTTTGCGATGATGCGCCCGGGCCCGGCGATCCTACGGCAACGCTCCTGCTGAGGCCGGCTGGATGTTTCAGTGGCCACGGCGAAATCTCCCACGATGGCGGCCGGCTCGATCTCGCTGCCGCCCAGATTCGCAAAGAGCCTCATGAGGCCCTGGGCCTTTTCCAACGGCTCGAACCTGCGCGAAATGCGGATCCGATTCTCTCCCGAGACCAGCGTGTCTTCCAGATCCACACACTCGAAGCTTCGGTCCCAGTAGTGGCCTGGCAGTTTGCCCTCGAGCGGTTGACCATTGACCTCCACCTGCCAGGCCGGAGCATCCTCCAGCAGCAGTTGGGCCCCGCTGGGAGCGGCATCGACGTCCACGTCGAACTCCAGGGCGATCGGCCCGCGGTAGCTGCCCCCCGGCTGCTCCTCTTGCAAAATCTGCTGGATGGCGGTTACGGGGATCTTCGGCCCCGGGGCCTGGTCGCCCATCTGGAGCCTCGCAAAATCCAGCACCATCGCGTTGGGGGTACATTTCACAAGTTCCCAGGGACCTTGCAACTCCAGGGACCTGCCCGTCGGAAGCGTAACGCTCGCGGATTTGTCCTCACCGCGTCCCTTCCGGCCGACCAGAAGCAATCGCGACTGCCACGGCTCGAACTCCAGCGAAGCTTCGGGGCCCGGCAGAGAGATCCTCTCGCCGCAGGCAAGATCCACCTGGTAAAGCTTGCCTGCCTCGGGACCTGGGGAAACCTTCACGGGCCCCAGCGACTCGGACTGGGCGTTGAGCAGCAGTGCGACGCGGCGGCCATCGTCCAGAACGCGCTCGTGCAGGAGCAGATTTCCGCCCCCGCTTTCGGGGGTCTGGACCTGAATGCGATCCGGATCCCAGGCTCCAAGCGCCTGATCCAGGGCGGAGGCGTTGGCCTCTACCGGCGTGCAGCGATTGGCGATCGCCTCGGCCCGGCAGGAAGGGTCGGCGTCGATCATCGTTGGCCCCTGCCCGACGAGTAGAATCTTCCCGCCGGCATCGAGGAACTGCTCGATCAGGTCGGCTGTGGAGGCCCGGAGGCTCTGGTTGCCGCAGAGACACAGGACCGGGTAGTCCATCTGCCCGACGCGGAATCGGTTCTCATGGACGCCTCCAATCTGGGCCAGCATGGCTTCATCGGCGTAATGGAAACCGCGCCGGGTGGCCAGGAGAGCTTCGCTCAGGCGCGCGAAGTGAAGGTTCAGCCTCCCGATTTCTTCCATCGACCGGGCGTCGGGTTTGGGCTCGTAAAGGGTGTGGGCCGTCTCGATAGGATGAACGACCAGGACCTCCGCGACGTATCTGCCCTCGGTCAGTGCGTTCTGGAGGCGAGTGAAATGACCAGCCACCATGTCGTTCTCGCTCCACCAGGGCTGGTGGACGTTCATGCTGGGCGGGTAGATCCGCTTTCGCCGCCCTCGCAGGGAATAGAACGAGCCGTGGAGACAGCGGATGTTGATTCCCAGTATCGCGAACCATTCGCCGATGCGCTTGCGGTCTTCGAAGCTCAGGCCGGCCGAGGCCACGCCGTACATCTCGCTGAGTACATCCGTCTGACCGTTCTGGGCTGCGGCCGATGCGCACTGCACCGGCGTCTGGACGAACCGCGGCGAAGCCTGGTCGGATTCGACCTCCTTCCCGTGCCACCAGTGGAGGTCTTCGGTGAGATGGTCGATGCCCGGGATGCCCATCTTGGCATAGAGCGGCATGCAGGCGGCCGTTCGGGAGGTCTGAACCTTCAGCGTGTCCTCGCCCATCAGGTGACCGGTGAACAGCAGCGCGTGTCGATTGCACCAGTCGGAGATCTTGGTGAAGTAGCCCTGGCCAAGGACATCGATCATCGCGGTCCAGTAGTGATGGCGGAATTTCCGCCACGGGCCCTGCCGACGAAAGAGGCTCCCGACGTGCTCTGTCGGATCGGTGCCCCACTTGCGATGGAAGGTTTCGAGAACCGCCTGCCCCCAGGCGGGCTGATCGGCTGAAAGAGCCGGCTCGTCGACCCAGATCGCCTCGACCACCGAGCCGAAAAGGTGACCGTAGCGCTGAACGTAGGCTCCTTCGTAGGCCTGTTGCAGGTAGAATTCGATCGCCTCGGGACTGGTCAGGTCCAACACGTTGTCCCTGCGCCTGGAGACGATGCGCAGCTCGCCGGCCTGGGCCAGAAGCTCATCTTCCTCCTCGATTTGCTCGCCCTCTTCCAGTGCTCTCAGGACGCGCGAATGGTGCACGGCGGGCAGGTTGGGGATGGCGTTGGGCATATAGCCGGCCTGGAGCCAGACCTTCATGTCGAGCTTGGCGGCCTCATCGAGAATGCAATCGAGGCAGTCGAACCATTCGGTGCTCATGTACGGGGTCCGCAGGCCGTTGTAGGTCCGCGTGATGACCCTGGCCCAGCCGGTTTCTTTGAAGGCCCGCAGTTGGCGTCGAAGCTCTTCGGGCTCCAGGCGGTCGTTGAGCATCCAGAGGGTCACGTCGCGAGGCGGGGGATTTTGCAGGTCAAGCGGGTCGGGGGACATCGTCGGTTTCCTTTGCAGGTTCGGTATTACGTTGCAGGGCCTGGGTGGCGCGCCGAGCGGCGGCTTCGAGAGATTCCAGGCAGAGGCGGCGGTGTCGGTCGCGCCATCGCGCTTTGGGAACGGAACAACTGATGGCCGCTTCAATCCGTCCCCCTTGGCCAAGGACCGGTGCAGCGCAGAAGACGACATGTGGCGTGTAATCGCCGACGATCAGAACCTTTGCCGCGCGAACGCGGGCACAGCGGTCTTCCAGGGCCTGGATTGAATCGATGTCGGCCCAGGCGGCCCCGGGAAGGTCGATGCGCCCGACAAGCTCTTTTCGCTGTTGGGCGGTCAGATGACCGACCAGGACGCGTCCGGTGGCCAGTTGCCAGAGGTTCTCGGCCTTGTCGAGTTGCGGCCGGGTGGTGAGCTCCTGATCGCCGGCGGCCAGGAGGAGGATGCGTCGCTGATCGTCCCGCAGAACCGCCAGCGTGCAGGTTTCGCCCAGGGCGGAACTGAGCTGCTCGAGGACGGGCCCGGTGCAGGTTCGCAGGAGGGCGTCGGGGTCCATGCCGCCTGCAAGCTGGGCCAGCCTGGGGCCGATCCGGTAGCCTCTCTGGCCATCGCCGGCGACCGCTCCGAGCTGTTCCAGGCTTCTAAGAATGTTGCAAAGTGTGCTCTTGGCAATGCCGGTCCGGTCGCTGAGTTGCTTGAGCGTACAGGCAGAGCGCGAGAGATGTTCCATCGCCGCAAAGGCCCGTTGAAGTACCTGGATCATAATGGTTCCACAATATTGAACGAATGTTCCTTATGGTAGAATACACGATCCGGGTTGACCGTCAAGGGGGGAAAGGAATTTCCCGCCGGGAAAAGGGGCACCTTGGCCGGGGATTCGGCGAGAGAGTCTTTTGAGGGCCCAGGAAAACATTGCGGGGCGCTGACGTTGGGAAGGTTGGCCGGCCCGGGCGGAAATCGAGGCGATGGACAGACGACCGGCATCGAGGCCGAGAGTCAGTCTTCCAGGGGCCTCATGGTCCCCTCGGGCTCGTTCCAGTTCTCGCGGAAGAACTTCATGGCCACCTCGGGTTTTCGTTCGTGGCCGGCCCCGGGCAGCTCTTCGCTTTCGGCCTGGAAGCCCTTGGCCTTTAGATACCGGACGGCCGCCTTGCACTGGCTCTGAATGGTGCCTGGGTCGTTGGAGCCCCAGTAGACCTTGATGGGGATCTCAGCGGCAGAGGGCGGATACCAGCCCTCCAGGTTGCCCTGGTTGAAGTTGCCGTTTCGAGAGACGGCCGCGCTGAAGATATCCGGATGGCGCAACCCGACCCAGTAGGTCGGGAATCCCCCACCGGAAAAGCCGGTGATCATCACATTGGCCCGATCGACGTTGTAGCGGTAGCTCAGCAGGGACAGGATGCTCAGAATGTACCGCTCGTTGTTGAGCATGCCAATGACCGGGCCGTTGCCCAGGAGCCCGTCGGTGCCGATCAGCTCCGGGGCTACGATGATGCACCCGTGCTTCTCGCCGAGGTACTTCCATTCGCGGATGTGATGATTGGCTACGTCGTAGGGCGGCGTGCCGTGGCAGGTGACCACCACCGGAGCCGGCCTGGATTGATCGTAACTGCTCGGAACGTACAGGTAGAAACTGCGCCCCGTGACCGGGTCCTTCTCAAATGTGTAATCGACGGGGGTATCCTGCCGCTGGGTGACGGCGCAGCCACCGGAGACCATCGCCATTGCGGCCAGCAGGACAAGACTTCCTGGTAAGGATTTCAATCTCGACATCGAATCGCACCTCAAAGCAAGAAGCATAGCAGACCGGGGCCCGGTATCCAAGCAGAGCCCTTCCGAGAGTCGATGCGCCGGATGAGAGGCCGGACAGCTTTGTTTTATCCATCGACACCGCAGGGAGCCAAACGCAGGATTTCTTGGCTCCGAGGCCTTGGACGGCGCCTTTTGCACGGGTCCACAGGGGGCCTTGCAGCCCGGGGCCGGGCCTGTATAATGCTCTCGTGCGAAAAATAGCCGTACTCAATCAGAAAGGTGGGGTGGGAAAGACCACCACGGTTGCGAACCTCGGGGCCGCCCTGGCCCAGCGGGGAAGCAAGATCTGCCTGGTGGATCTGGACCCCCAGGCCCACCTGACGCTGCACTTCGGCATCGAACCGGGGGCGCCCGAGGGAGGCATTTACGACGTTCTGGCCGACGGGAGGGACTTCGATCAGTCCATCGTGGCGGTTCGGGAGCGCCTGACGGTATGCCCCTCGGTGATCGACCTGGCCGCTGCGGAAGTCGAACTGGTCTCGACCGTCGGTCGCGAGCAGATCCTGCGCGATGCGATTGCCGGGGCCGATCTGGATGCGGATCTGCTGATGATCGACTGTCCGCCCAGCCTGGGGCTGCTGACCCTCAACGCCCTGGCGGCAGTCGATGAAGTCTATATCCCCCTCCAGCCGCACTTTCTGGCGTTGCAGGGCCTGAGCAAGCTGCTGGAGACCGTTTCGCTGGTCCAGAAGCGCATCAATCCCGATCTGCGTGTGACCGGCGTGATCCTCTGCATGTACGAATCCACGACCCGCCTGGCCGGGGAAGTCTTCCAGGATCTGCAGGATTTCTTTGTGGCCAGCCGCGGAACCGGCCGGCCCTGGGCACAGGCCAGGATCTTCAACACCGTCATCCGCCGGAATATCAAGCTGGCCGAGAGCCCCTCCCACGGCGAGACGATCTTCGAATACGAGCCTTCTTCCAACGGGGCTGCGGACTATGCAGCCCTTGCCCAGGAGGTCCTGGAGGGCGTCGGCAGCGCAGAGCCCGCCCGCCAGGGCGAGGAGGAGCAGCAGGTCGCGCCGCCCGAGCCTTCGTCTGCTGCCGATCCGGCTCCGATCACCGGCCAGGGCCCCACCGAAGCGGCGGCTGCGATCCACAACAGCCAGTACACGCCCGAACTGCCCGCCCCCCTGAGCGCTCCCATTGCCGAGTCGGGCCCCGCCGACGACGTTGCGCCCGGGGCGTTCGAAGACGAAGGCGATCAGCCACCGGCCCGGCCGGACGAGGATGTCTCGGAATCCGGCCACGAGGCGGACGCGCTGGAACCTTCGCAGAGCTCGGACGAGCCGGAAGCCCAAGCCTCCACCACAGCCGGACGGGACGACCGGCCCCACAGCGAGTAACGAACGGTGGGATGGTCTCTACCGGGCGGGCGGCGATTCTGGACGCACCTGGCCATTCTCTGCTGGGTCGGAGCCTTCCTGGCTACCCACATTCCCCTGCCGACATTGCCCCGCAGGGCCCCTTCCGACAAGTCCATGCACCTTCTGGGCTATGCGATCCTGGGCAGCCTCCTGCTGATCGCAATGGCAAAGCGGTCCTGGCCCCTGGGTAAGAGGATCCTGGCTGCAGGCGTGGTTCTTCCGATCTACGGCGCGCTGGATGAGATCACCCAGCCGCTGGTCAACCGCCACGCAAGCGTGGTGGACTGGGTATTCGACGTGGCAGGCATCGCAGGGGCGATAGCGATCCACGTCGGTATCTGCCTGCTGATGGCGCGGCGGCAGGTTCAGTCGGCGTAGCCGGCCTCGGCGACCTCGATCGCCCTAAGCAGGGCCCGGGCCTTGTTGATCGTCTCCTCGTATTCCTTCTCCGGCTGGGAGTCGGCCACGATGCCCGCCCCGGCCTGGACGTAGACGGTCGAGTCGCAGGCGACCATCGTGCGAAGGGCGATGCACATATCCATGTTGCCCGAGAAATCCACGTAGCCCACCGCCCCGGCGTACGGGCCCCGCTTGGTGGGCTCGAATTCGTCGATGATCTCCATGGCCCGGATTTTTGGCGCCCCGGAGACCGTCCCCACCGGCAGCGCCGCCCGCAGGGCGTCGAAGGCGGTCATGCCCTCGGCGAGTTTGCCCTGGACGTCTGAGACAATGTGCATGACGTGGCTGTAACGCTCGATGGTCATCACGTCGGACAGTTCGATCGTGCCGGGCTTGCAGACGCGCCCGACGTCGTTTCGGGCCAGGTCCACCAGCATGATGTGCTCGGCCCGTTCCTTGGGGTCGGCCAGGAGTTCGGCTTCGAGTCGCTGGTCTTCCTGCGCGCCGGCGCCCCGGCGGCGCGTGCCGGCCAGCGGGCGGTTGGTCACCAGGCCGTCCTCGACCCGGCAGAGGATTTCCGGGCTCGAACCGATCAGCGTTGCCTCCGGCGTGTTGAGCAGGAACATGTACGGCGAGGGGTTGACCACCCGAAGGGCCCGGTAGATGTCGAAAGGCTTTGCGGGCGTATCGACAGCGAGTCTCTGGGAGGTCACGACCTGGAAGATATCGCCGGCCCGGATGTACTCGCGACATCGCTGGACCATGTCGCAGAATTTCTGGCGGGTGAAGTTGCTCCGGAAGGGCTTCTGGGGCAGGTGCTGGAGGGTGATCTCCCCCACGGGCAGGCTCTTGCCGGCGCGGAGGCGCCCGATGGTGCGTTCGATGGCCTCGATGGCCTCGGTGTAGGCCTGGCCCGGGTCGTCCTTCACGTGGGCGTTGCAGACGACCTTGATCGTCTTGGAAATGTGGTCGAAGATCACCACCGTCCGGTAGAGGCCGAAAAGCAGGTCCGGCAGCGAGCGGTCGTCCGCAGGGCCCGGGCCAAGGTCTTCGTAGTAGCGGACCATGTCGTAGCCGGCGTACCCGACCACTCCCCCGGTGAAGCGGGGCAGATCGTCGCGCTGCACCCAGTAATACGGGGACATCATCTCGCAAAGCGTTTCGAGCGGATCGGTCGCTTCGAGCTGCTCTATCCGGCCTCCCGAGCGCTGGATGCAGACATCCCGACCACGGGCGGAAAACGTCGCCTCCGGGTCGGCTGCGACAAAACTGAACCGGGCCATCCGCTCCCCGCCCACGACGCTTTCGAGCAGGAACGCATTGCTCACGGGAGCAAAGCCCGGCGGACCGGCGAGCCTCTGATAGGCCGCCACCGGCGTCAGCGCATCGGCCAGAAGCTGTCGATAAACCGGGATCGTGTTGCCCTGGTCACAGAGCCTGCGGAATTCTTCGAAGTTGGGGTAGTAATGTTTCATGAAGTTCCCTCCGACATTTGCCGGGCATGGGTGGGGTCGAACTGCTGCCAGGCGACCGCCGCGGCGCCGATGAGCCCGGCATCGTTGCCCAGCGAAGCCGCGCGGAGTTTCGTGTGGATTCCCGTCTGCGTCCAGTGAAGGTGAGCGAAATGCTCCCGAAGCGGGGCCATCAGGTCTTCGCCCGCCTTGACAAGCCCCCCGCCGATGACAATGCAACTGGGATCCAGGATGCGGCAGACATTCACGCAGCCAAGGGCCAGATAGTACGCCCCGCGGTCCCAGACCTTCGCTGCAAAGGGGTCGCCCGCCCTGCGGGCCTCGTTGATGTCCCGCCCGTCGATAGTCGACATCTGCTGGTATCGCCGGCAGAGCAGGCCGTCGGTTCCTTCGCCGGCTTCCATGCGCCCCATGGCATACCGGGCCAGGTAGGTCGCCGAGCAGTATCGTTCCAGGCAGCCTCGCTGGCCGCAGCCGCACTGCTCGCCTCCGGGCTGGACGATCAGATGCCCCAGTTCGGCGCCCATTTCATTGGAGCCGTGGAGGATTTCGCCGTGGCTGACAATTCCGCTTCCCAGTCCCGTTCCGAGGGTGAGCATCACGAGATTCTCCACGCCGATGCCGGCCCCGGCGACGAATTCACCCAGGGCGGCTGCATTGGCGTCGTTTTCCAGGCTTACGGGCATGTCGAGTATCTCGGCCAGTCGCTGCCGAATGGGAAACTCATTCATTCCGGGCAGGTTGGGCGTGGCCAGGACGACCCCGCGTCGGACGCTCAGGGGTCCGGGCGAACCGATGCCGACACCGACAACGTCTCCGGTGCGCAGCCCTGCCTGTTCGATGGTGGCGCGGACACCTGCCGCCATCTGTTCCACGACGGCTTCGGGTCCCTGCTCGATGGGCGTGGGCAGTTGCGTCTTGCACTGGGCCTGGTGGGCGGAATCGGTCAGTCCGAATTTGATGAACGTTCCGCCGAGATCGACTCCGATACAACACTTCATATTCGCATCGCTTCTGTTCTGGGCCGGAACCGGGCCGGCTGGGCCAAAACTCGCATTTTACAGGCTCGGGAGGAATTGGGAAGCCCCGCAGGGCAGAAGAATCACCCGATCTCAGTCCTGCTCGATGTATTTCCGGCTCATCAGGAAGCTGATGCGCTCCCGTGTCTGGGCTGGAAGAGTCTTTCGCAGCACCCGCCGGGCCTGGGCCATGTTGCTCCGCCTGGTCACGTGGCAAAGCACGATCCGCTCGTTGTTCATCCCTTCCAGGACCTCCGGAAGGTCCCGGACGTGAATATGCTGACCCGCCCGGGCCCGGGAAATGTGATCCTCGTCGAAAAACGTGCACTCCAGCAGGAGGACCTTCGCATCGGCCACGCAGGGCAGGTGGGAGTAGTTGGCCCGGCCCGTGTCGCCGAGGTAGGCCACGTGGGGAATCTCCATCCGGTACGTGACCTCTTCACCCCGCTGCTTGCGCTGGACGATTTCGGGGCCGCTCAGCCCGGCCAGTTCGGGCTTGAGCTTCTTGCGGATCTCCACCAGGGCGTATCCCAGCGAGGCCCCGCGGTGCTTTGTCTTGAAGGATCGTGCGACCAGGCCACGACGGATCTCGTAATCTTCGTTGGGATCCATGGGGATGAAATTGTGCTCGGGCAGGTTGCCGTCGACGCGTCCCCAGGCGCGCATGAGCCCTTCCAGGGGCCCAACCAGTGTCCGGGGCACCAGGGCCTTTCCCCCGGAGATCCCCTGAAAATGCCGCTGGTGAAAGTAGTACAGGATGCCCACCGAGTGGTCCGCATGCCCGTGGGACAGCAGGACGTGGTTGACATGCAGAGCCTCCCGCGGGCAGCGTCCGATGTCGAAGACGCTGTCCAGTTCGGGCACTACGATGACCGTCTCCTCTCCGGCGACGCTGTAGCCGGCCAGCGAGAAGTTCTCGGTTTCTATGGTCGAAAGCTGAAAGGCTCTGGTTTTCATCCGTCGGGTTTCCGCCAAAAGCGGACATCCTACGCCCCGGACCCGGGCCGGTCAACCGCCCTGTCTGCGGCGCGTCCTGTCTGCGGCGCGTGGGCAACATAACATCGGCCCCGGCTCAGCCTCTTGCATCGCGGGTCGGATTCGCTAGGCTTGACAATCCGTTTGGAAAGCTCTCTGCCCCGCGATCGACCGGATTGCGACGAGACCCATTCCTGAACGGACTGGTATAGACCTTCATTACTGCCGGAGACCCCGATGAGCCACCCGAACATCCTCTTCTTGATGACCGACCAGATGCAGGCCGCCGTCTGCAGACCCGACCATCCCTGCAAGACGCCGAACCTGGATCGCCTGGCCGCGCGGGGCGTCCGCTTCGAGCGGGCCTACACACCCAACGCCATCTGCTCCCCGGCCCGTGCGAGCCTGATGACGGGCCTGCTGCCCCACAACCACGGCGTGCTGACCGTCACGCACGTAGTCGACGAAGACCAGAGCCGCCTGCGCACCGGCCATCCGCACTGGGCCCAGAAGCTCAAACAGGCCGGCTATCGAACCGGGCACTTCGGCAAGTGGCACGTGGATCGAGAGGAAGGCCCCGACCGGTTCGGCTGGGATGAGGTCTCCGATGCCGGCTGGGGCTCCAAGAACAAGTCCGAGGCCCGTTGGTCCCATGAGGTCTTCCTGGAAGCCCCCGGCTACCGGAGGATGCGATTTGCCGGCGTGACCGATACGCCCCCCGAGCAGCGCGGCGTGGGACGCAATACCCAGGCCGGGCTGGACTTCCTCGACGGCGTCCTGGGCAAGGGCGATCCGTGGGCCTGCATGGTCAGCGTCATCGAGCCCCACGATCCGTTCATCTGCGGGCGCGAGGCCTTCGAGCAGTACGACCCGGAGAACATAGAGCTTCCCGCGAGCCTCCGCGACGAGATGGGCGCCAGGCCCAACCTCTACCGCAGAGCCCAGGGGACCTTTGCCCGGATGTCCGAGCAGGATCACAAGACGGCCGCGGCCTGCTACTACGCTTCGGTTACGGAGATCGACGCCCAGTTCGGCCGGCTGATAGACAAAATCGAACAGGCCGGCGAACTGGAAGACACGATCATTGTCCTGACGACCGACCACGGCGAACACCTCGGCGCCCACGGGCTCTACTGCAAGAACTTCTGCGCCAGCGAGGAGGTCTACAACATTCCGCTGATCCTGGCCGGTCCGGGTATCGCCCGCGACAGCGTAACCCGCGCCCGGGCCGGGCTGCACGACCTGTGCCCGACGCTGTGCGACCTGGCCGATGTCGAGATGATCGACAACGGCGACAGTCGATCCCTGGCCCCGCTGCTGGCCGATCCGCCCGAACACGAGGCCCACTTCACCACGGGCTTTGCCGAGTACAACGGCGGTCGCTTCGACCTGACCCAGCGGATCTACTACCGCGACGACTGGAAGTACGTCTTTAACGGCTTCGACTACGACGAGCTGTACAACCTCGCCCGGGACCCCGGCGAGATGGACAACCGCATCGACGACCCCGACTGCCAGGGGATCCGCCAAAGCCTCGCCGCGGCCATGTGGAAGATCATCCGCGACACCGGCGACAAGAGCCTGTACAACACCCAGTATCCAATTCTTCGGCTTAACGAGTTTGGCCCGCTGCTGGCCGAGGAAGCCGAATAGCCGCCCTCCTGGCCCGCGGGAGGTTTTTCCCCGCAGGGACCCGGGGAGCATTTGCTATACTGCCCCGATGCAATCGCTCAACGCAAACGTTCCATGGTATATCAGCGGACTGGCCTTTGAATGCACGGGCTGTGGCAACTGCTGCGCCGGGCCGGAAGAAGGCTACGTCTGGATCACCAGCCAGGAGATGGAGAAGGTCGCCAGGCTGCTCAAGATGCCCGTCCAGGCCTTCCGGGCCAAGTACGTCCGCCAGGTCGGGCGGCGCTACAGTCTGATCGAAGTCGGCGGCAGTAATGACTGCATCTTCCTGACCCCTCCCGACGCCGAGGGCAACCGCGGCTGCCGGATCTACTCGGCAAGGCCCAAGCAGTGTCGGACGTGGCCCTTCTGGGCGAGCAATCTTCACAGCCCGGAGGCCTGGTCGATGGCCCAGCTTCGTTGCCCGGGGATCAACCGGGGTCCGCTGCACGGTCGAGAGAAGATCGACGCCGATGCCTACGCCACCCAGAAATGACCGGGCGATTCGGGATCTGCTGGAGTTGTATCGGCAGGTCGATACCGAGGTAGCGCGCCTCGGACCCATCTGCCTGGGCGGAGGCGCCTGTTGCCGTTTCGACCGCATGGGCCATCGTCTCTATATTTCCTCTTTGGAACGCCTGGGCCTGCTTGCCTGCCCGGAAGAAGGCGATCCGGCCCGGGCGTCGCGGATGCGCTGCCCCTACCAGCGGGGGCCTCGCTGCCTGGCCAGGACGTATCGACCGCTGGGATGCAGGACCTACTTCTGCCGGAGCCCGGCCGAAAAGCTCGAAGCCCTCTACGAGCGGTACCATTGCCAACTGCGTCAGCTCCACCGGCTTCATGGAATCGCGTACAGCTACGGCTCGCTGACGGATCTGCTGGGCAAAGAGGAAACTCCAAGAGCGGTCTAAAATTGCGTTGACAGCGCTTTGGACGGACTCTAGCATATTTCGTGTTCCCGGAAGTACTGGGCCGAGCAACCGTTGCCAAGCTGTGAGGATGCCAAGATGAAGAATACCGTGCTCTGGTTGGTTCTGATCGCTCTCTGCGTCTCGCCGTTGCTGTTGGCAGGATGCGATGGAACCGTATATTCCTACGAAGAACGTATGCGCCGCGGCAGGATGATCCGGGAATACGACTTCCGACAGGCCGTGGACGACTGGGACCAGTTCTGGCTGCAGGACCGCAACCTTCGCAGTTCCCAGTGGCACCCCCGCGTGGGGCTCTAGCCAACCCATGCCGAAAAAGACGACTTTCGCAGCCTCCGGCTCCGCAAGGGCCCGAGGCTGCTTTTTTTGCGCTGCACCGGATTTCCCGTCCTCTCATGTCTCAAACCCCGCAATCTCACAACCCCCCAGTCCGATCGTACGGGCCCGGGACGGCATGCACTGGTCGCAATGCGCTGCATGACCATGCCGTTTTCAGGGCCCTGGGTCTTCGTCCTCCTGGCCGGGGTGCGGTTCATCGCGGCCATCGGCTTCTACCCCACCCGGGAACCGCAGGTGCAGGACGGACGGATCCTCGTTACCGGCCTTTGATGGCCTTGTCGGCGATGTCCTTCCGGTAGTAGCAGCCGGGCCAGTGGATCTTCTCGCAGGCCTGATAGGCCTTCTTCTGGGCCTCGGCGATGCTCTCGCCCAGGGCGGTGACCCCCAGCACGCGTCCGCCGTTGTTGACGAGCTTGCCTGACTTCATGGCGGTTCCGGCGTGGAAGACCTTGACATCGGGCAGCATCTCCGCCTCGTCGATGCCGGTGATTTCTCGGCCCTTCTCGTAGCTGCCCGGATACCCCTCGCTGCTGATCACCACGCAGACCGAGCTTCGCGGATCGAAGGAAAGATCCACGTCGGCAAGCTTGTGCTCAGCCACGGCGACCATGGCCGCGAGCAGATCCCCCTGCATCCGCATCATCAGGGGCTGGCATTCCGGATCGCCGAAGCGACAGTTGAACTCGATGACCTTCGGCCCGCCCGGGGTGAGCATCAAGCCGGTGTAGAGCACACCCTCGTACCGGCCGAAATCCCGACGCATGCCGTCGACGATCGGCACGAGGATCTCGTGCTCGATCCGGGAGAGCATCTTGCTGTCCACCACGGGGACGGGACTGTAGGCCCCCATCCCGCCGGTGTTGGGGCCTGTGTCTCCCTCGCCGATGGGCTTGTGGTCCTGGAGCGGTTCGAGCGTGTAGATCGTCTTGCCGTCGCAAAAGGCCAATACCGTGGCTTCCTGCCCGGTGAGCATTTCCTCGATGAGCACGGTCGCCCCGGCCTGGCCGAACTTGCCTTCCTGCATCATTTCTTCCAGGGGCTTGACCGCCTGATAGGGCTCGGGGCAGACGGTGACACCCTTGCCCTTGGCCAGACCCGCGGCTTTGACCGCCACGCCGTGGTCGCGACTGAGAACGTAGTCCCGGGCCTGTTGGAAATCGGTGAAGATCCTCCCCTCTGCGGTGGGAACCGAAACGCTTCGCATGAGATTCTTGGCGTAGGCCTTGTCGGATTCGATGCGAGCCCCCTCCCGGCTGGGACCGAAGCAGAGAATGTCCGCCTCGCGGACAGCGTCGGCCATGCCCATCGCCAATGGATCTTCCGGGCCGATCACGACCAGTTCCACGCCGTTTTCCTTGGCGAATAAGACGACGCCGGGAATGTCGTCCGAGGCGATGTTCACGCACTCGCCGACTTCGTCGATTCCGGGGTTGCCCGGGGCCGCCCAGAGCTTGTCGCACAAGCTCGATTGGGAAATCTTCCATGCCAGAGCGTGCTCTCTGCCGCCACTGCCTACCAGCAGAACCTTCATCGACTGCTTCTCCATTGAGATTTTTCGCGCATGTGGGCCGGGATCGTACCGGCCCGTCAAGCCGGGGAGTCTACAGCGCAGCCGGCGCCTTAGCCAGAATTGTCTGCCCTGTCGGACGCCTCCAGGAACGACCGGCGACGGGCGAGCAGCTCTTCCAATCGCCAACGGATCGGAGGCGCGTTGCCAAGGTCGGGCGGTTCCCCGGCCACCGCCCGCAGGAGCCTTACCAGCGATGCGAAGTCCTCCAGGTCGATTCTCTCGGGGAGGATTTTTCCATCCTTGCCCATGTTGTGGTAGTTGCCCAGGGCAAGACACAGCGCCCCGGCCCGCAGGCCGTAGGCACAGAACACCGTGGATTCGCAGACGCCCCCGGGCATCAGTTGACGCACGTAGGCAAAGGCCCGGTCCTCCTTTGCCAGCCGCACGGCCGTGCGGGTCAGATGATCCGTCACGCCCGGGTCGAAGACCGACACGCGGTCGCCGACGCGAATGACAACGCCCTGGCCCAGACGGGCCCCGGGCATCTCGCGGCTGGTCTCCACCGAGACCAGCGTCGCATCGGACGGAATTTTGCCGGCGTCACAGGCAGCCAAGGCGCCGACGAACCCGGCTTCCTCGCCCCGGGTAAGCAGGACGCGCAGAGAGGCAGAGGCAGGAGAAAACTCCAGCAGCGCGCAGATGACCGCGGCACTGCCGACCAGGTCGTCGCAGGCCCTGCTGAACAGTCGTGAGCCGCGAAGGCGCATCGCCGGAAGGTCCCACATGCCCACAGTTCCAGGGGCGAGCACGGCCTTGCTTTCCAGTTTGAGGCTGTAGAGCGGGAACTCTCTGCCATCGGTGACCGGCCTGGACCGGGCCAGGGTGGCCTGGACCGCGCGCCCGCCTTCGGGGAAGAACCGGACCCGCGCCCCGGGGAAGTATTCGTCGGAAACCGATCCGCGAAATTCCGCCTTGACCCTCCCAGCCGTTGCTTCCTCCACGACAAAACCGGGATGGTCCAGGTGGGCCTGGAAGATCCAGCTTCCAGAAGCGGCGCCCGATTTGGATTTGGCCGGTCCCAGGAGCACATTGCCCCAGGGGTCCTGTTTGAAGCTCAGGGCCTTTTTGCGGGCCAGTGCCTCGATTCGTCCGATGATCCGCCCCTCGCCAAACGGAGCGGTCGGGGTTTCCAGCAAGGTCCGCAGGACCTCCTCGTGCAGTGCTTTCAATACGTTATTCCTCCTGGGCGGCTCTTTGGGCCAGGCGATCCATCTGCTGACTCAATTCCTGTGCAGCGGCCGTCTCGGGATAGTCCCGGACCACTTCCCTGGCCAATTCCAGGGCCTGGCTGTACCGCTGTCGCCCGATCATGTCGCGGATTTCATCCCGCAATTGTCGGACTCGCTCAAGTCGGGCGTTCTCGCGCAGGGTTTCCTGGATCACCTCCACGAGCCTGGCCTCGGGGCGGTCGGGGTAGTTGCTGCGGAGTTCTTCGGCTGCTTTCAAGGCCTGCTGCCAGTTCCGCTGCTTGGCCTGGCTCTGGACCTGTCGGTAAAGCCGCTGGACCCGATCCTGCTGATACGCCTTGTGCTCCCGCCCAACACGCTGCTGGAGCTGGGCGATTTCCTCATCCTCTCCCATGCGATGGGAGAGTTCCTCAACGAGCTGGGAAGCCTCTTCGAATCGACCGGCCGCCATCAACGCCTCGACGCGCTGGGTGGCATGGCGTTTTTCGCGTTGGGCGGCGGCAATGCGACGGTCTTCCAGTTGCTCGCTCCAACGTTCATATTGACTGTCGATGCCCACTTTGTCGCGGTACTGCCGCAGAAGTTCCTCGCTCAGGTTCCATTGCGAGGCGAAAATGGACTGCTCGATCTTGCCGCCGAGTCTGTCCCTCATGGCCTCGATTTCCCGTTGGTGCATCTGCTCCCGCTGCTGCTGGGACATCATCAGCAGCCTGCGGAGTTCATCGAATCTTCCCGAGAGGTTGGCTGCATCGACTCCGGGCCCCTCCTGCGCGAGGGGTTGATCGCCTGGCGGCAAGGATTCCAGGCGGCCTTCCAGTTGCTTCTGCCGCGCCCGGAGCCTGCGCTGCCCGGCCATCAGATCCGACAATCCCCACACGCATGCCGCCAGCGATACCAGCAGGAAACTACCAGCCAGTCCCGCCGCAATTCGGAGGCCCACCGGTGGAATCCGTTCCAGCAGGAACACCAGCACCAGCCAACCGATGGCCAGCACAAGCTGGAGCACGGCAGAGAAAACCAGCAGGATTTCCAGAAAACTCGGTCTGCTTACGCTTTTTGCTGATCTGCTTCGTACTTTGGTCGCCATTCTCGTCTGTGCTTTCCATGCTGAAGAGGATTCGCAACGTCTTCCGGTAACGACATTTGCTGCATTCTAGCATCCCAGCCCGGTCGCAAGCCAAACCGAACCTTCACAAAAAAGTGGGGGAATCACCTGAATTGCTCTTGCAAGCAATTCCAACCCGGTTAGAATGATGATCGTAATAGGGATGCAAAGCAAGGTTCCTGTTACCTGAAAAAGTCCCCTGAAAGCGGATCGGTTCCCCCCCGGCCGATCCGTATTGCTGGCGGAGCCTGTAGTCCCCCCCCGCTACAGGCCCGCCTTTTTTTTGCGCTCATTTTCCGCCCTGCTGCAGGGAACTCCCTCTCACTTCCCGGAAGGCTTGCCACTATCCGAGGTCTGCCAGGTCTGCCTCATGATCTCGGTCCTTGTATCTACATAGGCTCCCTGGCTGGTTCGCTCCAGATGAACAATGCAGACCTCCGGGCCCATATCGACGGCAATGACTGGCCGCTTCGGGTCCCGTTCCACAGCCCAGAACACTGGGGGCGCAAAACTTTGCATCATGGATCTCTGGCCGTAAGCATCAAGCGACAGGACTTCCTGAAGTACGTGATTTCGAACCGCCAGGGCAGCGGCCCTGGGACTCCAGAAGGACATCGCATACAGGATGGCATCTCGGCTGGGCTTTTCGTCCTCATCGAGTTCCCACTCCTCCATTAAACCGCTTACCAACTGAGAAATCGTACTTTCGTAGATCGTCTTCTCTCCCGCCCAACGACTTCCTGGACTCCTCAGGTCCGGCTCGGGCAATTCAGCAAGCTCCCGCTGTGCCCTGGCCATCAGCAACTGGCGGTCGGGCAGGAGCCGCTGCTGAGCGACTCTCGACGCTGCCAACAGCAATTGTTCCACATCCTCCTTACCCCGCGTCCCGTCAGCAAGTAATTGCTGCTGATGGATTTGCCTTTGAAAGGATGAGAGGATCTCCTGGGAGTCTCGGCCGGTCTCGACTCTGTCCTGAGTGGAAGTACTACAGCCTGCCAGCGTTGCCAGCGCCAGGGTCAATGCAATCCCGTATTTCATGGATGCGCCTTTCCCGTTTTCAAAGCCCGGTTTTTTGCTCGAAGTGCGTGGCGACATTGTACAGGCCTCCCGATGCCTCAGCAACGATGCACCCGGGGCAATTTGGCGTACCCTCTCCAAGGGGTACGCCGAGGGAATGGCCTGTGTGCCGGCGCCTCATTTCCGGCCGAATCGGGGTGATTTCTCCGAAATTACCGAAATGCCCCTTGACGCTGGACGATGTATCGTATAGAGTTTGTCCTGTGAAATGGTTCACAGCGTTACGTGAATCACAGAAGTAGCCCTCCTTCCAGGGAAGAGCCCCCGTGCCCTCCGCCAAGACCATAGGCCGACTGAGTCTCTATCGCCGCGTCCTGCTCAACCTCCAGGACTCGGGAACCCGAAATGTCTATTCCCATGAACTGGCCAGGCTCTCGGGTGGCACCGCCGCCCAGGTCCGCCGGGACATGATGGTCATCGGCTATTCCGGAAGCCCCACCAAGGGCTACGACGTGGACGACCTGCTGGTGAGCATCGATCAGTTCCTCGATGCTCCCGACGGCGCCCGCGTCTGCCTGGTCGGGGTGGGCAACCTGGGCCGGGCGCTGCTGGCCTTTTTCGGCGCCCGGAGCCGAAGCCTGGAAATCGTGGCCGCCTTCGACAGCGATCCGTACAAATCCGGACGCGTCATCCACGGCTGCCGCTGCTACGCCATGGACGAGCTGGAAGAAACCGTCTCCGCTGAGTCCATCGCGGTGGGCGTCATTGCCGTTCCCTCCGAGGCCGCCCAGACGGTGGCCGACCGCCTCATCCGCGCCGGCGTGGGCGGGCTGCTCAACTTCGCCCCCATTGCTCTGCATACCCCCGCGAACATCTACCGGGAAGATATCGACCTGACGATGTCGCTGGAGAAAGTCGCCTTTTTCGCCAAGAGTACCGAACCGGTCATACAGGAGAAGTAGCCCCGTGAGTGAAACCAGCCAGTTGATCCAGGACATCCTCGCCCGCCACGATGGCAGCGGCAGGGACGCCCTGATCCCGATCCTCCAGGAAGTACAGGATGCCGTGGGCTTCCTGTCGCGTGACGCCGTTGCCGCCATCGGCAAGCACCTGAACCTGCCGGCCAGCAAGATCTTCGGCGTGGCGACCTTCTACAACCAGTTCCGCTTCAAGCCCCTGGGCAAGTATCACATCCAGGTCTGCCGCGGCACGGCCTGCCATGTCAAAGGCTCCGCCGCGGTGCTCGACGCGCTGGTCCGCGAACTGGAAATCGCCCCGGGCGAAACCAGCCGCGACGGCGTGTTCTCCCTGGAAGTCGTCGCATGTATCGGCGCCTGCGGACTGGCCCCCGTCATCAGCATCAACGGCGAGTTCCACGCCTCCCTGACCCCCGAAAAAGTAACCGAGATTCTCGATATGTATAGAAAGGCCGATAAAGATGGCCAAGCTGCTTGAACCCAAATGCTGCGACCGCTGCTGGCATGATTCCGACAAGCCCTGTCCGGAGATCATCGAGTGCCTCCAGCAAGGCCCCCGCTGTCACGATTCCGAAGACTGCACCGGAGACCTGCTCCGGCGCGCCGGGCAACTGCGCCGCGAGACAATCACCAAGCCGGCCATCTTTGTCGGGGCGGGAACCTGCGGCCTGGGCGCCGGGGCCGGCAAAACCCTCAAGACCCTCCGGGCCTGGCTGGAAGAGAACAAGATCGACGCCGACGTGATCGAAGTCGGCTGCATCGGCCTCTGTGCGGCCGAGCCGATGGTCGACATCCAGCTCCCCGGCCGGACGCGCGTGAGCTTCAAGGCGATTACCTCCGAAAAAATCGAGGATCTCTGCCAGGCGATGCTCGGCGGAAAGGACGTGCCCCTGGACGACGTGCTGGGCCAGTTCCGCGCCCCTGAAGCCAGCGACCAGCAGGTCTGGGAAGAACTTCCCTACCTGGACGAGCATCCCTTCTTTGCCCCGCAGACGCGATGGGTCCTGGCCAACTGCGGCCGGATCGACCCGGGCAGCATAGAAGAATACATTGTCCGCGGCGGGTACGAAGCCTTCACCCGTTGCATCCGCTCCAAGACGCCCGCGGAGGTCTGCGGTCAGGTCGAGGCCTCGGGCCTTCGAGGCCGAGGCGGCGGCGGATTCCCCACCGGCAAGAAGTGGAAGTTCGCCCTGAACACCCCGGCCGAGCAGAAGTACATGGTCTGCAACGCCGACGAGGGCGACCCCGGGGCGTTCATGGACCGGGCGGTAATCGAGGGCGATCCGCATCGCCTGGTGGAAGGACTGGCCCTGGCCGGCTACGCCATCGGCGCTACGGTTGCCTACGTGTATCTCCGGGCCGAATACCCCCTGGCCATCGCCCGCCTGAAGGAAGCGATCGACCAGGCCAAGAAGTACGGCCTGCTGGGCCAGAACATCCTCGACAGCGGTTTCTCGCTGGAGATGAAGATCAAGATGGGCGCCGGCGCGTTCGTCTGCGGGGAAGAGACCGCCCTGATCCACAGTATTGAGGGCAAGCGCGGCATGCCGCGTCCCCGCCCGCCGTTCCCGGCCGTCAAGGGCCTGTTCGACAAGCCCACGTGTATCAACAACGTCGAGACGCTGGCGAACCTGCCTCCGATTCTCTCTGCCGGAGCGGATTGGTTCCGTTCGGTCGGCACCGAGACGTCCAAGGGCACGAAGGTCTTTGCCCTCTCGGGCAAGGTGGAACGTACGGGCCTGGTGGAAGTGGCCATGGGTACGACGCTGCGTCAGATCGTCTTTGACATCGGCGGCGGGATTCCCGGCGGCAAGGCGTACAAGGCCGTCCAGATCGGAGGCCCCTCGGGCGGATGCATTCCGACCGAGCACCTGGATATCGACATCGACTACGAATCGCTCAAGCAAGTCGGTGCGATGATGGGCTCGGGCGGACTGGTGGTGATGGACGAAGACACCTGCATGGTGGACGTGGCGAAGTTCTTCATGGACTTCATCCAGCGTGAAAGCTGCGGCAAGTGCATTCCCTGCCGCGAAGGCACGCGCCGCATGCTGGAGATCCTCCAGCGGATCACCTCCAACCGCAGCAAGGAAAAGGCCAACGACGCGCTGGAACGCTTCCAGGGCGTGATGTACCTGGACCGCCTGGCCGAGGTGATCAAGGACACCAGCCTCTGCGGGCTGGGCCAGACCGCCCCCAACCCGGTTTTGAGCACGCTGCGCTGGTTCCGTGACGAATACGAAGCCCACGTGTACGAGCGCAAGTGCCCCGCCGGAGCCTGCAAGGACCTGGTGGAATACAGCATCGATACCGAGAAGTGCGTTGGCTGCACGGCGTGCAGTCGCAAGTGCCCGGTGGGCGCGATCATGGGATCGCCCAAGAGTCCGCATTACATTATCCCCGACAAGTGCATCGGCTGCGGCGCGTGCCACGACACCTGCCGTTTCGACGCCGTCCTGATCCAATAGCCCGCGAGGGAGCCAACCTCATGCAGATTGAAGTCAACAACCGCAATATCGAAGCCAAGCCGGGCCAGACCCTCCTGGAGGCGATGAAACGCGCCGGCATCCACGTGCCCACCCTGTGTCATATGGAAGGCCTTCTGCCCAGCGGCGCCTGCCGCATGTGCGTGGTGGAAGTCGCGGGCAGGCCCAACCTCGTGCCCAGTTGCGCCTACCCGGCCGAAGAGGGCATGAAGGTCCAGACCCACTCGCCACGGGCGCTGCGGGCGCGCAAGACGATTATCGAGCTTCTCCTGGCCGACCACCCGGACGACTGCCTCTACTGCGTCCGGAGCGGTTCGTGCCAGCTTCAGAAGTTCGCCGAGGAATTCGGCGTCCGCCAGCGTCGCTACAGCGGCGAGAAGAACGAGTACAAGCTGGACACCTCCAGCCCGTCGATCGTCCGCGACCCGAGCAAGTGCATCCTCTGCGGCAAGTGCGTACGGATCTGCGAAGAGATCCAGGGCGTCTCGGCCATTGATTTCACCGGTCGCGGCTGCCATGCAGCCATCACGGCCGCCTTCTACGAGGGTCTCAACGTCTCCAGTTGTATCAACTGCGGACAGTGCATCTCGGTCTGCCCCACCGGCGCTCTGCGGGAGCAAAGCGATATCAAGGGGGTCACCGAAGCACTCAACGATCCGGAGAAGTACGTGGTCGTTCAGTGTGCCCCGGCCATCTCGGTCACGCTGGCCGAGGAGTTCGGAATCAAGCCCGGCCAGGACGTGGCGCAAAAGATGAACGCCGCCCTTCGTCAGCTCGGCTTCGACCGGGTGTTCGATACCGGCTTCACCGCGGACCTGACGATCATGGAAGAGGGCTCGGAACTGGTCCAGCGGATCCAGTCCGGTGGGAAGTTGCCCATGCTCACCAGTTGCTCGCCCGGATGGATCAAGTTTGTCGAGACGTTCTATCCCGAGATGGTCGAGAACCTTTCGACCTGCAAGAGCCCGCAGCAGATGATGGGCGCGATCATCAAGAGCTACTTCGCCCAGCGGGAAGGGATCGACCCGGCCAAGATCTTCAGCGTCTCGGTCATGCCCTGCACGGCCAAGAAGTTCGAAGCCGGGCGGGGGGAGATGAGCCAGCACAACCGACCGGACATCGATGCCGTCCTGACCACCCGGGAATTGGCCCGGATCATCCGGACGCGCAATCTGGACCTGGAGGCGATGAGCCCCGAGGCTCCGGACAGCCCGTTTGGCGGGCGCAGCACGGCGGGCAAGCTCTTTGGCGCATCGGGGGGCGTGATGGAAGCCGCCCTGCGAAGCGCCCACTTCCTGCTGACCGGCAAGGACATGGAGCAGTTGGAGATCCAGGCGGTTCGAGGCCTGGAGGGCGTGAAGGAGTTCAAGGTCGAGGTATCCGGCAAAACCCTCGGGGTAGCCGTGGTCAGTGGACTGAGCAACGCCCGGACGCTGCTGGAAGAGATTCGCGCCGGACGCGACGATCTTCACTTCATCGAGGTAATGACCTGCCCGGGCGGGTGCATCGCCGGGGGCGGACAGCCCATCGGGGCCGATCCCGAAGCGGTCAAGTCGCGGATGAAGGCGCTGTACAGGATCGACCGCGACGAACCGCTGCGCCTGAGCCACAAGAACCCCGACGTGCAGCGGCTTTACGAGGAATTCCTCGGCGAGCCTCTGGGCGAAAAGAGCCACCACCTTCTGCACACGAGTTATGAAAAACGCGAGGTCATGACCTGAGAAACCGTGGTCCAGAATGAACGTCACATTCCGCTGGTCACTACGATCAAGGAGCGCTGCCGCGTCTGCTATACCTGCGTGCGGGAGTGCCCCTCCAAGGCGATCCGCATCGCCGATGGCCAGGCCGAGGTGCTCTCCGAACGCTGCGTAGGGTGCGGAAACTGCGTCCGTGTCTGTTCACAGCAGGCCAAAAAGGTCCTGCCCGGCACCGAGGAGGTCCGGCAACTGTTGGCCGGCGAGGACAAAGTCGCCGCCTGCCTGGCCCCGAGCTTCCCGGCCGAATTCGCCGATCTGGGCCACGAGAAACTCGCGGGCATGCTCCGGGCCCTGGGCTTCGAGGAGGTGACGGAAGTCGCCTTCGGGGCCGACCTGGTCGCCAAGGCCTACCACGACCTGCTCGAGGAACACCCGGATCGCAAGTACATCGCCACGTCCTGCCCGGCCATCATCGCCTACGTCGAGCGTTACCAGCCGGACCTGACGCAGTACCTGGCCCCGATCGTTTCGCCGATGGTGGCCATGGCCAGGGCGCTTCGCAAGATCCACGGCGAGAAGCTCCGGATGGTCTTCATCGGGCCCTGTATCGCCAAGAAGGGCGAAGCAGCCTCGACGAAGATCCCCAACGAGATCCAGGCCGTGCTGACCTTCGTGGAACTTCAGGAAATGCTCCGGGAGGAAGGGATCTCCTCCGACGCGGTCAAGCCTTCGGACTTCGACCCGCCCCACCCCGGATCCGGCGCGTTGTTTCCGATCAGCCGCGGACTCCTCCAGGCCGCCGACATCAAGGAAGACCTCATCAGCGGCGAGATTGTCGCCGCCGACGGGCAGAGCAAGTTCGTCGAGGCCCTGAAGGACTTCGAGTCGGGCACAATGGACGTCCGCCTGCTGGAGGTCCTCTGCTGCAACGGATGCATCATGGGAGCCGGGATGAGCTGCGACGACGCCCTTTTCGCCCGTCGCAGCCGGATCAGCCAGTACGTCCGAAACCGCATCCGCGAGAAACCCGACAACTCCTGGGGCGCCGAAGGCAAGGTTTTCGACAAGCTCGATTTGTCGCGGACCTTCGAGCCCTATGACCAGCGCATTCCCGTGCCGTTCGAGGAAGAAATCCGCATGATCCTCGCCCGCATGGGCAAGTATGACAGCCAGGACGAACTCAATTGCGGCGCCTGTGGGTATCCGACCTGTCGGGAACACGCGGTGGCCATTTTCAAGGGCATGGCCGAAAGCGAAATGTGCCTGCCCTACACCATCGAACGCCTTCGCAGAACCGTCGAGGAACTGGGCGACCGGAACCTCCAGTTGGCCAGCACCCAGGAAGCCCTGATGCACTCGGAGCGACTGGCCAGCATGGGCCAGTTGGCCGCGGGAATCGCCCACGAAGTCAACAACCCCCTGGGCGTGGTACTCATGTACGCCCACCTGCTCCAGGAACAGCAGGGCAAGTCCTCCGAACTGAGCGAAGATCTCCGGATGATCGCCGAGCAGGCCGACCGGTGCAAAAAAATCGTCGCGGGCCTGCTGGATTTCGCCCGCCAGAACAAAGTGGTTCTCGAAGCCGAAGACCTGGTGGGCATCGTCGGCCAGTCGGTCAAGTCGGTCCCCAGACCCGACAACGTCGAGTTGGACATCCAGGTTCAGGCCGACCAGACCACCGCGCAGGTGGATCGAGACCAGCTCCAACAGGTCTTTACCAACCTTCTGAGCAACGCCTATGCAGCCATGCCCGATGGCGGACGGATGAGCGTGACCATCCTGGACAAGGGCGAATCGATCGAACTTCGCTTCCGCGACACCGGCTGGGGGATCAGCAAGGACAACCAGGCCAAGATCTTCGAGCCGTTCTTCACCACCAAGCAGATCGGCAAGGGAACCGGGCTCGGACTTGCGGTCACTTACGGTATCATTAAGATGCATCGTGGCGACATACGGGTGGAATCCAACGACGACCCCCAGCAGGGGCCGACCGGAACCACGTTCATTGTCCAACTGCCCAGGCGGGGACAGCAGACGTCCCAAGGTGATACCGACTATGGCGAAGATACTCTTGGTGGATGACGACGTGGATCTGGTGATGACCTACCAGATCCCCCTCGAGGCCCGCGGTCACGAGACCATCATCGCCCACAGCCGCGCAGAGGCCGACAAGATCCTCCAGGAGACCCGGCCGGATGCGATGGTACTGGACATCATGATGGAGACCCCCACCGCCGGGATCGAACTGGCCCGGGAGGCCCACGAGAAATACCCAGATTTACCAATGTTGATGGTCTCAGGAATCCAGGAAGCTACGGGCCAACCGTTTCGCCTGGACCCTGAGGAGTCTTTCCTTCCGGCGGTCCAATTTCTGGACAAGCCGGTCAACCTCAAGAAGCTGGCCCAGACCGTCCAGGCCATGCTCGACAGGCAGTAAACTACACTATGAGCGACCAGAACCGAAAAATCCTTCTCGTCGATGACGACATCGACTTCCTTCACCAGATGCAGCTTCAGCTTGAAGCGCTGAACTTCAACGTGGTAACCGCCGAAACGCGCGACCAGGCTGAAAAACTCGTCGCTCAGGCCGATCTGGACCTGGCCGTCGTGGACCTGATGATGCAGGAAGTCGACGATGGATTCACCCTTTGTCATCACATCAAGAAGTCGGCCCCGGCGGTGCCGGTGATCATGGTCACCGCCGTGACCAGCGAAACGGGCATGGCCTTCGACGCTTCCACGCACGAAGAGAAAAGCTGGGTCAAGGCCGACGCCCTCCTGGCCAAGCCTGTGCGTTTCGAACAGCTCAAGCGAGAGATCGACCGCCTCCTGGAGGAATGATCATGCAGCGGCTTGGAATCCTGGTCGTCGATGACGAGCCGGGCATGCGCCTCGGCGTGGCCCGCGCCCTGCGGGACTACGTGGTCCACGTCAAAGACCTGGACTGCCAGGTCGGCTTCGACGTGGACCAGGCCGAAAGCGGGGAAGTCGCCATGGAGAAAATCCAGGAAAACGCCCCCGACATCCTTTTGCTGGATTACAAGCTCCCCGGCATGGACGGCCTGGACATCCTGGAGAAAACCGCCCACCTCCAGGGCGAGCAGATGCTCACGGTCATGATTACCGCCTATGCCTCCCTGGAAACCGCCATCACCGCAACCAAGCGCGGGGCGTATGATTTCCTGGCCAAGCCGTTTACTCCCCAGGAACTCAAAAGCTGCATCCAGAAGACCGCCGGCAGACTGGTCGTTACCCGCCAGGCCCGGCAATTGGCCCAGGAGCGCCGCAAGGTCCGCTTTCAGTTCATCTCGGTCGTGGCCCATGAGCTCAAGGCCCCCCTGGCCGCCATCGAAGGCTACCTCCAGATCATGCGCGACAAGACCGTCGGCGACAGCATCGAGGCCTACGAGCCGATGGTCCAGCGGTCCATGGTCCGCCTGGAGGGCATGCGGAAGCTCATCCTGGATCTGCTGGACATGACGCGCATCGAATCCGGCTCCAAGAAGAGGCAGTTCGAGCAGGTCGACCTGGTCGAGCTGGCCAAACAGTCCATCGAGACGGTGACGCCCTCGGCCCAGCAGAAAGACGTGAGCATCGAGCTTTCCGGAGATGGGGCCGTGGAGATGCAGGGCGATTGCGGGGAACTGGAAATCATCCTCAACAACCTGCTCTCCAACGCCGTCAAGTACAACCGCGACGGCGGGAAGGTCGACATCCTCATCGAGCAGACCAACGGCCAGGCCCTGCTGAAGGTGTCGGATACCGGAATCGGCATGTCGCAGGAAGAGGCCGACAAACTTTTCGGCGAATTCGTCCGTATCAAAAATGAAAAGACCCGAAATATCCTGGGCAGCGGTCTGGGGCTTTCCATCGTCAAGAAACTCGTACAGATGTACGAGGGAAGCGTGGAGGTCGAATCCGCCCCGGATGAGGGAACCACCTTCACCGTGCTGCTCAGCCGCGACACCTCCCCAGAGGACTCTCAGGCCGCAACCCAGCGGCAGGAACAGACGACATGACATTATCCGCCCAGGAAATTGAATCCTGGCTGCGTGAAAACGACGAAAGCAGACTTCAGCAGCTTTGGTCCCTGGCCGATCAGGTCCGTCGCGAAAACGTCGGCAATGAGGTACATCTTCGGGGCCTGATCGAAATCTCCAACGAATGCGTCCGATCGTGCGGCTACTGCGGCCTGCGCGTCGGAAACCGGCAGATCCAGCGTTACCTGATGAGCCGGGAGGAAATCCTCGCCTGCGCCGTCGAAGCCGCCGGATACAACTACGGTACGGTCGTACTCCAGGCCGGCGAAACCCCGCACATCACGCAGGACTGGATGGCCGAGGTGATCGGCCGGATCAAGTCCCGCACACCCCTGGCCGTTACGCTGAGCCTCGGGGAAAGAACCCGCGAGGAACTCCAAGCCTGGAAGGACGCCGGGGCCGACCGGTACCTGCTTCGCTTCGAGACCTCCAACCGGGAACTGCTCGAGAAAATCCACCCGCCGCTGGAGTCCGACGCCCCGGATCGATTCGAGGTCCTGGACCTGCTGCGGGAACTTGGCTATGAGGTGGGCAGCGGCGTGATGATCGGGATCCCCGGCCAGAGCTACGCCGACCTGACCGGCGACATTCTGCGCTTTGCGTCGCTGGATCTGGACATGATCGGCGTGGGGCCCTACATCGCTCACCAGAAGACGCCCCTGGGCCTGAAGCCCCCGCCCGAGGATCCGGACCAGGTGCCGGCCACGGAGTTGATGACCTACAAGGTGGTGGCTCTTGCGCGTCTGGTCTGTCCGGAGGCGAACATACCGGCCACCACGGCCCTGGCGACGCTGAACCTCGCCCAGGGCAGGGAGTCGGGTCTCCAGCGGGGCGCGAACGTGGTCATGCCCAATCTGACTCCCTCCCAGTACCGATGCCTCTACGAGATCTACCCGGCCAAGGCGTGCATCAAGGAGACGGCCAAGGAATGTCGCGCCTGCATGACGGGGCGGATTCTGTCCATCGGACGAACGCTCGGCTCGGGTCCCGGAGAATCTCCCAATTTCGCAAGACGCAGCCCTACAATGCAATAGTGGCTGATGCCCCGCCGGAATCGGCCCAGTCGTTGGAAACCGGGTGGCGTGGGACGAGGCCGTTCGTGCCCACCCTGTCCAGAGCATGAAAATCGCTAGGAAGGCAGTGAAGATGTCCGGCTTATCGGAAATGAAACTCAGCGACCACGCGACGGATTTCATCAACGAAGATGCGTTGGAGTCCCTGTTGACCGGCCCGGCCCCGGATGTCAGCCAGGTCCGCGACATTGTGGCTAAGAGCCTGGACAAGCAGGCCCTGAGCGTCGAGGAAACCGCCCGGCTGCTCCGCGCGGAGGATCCGGAGGTCATCGAGGAGATCTTCTCAGCCGCCCGGGACCTGAAGCGCAACGTCTATGGCAACCGGATCGTGATCTTCGCGCCGCTCTACATCGGCTCCTATTGCATCAACGACTGCGCATACTGCGCATTCAAGAGGTCCAATCCCGACGCCCACCGCCGGACGCTGGACCCGCAGGACATTCGCCGGCAGGTGGAAGCCCTTGAAGACCGCGGCCACAAGCGCCTGATCCTCGTCTTCGGCGAGCACCCGTCTTACGATGCCCAGTTCATCGCCGATACCGTCGAGCAGGTCTACGATGTCCGCAAGGGCCACGGCGAGATCCGGCGCGTGAACATCAACGCCGCCCCGCTGGACCACGAAGGCTTCAAGCTCGTCAAGGAGGCGGGGATCGGCACGTACCAGATCTTCCAGGAGACCTACCACCACGCGACCTACGCGGCGGTGCATCCGGCCCAGACGCGCAAGGCCGACTTCCTCTGGCGCCTGGATTCGCTGGACCGGGCCATGCAGGCAGGCTGCGACGACGTGGGCATCGGCGTGCTCTTCGGGCTCTACGACTGGAAATTTGAAGTGCTCGGCCTGGTCCGCCATGCCCTCCACCTTCAGGAGCGTTTCGATGTGGGCCCCCACACGATCAGCTTCCCGCGTCTTCAGCCGGCCTTTGGCGTGGAAATCGACGACGAGCACAGCGTCAGCGATCGGGACTTCAAACGCCTGGTGGCCATCCTGCGACTGGCCGTTCCGTACACCGGGCTGATCTGCACCGCCCGGGAGACGCCCGAGATGCGCCGGGAAGTCATGGAATTCGGCGTCAGCCAGATCGACGCGGGCAGCCGGATCGAACTGGGAGGCTACACCGAAGAAGGCGACGCCCAGGTCATGGAGCGCGAGCAGTTCTCCCTGGGGGACATCCGGAGCCTCGATACCGTCATGCGGGAACTGATCCAGGATGGGTACATTCCCAGCTTCTGCACGGCCTGCTATCGCCTCGGCCGCACCGGCGAGCACTTCATGGAATTCGCCGTTCCCGGCTTCATCAAGGAATACTGCACCCCCAACGCCCTGACCACGCTGATGGAGTACCTGGTCGACTATGCCTCTGCCCAGACGCGCCAGGCCGGCGAGAACCTCATCCAGCGCGAGATTGCCCGAATGAAGGATTCCCCCCACCGGCACGAGCTGGAGGAAAAGCTCCGCAAGATCCGCCAGGACGAGCAGCGGGACCTCTATTTCTAACCGGCCCCAGGGGAAAGCCGATGACCGACTTCCGCAGCGAACATGACCTTCTGGGCAGCCGGCAACTGCCCGCCGACGCCCTCCACGGGATTCACACCGTCCGGGCGGTGGAGAATTTTCCCCTGGCCCTTCGCGGGGTCCACCCGATGCTCATCCGTGCCTTCGGGGCGGTCAAGCTGGCCTGTGCGACCGTCAATCACCGCCTGGGACGGTGGGACGAGGTGACCTACGAAGCCATCGCCCAGGCCTGTCGCGAGATGACCGAAGGCAAGCTCGATGAGCACCTGCTCGTTGACGCCCTCCAAGGCGGGGCCGGGACGAGCACCAACATGAACGTCAACGAGGTGCTCGCCAACCGCACTTTGCAACTGCTGGACCGGACCCCGGGGGACTACCAGACCCTCAGCCCCACCGAAGATATCAACCTCCACCAGTCGACCAACGATACCTTTCCCACCGCGCTGAAGGTCGCAGGCATCTGGCTGCTGGTCGAACTGGAACAGGCCGTCGTCCAGCTCCAGGAAGCCTTCCAGGAGAAGGAAAAGCAGTTCGCCCACATCGTCAAGGTCGGCAGAACGCAGTACCAGGACGCCGTCCTGACCACCCTGGGCAGGGAGATGGCCTCCTATGCCGAGGCACTCAGCCGCGACCGCTGGCGACTCTACAAGTGCCAGGAACGCCTGCGGGTGGTGAACCTGGGAGGCACGGCCATCGGGACCGGACTGGGCGCGCCGCGCCGGTTCATCTTCCAAGCCACCGAGCAACTCAGGCAGATTACCTCCCTGGGCCTGGCCCGGGCGGAGAATCTCGTCGAAGCCACACAGAACGCCGACGTGTTTGTCGAGGTCTCGGGCATCTGCAAGGCGCTGGCCTCAACGCTGCTGAAGATCGCCGGCGACCTGCGCCTGCTCTCTTCCGGGCCCGACAGCGGACTGGGAGAGATCCGTCTGCCGGCCCGGCAGGCGGGCAGCTCCATCATGCCCGGCAAGGTCAACCCGGTGGTCCCCGAGGCCGTCAGCCAGGTCTCGATGCTCGTTTTCGGCTACGACCAGACGATTGCCCAGGCAGCCTCGGCCGGTTCGCTGGAGCTCAACGCCTTCGGGCCCCTGATCGCCGAATGTCTGCTTTCGTCGCTTTCGATGCTCACGCGCGCCGCAACGATCTTCCGCACGCACTGCGTAGCCCAGCTCGAAGCCGACGAGCAACGCTGCCTGCGTCACGTGGAAAACGCCACGGCCTGCCTGACCGCCCTGCTGGAAAGAATCGGCTACGAGCAGGCTACCGAGGTCGCCGGCGAGGCGCGCCGAACCGGCAGGAGCATCAAGCAGATCCTCCTGGAAAAAAAGCTTGTGACCGAAGAGGAATTCGACCAGGCCGTCAGCGCCGAACGCGTCAACGCCCTGGGAAGCAGACCCCAACCGCCGCAAAAGGACTCCTGAGCGATGGCCGGCCAGAAAACACCCAAAGGCTTCCGCCTTCACATCGGCCTGTTTGGCCGCCGCAACGCGGGCAAAAGCTCCATCCTCAACGCCCTGACGCGTCAGCAGGTCTCGATCGTCTCGGATATCGCCGGAACCACCACCGATCCGGTCGAAAAGCCCATGGAACTGCTGCCCCTCGGGCCGGTGCTGTTCATCGATACCGCCGGCATCGACGATGTCGGCGACCTGGGCCAGATGCGCGTGGGCAAGACCCGCCAGGTCTTCGATCGGACCGATATCGGCGTGATCGTCGCCCCCCAGGGCCAGTGGGGGCCGTTCGAGCAGCAGATCCTCCAGGAGTGTAAGCAGCGACAGACGCCCGTCATCGCGGTGTTCAACAAGTCCGACCTGGCCGGACCCGACGAGAGAATCCTCGCCGAGCTGAAGCAGCAGAAAGTCCCCGTGGTGACCACCGTTGCCCCCAGCGGCCAGGGCGTGCTGGACCTGCGAGAAGCCCTGATCCGCTCTGCCCCCGAAGAATACATCAACGCCCCGACCATCGCCGGGGACCTGGTTGCCCCCGGGCAAGCCGCCGTGCTGGTGGTCCCCATCGACAAGGAAGCCCCCAAGGGCCGATTGATTCTTCCCCAGGTGCAGACCATCCGCGACCTGCTGGACAACGACGCCTGGAGCATCGTCGTCAAGGAACGCGAGTTGCGCGAAGCCCTCTCGCTTCTCAACCGGCCCCCTGCCCTGGTGATCACCGATTCCCAGGCGTTTCTCAAAGTCGCAGCCGATACGCCCGACGGCATCCCGATGACGAGCTTTTCCATCCTCTTTGCCCGGATGAAGGGCGACCTGACGGAGATGGTCCGCGGGGCGATGAAAATCGACGAGCTCAGGCCCGGAGATCGGGTCCTCGTGGCCGAGGCGTGCTCGCATCATCCCATCGGCGAAGACATAGGCCGCGTCAAGATCCCCCGCTGGCTGCGACAGTACGTGGGCGGACAGTTGGAATTCACCACCGTGCAAGGGCACGACTTCCCCGAAGATGTCTCGGACTACCGTTTGATCATCCATTGCGGCGCGTGCATGTGGAACCGCCGGGAAATGCTCTCCCGGATCCTCCGGGCCCGCCAGGCAAAGGTACCGATCACCAACTACGGCCTGACCATCGCCTATTCGTTGGGGATTTTCGACCGCGCGCTGTCTCCCTTCCCCGCAGCGCGGGACGTATACCAGACCCATCAGGGGGCCTGATTCCCGGCATTTCCTGAAATCCTGCTGCAAAATTTCGACCAAACGTGTAGGATAGTGGATGCCAATCGGGGCCGGATCTTTGTAATTCTCCCGGGATTCACTTCGCGATCCGGCGGATTTTTACCAGAAAGGTCGAGGACTCCGAGCCATCGAAGATCGGGGAGTATGGGCATGAACGCAGGAAGATGGATCTTGAGTTGGGTGGTCGTGGCGGCCCTTGCAGGAGCGGGCCTGGGCCAGTTGGCCCCCGAACAGGCCGATGAAATCGTCGAGGCCGAAGGAGTTTCGGTCCCTGTGCCCGATCTCTCGGAATCCCAGGCAGAGGAATTCGCAACCGAAGCCGAAGAAGACGAGGCTTCCGAATCTGAAAGCTCCGCACCGCAGAGCTCCGATGCGGCATCGGAAGGGCCTGGGAAGTCCGCTTCGTCCGAAGAAGCCGCTGCCCCGGCCGGGGAGGACCCTCACAGTCCGGAACCGGTTGACTCGAACATCCCCCTGCCCCAGCGACTCCGGGACGCGGTAGAACAGTGCGTCCTGGCCTGTGTTTCAGGCCAGGCCACCGTCGACGAGGCCTCCCGAGCCCTGATCGCCCTGTACGATCCGATTCTCGAGGTAGGGCGCAGTTCGGACATGCCGGCCGAGACCGAAACCCAGCTTCGCATGGCTGATGCCCTGCATCGCATGGCCCTGGATGCGCGTATCCGGAGGATCGAGCTGAAGCTCCGCCGGCCCCTGCGGGAGAAATTCTGCGCCTTTTGCAGCCGATACCCCGCGATTTTTGAAGACCTGATGGATACCGACATCGGGGTTCGCGTGGCAGCCCTGGAGAGATTGCGCACGACCCGGGACCCGGAGAAGCTTGGGACTCCCATGGCCGGGATGTGCCTCTACCACCCCTCGGCGGAGGTCGTCTCCAAGGCCATGGAAGTGGTCAACCAGCAGGAGTATGAAGACCCGTTCGTGGTGGACGGGCTGATTCGCATCGCCAAGGCCTATTACGAATGGGACGGCTACTGGTACGACGCGGACAGCAATCAGCAAATCGCCGTCAAAGCCCTGGGGGTTCTGTACAACTTCAGGAGTCCCCACGCTTCGGCGAAGCTGGCCGAACTGCTCACCCAGGGAACCAGCGATGATACGCCCAGGCTGCGGCTGATCGAAACGCTGGGGGCCTCGGGCGACCTTCGCCTCGTACCCTATCTCAAGAATCATCTGTCCTCGACGCATATCAACGATACCACCGAAGGGCCGGATTTCAAAGTTACCAGCGCCCCCTGCGACCGGGCGCTACTGACGTTGATCCTCCTGTCCGGTTCGCGGTTCTCCAGCTATCGCGTGGTCGTGCTGGAAACCGAATGGGGCCGGGCCCTGTACGGCTTCGAGTCGGCCAAAGACCGCCGGTTCGCCCTCAAGAAGTTCAAGGAATGGTACAACCGTCACAAGGACGGCAAACTCAAGGACCTGCCCCCCCTGCAAGCCCGGGATCCCTCGGACGAGGACCCGCCCGCGACATCGCCGGCCCGGGAGACTGCCCTTCCCGAAATTGACGCCCTGGTCGCGGAGCTCCACGAGGCCTGCCGGGAGGAGATGGCCAATTTCCAGGCCGACCGCTACCGGACCCGCCGCCAGGCCGTCGAAAATCTCCTGCATCTGCACCGGAGCTTCACCGGGGAGCTCACCGACAGGGGCCTCCTGGCCGGAGGCCCGGCACGCGGGCTTTGCGTGGACGTCCTGGGGAAAGTCGTCGCCGAAACGCGCCTGACCGCGGTCCTTGCCGGGTCCCGCCTGGAAGGCCGCCGTAAGCTCATCGAAGCCTTCAACGGCGACGCCACCATCCGCCAGGGCTTCTACTCCCTGCGATGGAGCGAGAGAGCCGATGCGCTGCGATGGCTGGGACATGACAGCCGGCGCCTCCAGGCCGCCGAGCAGATCCTCCTGGACGGGCTCCTCGATGCCAGCCCCATCATCCAGGCCGCTTCGGTAGAGGCCATGGCCCAGGCCAAGCCCACCAGCCCCCGGTTGATCGAGGCGGCTGGAACGCTGATGATCCGATCGCTCCGGCATAACCCCGATGTCAGCTATCGAGTCCGTTTTTACGACGAGGACGACCAGACCATGCCTTTGCATTTGATCCAGCTCTTTGGTGAGCTCGATTCCACCCAGAGCCTGCCCTATCTTCTCGGTGCAATGAGGGTGATCGACACCTACAGCCGCGATGAACTCCCGGCCCGGCTGATCTTCAAGCTCCTGGGCGACAGCGGCAACAAGAATGTAATTCCGGTGTTGCTGGCCTCGCTGGAGAATAACGATTCCCTGATGTCCCGCGGCAACGGGGAGATCAACCTCGAGATCTGCGAGGCCGACCAGGCCCTGCGCGCCCTGATCCGCCTGACCGGCCAGGACGAAAAGGACTACAACTTCCTGTATTGGCCCAAGGATGAATGGGATACCGAGCAGGAGCTGGTTCGGCTGTTCGGCTTCCCCAACGATAACGCCCGCAACAAGGCGATCGCCAAGTTCCGCAAATGGTGGGACAAACACAAGAACGACAAGGAATACCGGAAGCTCGTCGCGCCCGAACCGGTCAGGCTGCCCGATACGCAGGAGCAATTGCCTATCTTCGGCAAGTAAAGCGCCCTGGGCCTTTGGCGTGCAACCTCTGCGCTTCGCTCTGGGAGTTGATGGGCCTTTCGGACTGGAAGCATCGGCTCCCCTGCAGCATTTCTCGTCAAGCGGATGACTCTTGCCCCTCGAACCGTGCCCGCGTATCTTCTTACGCTGCCATAACAGTCCGTTTGAAGACGGTTCCCGTCGAGTTTCGGGGACCCCGCTGGACAGGCAGCCGGGCCGATCTGAGCAGAGGCCGGTTTTCCGGGCTGACAGAAGGGAGTCTGATACATGAAACGCACAAGGATCCAGGACGCCTTGACCAACGTTGCCCCCCCGGCAGAGGTGGTTGTCTGCGGCTGGGTACGCACCGTCCGCACCAGCAAGGGGGGATTCAGCTTCCTCCAGCTCAACGACGGTTCCTGCCTGGCCAATCTCCAGGTGGTGGCCGATAGCAACCTGGACAACTACGAATCCCAGATCGTTCCGTTGCCCTCGGGGGCCAGCGTCTGCGTGACGGGCACGCTTGTCGAATCCCAGGGCAAGGGCCAGTCGGTGGAAGTTCAGGCCTCGGAAGTGGAGGTGCTGGGAACCAGCGACGCCGAGACCTACCCGATGCAGCAGAAGCGGCACTCGTTCGAGTTTCTGCGCAGCCAGGCCCACCTGCGAATGCGAACCAACACCTTCGGCGCGATCGCGCGCGTCCGGAATACCATCTGCGCCGCGATCCACGAATTCTTCCAGCAGCGAGGTTTTCTGTATATCCACACGCCGATCATCACCGCCAGCGACTGCGAAGGCGCCGGGCAGATGTTCCGCGTGAGCACCCTCGACGCCTGCAACCCGCCCCGCCTGGAAGACGGAAACGTGGACTTCGACCGCGACTTCTTCGCAAGACCCTCCTTCCTGACCGTCTCGGGCCAGCTCGAGGCCGAAACCTACGCCTGCGCCCTGGGCGATGTCTACACCTTCGGGCCCACCTTCCGGGCGGAGAATTCCAACACGCCCCGCCACCTGGCCGAGTTCTGGATGGTCGAGCCGGAAATGGCCTTTACCGACCTTACCGGCGATGCCGACCTGGCCGAGGAATTCCTCAAACACGTCTTCTCGGCCGCCCTGGAGCGGAATCCCGAGGACATGGAGCTGTTCAACAAGTGGGTGGACAAGACCACCATCGAGACGCTTGAGAACATTGTAGAGAGCGATTTTGTGCGACTCAGCTACACCGACGCAATCGACAAGCTCCGCCAGGCCGACCGCAAATGGGAATTTGTCCCCGAGTGGGGCTGCGACCTCCAGACCGAGCACGAGCGCTACCTCACCGAGGAGAGGTTCAAGAGGCCGGTGATCGTCACGGACTACCCCAAGCAGATCAAGGCGTTCTACATGCGCCTTAACGACGACGACAAAACCGTCGCAGCCATGGATGTCCTGGTGCCCAAGATCGGGGAGATCATCGGCGGATCGCAGCGCGAAGAACGCCTGGACGTGCTCGAAGAGCGGATGCGCCGGTGCGACCTGGACCCGCAACACTACTGGTGGTACCTGGACCTGCGACGCTACGGCTCGGTGCCCCACGCCGGCTTCGGGCTGGGCCTGGAACGCTGCGTCCAGTTCGTAACGGGCATGGCCAACATCCGGGACGTGATTCCCTACCCTCGCACGCCGCGCAATGTGGATTTCTGATGACGTGGCGGGAGTAGAATGTCCTGATGAAGGTCCAGTTGCATCTGCATACCAGTCGTTACAGCTTCTGCGCCATGGAAAGCCCGGTGCGGATGCTGCGCGCGCTTTGCCGGCTGGACTACGATGCCGTCTTTATCACCGAGCACGATGCGCTCTGGTCCGAAGGGGAACTTCAGGAGCTGCGCGAGCAGTTTCCGCAGATCGCCATTCATCCCGGACTGGAAAAGAGCGTCCAGGGCCAGCACCTGCTGATCCTCGGCGCCGCGGACCCGGCCTTTCTGGAAATGGAGGACATGCAGGAAATTCTCGCCAAGGCCCGGCAGGGCGACCTGCCCACCATCCTGGCCCACCCGTTCCGGTGGGAAGGCGGCGACGCGGTTCTTCGAAGCGGCCAGGAGTTGCCCGACGCGATCGAGCTGCGGACCTGCAATCAGCAGGGGCCTGCCCTTGTCTCAGCCGCTGCCGGGGCCGGGGCCCTTTCGCTTCCAACCGTCAACGCCGACGACGCCCACAGCCTGGACATGCTCGGGCAATACTGGATCGAAACGCGAGAAGACTTTTCCACCCCCCAGGAGCTTCGCAGGATTCTACTGGCCGGTGCCTACGACCGCTGCGAAGCGGGCGCATAGCAAAAGCCCGCCAAGCGTACCGGCGGGCATGGGGTGCAACCGGATCGACACCTACCGCTGGCGGTAGACGATCCGGCCTTTGGTCAAATCGTACGGGCTCAACTGCACCAGAACCGTATCGCCCGGCGTGATGCGGATGTAATGGCGTCGCATCTTGCCGGAAATATGACCGATGATCTCGTGCTTGTTGTCGCCCATCTCGATTTCCAGCCGGAACATCGCGTTGGGCAAAGCGGCCTTGACCGTTGCTTCTACTTCAATGACATCGCCTTTGGGCATAACACTCCTTGGTGAAAAAAGTCGAATGACCCCGAGAGGGTGCAAGGTACTCTACCCTCCACGGGGCCAAACGTCAACGACTCAGATGATGCGGACATTTCTTCCAGGCCCGTGACCCGGCCTACTCCAGCGGCACGATCAGTCCCTGGCTGTACTGGCTCCTGCCAAGATGGAAAACCGCTACGGGGCGATATTTGAGCATCCGGGCTGCCCGCCGGGAAAACTCGGCGGAAAAGGCCTCCATCGCACCGTGGGCCTGGCCCGATCGCATCCGCTGCTGCCAGAATTCCTCCACGGGAAGGACCAGATCCTCCACGGGGTAGGCGGCCTGGGGGGCAATGGCCGGATCGTTTTTAGCCTCCTGGGTCCCGGATTCCCCGCTGCGCTCGAACGTGACGGTCCCTCCGGCCGCAGCCGCGGCAAAACGAAGCGCCTCCACGATCGACTTGTTCCGCAGGCGCAGGTTGATCTTGCTCTGGCCCCCACCGGATCCGAAAGCCCAGTCCACGTTGCCCAGCCGGGAAAGCTGCTCGATCGCCCGGACCACACTGACCGAGTCGAAGCTCAACGTGTCATGCTTGGCGTTGGCGGGGTCCACCGCGATAAACGCCCGGACGTACGAGAACTGCAGGTCGCGAAGGTCCTCTGCGCGAACCAGGTGTGTTTGGCCTTTGAGCCTGAGTTCCCAGACCCTCTGGCCCCCCATGTCCGACAGACGCCGGATCCGGTAGACCTTGCCGTCTTCGCCCAGGAACTGCGTAGCCTCGACCGCTTCCAGAAAGTCCCGGGTGTGGAGCTTGACCTTCACATCCAGTTTCTCGGACCATTCCTCGCCGGCCCGTTGCGAAACGCCCACGTCAAACGTCCGGGCCATCTCGTAAAGCGGCGAAGCCTTTACCGCAGAAACGAAATCCCGGATCACCTCCCGGGCAGGCTGGGCCTGGTCCTGGGCAAAGCCCGGGCAGGCAAGGGTAAGCACAATGATGGCCGAAAGGGCCAAGGGTCTGTGTTGCTTCATCTTCTCTCTCCTGTGGGTTGCGATCGGCGGGGTTGGCCCCTCTCCGATGCCAGTAGTGATATCTGCATTTGTCCGTTGCTGACTTCCAACCGGGCCAGCGTGAAATTGCGAAGCAACGTTCGCAGCCCGGCCTCGAGTTGCCTGTTGGCACCGCCCTGGGCCGAGGCCGTCGCGAACGACACCTGCCCCGACGGGTGCTTCTCGACCACGATTTCCCCTTCCACACCCAGTTTTTCCAAGGCCCGGCGGATCGTCTCGCGCCTCCGCTGGGGGTCGGCGGAGGCCTCCAACGGCTCGATGGCCAGGGACGGCCCGGGGGAGGGGGAGACCTCATCCGCTCCGGTCCCGGCAAAAAGCATCGCAAGCAGGATCATCCCCGCCGTTCCGGCCGAGCAGGCCAGGCTGACAGCGGCAACCTTACGCCCGATCCGCCTGTGCCGGGCCGAGACAAGCTGCCTTCGTGTCGGCCCCGTCCGGATCTGCCCGCCCAGGCGGGAAAGATCGTCGGTCAGTTGTCTCTCAAAATCGCTCTCTTGGTTCATGGTTGGATTTTCTCGCGAAGGTGTTCCAGGGCCGTGTGCGTGCGGCTCTTGACGGTCCCTTCCGGGATGCCCAGGGCCTCCGCCGCCTCAGCCACGCTCATCTGTCGGTAGAATCGCAGCACGATGACTTCCCGCTGCGGACCGGTCAGTTCCTGCAACGCCTCGGCCAGGGCTTCCAGCCGGGCCTGAGTCTGTTCATCGATCCCATCGAAGCCCTGGCGGATCTCCCAGGCGGCCTTTCGCCGACGGAGCCTTCGCAGCCAGCTTCGCCGCATCCGCCGGCATTGGTTGAAGACGATGCCGTAAAGCCAGCTTCGCAGCCGGGCCGGGTCGCGCAGGCGACGCCCGCACCGCCAGGCCTCCAGCAGCGCATCCTGGGCGGCATCCCGGGCGTCTTCCCGGTTGCCCAGTTGCAGATACGCCGCACGAACAGCCTCCAGCCCGTAGGCCTCGTTCAAGGCCTCCAGGGCCTCGGGGCTGCGCTTCTGCAGCAGTCGGCCGATGCGAAGGTCATCCGTGCCCTTCATTCACAACCTTTCCGTTTCACAAGGCTGTGCCCGACGGGGGCGATCCGTTCACCGGAAAATCCAGGTTTTCTCCAGAAAGACCACATGACCCGATCATATCGTCTGCCCTCCTGAACGGAAGTGCCGCATTTGCCCTTGATTCCCCCCCTCGGACAAGCCATGCTGGCCGGGAGTTCCATTCTTGCAGACCCCAAACCCGGAGAATCCCATGGCGGACCGACCCAACGTTATCTTCATCTACGCCGACGACCTTGGCCGTGGCATGCTCAGCTGCTACGGACAGAAGTACTTCCAGACCCCAAACATCGATCGCCTCGCCGGCGAGGGCATCCGATTCACCCGTGCCTACGGCGCTTCGTTCTGCGCCCCGGCCCGGGCGAGCCTCCTCACGGGCCTCCACGATTGCCACCGCCTGGGATTCACCTTCACCTCCGGACGCATCTGGGAGAAGCTCACCAGCGGCGAGATGAACATTGACGAAATCAGCGAGGTGATCAACACCACCGGGCTCCAGACCTGCGAGGGAGAGGTCTTCCTCGGGCAGGTCGCCAGACAGGCCGGCTACGTCACCGCCGAAATCGGCAAGCTCGAATGGGGCTTTGCCACCACCGACAAACGAATCCGAAGCCACGGCTGGGACTACCACTACGGCTACTACGACCACGCCCAGTGTCACGGCTTCTACCCGCCCTACCTGTTCGAAGACGGCAAGAAGGTCGACATCCCCGGCAATACCCGCGATGACTTCGGCAAAACCCCCAGCGACGAAACCGACGAAAACCGCGCCCAGCGATGGGACATGACCGGCAAGGCCGTCTACTCCCAGGACCTCTTCGACCAGAAGATCCTCCAGTTCCTCCGCGACAACCGCGACAAGCCGTTCTTCCTCTACCACCCGTCCCAGTTGCCTCACGGGCCCATCAGCATCCCGGAAATCCACCCCGCCGTGGCCGACGTGGACGAACTGACCCAGTTCGAGAAGGAATACGCCTCGATGGTCCTCCGCCTGGACCAGACCGTCGGGCTGATCCTCAACGAACTCGAGACCCTGGGCATCGACGACAAGACCGCCATCGTCTTCTGCTCCGACAACGGGCATCAGCCCTACTACGTCCAGGAAGGACGCTGCAAACCCAATGTGAACCTGGCCACGGGCGAGGTCTACAACGACGTGACCACGCACTATACCTCCGAGGCATCGGGGGACATCTTCAACGGCAACGACTCGATGGCCGGCAAGAAGTTCTCCAACTGGGAAGGCGGCATCCGCGTGCCCTACCTGGTCCGCTGGCCCGGAAAGGTCAGCCCAGGCCGCGTCAGCGATCACATGCTGGCCAACTACGACTTCATGGCAACCCTGGCCGAGATGATTTCCGGCCAGTGCCCCGAAGGCAAGGACGCACTGAGCTTCTGCCCCGAACTGCTGGGACGCGACCAGCAGCCCCACGAGTACGTGATCTTCGCATCCCGGCTGGGCCCGGCCCTGATTACCCCCCAAGGCTGGAAGATCCGCCACTGCCGAACCCGCGACGACAACATCCACCAGCTCTACAACCTCCCGGAAGACTACGCCGAGCAGAACGACCTGGCCTGGGAATGCCCCGACCAGACCCGTCGGCTCAGCAAGGCCCTGCTGCACGAGTGCGAAGGCAGCCTGCTCTGCGGAACCAGCGAGTTCCGTCACGTGTACCTGCCCGGCCTGCAGTTCTTCGGCCCCGAGTGTCACTGGGACATCCTCTAGCCTCAAAGCGTGGAAGAAGACAGCGTCCTTCGAGCCTTTGCCGCGCGGACGCCCTGGGCAGGTCCCCGCACTGGCGCAGAACATCCGCGGCGATTCTCACCGTTCAATGCGGGAATGGGCATTTTCGAACCTGTCGGAACTCCTGCCCCTCGAAGCGGTGGAATCTCCCAAGGACCGCGCGTTGACAAAGCAGCCTGAATCGCAAAGATAGGGTCCCAGCCCGCGTTTCAGAATCAATGAGGATTGCAGATATGAGTACTTCCATCACGGCTGATCAGGTCCGCCACATCGGTCTGCTGGCCAGGATCCAACTGACCGACGAAGAGGTCGAGAGGTTCGCCCGCCAACTGGGCCATATCCTCGAGGCCTTCGATAAGATCCAGGCCCTGGATACCGAGGATGTCGAGCCCATGGTTCGGCCTGTCGAGATCGAAAACGTCCTGGCCGAGGATGAACTCCACGAGAGCCTCAGCGCGGATGTCGCCCTGGCCAACGCCCCGGAGCGGGACCAGGACTACTTCAAGGTCCCCAAGGTGATCGGAGAGAGCCAGTGAGCCGTCTGATCGATCTGCCCCTGACCGACCTGGCCAAGGCGATTTCCTCCGGCCAGGCCTCCGCCCTGGAGGCCACCGAAGCGTATCTCGATGCCATCCAGCGCCTCGACTCCAGGCTCAATTGCTACAACGAAGTCCTGGCCGAGAGAGCCCGCGACCAGGCGCGGGCCGTCGACGCAAAACGAGACCGTGGCCAACCGCTGGGCCCCCTGGCCGGGGTCCCCCTGGCCCTGAAGGACAATCTCTGCACGACCTACGGCAAGACAACCTGCTCTTCCCGGATGCTCCAGGAGTTCCACGCGCCCTACAACGCCACAGCCGTGGCAAAACTCGAAGCCGCCGACGCGATCGTTCTGGGCAAAACGAATCTCGATGAATTCGCCATGGGTTCCTCCACCGAGAACTCCGCACGAGGCGTGACCTGCAATCCATGGGATGAAACGCGCGTCTCGGGGGGCTCCTCGGGTGGATCGGCCGCAGCCGTCGCCGCCCGCCTCGCCGCCGGGGCACTTGGCAGCGACACCGGCGGATCCATCCGTCAGCCGGCGGCCTTGTGCGGCGTGGTCGGGATGAAACCCACCTACGGGCGCGTCAGCCGATACGGCCTGGTCGCGTTCGGCTCGAGCCTCGATCAGATCGGCCCCATCGCCCGTAGCGTCTCCGATGCCGCCCTGCTCTGCGAGGTCATCTCCGGGCACGACCCGGCCGACTCGACGAGCCTCAACCAGCCCGTGCCCGCTTACAGCCGGAGCGTGGATACCCCCATCGAGAACCTTCGCATCGGCCTGCCCCGGGAGTTCTTTTCCGATGCGCTGGATCCGGCCATCGCAGAAATCCTCCGCGACCGGGCCGAGCAGATGAAACAGCAGGGCGCTTCGATCGTGGAAGTCGACCTGCCCCACAGCCGCATCGACCGCTCCGAGAGCGGCGAGCTTTCCAGCTTTGCCGTGGCCGCCTACTACGTCGTCTGCATGGCCGAGGCATCGAGCAACCTGGCCCGCTACGACGGCGTGCACTACGGACATCGCAGCGAGGCGAAGGTGCAGGACATCGTGGAACTTTACTCCCGCAGCCGGGCTGAGGGGTTCGGCGACGAGGTCAAGCGCCGCGTGATGCTCGGGGCGTATGCGCTTTCCGCCGGCTATTATGATGCATACTACAACAAGGCCCTGAAGGTGCGTCGCCTGATCCGAAACGACTTCGACAGCGCCTTTGAAAACTGCGACGTGATCCTGGCCCCGGCCACCCCGTCGACGGCATTTCCCATCGGCGAGAAGACCGACGACCCGGTTCAGATGTACCTGGCTGACATCTACACCATCAGCCTGAACCTGGCCGGTCTTGCGGGGCTGAGCCTTCCGGCCGGGCTCTCGAAGGAGAACCTGCCGGTGGGCATGCAGTTGATCGCCCCGGCCCTGGGCGACGAAACGCTCCTGCGTTCGGCGCGGATGTTCGAAGAGGCGATCGGCTTCGACCAGGCGCCCGCGATGAGCGAAGCGAAACCTTGATCAAAAGGGAGAAATAAGATGCTTCGGTGCCCGATGTGCGGAAGCGATCAGTTCGACCGTCAGACGCGCCGGATTTCCACCGGACACACGGTCTGGTACGGCGAACCGGGCAAGAACGGCCCCAAGACGCGCCTCTGGGCGCGGGCATGCCTCCAGTGCGGCTACGTGGTGAGCTTCGTGGATCTGGAGAAGCTCCACCGGCGTTTCGGCCAACCCCAGCAGGACCTCGAATCTCCGCAGTATCCACCCCAGACCCCACAGAGCTCCACAGAATGATTCAACACCAGCAAAGCGTTACGCCCGTGATCGGGCTGGAGATCCACGTCGAACTCGACACGCAGACCAAGATGTTCTGCCGCTGTCGCAACCGTTTCGGCGATGCGCCCAATACCCACCTCTGCCCCGTCTGCACGGGCATGCCCGGTGCCCTGCCGGTGATGAACCGGCGGGCCGTCGAACTGGCAATGAAGGTCGGGCTCGCCCTGGACTGCCGGCTGGCCTCCTATACCAAGTGGGACCGCAAGAGCTATTACTACCCCGATCTGCCCAAGAACTACCAGATCAGCCAGTACGATCTGCCCCTGGCCTCCAACGGCAGGCTGGCGGTCCCCCTGGCCGACGGCTCGACCAAGACCATCCGCGTCCTCCGGGCCCACCTGGAAGAAGATGCCGGCAAGAACGTCCACGACAACCCCTCGCATACCGGCGTGGATCTCAACCGCGCCGGCGTGCCCCTGCTGGAGATCGTCTCCCAGCCCGATATTCAAAGCATCGAACAGGCCCTGGCCTACGCGAGAAACATGCAGCGCCTGGTCCGATGGCTCGGGGCTTCTCATGCCAATATGCAGATGGGCCATATGCGGTTCGAGCCGAATATCAACCTGCACATCGAGCATGAAGGAGCTGTCTTCAAGACCCCCATCGTCGAGGTCAAGAACCTCAACAGCTTCCGCGCACTGGAACAGGCCTGCGCGTTCGAGATCGACCGCCAGTACGACCAGTGGCAGGCGGATCATGACTTCACGCTGGAAAATCTCGGCAAGCAGAACCGCGGATTCGACGATCAACGGGGAATTACCGTCTACCAGCGAAGCAAGGAAGAGGCCCACGACTACCGATACTTCCCGGATCCGGACCTGGTGGCCGTCCGGGTCGACGATGCCTGGAAGAACCGAATCCTGTCCGAAATCGGCGAGCTGCCCCTGGCCCGGAGCCGACGCTTCGTCCAGGAGTATGGCCTGGAGGAAAAGGACGCCGACGCGCTGACCCAGGACGCTGCCACCGGAGACCTGATCGACCAGGCGGTTTCGGCCGGCGCATCGGCCCAGCGGTGCGTCAAGTTCCTGCTTTCACGCGGGGCCGCCCTTGCCAACGAGCGAGGCTGCACCATCGCCCAGGTGGGAGTCACCGCGGAAGATCTGGCCGAGCTTGCCAAAATGACCGACCAGGCCGAAATCAACGCCACCGCCGCTGCGAAAATCTTCGACCGGATGGTCGACTCCGACCGGTCGCCCCGACAGATAGCCCAGCAGGAGAATCTCCTGGCCGTGACCGACACCGGCGCGCTGGGGGCGTGGGTGGATGAAGCCCTGGCCGCCAACCCCGACGCGGTGGAATCCATCCAGAGCGGAGCCAAGAACGCCAAGAAAGCCTTCGGCTTCCTGATGGGCCAGGTGATGCAGAAGAGCCGCGGCGCTGCCGCTCCGCAGGAGGTCCAGCGGCTGCTCAAGGAGAAACTCGGTCCGTAGTCCGGGGCCTTTGCGAAGGAGCCGCCGGATTGCCCCTGCCCAGACAGCATGACTGTCTGGAGCCTCTTGTGCCGTTGGCGCCCAGCGGCTACATTTGTCCGGGTGTCCTGACCCTCAGGCGGAGAAACCCATGCCCGCAATCGACATCCACACACATGCATTTCCCGACGACGTAGCCGGCCGCGCCGTTTCCAAGCTCGAACAGATGGGCCAGTGGAAGGCCGTCGGTGACGGTCGAGTCGACGGCCTGATTGCCTCCATGGACGAGGCCGATATCGACCTTTCGGTGCTCTGCCCCATCGCCACCAAGCCCGGGCAGGTGAAGGGAATCTTCAAGTGGTGCAGAAAGATCCGCTCAGACCGGATCGAGCCTCTCGCCTCGCTGCACCCGGAGACCCCCAAGCCGGGCAAGTGGATCGATCGCTTTGCCAAGACGCAACTGGCCGGGATCAAGCTGCACCCGATGTACCAGGATTTCGCCATCGACGAGCCCCGCCTCGACGGGATTTACGAGGCGGCCGCGGGAGCCGGCCTGTTTGTGACGCTCCACGCCGGGCGCGACATCGCCTTTCCCCCCGAAGACGACCGGGCCGCACCCGAGCGAATCGCACGGGTCGTGGACAGGCACCCGGAGCTGAAGCTCCTGGCCACCCACATGGGAGGCTGGGAAGTCTGGGACCAGGTCCGCAAGCATCTCTCCGGAAGCAACGTGTACTTCGAGACGTCCTTCAGTCTCGACCGACTCGGGCCTCAGAACGTCGTGGACCTGGTTCGCAGTCACGGGGTCGACAAGGTCCTCTTCGGCACCGACTGGCCCTGGAACGACCAGGCCGCGGAGATCCAGAAAGTCCACCACCTGCCCCTGGAAGAGAGCGAGAAGAACGGCATCCTCTACGCCAACGCAGCCAGGCTGCTCGGCTTCTGACTTGACGGAAACAAAAAAGGTATCGCATGAGCTCGCCCCGCCCCCGATGGCTGGACAGTCCTGCGCCCGGGCGTTGATCGAGGGTCAGCCTCCCCGGACCCGCCAGGACGTCCTGGCCTATCATGGAGGCGGCAACGCGATGCTCCGCACCGAGGACTGCAAGCTCATCCGTTACAACGCCTCGGGCAGCGAGGTGCTCTACGATCTGTCCGCCGATCCCGGCGAGCGGGTGAACCAGGCGGGCAATCCGCACTACCGGGACAAACTGGAGCAGATGCGGCTGCGGATGCTGCACAGATCCCTGGCCGCCGGAGAAAGCCCCCGGAGGTTCCTGGGTCGTTATTGACTCGACTTCCCCCGGCCTCGGGGGGGCTTGCTCTTTGGCCGGCGCTTCCCTGCCCCACCGGAGGGCCTGGGTTTCCCTTTGTCCTTTCCGGTGCGGGCCCGGACCTTTTTTCCCCTGCGCTTGTGCTTGGGACGCCAGTCCTTCTTGACCGGCTTGCGGGCGGACTTCTCGGCGCGGGCGATGGTCGGATGCTCCCCCGGCTTGTACATGATGAACAGGTAGTTGAACCCGCGGAGAAAGAAATTCTCCTCCTCGGCCGCCTTGCGGTAGTTGCCCATCTTGAGCGTCTTGTTGTGGCGGACCACCGAGATGATATCCACCGGCGTGAAATACCGCTGCAGGCGTGCGAACAATTCAAACCCGATCGGGTGGAACCCCTTGCCGTGCTCGTAGGAGTCACTGACGTAGAGCCCCATGCAGTGGTCGGGCTTGAGGATGCGATTGATCTCGGCGATGACCTGCTCCATCGCCTGGTAATATTCGCCCGAAGCGGCGGTAAGCTTGCCGATGCAGGCCGGGTCGTCGCTGTATTCCAGGTGGGTCGAGTACGGCGGATCGATGAAGACAAAGTCCGCAGATGCGTCGGGTAAAGGCAGCTTGCGGGCGTCGCAGTACTGGATGTCCTTGCGGGCAGGGTTGACATCAAAGCCCTTGGCCTTGCGGTTCAGGTCGGCCGCTACGTCCAGGGTTGTACCGCTGCCGGCACAGGGGTCTACCACCAGTTCGCCCGGCTGGGTGTAGCGATGGAGCAGGTTCCAGATCACGTAACTGGGCGTCGCGCCGCGGTAGTTGGGGTCTCCCTGGAGCTGTTTCCCGTAGTGCTGAGAGGGGTACTCCCAAAGGGAGGTGACTTGGATGCGAAGCGGGGGTTTTCGATAGGCCACGGCTGGGGTCCTACTTGCTGCGGTCCGGGTCGGCCTTTTCCACCGACGATCGCGGCGAGATCCGCAGTTTTCCCCACATGTCCGGTCGGGGGATGCCGGTCCGCACGACCTTGAGGCCCACTGCACCGCGGACCACGCCGTCGCCCTGGTTGGCTGCGAAGACAAATCCTTCTGCGGTGACAACGCTGCTGGTCACGGGCCAACCCGCCTCGTAGATCTCCACCGCGTCCTGGCCGGTCTTTACGTCCACCAGGGCGATTTTCGGCTGGTTGCCCATCCGTGTCGAGACGAGGTATCGGCTCCCGTCGCGGTAGGGCCTTACATCCGAAATGGAACGCTGGTTCTCGATGCGGGAGACGACCTTGCCCTGGCTGTCGAGGGTGAGGATCTCGTTGCCTCGGTGAACGGCGATGACGGTGTTGCCCCTGGCATCGCGGAAGGCGGCGTGCGGGTGGTCCAGGTTCTGCTTTTGCCAGACGACCTTTCCCTCGCTGTCGATTTCCACGACCTTACCGCCGGGATCGTCCACCAGCAGGACATTGCCCCCGGGAAGAAGCTGGAAGTCGAAGAGTCCCTCGATGTCGGCCTTGTTCCCGATACGGCGGACGATTTTGTCGGCAGGGTCCACCTCCACCAGTTCGGACTGGCCCCGATACGCGACCAGCAGGTTTCCGCTGGGCAGGGCCACGGCCGCTACCGCCTGCCCGTTCATATCGCGCTGCCAGAGCAGCTTGGCATCGACGGTCATGGCCAGGATCTTCCGCCGGCTGGGGTCGCAGATCAGCAGTGCGGATTCCTTGTCGGAATCGTAGGCATAGTTCTCCTTGGACTTGGCCCACCAGGTCTTCCATTTTTCGATCGCCTGGTTTCTCGTTTCTTCCGGGTCGGAGGCGTAGAAGCCCATATCCAGGCCGGTGACGCGTCGGAGGCTCCCGCCTGCGGCCCGCCGGATGTTGACCCTGGCGTCTTCCATTGCGGCCAGCAGCAAGGGAGGCAGCTCGTTATTGTTCTCGGCGGCCAGGACGCTGACGGCCTGTCGCAGGTCGAGCCCTTCCTTTCCGCCCTGGGCCTGGAGCCGGGAGAGGATGTGACGGGCACGGGCGGCGATTTCGGCATCGGGGTTCCTGGCTGCCCGCTCCAGGGCCATCACCGCCTCGGAGCCGACAACCATGAGTTCCTCGGTCGCCCGTTTGCGGCGTCTCCAGTCGCGGTCGCCGAGTTGGTCGATCAGTCCGGCAATGCGTTTCGGATCGACCTTGCCGGCCTCGATCCCCGCATAGCCCTTGATGATTCCCATCGCCTGGGCAGGGGACATCTCGATCTCGCGGCGGGGCAGTTGCTGCTGAACCACGACCTGATGGCCTCCGCCCGGTCGAACGATGATCACCTGGGCGATGGATCGGGTGGCAAGCCCCCCCAACAGCCCCAGCATACAAAGCAGGAAGGTTGGCTTCTTCATGATGCCACCAGTGTAGCCGTCCAGCCCCCGAAATGTCAACGGCGCCTTCGGTCGGGCCTTCGGTTGGGGATACCGGCAGGCAAAGGTGCCGCTTATAGGGGTTGCATCGCGGCGGCCTTGGGGTAGATTGTCTGATCGTTTCCAAGATCCCCTGTCTCATTTGGAGTCAACCCGATGGCCGATCCCAAGACCCTCTCCGGGCAGTTCGACGATCCCGGCAGCATCTACCGCGACGGGCCATTCTGGTCGCTCAACAGCCGGCTGGACCCCAAGCGCCTTGCCCGGGAGATCGAGCAGATGCACAAAGCCGGCATGGGCGGTTTTTTTCTGCACAGCCGCTACGGCCTGAAGACAGCCTACCTTTCCGAGCAGTGGTTCCAGTGCATCAGCGCCTGTGTCGAAAAAGCCCGCGAACTGGGAATGAAAGCCTACCTGTACGACGAAGATCGCTGGCCCAGTGGATTCGCCGGGGGACAGGTCACGCGGGAGCATCCCGAGCACCGCGTCAGCCAGATGGTCATAAGCTGCCTGCCCGAGCCGGAACAGGGCCGGCAGCGCCTGGCCCAGTTCGAGGTCAAATACGACAGCCAGGGACGCGTGGAAAGCTACGAGCCCATCGAAACCGCACCGGACAAAGCCTCGCCGCAACGGTTCCTGGCCATCGACCTGCAGCAGGACGAACCGACCGCCCGGTTCAACCACGCGACCTACCTCAATGTGCTCAGCCGTGATGCCGTCGCGGAGTTCATCCGCGTAACGCACCTGGCCTATGCGGACCGTTACGGCAAGGACTTCGGCGAACGGATCCCCGCGATGTTCACCGATGAGCCCAACATACGCGTCCGCTTCCAGGCCGACGGCTACATCGCCCTGCCCTGGTGCGGCGACCTGCCCCGGGAGTTCATCAGCCGGCGGGGGTACGATCTGCGCGAACACCTGGTGGAGCTGTTCAGGCCGCTGGCTTCGGGAGAGTTTTCCAAGGTCCGCTGCGACTACTACCGCACGATTACCGAACTGTTCGTGGAGAACTTCTCAGCCCAGATCGGCCAGTGGTGCCTGGACCACAACATCGCCCTGACCGGGCACATGTTGGCCGAAGGTTCGCTGGTCTCCCAGAGCATGGCTGCCGGGGCCTGCATGCCTCACTACGAGCACATGCAGTGGCCGGGCATCGACGTGCTCTGCGACCGGACCGAACTGTTTACCGCCAAGCAGTGCACCTCGGTGGCCGACCAGCTGGGCAAGGAGCGGACCCTCAGTGAACTCTACGGCTGCACGGGGTGGGATTGGCCTCTGGAGGGGCATAAGTTCGTGGGCGACTGGCACCTGGCGGCGGGGATCAACTTTCGCTGCCCGCACCTGACACACTATTCCCTGGCCGGTGGAGCCAAGCGGGACTACCCGGCCAGCATCTTCGCCCACAGCCCGTGGTGGAAGTACTATCGCTGCGTGGAGGATTATTTCGCACGCAACCAGTTGCTCCTGACCCAGGGAACGCCCGTGCGGGAGGTGCTGGTATTGCATCCGATCGAAACCGCCTGGGGCCTGCTGGCCGCCCAGCAGCTGGAAACCCACAACGAGATCCGCAAGGTCGATCAGGGCCTGGACCAACTCATCCATGCCCTGACCGGCGAGCACTACGACTGGGACTTCGGCGACGAATCCCTCCTGGCCCGGCATGCCAAGGTGGCCCGGAAGCGCCTCCAGGTCGGGCAGATGTCTTACGCAGCCGTCATCGTCCCCCACTGCCGGACGCTGCGATCTTCGACGGTTGAGCTGCTCCAGTCGCTCATCGAGGCCGGCGGCAGCGTACTGCTGCTGGGTCAGGCGCCCGAGTTCGTCGACGGCCAGGTTCTGGAAAACCCCACAAAGCTCCTGCCCCAGGCCCTGCGATGCGGAAATGACTGGCTCGATTCCTTGAGCCATGCCCTGGACCGCCAGGTGAGCGTCACCTGCGACGGTGCCGAAGATCACCAGGTCTGGACCCACCTCCGCAGGACGGACCAAGGCTACGTGCTGCTGCTGGATTCCCACGACCGCAGCAACGAAAAGACGGTTACGCTCCAGTGTCCCGGACCCGGGCCGGTGGTGCTCTGGGACACCCTCCTCGGCACGCGCCGGAAGGTCGAAGCCAAAGCCCTGAACGAGGATCGCCTGGAGATGTCCCTGACCCTTGCCCCGACGGGTTCAGCCCTTCTGACCATCGGCATGGATGTCAGGGACGCCCTGCCCCCGGCGCCCGGAAAAGAAGTCCTCGAATCGACGCAGCTACCCGACCCCTACCCGATCGGCCTGACCGAACCCAACAGCCTGCCCCTGGATACCTGCTGCTACCGTATCGAAGAGGGCGACTGGTCCGGGCCGATCAACGTGTTCGATGCCGACAAGCAGATCCGCTCTGCCTTCGACCTGGCCCCGCGAAGCAACTACGGCGCCCAGCCCTGGTATCTCTACCAGACGGGCGTGATCGACACGGCCCAGCGGGGCCAGGTGCAACTGCGGTGGACCTTTGAGATCGAAACGATTCCCTCCCAGTGCAAGCTGGTGCTCGAGGCCTCGCAGGATTTTACCGTGGAGATCAACGGCCAACAGGCCGGCCAGCCCGACGGGTGGTGGATCGACGAAGACTTCGAGACGATCGATATCACCTCCAGGCTCCAGGAAGGGTCAAACGAGGTGGTTCTCTCCTGCCGGTATCGACCCGATATGGAAATCGAGCCGCTGTATCTGATCGGGCCCTTCGGTGTCTCGTGCAGCGACAGGAAGCTGCCCGGGAAGCTCCAATCCGGCTCGTGGGCAGGGAAGGGGCTGGACTTTTACACCGGCGGCGTCGAGTACATTCTCACGTTGCCAAAGCCTGACGGCGACAGTCGCGCTGTGCTGCGATTGCCCGGAATCTCCTGCACAGCCGCGGCGGTTCACGTAGGCGGCCAAACCTTCCCCCTGCCGTGGGCGCCGTTCGAGGCCGACATCACCGACGCGATGTCCGAGGGCGAAAACGAAGTCATCGTCGAGGTCATCGGCGGCAGGAAGAACACCCTGGGTCCGCTGCATACCCCCTGGGGCCGCTGGACCGGACCCAGCGAATTCCTGCCCGGCACGAAGGACTGGAGCGACGAGTATGTCCTCAACGATCACGGCCTGATGCAGCCGCCGGTGCTGGAGGTGCGCAACTGACAGCCGGTGATCAGAGCCCGGGCCCGTCGCGACCGGGCTTGCCCTCTTTCTTCTTGCGCTGCTTCAGGACGTAGGTAACCTGGCGCTTGATATGCTCCCAGAGCTTGTTCTGCAGCTCGGGCTCATCGCCCTGCTTGACCGGCAGCTGGGCCTGGAGCATCTCCCATGCTTGCTGGGCTTCGGCCCATCGGCCCCGGCGCGTCTTGACATAGGCCTCGTCATACAGCTCCAGGACGCGATTCTTCAACTGCTCCAGGGCCTGGTTGTAATGAGCCTGGTGGATGTACCGCTGGAAGTTGGCCACCTGCCGATAGGCCATGTGAAGCTTGTAGGCCTTGACGGCCCGGTAGAGGTTGCCCGGCTCGTCGTTGCGACGGCGGAAGTATTGCTCTGCCTCGCTGAGCATCTGGGCCGCCCGGACCGGGTCGGCCTGGCGGTCGTAGGTCTTGTCGATCAGGATGCGCTCGATCTCGTCGGCCGGTATCCGCGGCGGTGCCTGCCCGGCCCCTCCGGCGTCCGAGGAACCTCGTGAGGCCAGGAAGACAAACAGCCCCAGCATGGCCGCGAAATAGATGCCGATCCCGACGGCGAACTTCTTGAACCGCTTGCTGCCGGAATCATCCCCCGAGGCCTCCACGTCCTCTTCCGAATCCTCTCGAGAAGACCCCCTCGTGGCCTGGCCTTGGCCGGCGGCGGGAGATTCGGCCTCCTGCCCGGAACCTTCCAGACTGTCGGAAGGCTCGCGGACCTCTTCCGCTTCGCCAACGGCAGGGGTCGGATTCCCCCTGCGATACTCCTGGAGAGCCTGCTCGGAATCGTCCCCGCCGGCGACGAAGAGCATGAAGGTCTCCTGGCCGATCTGGAGGATATCCCCGGTATCCAGCAGGATCTGCTTTTTGGACTTCTTGTATCGCTTGGAGTTGATGAACGTCCCGTTTCCGCTGAGGTTCGTGAGCACCCAGCCGTCCGGGACGAGGTCCATCCGGGCATGTTGGCGCGAAACCGCTTCTTCCTGGATGCAGATATCGGCCGAGGGGTCCCGGCCGATCAGGACACAAGTGCTCAGCAGCGCCTCGCGATGCCCCTGCTGTGGCCCGGAGACGAAAATCAACTCAGCGTTTCGAGCCGGCATCAGAACAGACCTTCCCGTGCATATCGAATGACCATGGGTCCGAAGACCACGAGGATAACCGCCAGAACCAGCAGCAGACACGGGACCAGGATGCGGATGCTGGCCTTGGCGGCCAGGTCTTCCGCCCGGGCCGAGCGGTTCAGACGCATCAGCTCCGCCTGGTCGTGGAGCATCGTGCCCAGGGGAGTTCCGAGCTGTTCGGCCTGCATGACCGAGGCGACCAGTCCCCGCATGGCCTCGAGGGGGACGCGCCGGGCGAGGTTTTCCATGGCCTTGCGGCGGGTGGTACCCAGTTGCATCTCGGCCAGCATCGCGCGGAACTCGACATTCAGCGGGTCCTCCCGCGATTCGCGAACGATCGTCGAGATGGCTTCGCCGAAGGTCGCTCCGGCTCCCATGGCCAGGGAGATCAGATCCAGGGCATAGGGCAGGCGCTTGGAGATGGTCGACATGCGGGATTCAGCCTGTTCGTACAGGTAGATGATCGACAGCGCGAAGCCCAGGATCATGCCCACCATCGGCAGAAACAGGCTCAGCGAGGAGGTGATCATCAGGTGGACGATCTCGATCAGCCCGGCCAGGACCAGCCCGGTAAGCAGCGAAAGGGCCAGGTACTCCTCCGGCGTGAAGTAGTTCGGGTTTCCCGAGGCCACCAGCTTCCGCCGGATCCAGCGTTTGAGGCTCTGGATCGACAACCGATGGCTGATGCCCAGCAACAGCCAGAGAATCGGGCGCGTCTGGGGGTATTCGAAGACGGTGCGCCGGTCCTTGTGGCCTGTGGCGATGGCCGCGGCCCGCTGGGGAGAGAGCTTCGCCTCGCCGGCCTGGTTGAACAGGGCCAGAATCACCAGGGCCGCTGCGAAGCCCAGGATCAACGAGACGATCCACTGGGCCGGCGGGTAAGCCATCCAGGTTATGTTCAGCAGGATCTCCACGTCGGGCACCTCAGATATCTATGCTCATGATCTTGCGGATCCACAGGAACCCGATGATGTTGCACAGGAGAATGGTCACAATGATGCCCTTGCCGATCGGATCGGTCAGGAGCGAATGGGCGTAGGCCGGCTCGATCATATACAGAACACCCACGACGATCAGCGGCATGGCGCCGAGCCAGCGGGCGGTGGCCCTGCCCTGGGCGGTAAGGGTCTCGACGCGCTTCTCCAGTCGCTGGATCTCCCGGATGCTCTGGCAGATGCGGTCGAGGGTCCGGCCCAGATCTCCGCCGCGCTGACGATGGGTCAACAGGGCCGAAAACAGCAGGCGGAAATCTCCGGACCCGATCCGGTCGGCGGCGTTGTCCATCGCCTGATCCAGCGGCGTGCCGTATTCGTATTCCCGAAGCAGGTGGGCGAATTCCTGGCGGATCGGGCTGGGGTTGTCCCGGGCGATGAGTTCCATGGCCTGGACGAGATTCAGCCCCGCCCGCACCCCGGCTGACAAGCTCTGAATCGCCGGGACCAACTGCTCCTCCAGCTTGGCGATACGCTTTCGCCTGAGATACTTCAGCAGAGCCGCCGGGACGAACGCTCCCAGCCCCATCGCGATAAGCATTCCCGTCAGTGAACCGGTGGCCGTCAGAACCAGCAGGCCCAGGACGCACAGCCCGGCCAGCATGATCCCCGTGGCCAGGCGCGGGGACACGTCCACCAGCAGTGCCCGGCGCAGTACGGTGTCGAACATGTGTTGCTGCCCGGCGATCCACTCCTTGCCCGGTCGGTAGGCCAGCCCCCCCACAATGCAGGCCAGGACGAACAAGCCTGCGGAAGTCAGAATTCTCCCGGCCAGGTCCGTGGCCGATAGTGCCAGAAGTCCCGCGATCATGTGAAGACCTCCACCGACAGGATTCCGTCGTTGACCAATTCTTCGGCGAAGGGCGGAATGTACCCGGTGTGGCGAAGCTCATCTCGTGTGTGATCGGGCCCATGGCCGGCTCGAAGCCGGAAGATGTCTTCCAGGATGATGGAACCGCTTTCGGGATCTACCCCCACCACCTGGCTGACGTGCGTCACCCGCCTGCTCCCGTCGGAGAGCCGGGCGATCTGGACCACGACATCCAGGGCGGCCACCATCTGGTCCCGAATCGCCCGAACCGGCATCTCCACGGCCATCAGGACCATCGTCTCCAGGCGAAGCATGGTGTCCTGCGGGTTGTTGGCGTGGACCGTCGAGAGCGAGCCGTCGTGGCCTGTATTCATCGCCTGGAGCATGTCCAGGGCTTCGGGGCCTCGTACCTCCCCCACGATCAGCCGGTCGGGTCTCATCCGAAGCGCGTTGCGGACCAGGTCCCGGATGGTGTACGCGCCGCGTCCCTCGATATTCGCAGGCCGCGTCTCCATCCGCACCAGGTGCTCCTGCTGGAGCTGCAGTTCTGCCGAATCCTCGATGGTCACGATCCGCTCGCGATCGGGGATGAAGTTGCTCAGCACGTTGAGCGTGGTTGTCTTTCCGCTTCCGGTCCCGCCGGAGATCATGATGTTTTTTCGGCCCAGGACGCAGGCCTGCAAAAACCTCGCCGCGCGCCGGCTCATTGTGCGGCGCTGGATCAGATCGTCGATGGTAAAGGGAATCCGCGCGAACTTCCGGATGGTCAGCACCGGGCCCGAAAGACTCAGCGGGTTGATCACCGCATTGACGCGGGACCCGTCGGGGAGGCGCGCATCGACCAGAGGCTGGGATCGGTCGATCCGCCGGCCGATCGGCGTGATGATCCGCTCGATGACGCTCTCGACAATCTCGTCGGAAAAGAAGCTCCTCCCGGTGTTCTGCACCACGCCGTCCTTCTCGATGTAGATCCTGTCGCGCCCCACGACCATGATCTCGCTGACATTGGGCATCTCCAGCAGGTCCTGCAGCGGGCCGTAACCCAGCACGACATCCTCGATTTCCTTGGAGATCATGCGTCGGCAGATGTACTGGCTCATTTCGGGGCTGATGCGACTCTTGATCTTGTCCAGTTGCCCCTGCCAGTCCTGCTCGACCCTGGCCGCGTCCTCGGTCAGGCTCTGGGCCCTGAGCCGCAGCGGAAAGTCGCTGATGATATCGCCGATGAGTCGGCCCAGGGCCTCTTCGTTCTTCGGATCGAGTTGATCGGAGTTCTCAAAGCCATAGCTGTAGAGCAGTTTGCCCGTGGCGCGGCGGGTGATCTCGGTGAGCACCTGTCGCCAGAGATACTCTTCGACCAGGTATTCGCCCATCTGGGCATCGATGCTCTCGCGGGCCGAGAGGATCAGCTCCTTGAGGTTCTGCTTGATCATGGCCACGAGCTTCGCATCGGCGCTGCCGACCTTTCCGGTAACCCGGAGGTTCAGACGCTCCAGCAGGTCGGCGTGGATCTGCCGCTCCAGGGCGATGACCCTCTGCCGCGGCGAAGAGGCTTGCTCCTCCTGGGCCAGCCGGCGGGCCGAGGGCTCCATCATGTACAGGCTGAACTCGCCGATGCGGATCTCGTCGCCGTATTCGACCTTGCGTTTCTGGTGGTTGGCGACCTCCTCGTTCGCCGCGACCAGCCCGTTCATGCCCCCGCACTCGATGAAGTACGAGCCGTTCTCCTTGCGGATGGTCGCATGCCTGCGCGAAACGAACGGGCTCTGAAGCACCACGTCGTTGTCGTCGTCGCGGCCGATCGTGACCTTCTCGTCGCGGACCTTGACCACTTCACGCTCGTCGGTGTACTGATTGTAAAGCCAGATTTCCAAGGGCTCTCTTCCGCTTCAGGGTCTTTCAGAGGTCGCCGGGGCGATCGCTGATCACGGGCCGAACGTCCAGCTTCCGAAGCTCCGGATCGTTCACGGTGCCTCGTTTGTCGGGCAGGGGTACGTCGGGTCGAAGCAGCGAGACCTGCCAGAGACCGCGGGGAATGTGCGTGCGGATGGCGTGGAGGATCGGCCTCTCGCCGCGAAGGATCTCGATGGTGATCTTCCGATAGCGCTGGGGCGTGCGCTCGCTTCGAGTCTGAGAGGCGGCCTCCCGGGCCGACTCGGGCCCCTGGTCACCCACGCTGACCACCCGGGCCGCCTCGAGCACGCGCTTGGTCTTGAGTTGCGTTCTGCCATTGGCTCCGGGCATGAAGACATCGGCCCAGACATCCACCAGGTCCCCGATGCGAAGAATGTCCCCGGGCGTGTTGTCCGGATCCAGCGACAGGGTGAAGGTGGTATGGTTCGTACTGGAGAGGATGGCCGAGGGCGACGAGGCGCGGTCGGCATCGAAGTGGGCCCAGGTGAGCCACTCGCCCTTCTGGAGACTTTTACGCAGCACCTTGCTGGTGGCGTAGTCGGCCTCACGGGCCAGGAGCACGTTGCCCAGGGACTGCTGGAGGCTCTTGTCGATCTCGACGGTTTCGAGGTCTTCCTCGCTGAGCCGTCGCGACGGGCCGACATCCCGGTTGACCTTCAGCAGCCGTACCGTGGGCTTCTCGTAGCTCTTACGAACCTGGTAAAGCTGCACGTTGTAAAGCACTACCGCAATTACACCCACCGCCAGGGCGGTGATCAGCAGTCCTTTGCTGCGAATCGTCTGAGTCTGCTCAGCCATTCTCGGCTCCTGTTGGGGTCGCTGTCCCCGAAGGTGTCCATACACTGATCAAGTACGCCACCATTGTGTCTTCTGATGGGTCCCGACGCAAGAAAAGGACGGCCAGTCGCGGTCCCTTTCGCCAAGCTATCTTCAGAGGCTGCGACGGATTCTGCGAGGTCAGCACGAGTCGATACCCCCGCTCCGTCAAAAGATGGCTGTAGTGATCCACGACCTGGCGGACCGATCCGGCCCACTGGTATCGGGCGCTGGTCCGGAGGATCTGCTCCTGCCGGTCCTGGTCCGACCAGACCCTGCGTGCCCCACTCGGGGGGGCCAGATCGGCTGGATCCCCATCAAAAGCCTCGCCCGAACCCGGGAATTCCTCCAGGTTCAGCAGGTCCGACCCGCCGGTCATGGAGGGCAGGGACGAATCGGCAGAGGAAATCGCATCGTCCTGGCCGATTCGCAGCGAAGTGTGCAGCTTCCATGCACCAAAGATGCCCCCCACCAGCAGGGCGGCAAAAATCGTGTGGCCGAGTATCCAGCGTCGCGGATTTCCTTTGCCCTCTCCGGCAGGGCCTTGCTCGATCTTACCAGCCACTTCGCCACGCCCAGTAGAAGTCCATCGCCAGGTGGTCGCTGGGCGAGGGCATCATCTCCAGCAGGTCCACCCACTCGGTCAGGAAGGTCCGTTCCAGTGAACGGCTCAGTTGCAGTCGCCGGTGGTGCCACGGGTGATCGGTTCGCCCGGCCATGCGGGAGACCTCCGTCCCCAATTGCTCGTAGGTTCGCAGGTCGGTCGGAAAGTCGCCCGTGACGCGAAATCGAAAACCGCCGCGTCGCCCGTGAGACCACTGGTCTTCCAGGAGGGTTCCGGCCCAGGGGGACTGGAGTCCCGCCTCGTCGACGAAATCCGTCACCACCCCCTCTGCCCCGCCGGCGGAGGTGCTGAGCGTTTCGATTCGCATCTCGTTGAAGAACGCCTCTTCGAGCGTCTCGGCATCTTCGTCGAGGCCTTCGGCGCGGGCGTCGGAGCCGAACCGGGCGGCCCCTCCCACGCGCTGGAGGCGAGAAAACGACCAGCCACAGAAGAAGATGAGGATCAACACCGCCGCCAGAAGCGGCGCAGTGAGGCAGAACTCGACCATGGCGGTCCCACGGGCCCGAACGCTTCGAGTTTTCTTTCCGGCAGAAAGCATATCCGCTCCTACTGGCTGCGGTAGTGTTGGACCAGGTCCGGGCCCAGGGCGCGAAGATAGCGTAGGGCACGATCGAGTTCTTCGGCATCGAACTGTCCGGCCATGGCGTCCAGGTCGTCCCGCCCGGCCTCCATTTTCTCCACCCAGTCCTGCCAGCCGGTCAGTGGGGTCAGCTTGGCCTGCCAGTCCTGGGTCCAGAAATCCCAACTGCTTGCATTAAAGACCTGCGCCTGGGCCAGGGCATGAACGCTGCCCGAGGGCGAGGCGTTGCCGAACCGGCGGGTCCAGGTTTCCTGCTGGCCGGGGCGACGCACCATGGCCAGGACCGTGAAGTAGTTGCGGCGGAAGGGATTGTCAAGGTTGTGGGGATCATCCGGGTCCAGGTCGCCGTCGCGGGGATCGATCAACGTCGGCGCCGGCAGGGGATCGCCTTCTTCGTAGTTGGCGGGGTTGGAAATTTCCTCCTGCCGCCCGGTGTCGATTCCACCAAAGACGTAGAAACGCGTCATCCACAGTTCGTACCAGATCGGCTCGTCGGTCAGTGGGTCATAGCGCGGTTCCAGGCCCAGTTCGCTGTCGTAGGTGACCCGGTAGGAATACTGCTGCATCCAGATATGGTTGGCCACCTTGGCTACGTTCCACTGCTCGGGATCTTCCCACCCATTGGCCCAGATGCTCACCGGGAAGTTCGCGTTGGTGCGGTAGCTGCCCTCGGGTCCGAAATTGCCCAGGGGCTTATCCCGCGAAACCACCTCGACGACGTAAAAGAGCGTCTGATGAACCGGGTTGTTCTCGGCGTGGGCGCGGGCCTGAGGATAGTCCATCCTCTCCCACTGGGGCACGTGAATGTAGCGTGGATTCTCGTCGCCCAGGACATGCTCCAGCTTGGCCCGGGAGAGCTGCCACAGATAGCTGCCAAAGTACGTATCCTGTCCGACGCGGGTCTCGTCGACCAGCCTCTCCCACGTGCCGCGGTCCATGAAGTTGATGTGGCGCATGGCCTGGATATAAGGCCCCCGCGGACGGTAGCCGTAGACCTCCCAGCCGGTCGCGCGCCATCGGCCCCGTTGGCCACCGAAGGAAGGCGTCTGCACGCTGCTTCCAGTCCGGCGCCCCCCGGTCAAGAAGCCCTGGCCACCCGACTGGCGCGGAGGCGTGCCGCTGCCCGGAACGTACTCCCAGCCGGTGGCCCTTCGAAGATAATCCCGCCAACGCTGCAGACGCGCGTAGGGACCAAGCCGGTGCGGGTACTGCGCGTCGGGAATCGCCCCGCCCGAGCCGGGATCGTTGGCAATGGCCATCTCCGTGCTGGTGACGGTCATCTTGCCCTTGAGGGGATAGCGGAAGTCCGAATAGCTGCCCCGCCGGTAGGGGATCTCGGGCAGGATAGGAACCAGCAGCCCGGCCTCGGCGCCGTTGACCCGCGCCCAATGATCCGCAGCAAGCTGGGCGAAATAACCGGCCAGAAACGCCGAAACCTGGGAAAGCTCATCCATCGCCAGGGCCGCCTGCCACAACCTCCCCTGCGGGGCCGGGCCTCCCCTGCCCGTGCGGTATTCGGTGATCTGCGACATGTCCAGCCCGCCGGCATTGAGCCTCTCATCCCACGGGGTGATTACCTCCAACTGCAGCCGAAGCCTCGCTTGGAGATTCTCCAGCGCCTCGCGAACGATGCGGTCTCCGGTGAAGAACATCGGCCGATCCAATTGCATCGCCACCGACTGGTGCCAACGCTCCAGTTCGTACCGACTCATCCGGGAAGCCTGGGGCATCGAGTCCAGAATCGGGATCATCCCCAGGGCCTTGGCCTGGCCGAAATTGCCGGCCGCTATCAGATTCATCCCCCGCCCCAGCCAGTGGGCGCCTCCCAGGGCGGCTGCGTCGGCTGCGTCCTGAAGGTCCCGCCGCCGGTTGATCTCCAGCCCGACATTGAAGGTGTAGAAGACCAGCCCGGCCAGGAGTGTCAGGCCCAGAATGGTGATAACCAGGACCTGTCCCCTCCTGGAAGAGCGGCTAAAGTGCAGGCGTACTGGAGCGAGGGTCTTTTTCATCCGCCCTCCTGGTTCCGAGCCGCCTGGGCCCGGTCGACCCATTCCTGGGCGTCCTTCCGCTGCTGGGCCGTGGGGGCCTCGTCGCGGGCAAGGATGAAAAACGCCCCGGCCGCGGTGTAGTCCTCTTCTTGGAAGCTCTGCTTTCCCTTGGTCATCTGTTCGAGGTAGAACGCTTCGCTGTATCCCTTGGCAGCTTCGGTGAGTTTGCTTTCGTCTTCCAGGAGTTTTGCTTCCTCCTGGGCTTTTCGATAGGCCTCTCTGGCCTTGACATACTGAGCCTGCTGGAGGGCCTGGGTGCCCGCCTGCATGTGAATACGATAGCGTTGGAGGCGATCGACCATGCTCTTCATGGCGTCGATCTTCCCGGCCTGGTCGGGGGCGTGCTGGGCGCAGGAGGCCAATTGTTTCTCTGCCTCCTCGTAATCGCCTTGCTCGATGGCGGCCAGGGCGTTCTCCCAGTGGAGGTTGAACCGGACCCGCGCGATACGCTGGGCCAGATCGTCGTTCTGTCGGATCTTTGCGGCTTTGAGGAAATGCTCCAGGGCACCGGTGTAGTTTTCGTTGGCGACGGCCTCCTTGCCGGCCTGAACCATGGCCTGCCATTTCTGATCGGCCAGCAGATCGTCCAGTGCCTGGCCGGCTGCGGCATCGTCGGTGCGCTGCTTGAGGTAATCCCGGAGGACCTGGATGGCCTGGGCGGCCGGTCCCTCCTGGGCCAGGCGAAGCCCTTCGTCGCGCAACATGTCCAGTTCCAGTTGCTCGATGCGCTGGTCGATCCGGGGATCCTGGCGGATCTTACGGGCTTCATTCAGATGGACCAGCTCCTGCGAAGCATTGCCTTCCTGTCGGGCCTGGAGGGCTTGCTGCATGCTCCGGGCAAAGCGAACGAGGGTGGTCAACTGTGAATCCACCTGCCGGAACTCTTCAAGGAAACTCGCCTGCTGCTGGGGTTCCAGGAGGCTTTCCGCCATCGGTTGGGCGGCATCGTCCTGGACCTGGGTCCAAGCCCCCTCCAGGCGCTGCAATGCCTGGTCGAGCGCCTGAATCGCTTCGGGGTACCGTTGCCGGTTCATACCCTCCTGGGCCTGTTGGCGGGCCGAGCGGGCCTGGTCCAATGCCGTCTGCACCTCATGAACCAGCGCCTCCTGCTGCACTCGGCGCCGCAAGTCGAAATGCGCCTGCCGCTGCTCGGGGGTCATGGACTGCTGGGAGATCGAGGCCAGGGCCTGGCGGGCCTGGTCGAACCTTTCCTCGGCCAGGAGTCGGCGCGCCTGGTCCATGGTCTCCCGGAAGCTTCGAACCATCAACTGCTCCTGGCGGAAGCTGCGGACCTTCTCTTCCTGTTTTCGCGCCCACTGGTGCAGATCGCTGCCTTCGGAGGCGGCGCGATTGACGGCCGCTACCGCATCCAGGGCTTCCTGCTGATAGTTCCCCGCCTGGCCCCATTGGTTTTCTTCCACCGCCAGCCAGGCCTTGGCCATGGCTTCCATCACCTTAGACTTTCGTCCGGCATCGGTCCGGGCATACTCGCCGGCCGCTCGGGCGAAGCTCTCCGAGGCCTGGGCGTACTGCTGCTTCTCATAGAGCTCCATACCCCGCTGGAAGAGGTCCAAAGCCTGCCTCGCCCGGGCCTGACGCTCCTGGGCACGTATGACCAGCAGTGTCCCGATCCCGCCCAGAACCAGCAAGGCCGCCAGGATGCCCAAAACAATCCTGGTCCTCCCGCTGAGACGCTTGCGCTTCAGCGGCGCCGTCGCGGGGGGTTCGTACACTTCCTCGGAGTCATCGTCTTCTACCGGAAGGGCCGGGCTGATATCCGTCTCCTCCAGGTCAACCTGCTCCTGGGCTGCGATGCCGGCCGCTCCCGCCCGACGCGGGGCAAAGCCCTGCTTGATGGCTCGACCCAGTTCCTCCATGGAATCGAACCGCTGGTCCGGATCCTTGGCGAGCATCTTCTCGATGATGTCGGCCAGCTTGGTCGGCACGTCGGGCAAAACCGTATCCAGCCGGGGAGCCACCGCATCGCAGTTCCCGTGCCACTTCATCCATCGCAACGCCTCGGAATGCGGGTCGCGCACCACGTCGGAGAAGATCTCCCGGAATTGGGGCCTGCCCACGAGCATCTCGTAGGCGATCATCCCCAGCGAGTAGATATCGCAGCGGCCGTCTACCTCTTCGCTGCCGAACAACTCCGGGGCCATGTATTTCGTCGTCCCCAGGACCATGGACGTCTGGCCGCTGCGGCTGGCGGCCACGCCGAAATCCGTAATCTTGGGCCGGATCCCTTCCTGGACCAGGATGTTCTCGGGTTTGAGATCCCGATGGAGGTAGCCGGCCTGGTGGACATCGTGCATGGCCCCGGCGAGCTTCCAGAGGATTCGCAATACGGGCTTGGCCTCGATGGGCCCGTTGGTGATCCTCAATATCTCCTCGATGGTCTGTCCGTCGACAAACTCCATGACGATAAAGAGCCCCTGGGGTTCTTCCAGGATGTCGTGAATGGAGACGATGCCCGGCTGGCGGGCCGAAAGCTTGGCCAGGATCTGCGCTTCGTTGCGGAAGCGCTGGAGGAATTTGGGATCCTCGGCCAGGTGGGAGGAAATTTGTTTGAGGGCGACAAAACGGTCCAGGACCTCATCGCGACACTTGTAGACGATGGCCTGTCCGCCGATGGCGATGCGCTCGACGACTTCGTACTTCCCGACGCGCGCACCGGGCTGGAGCCCGACTTGCTGCCCATCCTGGCTGTTCGGCTTTTCGGCCATGACCTGCGTCCCTGTCTTCTATCAAAATTCTAGTTGAACGTTTCCCGGTCTACCCAGTCCTGGCGTCCATAATTGACCATCGAAGCGCTTGCCCGGAGGAGCAGCCCATGGTCGGCCGGGCCGGTATTTAGTTGCACGCCGTCGTCACTGAGCCGGCGGATCATCCACCCCGCGTAGGGAACCGAGAGATAGAACGCGTGCTCCACCCGGACGCGGATCTCCTCGTTGGGGCCGTACGTGTCGCCGTTTTCCGGAGGCTCCACGCTAAGACGGGTATTGTCCCAGACGTAGCTGAGTTTGCGCACGAGGCGCTGGTCCAGCCAGGAGGGCGCTTCCCGGTCGTAGTCGGCATAGAAGCGCCGAAGCTGACCGACCAGGTCCCGGTCCTCCACGGTCACATCCACCCAGGTTCCACCGTTGCCCAGGGGGATCAGAGGCCAGACCGCTGCGCGAAAGATACGGGCGTACTTCTCGCCCTCCCCTTCGGGGGGAAGGTAGTTGGCCGGCTCGGAGGCATCGACGTAGGTGGGGATCTGCACCGCCGCTGCCCGGGCCCCTGCCCAGGCGCTGTAGTTGACGGCGAAGAGTCCGCTCATCAGCAGCGCCGCCTGGAGGATCATCAATGAAACACTCAGCAGGATCGGCAGCAGCAGGATGAATTCCACCAGCACCACGCCGCTGTCGGGCTTGCGTCGCAGCCGCGCGTTTCGCCCGATCTTCCAGAGCATCGTGATCCCGATGGCCAGGATACCCACACCGGCGATGCAGGTAAGTCCGCAGGCCACGAAAAGATCCGAGGCCAGGGCGGATGCCAGCCAGGGCGTGCCCGAGGCCCACCGGGCCGGAAGCCCGGAGACAACCAGAACCGCCAGCGAGGCCAGCAGCGCCAAGGCCCCGGCCGTCGAGAGCGCACCTGGGCCCCGGCCCCTTTCGGTGCTGCGTTGTGTGCGCTTTGTGCGGAACATTCAGACTCCCACGAGCTTTCCCGCCGACGCGCCCCGCCAGACCACTTCCGCCAGGGCCAGGGCCGCTCCGACGCTCAAGGCCACCCCGAAAGGCAGCCTCGGGGATTGCTGCGTCGACGGATCGCCCGGCTTGCCGAAGGACAGGACGATCCAGAACCATCGGGCCAGGCGACCCAGCGTCTGCATGGCCATCCGCCGACGAAGGAGGATCACCATCGCCATCAGCACGGCTACCAACAGGCCCAGGAACAGCGTCTCAAGAGTGAACCGCCAGCCTGTCAGTGCGCCGATCGCGGCCATCAGCTTCACGTCGCCGCCGCCGACCCCGCCGGTCAGGAAGACCGCCAGCATGGGCCCCAGCCCCATCGCAAATCCGGCCAGGGCACCGACCAGCCCCAGTTGGGCAGGCCCGGACCCGCCGCCCAGGCCCCCGGCCAGGGTGTGGCCGATCAGCCCGACGGCAATGGCCGGGTAGGTCAGAAACTTGGGAATGATGCCCTTGCGCGCGTCGTAGACGCTTGCGGGAATCAGCAGGCACGCCAACACCACAAAAGGCCACCAGGTGAGCAATTCCTCAACCGGCAAAACGGCTCCTTCCTACCGGCAGGGGCTTTGGCAGGGCCCCGGCCGGCTCGATGCGGCAGACGAACCGGCTAGTTCTCGTTCTTGGCATCTTCCCAGCGACCCATGAAGAAGTCCCACAGGTCGTCGCGGAACCAGTAGAGCAGGCCCAGCAGGGGAAGCGCGATCGCCGCGATCAGAAGGATGTACTCCACCATGGTCGCGCCGGTGTCGTCCCGATGCAGCCGGCTCAGGCCATTCTTCACCATCTTCAACGTCTTTTTCATCTTGCTGCTGCCCTCGAGTCACTCTGTTCTGTCAGGCCGATCCCGCGCGGACTCCTCACGGAAGCGGCAGGGTTTCCAGCAAGGAAACCATCTCAAAAAATTGTCCCAAGGCACGAAGCATCGCCGCGAACAACGCGATCAGCGGCAGACCGAACACCGCAAGCAACAGCGTGTACTCCACCGTCGCCTGGCCGCGGTCGTCGCCGAGCTTCAGGGCAATGCTCTTTCCGATTGGCTGAGGCATACCTATCTTTCGGCCGCGAACACGCGGCTCGTGAGATCCATTTTCTCCCGTTGCAGGCGCACTTTCGGCTCGCGGGCAAAGCAGGACTTCGCCCCCGCCCAGGCAAGTTGCCCCTGGTCGGTCTCTTCGTCCAGATCGTACACGTAGACATCCTGGAGGCGATACTTTCCGTCGTCGCCCAGGGGCAGTACCTCGCTGACCTGGGTGAGCCCTCTGCGCCCGTCGGGGAAGCGCGTCATCTGGACCACCACATCGATGGCCGAAGCGATCTGCGCCCGAAGCGCGTGCAGGGGCAGTTCGATCTTGTTCATCATCGCCAGCGTCTCCAGGCGGTTCAGCGCATCCAGGGCCATGTTCGCATGCAGCGTGGACATGCTCCCGGCGTGTCCGCTGGTCATGGCCTGGATCATGTCCAGGGCTTCGCCGCCGCGGACTTCCCCGATGATGATCCGATCCGGGCGCAATCGCAGCGAGGAGCGGAACAACTCGGAGATGCCCACCTGGCCCTTGCCCCACCGGTCGGGCGGACGCGATTCCAACGCGATCAGGTGTTCCTGCTGGAGTTCCAGTTCGGCCGAATCTTCAATGGTCACGATCCGTTGATGGCCGGGAATGAAACTGCTGAGCACATTGAGCAGGCAGGTCTTACCGCTGCTGGTGCCCCCGGCGACGAGGATGTTCTTCTCGGCCAGGACACAGACTTCCAGGTACTCGCGGACTTCCGGAGTCCAGGAGCCCAGTTGCACCAGCGCGTCGGCATCGAGGAGACTCTTGGAAAACTTGCGGATGGCCATACACGTGCTGCGCCGGCTCAGCGGTTCGAGGATGACATGGACCCTGCTGCCGTCGGGCAGGCGCGAATCGATGAGCGGGTGCTCGTTGGAGACGCGCTTGCCGGTGTACTGGAGGACATTATTGACGGCAGAGAGCAGCGCCTCGGCATCTTCAAAAGCCGCGTCGGTGCGCACAAGCTGCCCCTCGCGTTCGATGTAGATCTCGTCGGGGGCGTTGATCATGATCTCCGAAACCTTCGGATCCTTCAGGAAATCAAGCACCGGGGAGAGAAAGTGCTCGACAGTGGCTTCGAATATCTTGGCAGTGGCCATAGGCACCCTGGACGGTCGCGCTGACTCGTTTGTATGCTTAACGAAAGATCCGCGCGAATGTTTCGCAAAACTTCAGCAAGTCCATGCCTTGCAATACAGTTAGTGTACTTCACGCCTGGCTGTGTAGCAAGAAGATCTGTCCAGGCTGGAATGGGGAATCAGCCGTTCCTGCGCCCCTTGAGGCGCGTCACCCGCAGGTGCCCCTGCCGCGTCGGTTCGGGCAGGCGGTACCCCGCGGTCGATCGAAGGGTCCATCGCTTGACATCGGAAAGCGTAACCCGATGCCCCACCGATACGTACATGCACTTGACATTGCTGCGGGTCCGCAGCGCCAGGCCCACCACCTCCCCCTTGTGCTTCATCTGCGTAGCCGAGCCTCTGCGCAGCGAAGGTTCGCGGTACTCGCCGACCAGCACGCTCTTGGCGGCCCCGATCACGGGCTTGTCCAGCCAGAGGCCCACATGCGAGGCCAGACCCAGTCGCCGTGGGTGGGCTATCCCCTGCCCGTCGCAGATGAGCAGATCCCATTGCTTCCCCAGCGAAGCAACCGCCTCCAGGACGGCCGGGGCTTCCCGGAAACTCAGCAGCCCAGGCACATAGGGATAGGTGCAGGGCTGCTGGACCACGGATTCGTCGATGACTTCCTTTCGGCCCAGATCCCAGACCACCGCAACGGCCAGGATCCGCTTGCCCCCATCCAGAAACGCACAGTCGGTCCCGGCCACGCGTCGAACATCCGTCTCCAGGGGCCTGCAGATCACCTGCTCCTTGAGCCGCTGCTGAAGGGCGATGGCTTCGCGCGGCGACAGATCCCAGCGATGGAGGCTCAAGAGCTCTGCCCGGCGATGCGCCCCAGCGACTCGAGGGACTGCTCGATCTGCCGGCGGTCGATCATCAGGTGGGTCACCGCGCGGATCGTATCGGGCCCGGTGGCCAGGACCTTTGTGCCCGCCCGGCCCCAGGCGTCGGCGAGGCGCTGGGCCTGGCCGGGCTGCGTGCGAAAGATCACGATATTGGTCTCCACCGAGGCCGGGTCGATCTCGAGGCCCGGAAGCTCAGCGATGCCCTGGGCCAGTCGGCGGGCGTTTTCATGGTCTTCGGTCATCCGCCGGCGATGGTGTTCGAGTGCATACAGGGCCCCGGCTGCGATGATCCCCGCCTGGCGCATCCCCCCGCCGAGCATCTTGCGAAACCGACGGGCGCGGGCGATGAGCTCTTCGCTGCCGGCCAGGGCAGAGCCGACCGGCGCACCGAGTCCTTTGGAGAAACAGACGCTGATCGAGTCGAACGGCTGGGCCCATCGCTGGGGTTCGATTCCCGTCGCGGCGGCGGCGTTCCAGAGCCTCGCCCCGTCCATGTGCATTTTGAGATCCATTTGCCGGGCCTGGTCGGCCAACTGGTCGATGGTCTCAAGGGGCCAGATCTTGCCCCCGCCGCGGTTGGACGTGTTCTCCACGCAGACCACACGCGTCGGCGCGAAGTGCACATTTCTGGGCTTGGCCGCTGCGCGAAGTTGATCGGGCCCGAACACCCCATCTTGACTGGGCAGCATCCTGCACATCAGCCCGCTGACCCCACCGGGGGCTCCTGCCTCGTACCAGAACACATGGGCGTTGTCGGCCAGGAGGATCTCATCGCCGCCCTCGCTCCAACATCGCAGGGCCACCTGGTTGGTCATGGTTCCCGAGGGCATGTAGACGGCTGCGGGCTTGCCCAGGATCTCGGCGGTGCGGGCTTCGAGCTGGTTCACGCTCGGGTCGTCGCCGAGCACGTCGTCTCCCACCGGGGCCTGGGCCATGGCCTGGCGCATCTGGGGGGTTGGCTGGGTAACGGTGTCGCTGCGAAGGTCGATCATGGCATCTCTCCTGTGCCTACAGGATACGCAAGTGCTCGTTGGGCTGGGTATCGAAGAATTCCTCTTCGAGCATCTCCAGGGTTTGGCGCTGCTGGCGGAAGGGCACCTTCTGCCGGGCCTCTGCGCTGCAAAGCCACGCAAAGCTGTCGTGTTCGTCGCAGAGGGTCACCAGGTCGCTTTCCACCAGGGCCAGAAACACCGGTGTGAGCCAGATGGACTGCGTCGAGGGCTCGAAAAACATCTCGAGGCTGTCGGCCGAGTACAACTCGCAGGCTTCCAGGCCGGTTTCTTCCTGCAGTTCCCGCAGAGCCGCCTGGTGGGCTTTTTCGCCCGGCTGGAGCCCGCCGGTCACCTGCTGCCAGACGCCCGGGTAGTGCCTGGCCCGCGGATCCCGGCGCAACAGAAGCCAGCGGGGCCCCTGCGGTGTCTTCCGGGCCACGTACAGCGAGACCTGGCAGGCATCGATGGGGATCCGACCTCTTTCCTGCAGGGACATCGCAGCTCTCAGATGCCCAGCACGTCGTGCATGTCGTAGAGGCCGGGCCTCTTGCCCGCGACCCACTTGGCCGCACGCAGAGCCCCGCGTACGAAGGTATCCCGCGTGTGGGCGCTGTGGCTGATGGTGACGGTCTCTCCGAGGTTGCCGAAGTGCACCTGGTGCTCGCCTACCGTGTCGCCTACCCGAAGGGCGTGCATGCCGATTTCGCCCTCGTTGCGCGGGCAGTGACCGCCGCGACCGAAGAGGACCGTCTCGCCGTAGTCGACGCCACGGGCCTGGCAGATGGACTTGGCCAGCGAGATGGCCGTGCCCGACGGGGCATCCTTCTTGAAACGGTGATGCGTCTCGCTGATCTCGATATCGTAGCTTTCGCCCAGGGCCTTGGCCACGTCGGCGACCACCTTGAGCAGCACGTTGATACCCACCGAATAGTTCGCGGCGTTGACGATGGGAATCTCCGAAGCGGTGTCGGCCAGTTCGGCCTGCTGGCTTTCGGTCAGCCCGGTCGTGCCGATGACCATGGCGATACCCTTCTTGCGGCATAGAGGCAGGGCCTCCATGGTCCCCTCGGGCAGGGAGAAGTCGATCATCACTTCCGGAAAGTCCTGGCCCATCTCCTGGGTGACCTGGACGCCGAAGGGGCCCGCACCGGCCAACTCTCCAAGGTCGCGTCCCATAGCACGGTTTCCGGCTGCTTCCAAGGCTGCCACAATGTCAAATTCGCCCAGTTCGATCGCCAACGCGGCGATTCGTTTTCCCATGCGACCGGCTGAGCCGTTGATCGCGATTTTCGTCATGATTGTCCGCCTTTCCTGCTGTCAATCCAGGCTCACAGCGTACCGCAAGAGCAGTGGAAATGCACGCGCGCGATCGGCGATGGCGACAGGGAGAAATCAGGACAGGGACGGTTCAGTGAGGCCGGCCCCGGCGGACCTGCTGCTCGATATAGTCCAGCCAGGAGCGGAAATCGTCAGCTACCTTGCAGGACTCCTGGGATTTGCGGGGCAGGAAGAAAACCGCCGCGCCGGACCGGGCCTCCTGTCCGGAGGCTTTGAGGCTGTAGGAGCCCCCCTCCTGGGCCAAGGCGAAAACGATCCGCTCGACGGGCTCCTCCTCTTCCTCCAGGGAAAGGATGTCGTGGCAGGAGAGCACGCGGACGCCCCAGAGATTGGCCCCGTCGGCGTGGGTAAGGAACATCGCCAGATCTCCCGGCAGCCATGGGGGGCTGGCCCGGCGAAGATCTTCCACGTCCTGTTTTCGGGCCGGGGGGCCCAGGTCTACTCCCTGGCCGGAATCGAAGGCATTGTTCACGAAACTTTCCACCCAGGACATGCTCAGCCCCGAGTTGCGCTGCTCCTGGACGGGCGTCTCTTCCTCCAGCCCGTCGTCGAATTCCGCCACGGCTGAGCGGATATCGTCGTTGGCCCACGTGGGGCCCGAAGGCTCTTGCTCATCCTCCTCGGCCAGGCCTTGGAGTTCGGCGTCGTCGAGTCCCAGGTTCCGGCCGGCCGATGCAGTATGCTCCTCCAGGGCTTCGGAATCCTCCGTCTCCTGCTCGCCTTGCTCACGCAAGGACAAGGGCGTTGGGGTTGGAGAATCCTCTTCCGAACGGGTCCCGGCGTCGGTCTCGGAGGTGATTTCCTCGACGATCTGTTCGAACTTCCCCGCCTGGGGATCGGCGGCGATGCTTCGGGCGACGCGGCGGGCATCTTCGGCGACGGACTCTTCCTGCAAAGCCCCTTCGGGATCCTCCGGAGTCTGCCCGGTTTGCTCAGCCCGGGATTCTTCGGACCCCTCCTGCATAGGCCCCTCTGACCTGGAGCGTTGATCGATGGGCCTGGCTACGGGCAGATCCAGCAGCGCCGCTGATCCCTGGTCCTGCCGGACGATCTTGCCCAGGTGCTCGAGCGACTGGCGACGCTTGCTGCGCCAGGGGCCTTTCTGGGTCTGGAGGACGAACCACCAGTCATCGGCCCGGAGATACTTGGGCCAGGACACCGGCTTTTCGGTTTCTGCGAGGATCTCCGTGATCACCCCGTCGCGTACCTTTGCCAGAATGCGGATCTCCCCCTCCACCCGTTGATCGCGGATCCGCAGATCGCTGATCTCCAGGTTCACCGCGTCCCCGACGGAGAATTCCCCCAGAAGCGCCTCGTTGAAGACGATATCGTAGCGGTACCGGGCCGGGCCGTCCTTGCCCGATTCACCCCGACGCATCGGATGCCGATGGACCCGGCAGAAGAAGGGAGGCTCCAACTGGCGACGCAGAGACTCCATGAGGTTCGTCTCCCCGTCAAGCAACAGCCGAAGAATCCACTGCTCCTGGCTGGTCCATTTCTTGCGTTGAAAGCCGCCGATCATCTTCTCCCGGGCCAAAGATACAAGTCCAAACGTCCTTTACCCTATCGACAATCACCGCCTCCAACATCAGGAAGCTCGAACGTTTCCCGGCCGGACCCGGCCAACGGTCATGTCGGCGAAGCCCTTTTCCAGGAAGGCGCTATCGCTCCTGCCACCGGGCATCCAGAACACGCACGAGATAATCACGCACGGCCTGATCGTCGGATGCCACGCTGTCGCACCGAGTGGGAAGGTCCGAAAGACTGTCGATATCGGGATGATGGGCCACGTCCGCGCCGGTGGCGCGTCGAATCGCATCGGGGAACTTTGCCGGATGGGCCGTCGCCAGGGCCAGGATCGGGTCTCCCTGCGACTCCTGGCGAAGGGCCACGCAGACCCCCACCGCCGTGTGGGGATCCATGACGTATCCGTACTCGTTGTAAAATTCGGCAATGGTTCGGAGAGTATCTTCCGAATCCGCCCGGCCGGCGGTGAAATCCGCATCGATCTCCCCATCGCCCAGGGAGACCTCCAGATGCCCTGTCCGGGAGAACGTCTCGATCAACTCCCTCAACTGGTGAGGGTTTTCTCCAAGCCGGTAGTACAGGTACCGTTCAAAGTTGCTGGCCACCTGGATATCCATCGCAGGTGAAAGGCTCTTGAAGACCTTGCCCAGGCTGTACGTGCCGGTATTGAAGAACCGGGCGAGGATGTCGTTTTCGTTGGTGGCCAGGATCAGCCTGGAAATCGGCAGGCCCATCTGGCGGGCGTACCAGCCGGCCAGGATATCCCCGAAGTTGCCGGTGGGCACGGCCACGCGAACCGCCGAAGCCCCCGTGGAACGCATCAGACGCAGCACGCCGTGGAAGTAATAGACGATCTGCGCCAGGACCCGCGCCCAGTTGACGCTGTTGACCGCGCCCAGGTGGTACTTCCGCTTGAAGTCCAGATCCGAGGCCAGGGACTTCATGATCCGCTGGCAGTCGTCGAAGCTGCCCTCGACGGCCATGTTGTGCACGTTCCTGTCCAAAACGCTGGTCATCTGACGTTCCTGGATCGGCGAGACGCCCCCGGCCGGGTGCATCACGAAAATCTCGATTCCCTTCCGGCCCCGCACGCCGTAGATGGCCGCACTTCCCGTATCGCCGCTGGTGGCGGCCAGGATGTTGAGCCTCTGGTCGCGCAGGGAGAGGATGTGCTCGAAGAGGTTGCCCAGGAACTGCAGGGCCACATCCTTGAATGCCAGGGTGGGCCCATGGAAGAGCTCCAGGACATGCAAAGGCCCCACATGCACCACCGGGGCGACCTCCGGGGCGAAGTTTTCCCCATAGGAAGCAGCGATCAGGGATTCGAGCGTCCGGGAGTCCAGGTCGTCTGTGAAAAGTCGGAAGATCTCCAGGGCCAGTTCGTTGTAGGACAGTTGGGCCCAGTCGTCCAGGCGATTGCGAACGTCGGGGATGCCCTGGGGGACCATCAGCCCGCCGTCCTCGGCCAGGCCCATGATGACGGCGTCCTGGAAGTCTGCGGGCTCCACCTGTCCGCGTGTCGAGACATACTGCATCCGGGGCGACTCCTTCTTGTTCCGAGCGTTAAAAGCGGATTCTACCCTCACAGGAGCCAATGGACAAGCCCGCCCCTGCCTGCCTGGAAATCAGAGATTGTGCAGTTTCGAATCGTCCTCGCGCTGCTTGCGTGTGGCGTTCTTGAGCGTGCGCTTTTCCCGGGCGGTGAGCTTCTGGATTCCCTGTTCGTGGATTTTCTGGAGAATGCGGTCGATTTCGGCCTGTTCTTTGCGGCGTTTCTCCATTTTCTGTTCCCAGGCGCCCTCGCGCAGTTTTTCCTGGAGACTCTTGCGCTGCGAAGGACCGCGCGCTTTGCCCGGGGAGGACATCTGTGGCAGGACCCAGATCCACAGGGCCGCCATGATCGTCCCGCCCAGGTGGGCGGCATGGCTCATCGTGTCGGACATCGGAACCTGTGCGGCCAGGCCCTTGAGAACCGTCAGAAGCATGATGCCGAAGATCACCAGGGCCGCCATGCGGATGGGCACCGGGAAGAAGACAAAAATAATCCGAAATTGGGGAAAGTAGACCGCCGCAGCCAGGATGATACCGTAGACGCCCCCCGAAGCGCCCACGATCGGGAAATGGGAAGGATAGTTGGGGAACATCGAGGCGATCACGACATAGGACAGGCCGGCCACCACGCCGCAGCTCAGGTAGAAGTAGATGAATTTTCTCGTGCCGAACTTCTTCTCCAGGGGCGTGCCCAACATGTACAGCCCCAGCATGTTCAGCAGGATATGCCACAAACCCGCATGGAGGAATTGGAAGGTGAAATACCGCCAGACCTGCCAGAACGCCCCCAGTGTGACGCCGAGATTGTAACTGAGGACATTATTGCGGTCGAAGGCCTGGACCACGAAGGCTACGAAGTTGATCACCAGCAGCCATTTGACACCCCGAGCGGGCTTGGGCATGCCGATGGTCATTCCCTCTGCCAGGCCGCCTCCCGGGTAGCCTCCGCCACCTTCGTGCATGTATCCTCGGTTGTGCAGTCCCATGAAAGTTCCTGACATCAAGGCTGTCGTTCTTCTCGACCCAGCCAGTAAAGCCCCAATACAGCGATCGTTTTGGCGTCGTGTATCTCGCCGCTGCGGACCATCCGCCGGATCTGCTCGTCGCTGTAGGATTCTACGGTAATCCGCTCGTAGGGTTCAAGCCGGGCCGGGCCCCGCGTGATTCCTGTGGCCAGGTACGCGTGCATCTTCTCATCCAGGGCCCCCGGGGCGGTATAAAAACTGCCCAGAAGCTCCAGCCTGGCCGCCCTGCATCCGGTCTCTTCCAGCAGTTCCCGCCGGGCACCGGCGAGGGGGTCTTCTTCTATTTCGACGCCCCCGGCCGGCAACTCCAGAAGGTTTTCGTTCACGGCATAGCGCTCATTGCGTATCAGCAGGATCTCACCGTCCTCAAGCACCGGCAGAATGGTAACGGCTGGACGGCAGTGAACAAGGTCGCGGGGCAGGACATTGCCATCGGGCATGCGAACCCCCACGCGGTGGACTTCCACCACCCGCCCGGAATAGTGCAGCTCGTCAAAGGCAAATCGATCGGTCATTCCCGGGATTATACCGGGCCTGGTTGCGATTGCCTCAAGGAACCGGGAAATCCCTTCATCGATGCCCGCGCCTCCCTTTGCTCTTGCCCGGCGGGGCTGGGCGCGTAAGATGCATGCGACCATGGGCCAAACAGCAGACCCCTCACAACCTCCCTGCCGGGAGCTGGCCCTGATGGGCTCGACCGGCAGCATCGGACGCCAGAGCCTGGAAGTCCTCGAAGACCTCCGGGGCTACCGCGTCTGCGCGCTGTCGGCCGGGAGCAACTGGAAGCTGCTGGCAGAGCAGGCGCGGAAGTTCCGGCCCCGCTACGTAGCCCTGTCCGACGGGCCCGGCGAGCAGCTCCGCAGCCAACTGCCCGAGGGGACGCAGCTTCTTCAGGGCCCCGAAGCCATGACGGAGATGATTCGCCGATCCCGCCCCTCGATGGTGGTATCAGCCGTGGTGGGAGCCGCGGGGCTCGAACCGACCCTCCAAGCCATTGAAATCGGCGCCGATATCGCCCTGGCCAACAAGGAAACCCTGGTGGCTGCGGGGGAAATCGTCATCCCCGCCGCCGCCAAAGCCGGTGTCCGCATCCTGCCCGTCGACAGCGAGCACTCCGGCGTCTTCCAGTGCCTTACCGGTGCCCACAGCGACCAGGTGGAGAAAATCGTCCTGACCGCCTCGGGCGGAGCCCTTCGCGACTGGGACGAGGCGGACCTGGCCTCTGCCACCGTCGACGACGCCCTGAACCACCCCACCTGGCAGATGGGCAGCAAGATCACGATCGACTCGGCCACGCTGATCAACAAGGCCCTGGAGGTCATCGAGGCCCACTGGCTCTTTTCCCTGCCCGGGGAAAAAATCGAGGTACTCATCCACCCCGAGAGCACGGTGCACGCGATGGTACACTTCCGCGATGGGAGCGTGCTGGCCCAGATGGGGCCTCCCGACATGAAAGGGCCCATTTCCCACGCCCTCTGCTGGCCCGACCGCTTGCAGCGACAGGCGCAGGTGCTGGACCTGGCCGGGATGGGACAGCTGACCTTCTCCCGCCCGAAAGGGCGTTTTGCCCGGGCCCTGGCCCTTGCCTACCGTGTCATAGATCAGGGCGGTACCAGCGGAGCTATCCTCAACGCCGCCAACGAGCAGGCCGTCGAGGCGTTCCTGGAGCGAAAAATCTCCTTTGCGCAAATCGTCGAACTGGTCGAAAATACACTGAACCGGGCCTCGCCCAACCGGGAAGTAACCCTCGATACGCTCCGCGAGGCCGATGCCTGGGCCCGAAAGGATGTCCAAGGGCAACTGGAACAAGCCTCTTCTCAAACTTCAAAGTGATAGAAACCGCATGAGCAATTTACTGGCTTTCGATATCTCCTGGCTGCTGGGCGAATGGATCCTTCCGGTCCTGATGTTCCTGGCCGGACTGGGTCTGGTCGTCTTCATCCACGAGCTGGGGCACTTCATGGTGGCCAAGTTCGTGGGCATCAAGGTCGAACGTTTCGCCATCGGCATGGGCCCGCCGCTGATAAAAATCCCTGTCGGCGAAACGGAGTACTGTCTCTGCGCCCTGCCGCTGGGCGGATACGTCAAAATGCTCGGCCAGGAAGATTTTGCGCCCCTCGAGGATGGCCAGGAGCAGCAGCTCGACCCCCGCAGCTACCAGGCCAAGAGCGTCGGGGCGCGTTTTGCCGTCATCTCGGCCGGGGTGATCATGAACCTCATCGGGGCAGCGATGCTGTTTATCCTGGTGGGGATGATCGGCATCAAGTTTCCCGCTCCGATCGTCGGCGGGGTGGTTCCCGGTTCCTCGGCGGAAATGGCCGAAATCCAGTGGGATACCCCCCTGCCGGGCCTGACCCCCGATGGACAGCAGCGCAAGACCACCCAGGGCCTGATCCCGGGAGATAAGATTCTCAGCCTCGACGGGGAAGAGATCGAATCCGGGATGGATCTGAAGGTCAAGCCCGCCCTGGCCAACAAGGACGAGGTCTTTACCACGCGGATCGAAAGACCCCTGGACGGCAAGACCTACCTGGGGACCGCGGAGTTGAAACTCACCGACATGCCCTCGCCCTCGGGCGGGACGATCAACGGCCTGGGGATCCGTCTGGCCGGCAGTCTGACCTTTGCCAAGGTCGACGACGAGCGCGGCTCCGACCTGTTCCAGCCGGAAGACAGAATCGTCGGCTTTAATGGAAAGCCTATCGAGCACAGTTGGCAGATTTCGCGATGGGCCAAGCAATTCGATCCGGCCGATCAGCCGGTCCCCTCGGAAGTGGATATGACCGTCCAGCGCGGTGAGCAGAAGGAAGAAATCACCCGCCAGGTGCCGATCCATCTGCTGCTCAAGCAGCGGGTGGTGTTCCTCAAGAGCACCGGGGAGATGCTCCGCCTGGGTTCCGACGGCAAGGAGCCCGACGGTGATAAGCTCCAGCTCACGCTGGAATCCGGCCGGACGCGAACCATTGAAAAGGACGACCTGCTGGAGACCAAGGAGAGTCAGGACATCCTGGGCATGCTCCCCCGGGCGTACATCAACACCGTGATAGACGGCTCGCCGGCCGACGAGGCAGGCCTGGAACCCGGGGATATCATCTATGAGTACTACGACCGGGTTCTGCCGACCCCGGCCCAGATTTTCGAGATCAACAAGGACGTCAAGGAAGGTGGCGGCTTGATCGGGATCATCCGCGAAGGCAGCCGCAAAGACCTGCGCAAGATCTCCCCGACCCAGCGCGACGGACGGGCGCTGATCGGTATCAATCCTCTTCCGGACGTCTCCCATGCGGTAATTGCCGATGTTCGCGAGGGCTCTCCGGCCCAGAAGCAAGGCCTCAAGAGCCAGGACAGGATCCTCTCGGTCAATGGCCGGAAAGTCAGCGGCTGGATCGACGTATTCAACGCCATCGGCCAGGCCCAGCATGACCAGCAGGAAGTGGTGCTGCGGGTGGATCGCGGCTCGGAGGAACCGGTCGAAGTTTCGATGGGCCTGATCTCCCAAGACCAACTGAACCCCGACTTCTACGAGATCAACGTAGACCTCCGCCTGCCCCCGCGGCAGCGCCTGATGGGTCCGGAACTTCACTTCGGCCCCGTCGAGGCGTTGGGCTGGGGCGTGGGCCAGGTCGGCAAGTTCGCCGCGAGCACCTACATCACCCTCAAGGCGCTGTTTGTCGGGTCGGTCTCGACGCGCGAAGTCTCCGGGCCGGTGGGCATCGGGGATACCGCCATCCGCCTCGGCAGAGACAGCTTTGTCCGATTCCTCTGGTTCATGGGGATCATCAGCGTCTCGCTGGCGGTAATCAACTTCCTGCCCCTGCCGGTGGTCGACGGAGGACACGCCGTCTTCCTGCTCATCGAGAAGATTCGCGGCAAACCGCTGCCGATCAAGGTGCAGAATGCCATCCAGATCGGCGGATTGATCCTCCTGGTGGGCCTGTTCCTGCTGATCACGTTCCAGGACATCGACAAGTTGCTCGATCGCATGTGGTAAACGGAAAGCCAACGATATGACAGATCTGCTGATCCAGGGCGGGCGGGTCATCGATCCCGAGGCCGGCATCGACCGCGTGACCGACGTAGCCATCAAATCGGGCAAGATCGAAAGAATAGGCCCGGGAGAGTCCGAAGCCAGGAAAACCCTCGACGCCCGAGGATGCATCGTCTGCCCGGGCCTGATCGACGTACACGTCCACTGCCGCGAACCGGGCCACGAGGAAGAAGAGACCGTGGCGACCGCCTCGGCCGCTGCGGTGGCCGGCGGATTCACCACCGTCTGTGCGATGCCCAACACCCACCCGCCGATCGACGATGAAACCGCCGTTCAGTATATCAATCAGCGGGCGCGCGAGGCCGCCCTGGCCCGCGTGCTCACCGCGGGCTGCATCACCAAGGGGCGCGAGGGCAAGGAACTGGCCGAGATGGGCCTGATGGTTGAAGCCGGCGCTGCCGCCTTCACCGACGACGGGGACGGCGTGGCCAGCACGTCCGTCATGCAACGGGCCATGCAGTATACCCGCATGCTCGGAATGACCCTCATGCAGCATTGCCAGGACCCGGACCTGGCCGGGGGAAGCATGAACTCCGGGCCCATTGCCGTAAGGCTGGGCCTTTCGGGCATCGCCTCCAGCGGCGAAGAGATCATGCTTCGCCGCGACCTGGACCTGGTCAAGCATACCGGCGCTTCCTACCACGTGCAGCACGTCTCCTGCGCCGGAAGTGTGGAGCTGATCCGTCAGGCCAAGGCCGACGGACTCCGCGTCACCGCCGAGGCCACCCCCCACCACCTGCTGCTGACCGACGCTGCCTGCATGACCTACGATCCCAACTACAAAATGAACCCGCCCCTGCGTCGCCAGGAGGATGTCCAGGCCCTGCGGGCAGGCGTGGCCGACGGTACCATCGACTGCCTGGCCACCGACCACGCCCCCCATGCCAAGGAAGAAAAGGAGTTGGAGTTCGCCCTGGCCCCGTTCGGAATCATCTCCCTGGACTGCGCCCTGGGGCTCTACGTCAAGGCCCTGATCGACACGGGGCTGATGGACTGGCCCGAACTGATCCGTCGGATGACCGTCAACCCCGCCCGCGTGCTGGATATCGAGGCCGGCTCGCTGGCCGACGGCGCCCGGGCCGATGTGACCGTCATCGATCCCCAGACGTCCTGGCAGGTGGATGTCGAGAGCTTCGCCTCCAAGGCTCGCAACTGTCCCTACCAGGGCTGGGAACTCCACGCCAGGGCCAGGACCACCGTGGTCGACGGCAAGATCAAGTTCCAGCGATAGGATTCCCCCATGCCCCTGCTCATCGACGGCAACAACCTGCTCTATGCCGTCGCCGATGCCCTGGGCACCTCGCTTTCCCGCTACGCACTGGCTCGGATGCTGTCCGAGCTGACCCGGAAGACCGGCCAGGTGGTAACCCTGGTCTTTGACGGGGCACCGGCCAGCCGGGCAGATGCCGACCAGTTCGCCCTGCTGGAAATCGAGATTCACTTCGCCTATCCCGGACCGGCCGACGGCGTACTCTGCCGTCTTCTGGCCGAGAACTCCGCTCCCCGCAGGCTCGAGGTCGTCAGCACCGATCGGGAAATCCGCAAGGCCGCCCGGAGACGCAAGGCCAAGTCGCTGCGCAGCGAAGACTTCGCCGGCAAACTCCTCCGGGAGATCAACAGGCCCGACCCTGCCCCACCGGCCGAGCCGATCGAGAAACGAAAAGGCCTCACAGAGGACCAGAGCCGGAAATGGCTGCGGGAATTCGGCTACGAATGAACTTTTCCTGCGCAGAGGCATCTACAACGAATATGGACTGCAAGAGACGCTTGTCCTGCGTCTGTTATTTGCTGCGCCTGAAACGCACCCGTCCCCCATCCGCCTCGCCGGCCCGGGGGGCAAAGGAGAACGCAAGATGAAAAACCTTTCCGTCGCCCTGCTGCTCCTTGGCGCCTCGCTCGCCTCAGCGGCTGCCCCGCCCCGGTCGGATCCGGCCCCAGGCCCGGAAAAGTCTCCCGATCAGCCTTTCGGAAAGAATATCGAGAAAATGGCCCTGACAATCCAACGCGGGCCGGACAAGAATGGCGATCAGAATCTGCTCCTGCTCTCGGTCGCTCCGCTGAACCGAATGGCCCCGCCCAAGGGACATACCTGGGTGCAGATCGACAAGCCACTGGGCCTAAATCTGTTTCACCACCTCAAGCAGACAAAATTCTTTTTTCAAGGCCAGGAGGCAGACAACCTCCCGCTCATCACCGAAGGCTACCGCATCCTTATCCAGTCGGGAGAAGATCGATTTTATCGGGACTACAGCGACGCCGAGGCCCTGGTTGGGCTTTCGGGCCTGCGGGCCGTCCTGGCTGGAGCAGGCCAGGCCGTCCCCGACAGGTGGCAGAAGAACGACGACGGCTCCTGGCTGTGCCCGGGTTGCAAGGGCAAGGCAAACATCATGAGCATCGGCAAGTGCTCTTCCTGCAAAGAGATGACCGCCAGCGGCGCCCACAAGCTCTGCCGCGTCTGCTCGGCCAGGCAGGGCAGGTGCATGTCCTGCGCCAAGGAACTGCCCAACGCCGGCAGCAGCCAGGCCTCCGATGCGCTCCAAGCCCTGATGGCTCCTCTGGCCGATGAGCAGAAGAAGGCCAACGCCCGGGCCGATGAGCTGATCCAGAAGCTCGGAGACGACAACTTCCGCATCCGCAAGCAGGCAAGCGATGAGCTGGCCAGGCTCGGCTATGCCGTTCGCGACCGCCTCGCCAAAGCCCTCCAAGCCAAGGATCTGGACCTGGAAGCCCGAACCCGCATCGAGCAGATCCTCCGGGAACTGCCCGAGACACAACTGGAAGATGGCAAGCAGGTCACCACCGCCGAGGGCAACACCATTCGTATCAGCAAGGGAATGATCGAAGCGATCCACCCCGAGGGCAAGATCCTCTGGCGGACCCGGCCGACCATTGAAGTGGCCACGCTGAAGCTCGAACGCGGCAAGCTGCACGCCACGACCCAAGACAAGACCGCCAGCCTCGTCCTGGATCCCGCGACCGGCCAGACGGTGGGGATGATTCAAAGAACCCTTAATGCAAACAAGCTGCGAATACGTTTATAATGGCCGCCATGGCCGAGAAACCAAAACGCATTGCCGTCTTCCCCGGAACCTTCGACCCGCTGACCAACGGACACCTGGATGTCATCGGCAGGGGCTGCAAGCTCTTCGATCAGCTCATCGTAGCCGTCGGGGAGAATCCCGACAAGGCCGCCTGGCTGGCACAGGATCTCCGGGCCAGGATCATCGGGCAGGTCACCGGCGATCTGGACAACGTCCGCGTCGAGACCTTCCAGGGCCTGACGATGGACTACGCCCGCAAGGCCGGTGCGACCGCCATCCTCCGGGGCATCCGGAACACAGCCGACCTCCAGGCCGAGTTGCAACTGGCCACCGCCAACCGCATGGTGGCCGGAATCGAGACCGTGTTCATCCTGCCCTCGAGCCGGTGGGCCTATACCTCTTCGAGCCTGATCAAGCAGATCGCTTCGATGGGCGGGGATGTCTCCTCCCTTGTCCCGCCCGAAGTCGTCGAACACCTCAGGCCAAAAGGCGCCTAACCGACTTTGTCCCCGTAGAGGCGGTTTTCCCGCACGTACTGCTCGACCGCCTCGGGCACCAGGTAGCGGATGCTCCTGTGCTCTCGGCACCGGTGGCGGATGTCGGTCGAGGAGATGTCGATCAACGGCGTCGGGCAGATTCCCTGGCAGATCCTGCGGGCCTTGGCCTGGCCGAAAGCCTCGCTGAGCTTCTCGCGAGCACCGGCCAGCTTCTCCTGCCACCCGGGACGGGCCGCGATGAGAAAACCGATCCGCTCGACCAGTTCCTCCGCCCTGTGCCAGTTGGGCAGATCATCGAGCATGTCCGCCCCGATGATCCACCGGATTTCGCTGTCCCCCCAGCGCCCTGCGAGTCTTTCCACCGCGTCGATGGTGTAACTGGGTCCCTCGCCGGTCAGCTCGATATCACTGATGCCCAGGACTTCCTGGCCGGCCATGGCCAGACGGAGCATCTCCAGCCTCTGGGAGCCTGTCGCCTCCGGCCCCGGTTTGTGGGGAGGGCTTGCGGCCGGCTGGAGCAGAATCCGACCCAAGCCCCGCTGTTCGGCGATACTCCTGGCCACGATCAGGTGCCCGTGATGCACCGGATCGAAGGTCCCTCCGAAGATGGCAATGGTTCTGGCCACGCAAATTCCTTTCCAGGCCCGGGAGCTTATTGCCCCCCGGATGCCCAGTCAACAATTGCCCCGAGCCCGCGCGTACGTTAGAATACGGTTTTCCTGCCTTCGGAGTCCTGTGAAATGCTGGCCAAAAGGATTATCCCCTGCCTGGATGTCGAAAAAGGCCGTGTCGTTAAGGGTATAAACTTCGTGCAGTTGCGCGATGCCGGAGACCCGGTCCAGGTCGCCCAGCGCTACGAGCGCGAGGGCGCCGACGAACTGGTCTTCCTGGATATCACCGCCAGTCACGAAGACCGGGATATCATCCTGGATATCGTCCGGGAGACAGCCGAGCAGGTCTTCATGCCCCTGACCGTCGGGGGCGGCGTCCGCACGCTGGAAGATTGCAGAAACCTCCTGGGCGCCGGGGCCGACAAGGTCTCCATCAACTCCGCCGCCGTCAAGGATCCGGACTTCATCACCGAGGCCTCGCGTCGCTTCGGCAGCCAGGCCATCGTGGTGGCCATGGATCCCAAGCGCGTAATGCGGGAAGAAGGCGAGTTCTGGGACGTGCACATCGCCGGGGGGCGGATCCCCACCGGCCTGGAAGTGGTCGCCTGGGCAAAGGAAATGCAGCAGCGCGGGGCCGGGGAAATCCTCCTGACCGTCATGGACGCCGACGGAACCTGCGACGGATACGACGTGGAGATCACCCGGGCGGTGGCTGAAGCGGTCGAGATTCCCGTCATCGCCTCCGGCGGGGCTGGCTCTCCCGAGCACATGCGGGAAATCCTCACCGAAGGCAAGGCCGATGCCGCCCTGGCTGCGAGCATCTTCCACTTCGGGACCTATTCCATAGATGAAACCAAACAATACCTGCATGCACACGGGGTTCCGGTTCGCTTAACAGCCTCTGCCGAAAGGAGCGTGGAATCTTGACCGCACCCGCCGAGCATCAGCCCCTCGATGAGAACCCGCACCACAACACGGGCAAATCCCGTGAGACATCCAAGAAGCTCGAGCAGTACTTCCAGGCGATGACCAAGCTCGGGGCCAGCGACCTTCATCTAAAGGCCGGCAAGAGCCCCCACCTCCGCCTCAAATCGGTCATCAAGCCGACGAAGAACCCGACCCTTTCCAGCGACGAGATCGAAGAGATGGCCATGTCCCTGCTCGCCGATGAGCAGCAGGAATACTTTCGCAAGCACGGCAGTCTGGATATCGCCCACCAGGTCCCCGACGGTGACCGATACCGGATCAATATTTTCCGCCAGCGCAGCGACGTATCCATGGCGGTGCGTCGCGTCAACCGGGAGATCCCCGATTTCGAGCAGCTTCATCTTCCCGAGGTCATGAACAAGATCGCCCGGGAGCACCAGGGGCTGGTGCTGCTCTCGGGGCCCACCGGCAGCGGCAAGAGCACGACCATCGCATCGATGATCGACTACATCAACCGCATGCGGGCCTGTCATATCGTGACCATCGAGGACCCGATCGAGTTCCTTTACGAAGACCACAAGGCCCTGATCAGCCAGCGGGAAGTAGGCATCGACGTCGAAAGCTTCGAAACCGCACTGAAGTACCTCATGCGGGAAGACCCCGACGTGGTGCTCATCGGGGAAATGCGCGACCGGGATACCTTCGAAGCCGCTCTCCAGGCCTCCGAAACCGGCCACCTGGTCTTCGGAACCGTACATGCCTCGTCGGCCCCGCAGACGGTCGAGCGCGTCCTGGCCCTGTACCCCGAGGGCAGCCGAGGCCTGATCCGCCAGTCGCTGGCCTTCAATCTCAAATCAATCATCTGCCAGCGCCTCCTGCCCTCGATCGCCGAGGACATCGACCGCATCCCGGCCGTGGAGGTCCTGCTGATGAACCCCTCGGTTCGCCAGTTGATCGAGGAAGAACGCGATGCGGAAATCATCGACGTCATCCGCGCCAACGAAGAGCAAGGAATGCAGACCTTTACAAAGAGTCTCCTGAACCTTATTGAAGGGGACTATATCGATCCGCACGTGGGCTACGAGGTGGCCCCCAACCCCGACGAACTCAAGATGCGGCTGAAGGGCATTTCCTCCGGCCACAGCGGACTTTTAGGACGCTAGAGTGAGTGACAGAAGAGTTTTCTGTGTTGTGCCTCAGCCAGGCGGATCCTGTCAAGGACGGCGAAACAGGCAATGCTCCGGCATTGTTGGCCCGCCTGCCGTAGGACGACAGGGACCGCTGCAGGCAGCTCAACGCGAAAAGAGTTTTCTCACTCCCTCCAGAACCCTCCAACCGGGAGCCTGACGCCTATGACCGATCCTCTCGCCCAGTTCAGCCGAGCCCTGCTGGCCCAGGCACAACTTTCGGGCCAGTATGTATCGCCGGCCAAGCTGATCTTCATGTTCCTGCTGACAGTTCCCGCCCTGGCCCTTGGGCCCTGGGTCTATCAGGACACCAAGCGGGTCCGACTGCCCCGGGCCACCTGGAGCGCCCTGGTCCTGGGATCCTACATCCTGGGGCTGCTGTTCTGGCTGCTGGTGCCGATCTACTTCGTCGGACTGCTGTTCTACCTCGTCCTGGCCGGGGGAGGCTTCCTGAGCTACGTACTCTACCGCAACAGCAAGGTCGAAGACCGTTATCGGGTACTGACGGCCGAGCACATCTCTTCCCTGATCAAGGGCAAGGGAGGCAAATCCCGCAAGCGTCCCAAGGAAGAAGGCCCCGAGCAGCGGTGCAAGATCTACGGAGCCGACAGCTCCCTGGTCCACCCCCCCGCCCCACAAGGAGAGGACGAAGAAGTCAACGCACAGAGACTTCGCGGCTTCAACCTCGCCCAGCGGGTCCTCTTTGACGTCGTCTGGCGAAGGGCCAGTGAAGTAGACATTGTCCCGCACAAACAGCAGTCCACCGTTCGATATATCATCGATGGCGTGACGACGGAGCGCCCCCCCATGCCGGTGGCTGACAGCGAAGCCCTGGCCCAGTTTCTCAAGTCCATCGCACGGATGGATACCGAGGAGCGCAGGCGTCCCCAGCAGGGAACCATCGCCGTGGAAGTCACCCAGGGCCAACAGGAGGATGTCTCGGTCCGCACGGCCGGGACCACGACCGGCCAGCGAATACAGATCCGCGTGGTCGAAGAAGCCGTCCACACCGATCTGGCCAAGCTGGGCATGAGCGAGGAGGTCCTGGCCAAGGTGCTGGAACTGAGCAACGGGCCCGGCCTGATCATCGTTTCCGGCCAGCCCCACAGCGGCGTGACCAGCACGCTCTATTCGCTGATCAAGACCCAGGACGCCTTCGTTCATCACTTGATCACCCTGGAAAAGGATTCGGTGATCGATCTGGAGAACATCACGCAGAACGACTACGAGAATTCCGAGTCGTTGGCCAAGGCGGTCACCTCGGCGCTTCGGAGGGATCCGGACGTCCTGTTGATCGACCGTTGCAAGACTCCCGAGGCAGCGGAAATCATTCGCGATGCCTCTGAGGATCATCTGATCTTCCTGGGAGAGAACGCCTCGGATACCTTTACGGCCCTGGCCAAGTGGATCAAGCTTTGCTCTTCGCAACCCAACGCGATCGACCATCTCAAGGCCGTCACCTGCCAGATCCTCGTCCGTAAGCTCTGCGAGAACTGTCGCGAGCCGTATCGGCCCGACCCGAACCTGCTGGCCAAGGCCAACCTGCCCAGCGAGGGCATCGACAAATTCTACCGTCCTCCCACCAAGCCGCTGACCGACGAAAAGGGCAATGAATACACCTGCCCCGCCTGCCAGGGCAGCGGGTACATGGGGCGCACCGCCGTCTTCGAGCTGCTGGAAGTGACCGATGAGTTGCGAAAACTCATCCACTCCGGGGCGACGCTGACGCAGATCAAGTCCATCTGCCGCAAGAACAAGATGCTCTACCTGCAGGAACAGGCCCTGCGAAAGGTCATCCAGGGCACCACCAGCATTCAGGAGGTCCTCCGGGCCTCGGAAGCCAAGAAGCAGTGAAAGGAAACCTGATATGATCCTCCAGATTGCTGCGATCGTCTTCATCCTCGCCATTGCCTTCTTCCAGGTGGTCCAGGGGATCTTCAGCGCCCTGGTCATGACCGTCCTGTCCGTTTTTGCTGCCATCGTGGCGATGAACTACTACGAGCCGCTGGCGGAGGTACTCGTTGCCCCTCAGCCCGGCCATGCCCACGGGGCCGCCCTGATCGCCCTGTTCGTGCTGACGCTGCTGCCGCTTCGTTTTGCCGCCGATTACTTCCTCTCCGGTAATGTGGTCTTCGGCGTCTGGGCCGACCGCATCGGCGGTGGCGTGCTGGGGCTTCTCACGGGCATGATCTGCATCGGCATCCTCACCACGGCCATGCAGATGCTCCCCTTTGGTTCCAGCATCCTGATGTACCAGCCTTTTGACGATACGCTTCAACGACAGTCCAGCCTGGCCCCGTTCTACCCCGATGAATTCACCACGGGGCTCTTCAGCCTCGTCAGCCAGGGCTCGCTGAGCGGGGAGCATTCTTTTGGGCAGGTTCACCAGAACCTTCTTCGCGAAAACCATGGATTCCGGAACACGGGGGGCATCGGAGCACCCAACGGCGCGCCGCAGGATTCGGTCCGCGTCGTTTCTGCCCATACTTTCCCCAATGACGCAGGAGGTTGGCGAAAGGAACTCCCCCTGCGAAGTGCGTTGTGGGAGGAGAGCGAGCTTCGAATGGCCCAGGTACTGGTCCTCCGGGTGCAGGTCAGCCAAGACGCCCGCGGAACCAGCCAGGAACTGGACAAGTGGTTCCGTCTGCCCGCCACGCAGTTTCAGGTAATCACCCGACAGGGCAGGCGTCTGTATCCGGTGGCGTACCTGACCCATGGCAGAATCCGGGAGTCGCGAGATCTTCATCGAGCTGAAAGCTTTTCGGCCTACTACAGTCAGGGCTCTGCCGGAGGGGTCACCGCCGTTACCCCCCCTCTTTCGGAGGGCAGCGTCAAATATCCGCAGTTTGGCCAATTGAGCGTCCAGAGGCCCTGGTTCTCCGAGGGGGGACCAAAATGGCTGACAATCGACTGGGTTTACTATCTGCCCAAAGACGACAAAGCTTTGACGCTGGTTTTCCGGCGAACGGCCCAGGCGGAAATCCCCGCCCTGAGCAGTGGAAATATGCCCGGGAGAACGAATGGCCAACTCCCACTGCTTCGCTGGATCGAGGCGAACTGACCCCCCGAAGAACTCTCACCCGGACCCTGCCGGACGTCTCGAGCTTTCAGAGCCGATCCGGGCCGGTCGAACTTGCCCTTTTCGGGGCCAGGCAGTAGAATGCTCCGACAATCGAGTGCCCTTTCACCCGGCGGAAGGGCTGTGTTTTCCTTCAGGCAAATCAGACCCGAAATCATCATGGCCCCACGGCAAAGCCGCGTCCGGATCCGCGTCCGCTACAGCGAAACCGACCAGATGGGAACCTTCTACAACTCCCGCGTGCTGGAGTGGTTCGAGGTCGGGCGCACCGAAGCGATGCGCGAGGCCGGCCTGGCTTATACCCAAATGGAAGCCCGCGGCGTCATGCTCCCCCTGGTCGAAGCCCACGTGCAGTACAAGGGACGCGCCCGGTACGACGACCTCCTGGAGATGCATGTCCGCCTGAGCCTGGAAGGAAAAGCCCGCGTTCGCTTTGATGTGGACATTCACCATGCCGATTCGGGCGATCCCGTCGCGGCCGGGTACACGCTCCATGCGGTGTCCAACCCCCAAGGCCGGGCCACACGCCCCCCCCAATGGCTGGTGGACTTCCTGAACTGCCCCGTTGAAATGAAAGATTGACCATGCAAGACAGACTTCTCCTCAGCGGCAATGAAGCCGTCGCCACCGCTGCTCTGGACGCCCAGGTCGCCCTGGGAACCGCCTACCCCGGCACGCCGTCGACGGAAATCCTCGAACACTTCAGTCTCATCGGAGGCAATGCCCAATGGGCCCCCAATGAGAAGGTCGCCCTGGAAGTGGGCCTCGGGGCCGCCTTTGCCGGAGCCGACGTGCTGGTCACCATGAAACACGTCGGGGTCAACGTCGCAGCCGACCCGCTCTTTACCGCCGCCTATACCGGCGTAACCGGCGGGCTGGTGCTCGTATCAGCAGATGATCCGGGCATGGCCTCGAGCCAGAACGAGCAGGACAATCGTCACTATGCCCGCGCCGCTCGCGTCCCGATGTTCGAGCCCTCCGACAGCCAGGAAGCCTACGACATGCTCATCGAAGCCCTGGCGATGAGTCGCCGTTTCGAACTGCCCTTCATCCTGCGCATGACCACCCGGATCTGCCACTCCAAGACCATCGTGCAGCGAAAAAAGGTCGATAAGCCCGAGGCGAAGGTCCATTACCAGCGGGATATCCCCAACCGGGTAATGATTCCCGCTTACGCCAGACCCGCCCACAAACGCCTCCACGAGAAGCTCTCGCGCGTGGCCCGGTACAACCAGGACCAGGGCCCCAACCGCCTGGAAGAGGGCGATACGAAGCTGGGGATCATCGCATCGGGCATCGCCTACATGCACGCCCGCGAGGCCGCTCCCGAAGCTTCCATGTTCAAGCTGGGCCTCTCCTGGCCCCTGCCGCTGGAGCCGCTTCGCAGCTTCGTCGAGAATGTCGATCGTTGCCTGGTCATTGAAGAAGGCGATCCCGTCCTGGCCGACTCTCTCCGGGCCGAAGGGATCGATGTGGAATCCCCCGACGCGATGTACCGTTTCGGCGAGCTTTCGGTCTCGCGTGTCAAGCGAATGCTGGCCGGGGATACCTCCGCCGAGGAAGCGCCACCCAAGGGCAAGCCCCCCCAGCTTTGTCCGGGCTGTCCGCACCGGAATGTCTTCGAGACGCTTCGGGACATGGGATGCATCGTGGCCGGCGACATCGGCTGCTACACGCTGGGTGTCCTGCCGCCCTTCGAGGCCATGGATACCTGCGTGTGCATGGGCGCCAGCATCGGGGTGGGGCTGGGAATGCGCCACGTCCTGCCCGACGAGCAGGCCCGAAAGGTCGTCAGCGTCATCGGCGACAGCACCTTCGTCCACAGCGGGCTTACCGGCCTGGCCGAGATGGTCTACAACCCCCCGCCCACCGGGCACGTGGTGATCATCCTGGACAACTCCACCACCGCCATGACGGGCTTGCAGGAGCATCCGGGAACCGGCCGAAAGCTCGACCACACCCCAACCAGGCAGATGGTCTTCGAGGATGTCGCCAAGGCCATGGGAATCGACAACGTTCAGGTCTTCAATCCGACCACGCAGACCAAGCAACTGATCCAGGCTGTCGGTGAGGCACTGGACTCGAATCAACTGAGCCTGATCATTGCCCGCAGGCCCTGTCTGCTGGCAGTGGGCAAAATCAAGCAGTATCAGCAGGCCGCTTGGCAGGGAGGTGCATCGTGAGCGACCGGACGACCAATGTTGTCATCGCGGGCCTGGGAGGCCAGGGCGTCCTCAAGGCCAGCGACATCCTGGCCGACGCAGCCTTCCTGGCCGGGCTGGAAGTGAAAAAGGCCGAGGTCCACGGCATGAGCCAGCGAGGCGGGAGCGTCAACAGCGACGTTCGTTTCGGCCAGTCGGTCCTGAGCCCCATGGTCCCCCAGGGCCAGGCCCACTACCTGGTGGTCCTGGAAGAGACCCAGGTCGAGAACAACCGCCATCGCCTCGCCGGCCAAGGCAAGCTCATCGGCCCGGACAGCGTAGACCCATCCACCCTTCCCAACCGCAAGAGCTTCAACGTCGCGATGCTCGGAGTCCTCAGCCGCGAGCTGTCGATCGACCCGGAGCACTTCCGCGGGGCGATCCGTCGCAACCTTCCCGAGAAACTGCACGAAGTGAACTTCCAGGCATTCGACCTGGGGCGGGCAGCGCCGGCAGACTGATCTGCCGTTGCTCCCGGCCAGGACCCTTCCAAATCGAGGTGGCCCCATGGACATTACAGCACAACACGACCTGGGCGGTTTTCATCCGACCAGCGCACCGGACTACCTGCCCCGGGCCCAGTTGCAGGATCTTCAGCTTCGCAGGCTGCGCCGGATCGTGCATCGGGCGTACGAGAACGTGGACCTGTTCCGCATCCGCTGTGAATCGCGCAACGTACGCCCGCAGGATATCGAGTCGCTGACCGACATCGCCAAGCTGCCCTTTACCGTCAAGAACGACCTTCGAGACTCCTACCCGTTTGGCATGTTCGCCAGCCCCCTGGGTGAAATCGTCCGCCTGCACGCTTCCAGCGGCACCACGGGCAAGCCGACCGTCGTTGCCTACACCCAGGCCGACGTGGAAGTCTGGACGCAGGTGATGATGCGGACCTTCGCCGCATGCGGCTGCCACAAGGGCGACGTGATCCAGAACGCCTACGGCTACGGGCTCTTCACCGGCGGACTGGGCGCCCACTACGGGGCCGAGGGCCTCGGAGCAACCGTGATCCCCATCTCCGGGGGCAATACGGATCGGCAGATCATGATCATGAAGGACTTTGGCGTAACGGCGATCTGCTGCACCCCGAGTTACTTTGTCCACATCGTGGAACGCGCGGCCGAGATGGGCGTCGACATCCGGGAGCTGCCCCTTCGGGCGGGCATCTTCGGGGCAGAGCCCTGGACCGACGCCATGCGCAAACACGCCGAGACCTCCGCGGGCATCAAGGCCTACGACATCTACGGGCTCAGTGAGATCATCGGGCCCGGGGTGGCCGGCGAGTGCTGCGCCCAGGACGGGCTGCACATCTTCGAGGACCACTTCTACCCCGAGATCATCGATCCCGAGACGCAGGAAGTGGTCCCCGACGGGCAGGAAGGCGAGCTGGTCCTGACGACCCTGAGCAAACTGGCCATGCCCGTCATCCGCTACCGTACGCGGGATATCACGCGGGTGATATCCGAGCCCTGCCCGTGCGGGCGGACGGTTCGCCGCGTGGAGCGGATCGGCCGACGCAGCGACGACATGTTCATCATCCGCGGGGTGAACGTCTTCCCCTCGCAGATCGAAGAAGCCCTTCTGAGCGTGGAAGGCACGCTGCCCCACTACCAGATCGTGCTCACCCGCAGCAAGGGCCTGGACCAGATGGAAGTTCAGGTGGAAGTTACCGAGGCGTTCTTCTCCGACAAGGTGCGGGCCCTGGAGGGCCTCCAGAAGCAGCTCCAGGAGGCCATCGCCCGCATCGTGAGCATTCGCGCCAAGGTCAGCCTCGTCCAGCCCAATACCATCGAGCGTTCGATGGGCAAGGCCAAGAGGCTCATCGACAAACGAGAGCTGTAACGGATCTGCCTTTGCCGGAGTCCCGAACCGAAAGGATCCTGCCATGAAGATCACCCAGATTTCCGTTTTCCTGGAGAACAAGCCAGGCCGACTCAGCGAGCCCTGCACGGTGCTGGCCGGTGCGGGCGTGAATATCACCACCCTGTCCCTGGCCGATACCGAGCAGTTCGGCATCATGCGGCTGATCGTCAAGGACTGGCAACGGGCCAGGCAGGCCCTGGTCGACAGCGGCGCGGTGGTCAATGTCACCGAGGTCGTCGCCACCGAGGTCGAAGACCGCCCCGGCGGCCTGGCCGACCTGCTGGGCATCCTGGAAAAGGGCGGCGTCAACATCGAATACATGTACGCCTTCACGTTCCGCCGCAACGACCGGGCCGTGCTGATCTTCCGCTTCGAAGACCCCGACGCCGCCCTGGAAGTCCTCCAGTCGGCCGGTGTCAATGTCATCGACAGCGTCGAGCTCTTCGGCAACGAGTCCTGAGAATCCCGGCCCCGACGCGATGAGCGATTTCGTAGCGGAAAATCACATCCGGGACCCCCAGGCCGAGTGCATGCCGATCCAGCAGCGCCGCCGGCTGCAACTGGCCCGGCTGCGCGAAACCCTCCAGCGCGTCCAGGACGTTGCCTTCTACCGTGACGCACTGGCCCGGAGGAATCTGACGCCCGACTCCATCCGCAGCCTGGACGACGTCCGGCGCCTGCCCTTTACCACCAAGGCGGATCTGCGGGCGCATTACCCGCTGGGGTTCCTGGCCGTGCCCAAAGAGCAGGTCGCGCGCTTTCACGGATCCTCGGGCACCACGGGCAAGCCGACGTTCGTGGTTTACACAGCCCAGGACGTTTCCACCTGGGCCGAGCTCTGCGCGCGATTCCTGGTCTCGGGGGGCCTGGAGGCGGGACACACGGTTCAGATCGCATTCGGCTACGGGCTATTCACCGGCGGATTCGGTCTGCATTACGGCGTGGAGCGCGTCGGGGCTTCGGTCATCCCCGCCGCGTCGGGCAATACCCCGCGCCAGTTGATGCTGATGCAGGATCTCCAGAGCGACGTGCTGGTCTGCACGCCCAGTTACGCGTTGTACATGGCCGACGCGGCCCGGGCGGCGGGGATCGAGCCCAGAAGCCTGGGGCTCTCCTTTGCCCATTTCGGCGGGGAGATGTGGACCGAGGACATGCGCGAGAATATCGAGGCGGACCTGGGGCTCCTGGCCTTTAACAATTACGGCCTGAGCGAGGTCATCGGTCCCGGCGTCAGCGGTGAATGCGTCGCGCGGACGGGAATGCACATCCAGGAAGATCATTTCCTGGTCGAATGCATCGACCCGGAAACCCTCGAGCCGGTCGAGCCGGGCGGCCAGGGCGAACTGGTCTTCACTTCCCTGACCAAGCAGGCCATGCCGATCATCCGCTACCGCACGCGCGACATCGCCTCGCTGGACCCTCAAGGCTGCCCCTGCGGCCGGACTACCGTGAGGATGAGTCGCGTGGTGGGGCGAACCGACGACATGCTCATCATCCGGGGGGTCAACGTGTTCCCCTCGCAGATCGAGGAAGCCCTGCTGCGCGTGGACGGCACGGCCCCGCACTACCAGATCGAGGTCTCTCGCCCCAAGACGCTGGATGAGGTGACCGTTCGGGTGGAGGTCAAGCCGGAGAACTTCTCCGACGAGATGCGCCTCATGCAGGAGATGCGGATGCGGATCGACCGCCGGATCCAGTCGATTACCGGCATCCGCGCCCGGATCGAACTGGTCGCACCCAAGACCCTGGAGCGATTCCAGGGCAAGGCCAGCCGCGTCGTGGATCATCGCAACGGCTGAAGCCTCGGTTTTTTCGCGTTTTTCCACCTTCTCAAGCCCTTCTCGGGCCCATTGGCGCCTAAAGTGGAGCAGAGGAAACGGGTCAATAGAACGCTGATCCCGAAACCTCGCCAAAGCAGTCTTTTGCAACCACTGGAGGTGGCAAAATGCAGTACCGACTTCCCAAACTCGGCTACGATTACGACGCGTTGGAACCCCATATAGACGCCGGAACGATGGAAATCCATCACAGCAAGCACCACGCCGGGTACGTGGCGAAACTCAACTCCACTCTGGAAAAAGCCGGCGGCGAGCTTTCCCACCTGTCCCTCTACGAGCTGCTCTCGGATATCCGCGTGGTACCCGAGGAGATCCGCCAGGACATTCGCAACAACGCCGGCGGACATCACAACCACAGCTTGTTCTGGCAGATTCTCGCCCCCGGAGGGGCAAGATCTCCCCAGGAGCAACTGGCCCAGGCGCTGGAAAAATCCTTCGGGCGCCTTGAGAACTTCAAAGAACAGTTCACCCAGGCAGCCACAAGTCGTTTCGGCTCGGGATGGGCCTGGCTGGGTGTCAATACATCCGCCCGGCTGGAAATCCTCTCCACGCCCAACCAGGATTCGCCCCTGATGCACGCCATTGATCCGATCCTGGGCCTGGACGTCTGGGAGCACGCCTATTACCTGAAGTACCAGAACCGACGGGCCGACTACATCGAGGCCTTCTGGAAGGTCGTCAACTGGTCCAACGTCGGCGAGTTGTACAGCCAGGCCCTGCACTGGCTGAAGAAGGGATCGATCTCAGTTCCCCATTCCGGATCTTCCTCCAACGGCTCGGGCCAAAGCGGCTGAGCCGAACCAGGTTCTCTTCATTGAAAAGGCCCCGGCGAACAGGTTCTGCCGGGGCCTTGGTCTGCTTGTGTATCCGGGGGGCTCAGTTCTCGACGCCCTCTTCATATCGGATGACGCAAAACACAGCGCCCTGGGGATCCTGCAAGACGGCCATGCGTCCGACGCCGGGCATGTCGGTGGCTTCCTTGATGACCTTGCCTCCGAGCTTCAGAGCATCCGCCGCGGCTTTGTCCACATTGTCCACGGTGACGTACATGCCCCAGACCGGCAGGGGGTTCTTGCACTGCTCGGGCATTTTCATGATTCCGCCGATGGGGGCCTGCTCCCCGGCCGGGGTGAAGACGTCGTAGCTGTCTCCACTGTCCATAGAGCCGTCCTGGACTTTCCAGTCCAGCAGGTCGGCGTAGAACTTCCCGGCTGCCTCGGGATCATCGGTCATCAACTCCACCCAGCTGACCGCTCCGTGCGTTCGAAACACATTTCCCATCGTTCTTCTCCTTGAGGTTCGTGCGGGCGCCTACCCGCTCTTGGCCCATTCTATCTGGGCCGGCTCAGAAACGCAGCCTCAACGTCTTGATCTCGAACGGACGGAAACTCAGCTCCACGCAAGCCCCATCAACCTGCAGAGGTTCGGGATTGCCCTCGAGCATGTCGGTCTGGTGACACTCACGAAGGGCCTCCCAGCAGGTCAGCCGGGCCCGTGTGGTCTTACGCATCGATTCGTACAGGCGGACGATCACGTCCCCGCTGTCGTCCTCGGCGGGCTTGACGGTCTCGATAATCACGTTGTCGGCATCGAGGGTAAGGACGCGCTGCTCCCCTCCCGAACCGGGGGCCCTGGTCGGCGGACAATTGAGCTCGTAGCCTTTGCGGACCACATCGGAGGCCTCGAAGGGGCCTTGGAACGGATACAGGCTGTAGGTAAATTCCTGGGTTCCCTTGTCGGCCTGCTGATCCGGAGCCTGGGGCGCCTTGAGCAGCGTCAGGCTGATCGTGCCGCCCCGAACGCTCAGGCCGTACTTGCAGTCGTTGAGAATGGCCGAGCCGCCATCGGCCTGGGCCAGTGCCGTCCATTTCTGCTGGGGCACCTCAAAGCGGTCGGCGTCGTAGGGCCTGGAGGCATGGTTGGGCCTCTTGATGTGCCCGAACTGGATCTCGCTGATCGCCTCGTCGCAGTGGATATCCAGTGGGAAGTCGGCCTTGAGGAGCTTGTGGTCTTCGTTCCATTCAATCCGCGTGACGAAGTCGATGCGTCGGCTGCGCCGCTTGAGGCGGATTTCCTGGACCATCTGCGAATTGTGGATCCTGCGGGTGATGCGCAGCACGCCGGCCAGTCCGCCCGAACCGACAAGCTCGATCCGGGCCTTGTCCTCCAGGGCGACGGGGGTTTTTTCGTACATCGAGTCGATGTCCCAGGCGTCGAATTTTGAGGGTACGTCGCGGTACATGCGCAGATCGTTGAGGGGGCCCTTCTGCAGTTCGCGCCCTGTCTGCTTATCCCGCAGGGAGACGATTCGCCCGTAGTCATCGACCTCCAGGCGAAGGTACTGGTTTTCCAGGGCGCGATCCTCGCCGTCGACCTGGGTCCCGTCGCCGCAGGGCAGGCGGGGCTGATCGGCCCGGGCGAGAGTGGTCCAGCCCAGGCCCGGCAGAATCGGGTCCACGTAGCGTTTGCCCTCGATGTCCTGGCAGCAGAGGGCGTCGCCCTCGGCGTCGATCGCGCCGGCCCATCCTTGGGGAAGCTCGATCAGCTCGTAGCGGTCCCAGTTGAGCGAATTGAACAACGTGATGGCCTCGGAATCATCGGTGATCGACGCCTTGGCCTCCGAGGCGATCTGCCCGGCCTCATCGGCGATGCGCTGATAGTCGGCCTCGGCCTCTTCATAGACGCGCCCGATGGACGAGCCGGGCAGGATATCGTGGAACTGCAGGAGCAGCAGGTTCTTCCAGCTCCGGTCGATCTGCTGCATGTCGGGCGCATAGCCGCCTTGAACGGCGGCCAGGGCCGACCACATTTCCGCTTCGCGCAGGGCCAGTTCTCCCTTTCGGTTGCCCTTTTTGGTTTTGGCCTGGGAGGTGAACACGCCGCGATGCGCCTGGAAGTACAACTCCCCGACGTAAGGCTCCTCGGGCCAGCCCTGCTCGTCCTGGTGACGGAAGTAGTCCAGCGGCGAGGCATGCTGGAACCTGGGACAGCCTTGCAGATCCTCGGCGCGGGAAGCGAACTCCAGATGGTCGCGCTCCGGACCGCCTCCCCCGTCTCCCCAGCCGAACGGGAACAGGCGCGAGTCGAAGCCTTCCTTCTCGGGCCTCTGACGCCAGCGCTGGATCATGTGCGTCGGGCTCGTCTGGGAATTGTAGTCGTGCATCAGGTGCACGCCGACGTCCGAGCCGTCAATGCCCTGCCAGCGGAAGACCGTTCGCGGGAAGTCGTCCCCGCCGTGGTAGTTCCAGTAGATCTTGGCCGTGGCGAAGTAATCGATCCCGCAGCCTTTGAGGATTTGCGGCAGAGCGGCTGTGTAGCCGAACACGTCCGGCAGCCAGAGCATCCGACAGTCCACCCCCAGCTCCTCCCGGAAGAACCGCTTGCCGATGAGGAACTGGCGGATCAAGCTCTCGCCGCTGGAGATGTTCGTGTCCATCTCCACCCAGGTTCCGCCCTCGGCAATGATCCGCCCCTGTGCAACCGCTTCCTTGGCCCTGTGGTAGAGCTGGGGGTACTTGTTCTTGACGACGTCGAACAGGTAGGCCTGGCTGTGGAGGAAACGGTAGCCGGGGTAGCGTTGGATCATCCGAAGCTGATTGGACAGTGTGCGGGCGGCCTTGCGGTCCGTCTCGGCCAGTGGCCAGAGCCAGGCCACGTCGAGATGCGCATGACCAAAGCCGAAGAGTTTCGGCGCGACGGTACCGTTCCTGCACTCCAGTGCGGGACGAAGCACCTGCCTGCCCTTGCCGAAGGTCTGGATTCTGGTCGGAAGGTCCGGCTCTTCAAAGTCCACCACGAGGGTCATCTTGCGCAGGGCCTGGTCGATCTGTGCAACCCGCAGGCTGTCCGGGTCGAGCTGATCTCGCAGCTCCAGGAGGCACTGGGTGTCGAGCCAGAGTTGATAGGCCTCTTCGCACCAGGTTCCGACGCTGGTAGCGCCCAGGCTCTGCTGCGTCTGGCCGATCGGGTAGACGGTTCGCCCCGGCGGGGTCGGGCCTGCATGACAGGGCGTGCCCCCGCTGGGGCCCGCATAGGCCTCAGCCAGCAGGGAAAAGCTCTCGCCGGCCTGGGCCTTTTCGGTCAGACGGATCCTGCTATCGTGAAGGTCCCGCTCGCCGAGCAGCACGCCGTCGCGATAGAGCAGGACCCCTTTGCCCGCGAAGCCATAGGCCAGGTAGACCTCCCGGCCTTCCAGGCTCGGATCCAACTGGAAGTCCATCCGGAACCAGGCGTAGTCCCACTTGCCCCCCCAGTCGGTGCCGACGTCCATCGGGGCAAACTCCCGCCTGGAGGCCTCTTCCGGGCAGAGCTGCTCCTTTGTGATAAATGCCTGGACCGGGACATCCTGGACCGGGTTGTACCAGTGCCTGGGCATTTCGTTGATCCACGAGGCCAGGCGTTCACGCCATTCCTTGTTCAGCATGTACTGCTCTTTCCAGTTGGGGACAAGCCGGGCAAACGTCTCAGTTGCGCATTGCCCGAGCGAGAAGTTGAATCAGTCGACGTCGTCGCCGATGTGCACCATGGCCTTGATCACGCCATCGCTGTAGTCGTCGAGGATTTCAAACGCCCGTGGAGCTTCTTCCAGGGACATCTCGTGGGTAACCATCGGGCTCAGATCCACCTCGCCTCGGGCTACCATTTCGAGAGCGGGGGCCACACATTCGTTCTGCCTTCTCACCGGCTGGACGAGGATCTCCTTGCGCCGCAGGGTCGAGGCATCGAAGCTGATGCGGTCCAGCTCGGGAATACCGACCATCAGGAGCTTTCCACCGGGGCGGAGAATCCCGAGGCCCTGGTCGAGGGTGTCCTGCTCGCCCGCACACTCGAAGACGCAATCGACGCCTTCGCCGGCCAGGCCGAGGATCTGCTTCACCACGTCCTGCTTTTCGGGGTTGGCCCTCCATCCTGCGCCCATAGCCTCTGCATGTTTGCAGCGGTACTGGCGAATATCGGTCATGAAGACGCGCTCTACCCCCGACTGCCGGCAGGCCAGGAGCACGCACAACCCGATGGGCCCGGAGCCGAGAATGGCTACAGACTTGCCCGTGAGGTCTTCTCCGGCCAGAAGTTGGGAATACAGGCCGATCGAAAACGGCTCGACCAGGGCGGCATCGGTCATCGTCAGTTCATCGGGGACCTTGTAACAGCTCTGGGCGGGCATGAGGATCCGCTCACACAGGCAGCCGGGCATCTGTCCGGGACAGCCAAGGAAGGTCTGGTTTCGGCAGGTGTGGACCCGCCCGGAGAGACACTGATCGCATCGGTTGCACCAGATGAGCGGATCGACGGCCACGCGGTCGCCCGGTGCGAAGCCTTCGACGTCGGGCCCGGTCTGCTCGACAATGGCCGAGCATTCGTGTCCGAGCATCCAGGGGAAATCGACGACCTGGTCGCCGATGCGTCCGGTGCGGTAGTAGTGCAGGTCCGAACCGCAGATACCCACGGTGACGATGCGCAGCAGGAGCTGGCCCTGCCCGGGGGATTCCGGCTCGGGGACCTGCTTCATTTCCATTTGCCGGATCCCCGTCAACAGCAGCCCTTGCATGGACATCGCTACAGGTTCCAGGCTTTGGCGAAGGCAGCGAAGCTGCGATCGTAGGTCTTCTCCGCCTCTGGCGGGAAGCAACAGCCGGGCAACTGCTTGCTCTTGAGATGGTACTGCAGGCAGTCGCAGCAGAGGCCCTGCTTGCCGCAGGCGGTGTAGGTGCAGGTGCAGAACTCCTGGTTCTTCTCGCGTTTGCATTCCATTTGCAGACTCTTCCTTCACTGGGGTCAGGGGTGGCAATTCAAAGAGTTGGCCATTGTAGCGGCTGGAACGGGGCAGAAAAAGACGCCTTTTGCTTCTCCGGGTTCTGCCCGGAAAGTCTTTGATCCGGGGCGGTCGGCTGGAGGATCCATGCGGCTTGGGCCCCCGGCGAAATCCAATTTCGCAGTTCGGGGAACCTCAATCTCTTCAGGAACGTTACTGAGAGGGAATAGAATACTGCGTCGAGACCTTGTTCCTTCAACTTCAGGGAGTTGACATGAAACGCTTTGCAACGCTCGCATCTGTAACTTTGGCCGTGTTGGCCTTGAGCGCATCCTCGGTTCAGGCCGCCGATGTGGAGGGGTTCGAATCGACCTGGAAGGCTGCTCAGGCCAAGGCCGAAAAAGCAAACAAACCGATCTACGCCCACTTCACCACGACGTGGTGCGGGTGGTGTCGAAGAATCGAGGACGACACCTATGCCAGCGAGAAGGGCAAGGAAGCTCTGAAGGATTTCGTTGCGGTCAGCCTGGACTGCACCGTGCCCCGGGGCGAGCAGCCCAAGGGCAACACGCTGACCAATATTCAGTTGATGCAGAAGTACGGCGGATCGGGCTATCCGTTCCTGGTCATGACCACCCCCGACGGGACGCTGCTGCACAGCTTCAGCGGTTACGTCCAGCCGGACCAGTTCCAGGCCGAAGCCCAGCGTGCCCTCAAGGCATGGAAGACTTTCAAGGGATTTCGCGAATACGAAGCCAAGGCCGACAAGTCCTCCATGGAGTACAATGTCAAGGCGTTGAACTTCTACGCGGACGTCAAGAACTTCGAAAAGGCTTCCGAGCCGGCTAAGAAGATCCTCAAGGCCGAGCCGAAACACGAACTGGCCCTTAAGGCCCAATACGTGCTCTTCATGGCCATGAGCGAACAAGGCAAAGAGGACCAGGCCCGAAAGCATTTCCAGAAGCTGAAGGAACTGGATCCGAAGAATGAGAAGGGCCTGCTCGAACAGGCCGTCTGGGCCAAGGCCGATCAACTCATCGTCACGTACCGCCAGGCGGAAGACGAAAGCCAGGCCAAGCAGGTCCTCTCCACCATCGCCGACCGGTTGAAGACCCTCGCCGGAGAGGAAATCGAACTGGAAGATCCGGTTCGACTGCACTACATCCTGGGCAACGTCTACAACATGATCGAGAAGACCGACCAGGCCGTGAAACATTGGAAGACGGCCCTGGGCCACAATCCGCCCGGACGCCTGCAACAGGAAATCCAGCGGAGAATCGATCAGAACACCGACTCGGAATAGACCCGAGTACATAGAGCACGACAGGCCCCGGGGTCTCCAGGATTCCGGGGCCTTTCCTCTGCGCCGGAATCAACAGTGGCCCCGCCGGTGCACGAAACCTATCATGTGGCCATGCGAACGATGCTGCTGACCCTGACTCTCCTGGCCGCGATGGGCTTCGTGACAGGCTGCAAGGAACCTCCGCCGGCGTCCGATCCGAAACGCCCGGAGATCCTCGGCTTTGATTCCCTCCACTGGGGCCAGGCCCCTACCAATGACATGGCGCCCTTCCGGACCCACGAGGGAAAGACCGACTACCGCCGCGAGAATCCGCCTGAAAACCTGGGTGAGGTCCCGCTCAAGACGGCTGTTTATACCTTCCGGCAGGGAAAACTGTCGGCCATCCGCCTGGTCGCGGATTCCAGGGATCCCCGGCGCGTCGCAGCCGAACTGTCTCAGCGTTGGGGCCCGCCCGATAGGCAGAAGCACGGGCAGATCCTCTGGCAACGAGGCCCGGTGCGGGTGGCCGTCTTCCAGGCGATCCTGCCCGAGGTGCAGGTGGAAATGGTTCACGAGGACCTCTTAGACCCCCGGGAGCCATAGATCATGCCCTCGCCGGCCCAACAGGCCCGTCTGTATCGGAATCTCTATACGCTTCTCAAGGCGGGAATCGGGATTTCCCGCGCCCTGGATACCGCTTCAAAAAACGCCCGGGGCCCTGCCGCTCGTGCATGCCGACAGGTGCGAGAGCAGATCGGCCAGGGACGCTCCCTTGCCCAGGCGATGGCCTCTCATCCCCGTGCCTTTGGCCCCCTGGACGTCAAGCTCATCCAGGCCGGCGAGGAGTCAGGCCAACTGGCCGAGACGTTCGAACAATTGAGCCGATGGCACGAACTCCGCAAGCAGGTCCGGGCCAATATCACCTCGGGCCTGATGTTGCCGGGCCTGATCCTCCACGCCGCAGCCATCTTCGCCCCCCTGCCCGGGTTCGTGCTGGGAACGTTGACGATCGGTGGCTACATCGCATCGGCGCTGGGGATTCTGGCCGTGCTCTATGTGCCCCTGCTGCTGGTGGCAGCGATCGTCTACCTGACCCCGCCGACGGGCCCGGCCCGGACGGCCCTGGACCACCTGACCGGCGCGATCCCCTTTTTGTCCGGAGGCCTGTTGCAACTGGCCTACGCCCGGTACTTTCGTGTGATGGGCATGTTGCTCTCGGCCGGTGTCCCGGTTCGCCAGGCCTCCCGGACCGCCTCGCAGTTATGCCCCAATGCCCGGGTGCGAAGGCAGGTGCGCGGCGCGGCCGAATCGGTCGAACAGGGCCAAAGCTTCTCGGCCGGGCTGAGCCCTTCCATGCCCGGTGAATACCGCGAAGGCCTGACGGTGGCGGAGGAATCCGGCACGCTCGACGAAGCCTTCGAGCGCCTGGCGGATCTTGCCCAGGAAGCGGCCGATCGTCGCATGACCCAACTGAGCGTCTGGCTGCCGCGTCTGGTGTACTTTGGCGTGGTACTGCTGCTGGCCTGGCACGTCCTGCACAATGCCCGAATGGTCCTGGAGAGAACCGGCTCGGTATTGGGGTTTCTCAAACCCCCGCCCGGCGGTAGAATTTTCCTGTGACCGGCGGGACAAGACATCCTGGCTTGCGGCTATTGCTTGCTCTGCGCCCGATCGTCCAGCAACCGCTGGTCGGCTGGGGCCTCTGGGCGCTGTCCACTACGGGGTTCTACTTCACCTACCTGGCTGCGTGGGATGTCACCCGTCCGCCGAGTCACCCGCTGGCTCAGACCCAGGCCTACCGCACGGCCGTTCCGATGCTCACCGCTTTTGAGCTGATCGGACTGATCGTCCTGCTGGGGGCGATGCCCTTTGACCGTCTGAGCGTTTCAGGCCACCCGCGACGCTCCTCGCTGCTGCGTCGGGCCCGAAGGCGGCGCCTGGTGCCTTTCGCAGCCGCTACCGGCGTGAACCTCCTCGGCGGCGGGGTTCTCCTGGTCTCGGCCTGGCTGGAAGGCTCGACCGAGATCCCCGAATACGTCACCCTGGCCGTGAATCTCCTGACGGTGCTTGCGATGGTCACGTCCCTGGCCTGGGCGTCCCGGTTCCTGGCTCACCGGCTCCAGGGCCACAGCGCTGCCCTGGTCAACACCCTCGGCGGGTGGGTCGCAGCGCTGGCAGCGGCCGGGAGCGGATGGCTGGCTTACCACGCCTGGTTCTGGTTGGGCTGGGCAGGCTGAGGCGGGGATTTCCTGCCGTTGGGCAGGGACCACTCGGCAAGGGCCAGAACAGCCGCCAGGGCCAGCCAGAGCAGGATCGGCCAGATCGAATCCGCCCCTTGGCTTGCCCTTCCTGTCGTGTAGAGGCGTGTGAGGACTCCCGCCGACCAGATCGTCTCGTGGCCGGGAAGCAGAAGGATATCCGCCGCTACGTACCACAACCCCGCCGCCCCCACGGTGAGCATCGCCCCGGCCAGCAGGGCCCCGGGCCCCCACCGCTTCCGTCGGGCCCAGGCGCCCAGGGCCAATCCCAGGAGCCCCGCCCCGGCCACGTGGGCAACCGTCCAGAGCGCCTGGGAAAACGAGACCGAACCCAGCCACGCGCCACAGAACCACCAGGGAACCGAGACGAGAAGCAAAACGAGAAACAGACAGATAGACCGTGACCAATACGTTCCCGACCCAGGCAGATGCCTGTGCAGACTCACCACCGGCCAGATCAGAAGAAAATAGGCCGCCTGGACCACAGCCAGCGTCGAAAGAACCGGCAGCCTGGCGGTGTCGCCCCCGCCGCGTCGGGGATGGATCCACCCGGGAAAGAGCCCCAGGGCCAGGCCGATGAGCATCACCAGCAGATAGACGACCGAGGCCGGCGACCAGAAGCGAATCGCCCGGTCCCTGGACGGCTCCCCGGTCTGGTGGTCTGAGGCCATCTATCGCACATCCGGTGTTGGCAACCGAAGGTCGATTTCTCTCCGGCTGGTCAGTTGTCCGTTGAGATCGTCATGGATTTTGCGGAAATTCTCCATCTTCTTCTCCGGGGAGAGCTTCCAGTCTCCCTTGATCCGGGGGAAGTGCCCGAAGTCGACGTAGACTTCCCGCCCGGCCGAATCCATCGCCCGGAAGGACAACTGGCGTTTCTGGCTGTAGTCTCCCAGCTCGATCAGCCATCGGTATCGCTGCCACCAGTCCAGTCTCATGATCAGTCCTGCCAGGCGCAGGGCGTCCTGGAGATCCTCTCCCGGCCAGGTTCGGCCCGGGTCGGCGGCAGCGCCCGAGGCGTCGTAGATCCGAACATACGGGACAAGCTGGGCATCGGGCTGGTATCGCGGTCGGTTGTGCTGGGTGTAATATCTGCGTTGCCCGTCGACCTTGAAAGCGGCCACGGGGACCTGGTTGGCCGGGAGAACCACGCCGGAATCGTCCACGTAGCTGTAGCGTTCCATACCGCGACTGTCCAGGTGGACCACTACGGCAAAGGGGGCCCGAAACTCGGCCTCGACCTGCACGATCCCCTGTTGCCTCCCGGCCGAATCCAGTTCCTTTCGGACCGGTTTGACCTTTTGGATCCACGGATTGGATCGGGCAAGGGTGTAGACCTTCCGTGCGAGGTCTTTGTCATGAAACTGGGCATCTTGAGGGGTCATGGCTGCGCGGAGCTGAGCGACCACCTCCGGCGGCATCCACGGTGGGGTGGAAACCAGCTCGACGCGGAAGTCGCGCGTCGTGCGGCGATCGGCCAGCACGTGATGCTCCATTTCACTCAGGCCCCACAGGGCCGGGGCGATACTCACCGCCAGCAAGGCCAGCCAGAACGCCCGGACGCGCACGCGCCGACGGTCCGGCTCGTCGAGCCGATACCACCACCGCGCAAGGGGGCCGGGGGATTTCGGCTCGCCGATCTTCTTCTTGCTCGATACCGGAGGGGAGGACTTCCTGGGCGTGGTTTTCTTCTTCCGTGCCATCTCTACTGCGTTTCCTTTCGGCCCGGACCGCGGCGCCAAGCCATCCACACCAGCCGGTCACAGAGCTCGGGGAATTTGATCCCCGCCCCGGCTGCGGCTTTGGGAAGCAGCGAATGGCTGGTAAAGCCGGGAATGGTATTGATTTCCAGAACGTGGCCGATGCCGTTTTCGTCCAGGATGAAATCCACGCGCGACATGTCGCGACAGTCCATGGCCTGGTGAGCTTTGACGGCGTCTGCCTGGAGATTTCGGACCGCTGGTTCGTCCAGGCCGTGGTCGAAGACGTACCGGGTCCCGGCCTCGTCGGAATACTTCGCGTGGTAGTCATAGAACCCGCCCGCGGTGCGGACCTCGATTACCGGAAGCGGTTGGTTGTCCAGGATCCCCACGGTCACCTCCCTGCCGGGGACGAATGTTTCGATCAAGGCCCGGCCATAGGCGTCGATGACCGTATCGAGCGCTTCGGATCTCTGCTGCGGGCTCCGGCAGATGTAGACATCCACGCTGCTGCCGGAATCCACCGGCTTGACCACAGCGGGCAGGGAAAGCTCTTCCAGCCAGGCCGAGGTCTTGTCGGGGCTGTGGAATTTCTCGATGACGATCCAGTCGGGACTCTGGAGTCCGGCGCGTCGGAAGATCTGCTTGGCCGCGGCCTTGTCCATCGCCAGACGAGACGGGCGGGGGCCCGAGCCGACGTAGGGAAGCTTGCGCGATTCGCAGATCTGCTGGACCTGCCCGGATTCCCCGAACTGGCCGTGCATGGCGATGAAGACCACGTCGATCTTGTCGCTATCGAGAATGGAGGTATCGGACGGGAGGATGTCGCCGCGGGTCACGACGTGTCCGGCCTGTTCCAGGGCGTCGGCCACGGCCGTGCCGGACCAGATCGAGACCTGGCGTTCCCGGCTGGGCCCGCCCATCAGGACCGTCACCCGCAACGAGTCAGTCTGTGATTGCGTTTTTGAGCCATCCATGGCGAAAAACGTCCTCAATCGGTTTTCGGCTGGTCTACCAGACCTCGATCTCCAGTTCGAGATAGACGCCGTTTTTCTCGTAGACGTTGTCGCGAATCTGGTTGATGAGTTTCAAGACATCCGACGCCTTGGTCCCGGGATCGGTCAGGATGAAGTTCGCGTGCTTCTCCGAGACGTGGGCTCCGCCGATGCGTTTGCCCTTGAGCCCGGCCCGGTCGATCAGCGCCCCGGCGGAAATGCCCCGGGGGTTCTTGAAGATGCAGCCGGCGTTTCCATTGCCCAGCGGCTGGGTGTTCTTCTTGTAGATCCAGATCTGTTTGACCTGCTTGAGGATCTGGTGGGGGTCTTCCTGGCGGAGGCGGAACCGGGCCGAAAGAATGAACCGGCTGGTGATGTTGGTGGATCGGTAGGCAAAAGCCAGGTCGTCGTGATAGCGGGTGAAGACCTCGCCGGTGTCGGTCATTACATCGACGGACTCGACGACGTTGCCGATATCGCCAAAGGCCCCGCCGGCGTTCATCCGCACGCAGCCTCCCACGGTGCCCGGGATACCCGTGAGGCACTCCAGGCCACTGTAGCCGCTTCGGACGCAGTGCAGCACGAGCTTACCCATGTCGCAGCCCGCCCCGGCCGAGTAGATTTCCCTCTCGACGCCCTGCTGCTGGAAACCGCCCTCGGTCAGGCGGATGACCGCACCCTTGATGCCCGCATCGTCGATGAGCAGGTTGGCCCCGCCCCCCATCACATAGAGAGGGATCTCGTTTTCCCGGCAGCGGCGCAGGACCTCCTGGAGCTCCTCGACACTGCGAGGATGCACAAGGTACCTTGCCGGACCGCCGATGCCGAACCAGGTCAGCGGCGCTAAAGGCTCATCCGTCTTGACGATCTCTTCCAAGCCCGAGAACAAGCTCATCTGCTACTTCCCATATGTTTCCGGCGCCCATGGTCACCACCAGGTCTCCTTCCCGGCAATGAGCCAAGAGGCGCTGCAGGATTTCCTCGAACGTCTTGCAGTACGTTGCCAACCCCCCGTGCAGGCGGATCTGGCTGACCAGATCCTCTGATGAAATGTACTCCTTCTCCCGGTCGCTGTCCCGTACAAAATAGATGTCGGGCAGGATGACCTGGTCGGCTGCGGCGAAGCTTCGCGAGAAATCCTTCAGCAGGAACCTCGTTCTGCTGTGCTGATGAGGCTGGAAAACGCAGATCAACCTTTCGGGCTGATAGAAGTCCCACAGGGCTCGCAAGGTCGTCTGGATCTCCGTGGGATGGTGGGCGTAGTCATCCACGACGGTGACACCCGCGACCTGGCCCTTGAAGCTCGCCCTCCGGCGCGTACCGGTAAAGCTCGACAGCGCCCGGCCTATAACGTCCGGCTCGATCCCCGAAAGGTGCAGAATCGCCGCTGCCGCCAGCGTGTTGTAAGCGTTGTGCAGACCGGGCAGCCGGCTCGATACGCGGCAGAACGGCTCGCCGGCCAGTTCCACCTGCATCCGGCATCGGCCCCGGTCCATCTTCAGATCCGTCGCACGCCACCGACAGGGGTCGGAAAGCCCGAACGTCTGCACGCTGCACCGGGAGGCCCCCGCAGCCGCCATCGCGCTGCGGTCCTCCCCGTTGACCACCAGGGCTCCTTCGGGATCCACCTGGGAGACGAACGCGCGGAACGCCTCGATAATCGCATCCAGGTCCTGATAGCAGTCCAGGTGGTCCTCTTCCAGGTTCAGCACCGCTGCCAGGCGGGGACGCAGATGCAGGAAACTGCGGTCGAATTCGCACGCCTCGGCCACGAAGTGCTCGCCGGCCCCCACGCCGCTGGGCCCGCCCAGTTGCTCCACCGTCGCCCCGACAACGTAGCTGGGGTCCACCCCCGCCTGAGAGAGGCCGTAGGCGACCATGGCCGTCGTGGTGCTCTTGCCGTGCGTGCCGGCCACCGCGATTCCCAGGCGCCCCTGCATCAACCTGCCGAGCATCTGGCTGTACTTGATCGTCTCGATCCCGCGCTCGCGCGCGGCGACCAGTTCGGGGTTCTGCTCGTGAATGGCCGCGGAGTACACCACCAGGTCGCATTTTTCCGAGAGGTTCTCCGGGTTCTGCCCGATGAGGATCTCGGCCCCCCGGGCCTGCAACTGGGCCGTCGCGACAGATTCCTTCATATCCGAACCGCTCACGCGGGCTCCGCGCTGGAGGAGCATCTTGGCAAGGGCCTGCATGCCCGAGCCCCCCACGCCGATCAGGTGCACGTCGCTGGAGGCGAACGCACCGCCGGGCGGGGTCGGCTGAACCTTCTTGTGGGCAGCTGAGTTCATCACGTCCTTCATTCCAGGTTCTGGCGCGGCTGGGCCCGAAATGCCCCAGTCGGCGGGAGTCCCTGCTTTTGTTATCGAAGATTCACCGGAAGGATCTTCACCTTCGCCTCCCCCCGGATGCCATTTCCTGTTTCTGCCTGTCCTGGGCAACGCTGTCCTCGACCAGCCAGCGGGCTACCGCCTGGGCAGCGTTGTCCCGGCTCTGTCGCCGGGCGTCCAGGGTCATCCGGGCCAGAAGCGACGGATCGTCCAGGATCTTGAGCAGGTGCCTGCCCAAAAGCTGGGCCGTGGAGGCGGGGTCCTTCTTGTCTTCGCAGACCACCGCCGAGCCCCAGGCAGCCAGGGCCTCGGCGTTGTGCTTCTGATGCTCATCGCGATGGTACGGGTAGGGCAGGATAATCGCAGGGGTTCCCGTTGCGGTCAGCTCGGCCAGGCTGCTGGCCCCGCCCCGGCAGATGGCCAGATCCGCCGCCGCCAGGGCCAGATCCATCCTCTGGCAGAACTCCATGCCTCTCACGTGGAGTCTGCCGGCAGAGAGGGGCGGCTGCTCTCTGCCCGAAAGATGCAGCACCTGCCAGCTCTCCGCGCGGGCCTGGAGTTCATCGCCGAGCTCCTGCAGGGCGCGGTTGATGTTGGCCGCTCCCAGCGAGCCGCCCAGCACCAGCAACGTCCTGCGGGATGTATCGAGCCCGAAATGCTCACAGGCCTGCTGCCGGTCGGTATCGGGCCCCATCCGCACCGGGCAGCCCACCCGGCGGACCCGGGGCTGAACCTGGGCGGGGAAACAGGCAATCGACTCAGCGAACTGGGTGAAGATCAGGTCGGCCCGGGTAGAAAGGTAGCGGTTGGCTTTGCCGGGGACAGCGTCGGGGTTCAGCAGAGCACAGCGGACCTTCCGGGCCGAAGCCTCTCGAACCATGGGCCCGGCTGCGAAGCCTCCCAGCCCGAGCACGGCCTCGGGCTTCAGGTCGCAGATCATGTCGCGTGCTTGCCTGCGGCTCTGTCGCCAGCAGCGCAGGAAGCGTCCCCAGCCCAGGATGGAACGGGGCAGAGGTAGAACCGCCTGGGGGACCAGAGCGTATTCCAGGCCGTCCAGAAGCAGTCGATCGATCGTGCGCTGCGAACAGGCAAAGACGATCTGTGCCTCGGGTTGCCTTTTGAGCAAGCTGTCGGCCACCGCAATGCCCGGGCACAGGTGTCCTCCGGTTCCGCCTCCTGCAAAAATGTACGTCGGGGGAGTGGAACTCATCGCTCTACTGTGCCCCCGCCGGCCTGGGCCGGGTCGAGCCTTTGGCCTTGCGTTGCAAGGGGCTTTGCCGGGCTTCGACCTGCCCGTGCACGGCCACCGAGACGATGCCCGCGGTAGCAGCCGAGAGGATTATCAGCGCCGTGCCCCCCGCCGAGACAAAGGGCAGGCCCATGCCCGTAGGCGGTGCAGCCACCAGGTCCACCGCCACGTGAAGGACCATCTGAAGCGCGATGGCAAAACCCAGCGACGCGGCCAGGACCTGCCCGAACCGATCGGCCGCCCGCAGGGCCACGCGCCGGGCGCACCAGATCCACAGGACCATCAACCCCACCAGGAGCATTGCGCCGGCGAAGCCCCATTCCTCGCAGTAGACGGCGAAGATGAAGTCGGTGCTGTCCTCGGGCAGGTAGCCGAGCTTTCGCAGGCCATTGCCCGGGCCGCGCCCGAACCACCCCCCGTTGAGAATGGCCATCAGCGACTGTCGCGCCTGGAAGGCGCTGGGGTTACTCGGTGACCACGGGTCGATCATCGCGGTGATCCGGGACATCCGCATCTGCCACTGACCCGGCCAGAGCCATCTCATTGCAAAGAGCCCCGCGGCCACCAGGGGCAGCGGCGTCAGGAGATAGACCACCGGCACGCCGGCCAGCAGGAGCACCATCATCGACGATACGCCGATCAAAAAGGCCGTTCCAAAGTCCTGCGTGACCACCAGGCCCACCGCGACGAGGATCAACCCCATCGCCGGCAGGAAGGTCTTTTGGAAGGATTTGATCTCCCGCTCCGGGCGCGTCAGCCAGGCCGCCAGGAACGCGATCATCGAGAGCTTGATCAGCTCGGAGGGCTGGAGCCCGATGGAATACTTCGGCGGGCCCAGGCGGATCCACCGGTACTGGCCTCCCTTGGCAAAGCCGATGGGCGGAATGAAAACCAGGACCCCGGCGATAAGGGAAATCCCCAGCAGTGTGGCGGCCAGGTAGGGAAACTTCCTGCCGGTATCGAGAACGCGGTAGTCCATCCGCCAGAGCACCAGCAGGAGCATCAGCGAGGCCGCCGCAAAGAGGGTGTGGCGGATATCGACCCGCGCATACCACGGGCCAGGCCTGGCCACCGATGCCATGGCACTGTGGACCATCACCACCCCCAGGGCCAGCAGGGCGGCGCTGCTGATCAGCAGCGTTCTTCCCGAGGCCTCGGGCCGGGCCGGGGTGTTGGAATCCAGGTTGGATCTGTCCTTGCGGACCATGGACGCTTTCTCGATATCGTACTTGAAGTTTTATCGGAGTTTCAGGGTCGCCAGCGACAGCGCGGCGAAGATGATTCCCATCAGCCAGAACCGCACGACGACTTTGGGCTCTGCCCAGCCGCCCAGGTGGAAGTGATGATGCAGCGGCGCCACGCGGAAGAGGCGTTTGCCCTCGATGCCGCCGGGGCCCTTGGTCATCTTGTAATAGCCCACCTGTAGGATGACGCTGACCACTTCCATCACGAACACGCCGCCGATGAGTACCAGCAGCACCTCGTTGCGGATGACCACCGCGGTATACCCCAGCAACCCCCCCAGCGGCAACGAGCCGGTATCGCCCATGAACACCTGCGCCGGATGGGCATTGTACCACAGGAAGCCCATGCACGAGCCGAGGATCGAGGCGCAGAGAATCGTCATCTCCTCCGAGCCGTACACCCAGGGCATGTGGAAGAGCCTCGCCCAGGTGGAAACGCCGGAAATCCAGGAAAGCAGCAACAGCACCCCGGCACTGATCATCACGCATCCCGCGGCCAGACCGTCCATCCCGTCGGTCAGGTTCACCCCGTTGCTCGCCCCGACCATGGTGAACACGACCACCAGGACGTAGAGCAGCAGCGGCAGGGCCAGCGGCTCGGCCCGAAAGGGCAGATAGAGCTGATGGGGCGGATTCTCAATGCCCTTTTCGGAGTAGGTGTAGCTCTGGCTGCCGTAAAGGTACATCGCCACGGCCAGCAGGACCGCCAGGCCGATCTGGAACAGCAGCTTCTGCCACGACCGCAGCCCGTCGCGGGAGGACTTTCCCGAGGCCTGGCGGAGCTTGAACCAGTCGTCGACGGCCCCGAGCCCTCCCAGCCAGACCAGGGCCATCAGGGAGTTGCGCACGTAGCCGTTGCGGAGATTGGCAAAGAGCAGCACGCAGATGAAAATGGAGGCCACGATGAGGATCCCCCCCATCGTTGGGGTGTCGGACTTGTGGCGGGTCAGTTCGTTCAGGTCCGCGTGGTCGAATTCCGGCCTGTCGCCCAGCTTGCAGCGCAGCAGGAAACGGATGGTCGAAGGGCCCATGAAGATCACCAGCAGGAAACTGACGACCGCCGCCCCGACGATCCGAAGAATCAGGCTTTCGTAAAGCAGGTAGACCAAGACGGCTCCTAGGGGTTGTCGCTGGGGATTTCGGGGGCAAAGGCGCTGCGAATCGGCTCGATGAGTTTCTCCAGCCCCATCCGGCGCGAGGCCTTGAGAAGCACCGCGTCTTCTTCGGCCAGCAGGGGGACGATGCCCTCACAGGCCGCCGGGGTATCCGGAAAGCTCTGGGCACTGGTGCCGGCCTGCTCGGCCGCCTTGGCAACCTGCGAGCCCAGCTCGCCTACGCCCACGACCAGATCGATGTGCATGCGGGCCAGAGCCTGGCCCAGTTCCTGGTGAAGCGTGGACGATTCGGCACCGAGTTCCAGCATGTCCCCGACAATCATGACCCGCCTTCCGGCGGAGGTAAGTTGCTCCAGGACCTTCCCGGCCGCTTCGCAACTGGCGGGGTTGGCGTTGTAGGCGTCGTTGATCAGCAGGAGCTTTCCCACCTGCTGAGATTCCAGTCGCATCCGGGCGCCGGTGAAGGTTTCGAGGGTCTTGGCCGCCTCGTCCTGGGAAAAACCGAACCGTTGGGCGGCCCCGATGGCGGCCAGGGCGTTGAGAGCATTGTGCATTCCGGGCAGGGGCAGGAAGGCTCGCAGGCGGCCATTGAGTTCATAGACGCCCCCCTCCAGGCCTTTGGGCTCGTAGTCGGTCAGGCGCAACTGGCTTTTTTCGCTCCGGCCGAAGGTCACCACCCGTCTCTCATAGGCCAGGGCGCTTCGCTGGAGCAGTTCGTTGTCACCGTTGATGATACCCAGCCCGCGTGGCTTGAGCGAGCCGAGCACCGAAGCCTTCTCGCTGGCGACGCGCTGAAGGTTGCCCAGCTTCTCGAGGTGGGCGGGGCTGATCCCGGTGATCACAGCCACGTCGGGACTGGCGATCCGGGACAGGTTGGCAATTTCCCCCGGGGCATTGGAGCCCAGTTCGCATACCACGTAGTCCTCGGCCCCGTCGGTATCCAGCAGGGTCAGTGGGACGCCGATCTCGTTGTTGAAACTCTTGGGACTGCACTTGCCCTGGAGCTTGCGGCTCAGGATGCAGTGAAGCATGTTCTTGACGGTGGTCTTGCCGTTGGAGCCGGTGACGGCCACGATGGTGGCCGAGAGCGACTTGCGCTGGTGCTCGGCGATGTCGGCCAGTGCGCGGACGGTGTCTGCCACGCCGATGACCCCTCCGGGGAACCGCTCTGCCAGTTCGGGATCGATGGCGGTCTCTCGCTGGACGATGGCCAGGACGCAGCCGGCCTCGGCAGCCTGGGCAAGATAGTCGTGCCCGTCGAACCTCGGCCCCGAAATGGCGATGAACGCGTCCCCGGGCCGGGCGGTTCGGGTATCGGTGCTCACCCCGGTGACCATGGTGTCCATGCCCCGGGAGAGGCGCCAGCCCAGAGCGATGGATCGAACTTCCTCTACACGCAGTTGCTTCATATTTCCTGCCCGCCTTGGGGCGAATCCTTTCGGTTCGAGGTCAGACCCGACAGGGCCTGCCGGGCTTCATCGGCGTCATCGAATGGCAGCGTCTTGTCGCCGATGATCTGGTAGTTTTCGTGGCCCTTGCCGGCGATGAGAACGATATCGCCCTTGCGGGCCTGGGCAATGGCATGGCCGATGGCCCGGCGACGGTCCGGCTGGACCTCCACGCTCTGCCGGGCGCGGGGAGTGAAGCCGGTCAGCACCTCCTCGATAATCGCCTCGGGCGACTCTCCGCGGGGGTTGTCGTTGGTAAGCAGGATGGCATCGGCAAATTTCTCTGCCACGGCCGCCATCCGGGGTCGCTTGCTTCGGTCTCGCCGGCCTCCGCAGCCGAAAACGACTATCAGTCGCCCCCTGGCCAGGGGGCGAAGCGATTCCAGGACATTCTGCAATGCGTCGTCGGTGTGGGCATAATCCACAAACACATGGAAAGGCCCCGGGGGCCCGACCCGCTGGAGCCTCCCGGCCACAAAGGGCATCTCCTGAAGCACGTGGCGGATGGTCGAGATCTCCACGCCCACAGCCTGGGCCGCGGCGGAAGCTGCCAGCGCGTTTCGGACATTGTGCCGGCCGATCAGCGGCATCCGGACTTCCACCTTCCCCCCCGGATGCAACAGGTCGAAGCACGTGCCTTCCGGGCCGGCCCGGCGAATCCGCGCCGAATAGTCCGCGGGGCTCTTGAGACTGTAACGCACAACCCGGGCCGAGGTGACGCTCTGCATCCATTCTCCGGCCGGATCATCGCCATTGATCACCGCCGTGGCTTGAGGATCCAACTGAGCAAAAAGCTTCCCCTTGGCCTGGCGGTAGGCGTCCATGGTCTTATGGTAATCCAGATGATCCCCGGTGAGATTGGTGAAAATCCCCACCGAGAATTCCAGCCCGGCCGTGCGATCCTGGTCCAGGGCGTGGGAGGAGACTTCCATCACCAGGTGGGTGCGCTTGGCCTCGACCATTTCAGCCATCAGCGAGGCCAATTGAACGGGGTCCGGCGTGGTAGCCGAGGCCGAGAGCCTGCGCGTCCCGGTATCGTAGCCGATGGTACCAAGCAACCCGGGGCGCTTTCCGTCGGCGGCGAGCATGGCCCGGAGCATGTGGGCGACGGTCGTCTTGCCGTTGGTTCCCGTCACGGCCAGGCAGGCCATGTCTCGCCCCGGCCAGCCGCCTGCCGCCTGGGCCAGGCGCCCCGCGGCGATTCGACTGTTGGCAACGACCACCACCGCAGCCTGGCAGGAGGGGGGGGTCTTCTCGGCCACCACCGCCGAGGCGCCGCGCTTCACGGCGTCATCTATGTAGTCGTGGCCATCGGCGAGGGCGCCTTTCATGGCCACAAAACACGAGCCCGACCGGCACGTGCGTGAATCGATGCAGACCCCGCCTACTTCCGGGTCGGGCCCGGTAACCTCCCGGGCATCCACTCGGGCGTCGGTCAGAAGGGCCGATAGTCGCATCGTCTCAACGTTCCACCTGGTCAGGGTTGTTCTCGCCGTCCGGGGTCATTCGCCTTACTTCAGGCAAAGAGAGCCCGGACCAACGCTGGGTAAAACCGTTGCGCAGGGCCTTGCCTGCGCTTGAATCGTCGCAGTGCCGGATCACGGACTCGCGGCGACGGCCTGGGTCTTGTCGGGGCGAATCTGGAGATACCCCAGCGTCTGCTCCAGGACCCGCCGGACATACGGGGCTGCCACCAGCCCGCCATAGTAACCGATTTGGTGATCCGGCTTGTAAATCGAAATCAGGCAGATCACCGCCGGACGCTCCACCGGAGCGCCCCCAATGAAACTGCCCACGTAATCCTCGTTGTTGTACCCGTGCCGGTTGGGAACCTGGGCGGTACCGGTCTTGCCGAAACACGTCCACTGCTCCATGCGTGCCCGGCGCCCGGTCCCCTCTTCGTCTTCCACCACGCCCTGCATGGCCAGCAGGGCCTCGCGGCAGACCTCCGGCGAGAAGATCCGCTTGCCCGGCGAGGGTCGGATCTCCACGCGCCGGCCCCGGCTGTCGACCATGTGGTGCACCAGGCGCGGCTCGAGCAGGACGCCTCCGTTGGCCAGGGCGGCGAAGGCGCGGATCAACTGAAGCGACGTAACCGAGATCTCCTGGCCAAACGGAACGCGGCGGAGGCTGTAGCCATCCCATCGCTCCAGGGGCCGCAGGATCCCCCCACTCTCGGCTGGAAGGGTCACACCGGTTTTCTCGCCGAACCCCATCCGCCGGGCCCAGGCGTATAGTCGATCGTTGCCAAGCCTTTCGCCCAGCTTGGCCATGACGATATTGCTCGAACGGATCACCCCGTCGCGGAGGCTCAGTTGGTCCCAGTCCTTGCCGTGATCGCCGATCTTCCCCCCGCCCCGGACGATGTACGTGCCCCCCTCGGCATCGATCATCGTATTCCAGCCGACCACGCCCTCCTCGACGGCAACGGCTGCGTAAAGCGGTTTGAGAACGCTGCCCGGTTCGAACGGGCATACGATCGCCCGATTGGTCCGGGCTTCGGCGTCCGCCTGCCAATACCGGTTGGGATCGAATGTCGGAGCCGAGGCCATCGCGAGAATCTCCCCGGTCCGGACATTCATCACCACCCCCGCACCCCACTGGGCCCGGTATTCGCGGACGGAGGATTCGAGCTGCTCGGCCAGAAATCGCTGGATGTTCAGATCGAGGCACAGGTAGACGGTCCCGCCGTCGACGGGATGGGAAGACTCTCCCGGCAGGGGCCAGATCGGTCTGCGGGCCACGTCGGCGATCATGACGCGCTTGCCCGGGGAGGCTTTGAGGAGGTCGTTGAACTGCAGTTCGATGCCTCCGCCGGCCCGGCCATCCTTCATCCGAAAGCCCACGACCGTCCCGGCCAGGGACCGACAGGGATATTCGCGTTTCCACTCGTGACTGATGCGCACGCCGGGAAGGTCCAGCTCGCGGATTTCCCGAACCTGCTCCTGGTCAAGGTCCCGCTGGAGGACCACGTAGCGGCGACCGTTGGCCTTGCGATCGGCGATCTGACGAAAGAGTTTCCATCGAAGCAGGTCGCGGTCGCCGGCAGAAAGATTCCTGCCCAGCACCTGGGCCAGGCGGAGACAGTCCTCGCTCCATCGGGACAGATCGGCCAGGGCCGGATCGGCGAAACACAACGGTGCCTCTCGGCTGCCGGCCAGGAGGGCATAACTGCCCGCTCCGCAGGCGCGGATATTGCCGGCCGCGGCGGGAAGGGGAATGACCATCCGTTGCTGTCGAGACGATACCTGCAAGGCGCGGCCTCGATGATCGCGCATCAGAAGGACGAGGCGAACCGTCAGGCCCGCCAGGGAAAGGATGAGCAGGCCGAATACCAGCTCAACTCGCCATCGCCCAATGCGGCCTTGCATGTTGTTATGTACTCCAATGGAAAGGATGTCCGAAGAGTCAGTCCTGGCTTCTTACCGGTCCCCGTCGCAGAGCCACGCGGTGGTCGCGGTCGGGGGTTTGCCTCTTGAGGCGAGCCACGCGCCGGCGGAGAGACTCCGGCGCGAGCAGGTGCCCGATCCGAACTTCCTGCCCGGCCGTCTCGCGGCGCAGTTGAATGCGCTGAATTTCCACCTGCTGGATCTCGTGCCGGACGGCGATTTCACTTCGCCGCAGATGCACGAGCCCCAGGGCGATTCCAGCCAGGGCGACAATCAGCAGGATCAGTCTCATGGTCGTTTTCCGATGCGGCAGCTACCGCGGGATGCGGAGCCTGGTTCCGATGACCAACCGGTCGGGGCTGGGCAAACGGTCGATGTTCGCTTCGTAGATTCTCTGGACGGTCTGTCGGGTGTCGTCGCCGAGGACTTTGCGGGCGATACGCGTGAGATTGTCACCCTCCACGACCGTGTATTCGATGTATTGGCTTTGCTGCCGGGGGCCCTGCCGGGTTGCGGGTTCCGGCGAACCTTCCGGCCTGGGAGGGATACGAATCTCCTTGCCCACCGGCAGGCTGTTGGGGTCGGTGATAATCTGCCTGTTGGCCTCGTAGATCCGCTGGTAGAGCTCGTCGCTGCCCGGGCCGTAATACTTCCGCGCCAGGCCGATGAGCGTATCGCCGGTCACGATGCGATGAATCGCGATCTGCTCGGCCGGGGGTCGCCGGTTCTGTCGCGTCTCCGGTTGGCGGGGCGTCTGCGACTGTCTCTGGCTGCGAACGCGCTGGGCCGGCGTAGGGGGCCTCCACCCGACCTGGGCAGGGAGGCTCTGAGCGCCTTGACCCGGATCGGAACCGGGCTCTTCACAGGTCACCGAGGCGGTGATCGGGTCCTGGCCGCTGCCGGTCAGTTCGCTGAGCATCAGGCCGAAGGCGAAGATGAAGACCAATCCAACCAGAAGTCCAATCCGCGATTCCTTTGTCATCTTCCATGCTCCCTCTTAAAAATGCCGCATTCCTCATTCATTGCCCAAAGCTGCCTGCCGGGCCATCTCGAAGACGCGCAGCTTTGCCGAGCGACTTCGCGGGTTGGCCTCTGTTTCGTTTTCGCCGGCCGTTACACACTTCCGCGTAATACGTCTGCCCAACGATGCCTCTTCCATCCGTGCAAAGGCCCGTTTGACCCGGCCATCCTCCAGCGAATGGAAGCTGATGATTCCGGCCCGGCCTCCGGGGCCCAGGCATCTGCCCAGCGAAGCCAGCAATCTGTCCAGGCTGGCCAGTTCGTTGTTAACGGCGATCCGCAAGGCCTGGAAGGTTCGCGTGGCCGGGTGGACGCCCCGCCGACTTCTCCGCGCCTGGCCGGGGACGGCCTTTGTGACGATCCGGGCCAGGCGGGTGGTTGTCCGGATGGGCTCTTGCTTCCGGGCCGCCACAATCGCTCTTGCGATGCGTCGGCTGTAGCGTTCCTGTCCGTATTCGAATATCAGATTGGCCAGTGCTTCCTGGTCCATGTCGGCTACCAGATCGGCCGCGGTGGTCTCGAGGGTCTGATCCAGTCGCATGTCCAGCGGGCCTGCCTGCTGAAAGCTCAGCCCTCTTTCCGGGTCGTCCAACTGAACCGAGCAGACACCCAGATCGGCCAGAACCAGGTCCGCCTTCTGCCTGCCCGCCTGGTCCAGCACCTCGGAAATGTCGGCGAAGTTCGCCTCGAAGAGTCGCACGCGCCGCCCGAATCGCTCCAGGCGATCCTTCGCCCGGAGCAGATTGCGGCGGTCCATGTCGATTCCCAGCAGGTGAGCCTGCTGCCCAGCCTGGTCGAGCAACGCCTCCGCGTGCCCGCCCAAGCCGACGGTGCAGTCCACCAGCAACTGCCTCCCGGCCGGCTGGAGCAGGTCGATCACCGTCTCCAGCAGGACGGGCAGGTGGCCCGGATCGCGGCCCATGGGCATTCCTTTGCTCCTAGGGGGCCGCGACGTGGTCTTGGCCTTTGGGCGAAAGATCAAACATTCGGGTGTGCTCATCCCACAGCCGCCTGGGGCCAGGCGGGCGTAGTGCCAACTCCTTGGGGCGCTGCCGTCGTCCATCGAAGGATGAACTCGCCGTCGCGCCTGGCAGGGTCGGGTGGCTTCGGGGGGGACGTCCCTGTCCCTTCCTGAAACTCCCTGTCGCGCCTGCTGGGATGAGCATTACGATTCCTTTCGCACCCGAACCTCTGATTTTCCGCCGACGGGACGAGCCATCCTTGTCTCGCACCCGATCGGCCTGGGCCTATTCAACCGGTTCATCGTCATCCATGTCCAACCGGTCCGCCGCCTCCGCCAACATCTCGCAGTAGGACGGCATTGCCTCTTCCGTGAGTTTTCGCCATTCATCCGTGGGCCAGATCTCGATGTGGTCGCCCTGGCCTACCAGGGTCACCTCATCAGGACAGGCCGCCCGCTTCATCGAAGCATCCGGCAGGACCACCCGTCCCTGGGCGTCCGGCTTCACCACGCGGGCAAAGGCGAAGAGCATCGCGATCCCTCGCGACTGCTTTACCGGCAACTTCGAGCGCTTCATCTTGGAAAGCAGCCGGGCGTAATATCTGTCCGGATACAACCAAAGATTTCCGCTGTCTCCCAGAACCAGGTAGAAGTTCGAACCATCCCGGTCCTCGGCTCCCTCACGCAGTGCCGATGCAATCGAAAGACGATGCTTGCTGTCAATCGACTGCTCGAACTCGCCAACAAAGAGTGGCACGCTTGGGGCCCTTTCACCAATGCCTGGGACACGTAGGGAAATATAGGCACTGTCAGGGAGACTTGGCAACAAAAAAAACGATTTTCAAAACCATAAAATCCGGAAAACCTTCCCAGAGTCCTAACACAGACCAAACGCCCCGCCCCCGCCATCCCTTCCGCACACCGCCTGGTACAACTGCTCGTGCCGGGCTACATTGGTATCTATATGAAAAAGCGTCCGGACCCGTTCCATCCCGGCCTGGCCCATCCGCCGGCGGGCCTGGGAATTGGCCTGAAGGTCACTGATCGCCTCGGCCAGGGCGATGGAATCTTCCGACTCGACAAGCAGACCCGTGCCCCCATCGACGAGGGCTTCACTCAAGCCTGCCACATCGGTGCCGATTACAGCCAGCCCAGCCGCCATCGCCTCCAGGGCCGTCAAGGGCAATCCTTCATACCGGCTGGGCATGACAGCGATGTCCGCCGCGGAAAAAACCGATCGCACATCCTGCACGAATCCCAGGGACCTGCAAAGCCGGCCCCCTTCCCCATGGGAAATGTAGTTGCGTACCATGGGCTCCAGGGGCCCGCTGCCGGCCAGGACAATCTTCGCGCCCTTGCCCCTCGAGGCCAGATGGCTCAGCGCCCCGAGCAATATGTCGATTCCCTTCTGCTGGTCGAGCCTGCCCACATGCGTCAGCAGAACATCTTCCGGGCCGATCCCCCACTGGCGGCGAAGCTTCTGCCGGGCCGAGACGTCGCGGGCATAGGCATCGGGGTCGATGCCATTGGGGATGACCTCATAGTGACCGGCCGGAATCCCGCTGCGACGGGCATGAAACTCCTTTACCGCCCGGGAGACGCAGACGATCCGGTCGGCCTGGTCGGAGAACATCCTGGCATAGGCGAACTGCCATGGCCGAAAGCGCCCCTCGGCCACATGAAGCGTGTGCACCAGGTGGGGGATCCCGGCCATGGCCCGTGCGGGTCTTCCGGCCAGGTCTCCATGAAACAGGTGGGTATGGAGCAGGTCGAACCGTCGAGGCCGAAGCAGGCCCGAGAGTTTCCAGAGCTTGAGCAGATCCCACTTGCCCCGCATATTCACCAGGTGGACCGGAATACCTTCCTGCTCCAGCCAGTTTGCCACCTGTCCGCCGCGAAGGGCGGCGACTTCCACCTGAACCTTCTCCGGATCCATGCGTCGCGCGAGTTCATAGACGCATCGCTCTGCCCCGGCCGGGGCGAGCTCGGTAATCAGATGGCACACGCGGATCGGCTGCATCGGTTCTCCGAACGCCAGTGTATACGCGCCCCCCGGGTCCGGCAAGATGCGCTGCCGGGAAACGGCGCAGTGCAGCCTGAGCGGCTCTCGAAGCGTGCTGTCAGCTCCTGGCCGCCTGGACCATTTCGTCGACGCTCGTAACGGCCCCGGCACAGATACGATCGGCAGCGCCGTAATAGAGGGTCATCGTCCCGTCGTCTTCCACAACCAGGCCGTTGGAGAAGACGCAGTTGGCGTAGACGCCGGAGAGTTCGTAGTCCGCTTCCGGCTCGAGGACGGGGCGGGAGCCTCGATGGATCACCCGCTGAGGCTGCTCGAGATCGCTGAGCATCGAGCCGAGGTGGTAGCGTCCGCTGGCGTCGGCGGCGTGGTAGATTTCCAGCCAGCCCGAGTCGGTCTTGATCGGCGGCGCTCCGCCCCCCACGCGCCCGCCCTCCCAGGTTCCGCGCCGCGGCTGGAGGGTCATCTCGTGCAGCCCCCAACAGAGCAGGTCGGGCGAATACGCCGTCCAGATGCAGGCATCGTTGAATTCATTCATGTAGGGTCGATGGCGGCAGACGTACATGTCGTTGACCTTCTCGGGGAAAATGCAGACGTCCTTCTGGTACGGCGGGAAGATCACCGAATGACGCTGGAATTTCCGAAAGTCGGTCGTGCCGGCCATCGCCACCGTCACGCCGCGATCGGACACGGCCGTGTAGGTGATGTAGTATCTGCCTTCGATCTTCGTAATTCGCGGGTCCTCACAGCCGAACGCCTCGTACGGTGTGGCCGGGAAGATCGCGGGAAGGTCGTCGAAGGTGAAGTGCTTGCCATCGGTCGAACGGGCCAGCCGAAGGTGGGACAGGCTCGTCAGAAGCATCTTGCCCCGGTAGAAGTATCCGCGGGGATCGGTGGCGTCCAGGTCCGGATCGGTCTTGCTGATATGCTCCACGACGGTCTGTTCCTTTTTACAGTCGTATCGCATGTAGACTACGTAGTTGTCATCCGGGATGGGCTGTTCCCCGACGCGAACCAACAGCAGCGTTTCTCCGCCGATCTTGACCGCGGCCGGGTTCAGCGTGCAGAGCACGACAAGATCATCGCGGGTGGGTTTGCAGTGTTCGGGTCCCAGAAGCGGGTTGGTTTCCAGTCTCTGCATGAAGCGTCTCCGTTTGCGGGTAAAGCGGAAGCAAGATCGTATGAACTGCTGAGCAGGCCGGCTGCTTCGGACAATCCGGCCAACGGCGTTCGCACCGGTATCCTATCGACTGGGCAGAAGTGAAATCTCCCCCCGCCCGAATAGACATCAACACAGACGGGCAGGGGCACAATCAGCGCACCTGCCCGCCTGGATGAATACTGCAACCGGCATTACTTGAAGTAGACGGTCTTGGCTCTTTCGCCCTGCTTTTTGATCTTCTTGGCATCGAGCAGTTCGCGAATGTCGTTACGCAGGGTAGCGTCGGACTTTCTGCCCACCGTCTTGGCGATCTGGCTGATCCGCTTGCCGTTTGAGGCACCCGAACCAACGGCATCGACGATCTGCTTCTTGTCGGATTCCTTTGCTGCCGCATCGCGCCGCTGGCTGCGCGACCCTTTTCGGCTCTTGCGACCCTTGGCCTTGAGGCCTCGGGCCTTGGAAGCCTTCTTGCTCTGGCTCCTGCGTTCCGGGCCGCTCTTGCCCATGATCTCCTGGGCGGTCTTGAGCGCATTGATCTTCTCGTCGAGCTTGGACTTCTGGTCTTCAAGTTCCTGAATCTTCTGTTGAATGGTTGCCACGAAAGAGGCTCCTTGTCTAAAGCGAAAAGGGATGGAAACTGTACAAGTTACAGATCGACCATATTCCTGTCGTTCCTTATATGCAAGGCCTCTTCTACATTTACCGCAAAGAAAGTGCAAGCGTTTCCAGTGGAAAAAACACCCTCGATGCAAG
>CAZOVB010000004.1:0-143245 GCA_964583095.1 uncultured Planctomycetaceae bacterium
GCATCACCCACTCGTAACATCCAAAGCCTTACAACGCAACCGGCTCCTCAGCGGATCCGGGCGGATCCTCTTTGCCTATAATAACATGAAACTTTGCAACCCGTTTGCCCTGAAAACAGAAAGGTATGGACATGGCATTTACGCTCGAACTGGGCCACAAGGCCCCGGATTTCTCCCTGCCCGGCGTGGACGGCAAGACATGGAGCCTGTCGGATTTCGACCAGGCCAAGCTGCTGATCGTCGTCTTCAGCTGCAACCACTGCCCCTTCGTAATCGGCAGCGAGGACCGCATGAATGAGCTCTACCAGAAGTACCAGCCCAAGGGCGTGGAAATGATCGCCATCAACTCCAACGAGCAGGAGAATCATCCGACGGACTCGTTTGATCACATGGTTGAACGGGCCAAGGAAAAAGGCTTCCAGTTCCCGTATGTCCGGGACGCCTCCCAGGAGGTCGCCAAAGCCTACGGCGCCCTGCGAACACCGCACTTTTACGTCTTTGACGCCGAGAGGAAACTGCGGTATACGGGTCGGATGGATGACAATCCCCGCAACCCGGGCCAGGAGACGACCCACGAACTGGCCGACGCCCTCGATGCCCTGCTGGAAGGCAAGGAACCTCCGGTGGCCCTGACCAATCCCATCGGGTGCAACGTGAAGTGGAAAGACCAGGACGCTCACTGGATGCCCCCCGAGGCGTGCGACCTGGTCTGAGGCCGTGCGGGCCGGCGGATTGGGACGATTTCTTGTCTGCGTGGAGAAATTCCGCGTAATAACCCCCGTGTTTTCTCGTTTGGCCTGACACATGGAACAGCAGCCGTTGGATCAAGCCATCGCCCGGGCTCGCCTTGGCGACCCGGACGCCTTCCGGCAGTTGCTGGATATGTACGGACACAGACTTTACGGCTATTTTTACCGCGCCACCGGTCAGCACCATGAGGCTGAAGATCTGCTCAGCGACCTTTCGCTTCGCCTGGTGAAACGCCTTGGCAAGTATGACGAGCGCGGGCGCTTCGAGCCCTGGTTGTTCCGGATCGCAGCGAATCTGGTTCGTGACCGGATCCGCCGGTCTCGCAGCAGGCCCAGGCCGGTTTCCCTGTCGGGGAGCCCAGGCCCGGATGAAAGATCCATCGGTGAGTCGGTGCCCGACGAGCGGGGCAGGCAAGTCGACCACGACCTGGTGCGCAGTGAAGAAAACAGTCAGTTGCACCGGGCGCTGGAGAAGCTGGACCCGACCTCGCGACAGATGGTCCTGATGCGGCATTTCGGACAGATGAGTTTTCGCGAAATTGCCGAAGAAATGGGTTGTCCCCTGGGAACAGCCCTTGCGAAGGTGCATCGGGCGCTCAAGACGCTCCGAAGCACCTTGGAGAAACAGACGTGAACGTTTCACAGGAAGACTATCAACGCGTCGCACGCGTCCTGGACGGCGAGGACCTTTCGCTCTCAGCCGATCAGCGACGACTGCTCGATCAGATACTCCAGGACGAGGATCTGCTGGAGGACCGCTTGGACGTTCGCACGCCCAAGCCGGCCCTGGATCGCGCATGGCGGCGCATGCAGGGCGGCCTGGCCAGGCCCAGACAGCCTGCCCGCTGGATCCTCGCCGCAGCCGGGGCCGCTGCTGCAGCCGCTGCTGCAGCCGTTGTCGCACTGGTTCTGCTTGGGCCTGAGCCGACCGGGCCGACTCGCGGGCCCTCGGCCCTGACGCTCCCGGAGCCCTCGGCCGAGGACCTCCTTGCCGCACTGGCCGGCGAACCGGAAGATGAACTCATTCGTGAGACCCAGCAGCAGGTGGATGAACTGGGCTTCCAGGTGAGCCTGGCCCCAGCCGACCCACAAGCGCCCCTTATCGAAGACGTGGATACCCATCTGCTCGAAGCCCAGAGGGAGTTGCAGCAACTCCTGGGCGAAATGGTGCAGGATATACCTGAAGAAATCTAAACTTCATTACGCTGAGATACACATATGAGTAAAAGAATTCGAATCCTCGCATTGGCTACGCTGGTGGTTTCCTTTACCGGCATCAGCCTGCTGGCCCAATCGCAAGGCAAAGAGAAGGAAAAGGACTCCTCCGACAAGCAAGCCCAACCCCACAAGGGCCAAGCAAAACAGCGAAGCCCCCGGAATCGGGTCTCGGAGGAGAAGGAGCAGCAGGTCCTCAAATTCCTCAAAAACAAGAAGCCTGCCCTGCACAAGCAGCTTCTGCAAATCAAGGCGAACAGCCCCCGGAGATACTACTGGCTGATCCTCGAGCAATCCCGCTGGCTCCAGCGGTATGAAACCATGCCCGCCGAGGTCCGCCAGGCCATGCTCACCCAGTATGATCAGAGGCTGCGAATCCTGCAGCTTCGAAGAGCCGCCGCACAGGCTCGACGCCAGAAGGACCAGCCGGAGCTGGAGAAGATCGAGCAGCAACTGGAAGTCTCGGTGGCTGAGCATTTCGATGCTTCCCAGATTATTCGGAAACACACCCTTGAGGTGCTCCGGAAACGAATCGAGAGCATCCAAGAGGAGATCAAGTCCCGCGACCGGCGCCGCAAGCAACTGATCCAGGACGAGATCAACAACATCGTTCGACCCCAGAGCAACCGGCGCAGAAGCGCGAGCAAGCAGCCACCCCGGCAAGAGCCGTCCGACCAGGGCTGAGAGCCTTCACAATCCCGATTGAGGACTCCGGGCCTCCGACCTTTTGCCGTACGACTGGGTCGGGGGCTCTTTCTCTTGCACCGCTTGCCGAATCAGTGACGGGCGACCAGGAAGAAGAGGAGATCAAGTCCCGCGACCGGCGCCGCAAGCAACTGATCCAGGACGAGATCAACAACATCGTTCGACCCCAGAGCAACCGGCGCAGAAGCGCGAGCAAGCAGCCACCCCGGCAAGAGCCGTCCGACCAGGGCTGAGAGCCTTCACAATCCCGATTGAGGACTCCGGGCCTCCGACCTTTTGCCGTACGACTGGGTCGGGGGCTCTTTCTCTTGCACCGCTTGCCGAATCAGTGACGGGCGACCAGGAAGATCGCATCGTTCGGGCCCAGCGTCAGTTCCTTTTCCACAAGTTGGCCGTTGTTGTGCTCGGGGGATTGTCCCTCACGCCCCACGATGCGCTGGAACTGACGATCCGGGCAGATCGTTTCGAGGTCGAAGGTGTAGGGGCTCTTGGCCGGGTTGACCAGCACCAGGCCGTTCTCGAACAGCCGGTAACAGGCGTCGATGGCCGCGTAGAGACGGATTTCCTCGATCCAGACCGTCTGGCCGGTCTCGAATTCAAAGTCCAGATCGATCTTTCCCAGGGGAAGGTCCGCCCAGGAGAAGGTGTTGACGAACTTGTCGTCCAGAAAGTAGGCGTGTCGGCGCTGACGCGTCCCGTACCGGACGTCACCTCCCACGACGGGCTGGGAGTCCCGCATGGCGGTGATGAACATCAGGCGTTTGCCCTCGGCGGGATAGCCGGGCATGGGGTTGCCCCGGGCGACCAGGGCGAGCATGAGATCCGGCGTTTGCAGCTGGATGTCCTTGAGTCGCAGCCTCGGGCTAAGTGACGGATCGTCCGAGTCGATGCGGAGCGAGTCGTTTTCGATGGCTGCCCTGCCGTCGAAGATCTCAAGCTTCTCCAGCAGGGCCTGCGTCGGCGGGGTGCCCAGGCCCTGAAGAATCTCCGGGGCCTGCATCCCCAGGCGAACCACCGGGCCAAGCGGCTCGCCCAGCCACCCCGGGCCCGACTGACCGCCGAGGACCAGTTCGTCCCAGTCGTCGGGGGTCTGGCCGGCCGGGCCTCCAAAGAGCCGCGTGGCCCCCCCTGCGCGGGTCCCCACGGCGATGCCCGAACCGGACATCACCGCCGCTGCCATAGCAATACGAACAGCCCCGTCGGTCATCTTGGGGTGTCGCTTGGTCAGCAAAACATAGCTCAGGCAGGGCTTTGCGCCCTGGGCGTTCCAATACAGGTGTGTGTTGAGCGGATGGCCCCACTGGGCGTGGCCGTCGTCGTCGATCTGGAGCCCCTCGCTCTCGATGCCGTTGAGGATCCCGAACGACCGCTGCCCGTGCCACCAACCCGCGTCGGCCAAAATCAGCCGATCTTCGCCCATCTTCTCCCGCAAGTCCCGCGTGAATTCCAGAACGCCCACGCCGTAGCTGTCCACGCCATCGAAAACGCCCATGTCGCCCAGGCCGTCGCCGTCGCAGTCGGGCTGCTTGTTGCCTCCCGGCTCGATGCCCTGGAGATAGTAGTACGGGTGGTTGTAGAGCGAACTGAAGAGCACGTCGAACTCCAGCCCGTCGTACCTGGCCAGGGGACCCCGCGGGCCGAAGGTGAAGTGAATCCACTCGGCCAGGACGTCGGCGCAGGTCTTTCCGTTCTCGTCGCGAGGGCAGTGGGTGGAATAGTTGTAGAACCACATCAGGTTGTTCTGGCGGCCGTTCCAGGGACCCTCGATCACGTGCGGCGCCACATACGCCCGTCCGCCGGCAAAGCCGATCGGCTCGGTGCCGTGACAGCCCCGGCGGATGGTGATGGTTCCCCTGCCCGGGTCGATGTCGACCAGTTGCACCTGCTCGCTTCGGTGCCAGTCGGGTTTTCCCTGTTCATCCAGTTCGCAGAGACCCAGGTCTTCCCCGCGGTCGAAATACCGCCCGGTGTAGAGGGTGAAGAGGCTCGTGTCACTGACCTCGATCTCGCTCACCCCGTAATGCTCCTCGGGAACGTCGGTAAGAACCGTCGCCCCGTTGGTGTAGAGCCAGTGCCCGGCGAAGAAACCCTCCCGGTCGTAGCCGGGATCGCGCGCGTTGCCGTTGAAGTGCAGCAGCACCATCTGCTCGGGATGTTCCTGCTTGAAACGCGTGTAGGCTCGGACGTGCAGAAGACTGCGGTCGGATTTCTCCTCGGCCAGGGCCTTGCCCTGCACGCCCCAGAGGCCCTCGAACTCCCGGGCCCATTGCTCGTAGCCGTCGTAATACTGCACCTGCTCGGTCGAGCGGAAGTAGAACGCCTTGGGAAAGCGGTTTCGCAACATGTAGAGATTCATAGGGTGCCTCGCGTGAGTTGGGATATTCGGATTCTATGCCGGAAATTACCCCCAACCTGCCCGACGTGCAATCGGCACTTGCCCTTTTTGCATTCAAAGCGATCCGCCCCCCCGGGCTTCGCGGTCAGTTGGGCCATTCGGTGAAGACACCCACCAGGGGCCTCTTACGCTGGAACTCCTCGATGGCCTCGTCGGTAATCTCCATATCGAACATGTTGATGCAGCGCAAGGCCTTGCACCGGGCCAGGGGCGCAAGCCCCTTTTGGGTCACGTTGGTCTCGTAGATGTCCAGCGTATTGAGGCGTTCCAGTTCAGCAAGGGCGGGCAAGCCCTCGTCGCTTACCTGCGTGTAGGCAAGGTTAAGCAAGACAAGCTTGTCCAGCCCGGCCAGGTGAGACAGGCCCGCGTCGGTAATCTCCCCGCCGATCCAGAGAGTTTGCAGGCCTTTCAGCTTGCCGATGTGGGCCAGGCCCTCATCGCTGATGCCGCAGTCGCTCAGATACAACTCTTCCAGATTCTCCAGGCCCTTCAGCGCGGCGAGCCCGGCGTCGGTGAACGAGTGATCGGTCAGGCTCAAGCTGCGCAGGTTCCTGAGCTTTGCCAGCCTGGCAAGGTCCGCATCATCCAACGGATTCAAGGTTTCGGGCTCCTGTGCTTCGTAGTTGAATCTCGCCCAAAGGTCCAGCCTCTCAAGCTGGGGCATCTTCTCCAGAACAGGGACCAGTTGAGCCGAGAGGAAGAAATCGTAAAGAATCAGGTGTCGCAGGTTTGGAAAAGCCCCCAGGTGCCGCAGGTCCTCCTGCTGCATGTTCACATCCGTCAGGGCCAGGTATTCCAGATTCTTCAGACGGGTAAGGACCGGCAAACTCTCGGCTGACAGGGACGTCTCCGAAAGATCCAGCCAGGTCAGACTCTCCATCGAGGCCAGCGTCTTGGCCGAGGCATCCGTGATCCCCGCTCCAAGGGCCAGGTCGCGAGGATCCTTGAGATTCTTGAGCTGAGCGACCCCGGCGTCGGTAACCAGCGTGTCGACCAGATAAAGCTTCCGAAGGTTCTTCATCTGCGAGAGAGTCCCCAAACCCGCGTCGCTCAGGTACGATCCGCTGAGATCCAGTTGCTTCAGATGCTCAAACTCCTTGAGCAGCGCTGCCCCCTTGTCGGTGACCGGGGCCCCGTCCAGGTAGAGGGCTTGGAGCTTCTTGAGGGGCTTGAGGTGTTTGAGCCCCCCATCGGTAACCCGGAGCCAACTCAGGAAGAGCGTACGAAGCTCGGTCATCTGCGAAAGGTGCTGGAGTCCGCGATCGGTCACGAGCGTATCGGAGAGTTGCAGGGTCTCAAGCTTCGTCAGGCCGGCCAGGTGGGCCAGCTCCCTGTCGCGGATGTCGGAAAGGCCCAGAAGAAGGTGTTGCAGGTTCGACAACTCTCCCACAGCGCGGAGGTGCTCCTCCTTGAGGGGGATTCCCGAAAGCTGCAGACCGGGGATTTTCTTGGCTTTGGCTTCGTCGACGAGCTGCTTCATCGTCGTCCGGCCGATCGGCTCTGCCAACCAGGTCCCCTCGGCCGGGACGGCCAGGGGCTCCTCTGCCGGCGTGGTTCCCACAACCACCAGCCAATTCAAGCTGTTCTCGTCCGTCCGCCAGACCATCAGCTCGAGCGAAGAGTTAAAGGTTTGGCCCTGTTGGTCTTCCGGCTCCTGGGCCCCGGCGGGGGCGCAGCAGAGAATGAGGTAGACAGCGGCCAGACAGGGCAGGCTGGTGCGGGTCATGGGCGTTTCCTCCCGATGTCGGTTCGGTGTGTGGACATGGCTATTCTCCCGACGGCTTGGCTGGGGCAGGATGGATTCTCATCCCCGGACGCTGTTGGGAAAGCTTCTGCAGTCCCTCCGCGGTCACGCGGGTGCTCCGAAGATGCACGGACCGAAGGGATTTCATTTCAGCCAGGGCTTCCAGGCAGTTGTCTGTAACTTGTGTCTTCGAGAGGTTCAGAATCTCCAGATCCCCAAGAGCACTCAGGTGAGCAATCCCTTTGTCCGTGACCCTCGTCTGCGCAAGACCCAGGTAAGTCAGCTTGTGCAGCCGGGAGATGTGTTCCAATCCCGCGTCGGTAAATGCAGATCGCCGAAGGCTGATTTGCCTGATCCGGTCCTCGGGGTCAAAAGCGGCAAAGCCTTCCCCCGTGATCCAGGTTCCAACCAGGTGCAGATTTCGAAGGTGCTTGGCCTTTGCCACGTGCTCCAGGCCCGCGTCTGTAATCGAACCGGCTGGAGCTGTGGCAGTTTGCTTCCAGGCCGGCTCAGGTATCCCGTCTTCCGGGTATTCCTCCATACCCAGAAACAACGTCCATAGGTTCCTGAGCCCCTCCAGATGCCGCAACCCCTCGTTGGTGACCTTTGTCTCCCGAAGATCGAGTATTTCCAGTTGGGAAAGGCTCCCGATCCAGGGCATGTTCTCGTCGCAAGCCCCGGTGGATTGCAGGTCCAGAATCCTCAATTTCTTCAGGTTCCTGAGGTGGGCCAACCCGACTTGGGTCACCGGGGTCTTGGAAAGGTTCAGCCTCTTTAGCAGGGTGGATTTTGAAAGCAGAGCCAGGCCCTTGTCGGTAATGGAGGTAGAAGACAGGTCCAGGCCCTCGAAAGCCTCGATCTTCTCCAGGCCCGACAGGCCCTTATCCGAGACCGCGGAGCGGGAAACGTCCAGAACCCTCAGGCTCTTGCTCTTTCCGATGACCTGCATGCCGGCATCGGTGAGGCCCCCTCCAATGCGAAGCTCGCGAAGACGGGGCAGGCTCAGCAGATGAGCCAACCCTTCAACGGTCAGATCGGAGGAGCAGATCTCCAGAACACGCAACTTCTCCAGTTCGCAGAGCCGTTCCAGGTTTGCGTCATCAATCGGTGAAGAAAAGGGCAATCGGAGCTCTTCCAGGTTCTCCAGCTCTAACAGGATGTCGATCAAGGGTTCCGGGTTTTGAGGAAGGCGGAGTCCGGTGAGATTCAGCGACCGGAGCTTTGGAAAACCTTTGAACACCTCCAGATCTTGCGTTTCCGGGCGGTACCAGCCGCATGAGGCAAAGGAAAGTTTCTCCAGTTGGACTTTGTCTTCGAGAGGAGCCAGGTCCGTAAGTTTCACGGGAACAAGATAGAATCGCAGTTCTTCCATGGACTTTGAGCCGGCGAGCGTGGAAAGCCCCTCGGCGCGGAACCCGTAGCCATAAAGCTGAAGCACGCGCATGTGTTCCATCGCGGCCACCTCTTTCAGGATCTCCGGAGAGAGGAAATCCTCAGAGAGGTAAAGGGCGGGAATCCTGTGCTGCATCACTTCCCTGCGCAGTTCAGGCCATGTGACGTCTTTTCCCGGGGCGACCCCCCATACAGCTCCGCCAGGGATGGACACGGGGTCTTTGGACGGAGTTTCGCCGATCAACTTGCCCACGGCCACATGGTTGAAAACGAAGACCGTCAGCTCGAGCGAAGAGTTGAAGGTTCGGCCCTGTTGGTCTTCCGGCTCCTGGGCCCGGGCGGGGGCGGAGCAGAGAGGAAGCACAACGGCGGCCAGGCAAAAGAGAGTGCAGCGGGTCATGGGCGGTTTCCTCCCGATATCGATGGGTCCCTGGCAGCGCGGCCAACTGCTGCAGCCTGCGAGCCGGGCTGTCTTATGCGATCTGACGAAAACCATTCTCCTTCCACCGACGATGCGGTGCAAGTCCAAACCCGTACCGAAGGGAAAGGGCCGATGGCAGAATCCGCCGTTGGAGCAGTTGTAAATGCTCCCCCAAGCTGCTAGAGTCCCTACGTAGGGGAGCGGACGCCAAGGTCGCAGGCGCGGCCGGGCGCCTGAGGTCCTTTCGGAACGAACCAGACCCGTAGAGGCTTGATCCATGCCCAGCAAGATCCTGACCGCGTACCAGAAACTGCTCGATGACGCCCGCAAGGACCTCCAACAGGAGGACCAGACCGGCAAGACGGTCATCCAGGTCGGCTCTGCCACCTGCGAAGACGCCGCGGGCGCCAAGAAAGTCCTCCAGCAATTCAGCAAATACGTCCAGGCCAGCGGCCGGGAGGACGTGGTCGTCCACAAGGTCGGCTGCACGGGCCGATGCAGTTGCGAGCCGATCGTAAACATCCTCATCCCGGGCCAGTTCCCGGTCAAATACCAGCACGTGGACGAGGAGATGGTCCACGAGATCTTCACCCACCACGTCCAGCAGGGCCAACCGCTGGAAGACAAGATTCTCGACCGCTCGTCGGCCAAACTGGTGCAGTACGAAGTTTTCTTCTGCGGCGGTTCGCAGTGTCGCAAGAAGTTCCCGCGTGAAATCCGCGAGGCCCTGAGCGAACAGATCGACCAGGCCGGCCTGGACCCCGAGCGGATAGAGGTCATCACGGCCAACTGTTTCGGGCTCTGCCGCCAGGAGGTCGCCGGCGAGGCCACCCATATGCTTGTCAGGCCCGACAAGGTCATGTACCGCATCCGCAGCGAGGAAGACCTGGGCCGGGTCGTCCGCGAACACCTCAAGGAAGGCAACATCGTGGAGGACCTGGTGGTCGACGATGAGCCGATCGCCCAGCGGTTCTTCGACCTGTTCGGCGACGTGTCGTTCTTCAACAAGCAAAGCCGTATCGCTCTTCGCAACAGCGGGATCATCGACCCCGAACGCCTCGAAGAGTACATCCGCTACCGGGGGTTCGAGGCCCTGGCCAACGTACTGGAAGCCAACGATCCCGGCGCGGTGATTGCGGAAATCAAGGGCTCCAACCTCCGGGGGCGGGGCGGGGGCGGTTACCCGACCGGCCTGAAGTGGGCGGCCGGCCGAAAGGAACAAAGCGACCAAAAATACATCGTCTGCAATGCCGACGAGGGCGATCCGGGGGCATTCATGGATCGCAGTATGCTCGAGGGCGATCCGTACAGCGTGATCGAAGGCATGGCCATCGGGGCCTTTGCCATCGGCGCCTCCCAGGGCTTCCTGTACATCCGGGCTGAGTACCCCATGGCCATCCGGCGAGTTGAAAACGCGATCGACCAGGCCCGCCGGGTCGGCCTGCTGGGCAAGGGCATTCTGGGCAGCGACTTCGACTTCGACCTGGAGATCCGCCTCGGGGCCGGGGCGTTCGTCTGCGGGGAAGAGACCGCGCTTCTGCACTCGATCCAGGGCCTGCGAGGCCAGCCCCGCATCCGTCCCCCGTATCCTTCTCAGTCCGGGCTGTGGGGTCATCCGACGGTCATCAACAACGTCGAGACCTTCGCCAACGTCCCGGTGGTGATTCAGTACGGATCGAGCTGGTTCGCCCGCATCGGGACGGAGAATTCCGGCGGGACGAAGGTCTTCGCCCTGGCCGGCAAGGTCAATCACACCGGCCTGGTGGAGGTCCCCATGGGCACCACGCTGCGGGAGATCGTCTACGATATCGGTGGGGGGATTCCCGACGGCAAGGCCCTCAAGGCCATCCAGACCGGGGGCCCCGCCGGCGGGTGCATCCCGGCCGACTACCTGGACACGGTGGTCGATTTCGATTCCCTCCGCGAGCTGGGCTCGATCATGGGCTCGGGAGGCATGATCGTCATGGACGAAGACGACTGCATGGTCGACATCGCCAAGTTCTTTTTGACCTTCTCGGAGGATGAATCCTGCGGCAAGTGTACCCCCTGCCGGGAGGGTACGACGCGAATGCTGGAGATCATCCAGCGCATCACCGAAGGACAGGGCCAAAGCGAAGACCTGGACAAGCTCGAACGCCTGGCCAAGCTGCTCCAGAAGGCTTCGCTGTGCGGGCTGGGCAGGGCGGCTCCCAATCCGATTCTCTCGACGCTCCGTTATTTCCGCGAGGAATGGCGGGCCCACGTGGTCGACAAACGCTGCCCGTCCAACAAGTGCGTGGGGCTGATCCACTACGAGATCAAACCCGACAAGTGCGTGGGCTGCACGCTCTGTGCCCGTAACTGCCCCGTCGACTGCATCGCCGGGCAGCTGAAGAAACCCCACGAAATCGACCAGTCCCGCTGCATCAAGTGCGGCAAGTGCTACCAGGTCTGCAAATTCGACGCCGTCAGCCGAACCTGAGGCCTCCAAGGTGCCACCCATGACAGAATCCAACCCCGAAATGATCAACATCACCATCGATGGCCAGCAGGTTCAGGAACGCAAGGGCCTGACCATCATGGAAGCGGCTGAAAAACTGGGCATCCGCATCCCCCGGCTCTGCTACCACCCGGAGCTTTCCCTGGCCGGCTCGTGCCGCGTCTGCATCGTCGACGTCAAGGACATGGGGTTCTACATGGCCTCGTGTTCGGTGGAAATCTGGGAGGGGATGGTCGTGGAGACCAACTCTCCCGAGATCCGCCAGGCCCGGCGGGATATCGTCGAGTTGCTCCTGGACAACCACTCCAAGGACTGCCAGACCTGCCAGCGCGACGGGCACTGCGAGCTTCAGAACCTGGCCTATCGGCTGGGGATTCGCGAGCGGCTCTTCGAGGGCAAGCGGAAGGACTACCCGGCCGACCTGACCAGCCGAAGCGTGATCCGCGAGCCCAAGAAGTGCATTCTCTGCGGCCGGTGCGTGCGGGTCTGCGACGAGGTCCAGGGCGTGTGCAACCTTTCCCAGCAGGGCAGAGGGTTCGGGACGTACGTTACCCCCGCTCACGCGGACAACATGGACGAATCGGTCTGCATTCAGTGCGGCCAGTGCATAAACGTCTGCCCGACCGCGGCCTTTCTGGAGCAGACGCATACCGACCAGGTATGGGCAGCCCTGGCCGACCCGGGCAAACACGTAGTGGCCCAGACGGCTCCGAGCATTCGGGCGGCCATCGGGGAAGGCTTCGACCTCGAGCCGGGCACGCCCTCGACGGGGCGGATGGTCTCGGCGCTGCGACAGCTTGGGTTTGACGCGGTCTTCGATACCGACCTGGCAGCGGACCTGACGATTGTGGAGGAATCCAACGAGCTGATCCACCGCCTCCAGGGCGGTGGAGCCCTGCCGATGCTCACCAGTTGCTCGCCCGGGTGGATCAACTTCCTGGAGAAGTTCTATCCCGAGCTGATCCCCCATGCCTCCTCTTGTCGCTCGCCGATGAGCATGATGTCCGTCCTGACCAAGACCTACTACGCCCAGAGCAAGGGCATCGACCCCAAGGATATTTACATGGTGGCCGTCATGCCCTGCGTGGCCAAGAAGTACGAAGCCCAGCGGCCCGAACACACCATGGATGACGGGACACCCTATACCGATGCGGTACTGACCACCCGCGAGCTGATCTGGATGATCAAATCGTTCGGAATCGACTACTGGAACCTGCCCCAGATGGAGTTCTGGAACATTCCCTCCGAGGAGTTCGATGCGCCGCTGGGCATTGCCACCGGGGCCGGGGATATCTTCGGAACCACCGGTGGGGTGATGGAAGCCACGCTTCGAACCGCCTATGAAAAGGTCACCGGCAAACCTTGCGAGAACCTGGAGTTCCACGACGTCCGCGCGGTGGAAGGCCTTCGCGAAGCGACGGTGGAGATGGGCGACAAGAAGCTCAATGTCGGGGTGGCCAACGGGCTGAGCAACGCCAAGAAGCTGCTGGACAAGGCGGTATCGGGTGAGAAGGAATTCCACGTGATCGAGGTGATGGCCTGCCCGGGCGGGTGCATCGGTGGGGGCGGTCAGCCGTATCCGCCCCGTGGCGGGAAGATCCTCGATGCCGAGCTGCTCCGGCTCCGCGCCAAGGCCTTGTATGACATCGATGGCCAGAAGCAGCTTCGTAAGAGCCACGAGAACCCCGCGCTGAAGAAGATCTACGAGGACTTCCTGGGCGAGGTCGGCGGTGACAAGGCCCACAAGCTCCTCCACACGCACTACGGGGCGAAACTGCCCAGAGGTATCAAATGAGCAATACGACACCGACAGACAGTTGGTCCCAGGTTCGAACCGCCGCCCGGGGGGCCTTGGGAGAGCAACTGGCCGACCACGTCGAGGCCTGCCGGGAAAAACCGCACCCCGAGAGCCACCTCATCGGCGTACTGCACAAGGTGCAGCAGGCCTTCGGCTACCTGCCCCGCGAGCAGCTCGAAGCGGTGGCACAACTCCTCCAGGTGCCCTCGACAACGGTCACCGGCGTGGCAACGTTCTATCACTTCTTCCGCACCACGCCCCAGGGCAAGCACCAGATCAACATCTGCATGGGCACGGCCTGCTATGTCAAAGGCGCCCAGGCGGTGGCGGACAAATTCATGGACGAACTAGGCGTGAGCTTCGGCGAGACCAGCGGCGACAAGATGTTCACCCTCCAGGGCTCGCGGTGTCTGGGCACGTGCGGGCTGGCGCCGGTGGTGATGATCGACGAGGACGTCCACGGCCAGGTGACCCCGGACCAGGTGCCGCTGCTGCTGGAAGAATACCGCAAGAAGAGTTGATTTCGGCCCCCGGGAGGAAGACCTGCCGGGCCCTGAGGCCGGAGGCGATGCTGCTCTGCCCGCTGCGTCGGGCGGGGACTATCCGAATCGGCCGGTGACGTAGTTTTCCGTAAGTTCCTGCGCGGGCTTTCCGAAGATCACTTCCGACGTGTCGTACTCGATGAGTTTGCCCAGGTGCATGAAGGCGGTGTAATCGCCCACCCGTGCGGCCTGCTGCATGTTGTGGGTGACGATCACGATGGCGTATTCCTTCTTGAGATCGTGGATGAGCTCCTCGATCTTGGCCGTGGAGAGCGGGTCCAGGGCGCTGCAGGGCTCGTCCATCAAGAGCACTTCGGGCTTGACCGCCAAGGCCCGGGCGATGCAAAGCCGCTGCTGCTGACCGCCGGAGATGCTCAGCCCCGAGGCGTCGAAGAGCTTGTCCTTGACCTCCTCCCAGAGGAAGGCCCGTTTCAGGGCCCATTCCACTCGCTGCTCGATGTCCAGGTCCTTGCTTCGCGGGCGAATCCGCAGGCCGTACGCGACGTTCTCAAAGATCGTCTTGGGGAACGGGTTGGGCTTCTGGAAGACCATGCCGATATGCCTTCGCACGGCCACCGGGTCGACGTTCTTGCCGTAGACGTCCTGGCCTTCGAGCTTGAGCGATCCTTCGATGCGACAATGCGGGATGCGGTCGTTCATGCGGTTGATGCAGCGCAGCAGGGTGCTCTTGCCGCAGCCGCTGGGGCCGATGATGGCCGTGACCGACTCGGACAGGATGTCCATGCTCACATCGAACAGCGCCTGGACGTTCTGGTACCAGAGGTCGATGTTGCGGATTTCGATCAGGGGCTCGCCGGGCTGCTGCTCAACCGAAACGGGACGGATCTTGGGCGCGGTGGATTCCCCGGCGGCCTGGCCGGCGGAGGTCTTTCGGCCGGGAGGCTGGGGGGCTGGTTGTGGGCTCTGGGTGGAAGTCACGGCAGGTCAGTCCTGACTCTGGAACTTGTTGCGGAGGAAGATAGCCACGGCGTTGAGTGCAAGCATGACCACCAGCAGCGTAACCACGCCGGCCGCGGCAACGCCTTTCTTAAAGGCCGGGTCGGCGTAATCGGCCCAGCGGTAGATCTGCATCGTCATGGTGGTGAACTTATCGGTGGGCTGGGTAGGAACATGCATGACAAACGAAGGCACGCCGATCATGATCAGCGGTGCGGTCTCTCCCATCGCCCGGGCCAGCGAGAGGATCGTCCCGGTCAGGATGCCGGGAAACGCCTTGGGCAGCACAACGCGCCTAATGGTCTGCCACTGCGTGGCCCCCATCCCATAGGAGGCGTCGCGAAGGGAATCGGGTACGGCCTTGATGGCTTCCATCGACGAGATGATGATCACCGGAAGGATCAGCAGGGACATCGTCATCGCTGCCAGAAGAACCGTGCCGGCATCGAGACCCAGTATGGTTACGAACAGGCCCATTCCCAGCAGGCCCCAGACGATGGAGGGCACCCCGGCGAGGTTGGCGATGTTGATGTTGACGAACTTGGTGAACCAGCTTGGCCTGGCGTACTCTGTCAGGTAGACCGCAGCCCCGATGCCCAGCACCAGGGACATGGGGATCAGCAGTGCGACCATGAAGATCGTACCGACTATCGCCGGTTTGAACCCTGCCCTTTCCGGGTACAACGAAGAGGGAAAGCTGGTCAGGAACTGCCAGTCCAGCCAACCGATCGAGTCGAGCACGACGTAAAAGAGCAGCACGAACAGCGCAACCGTGCCAATGAGCGTGGAGATCAGGCAGGTGACCATCAGAACCCAATCCAGCACGCGTCCCGCGCCGCCGGATTGCAGGGCTGATTTGGCGTTCTTTTTGTCCGTCCGGGCCATGTAGAGTCTCTTCTCCAAGCGGAAACCTATTCGTACTTCTCCCGGAACCGCGCGGTGACCACGGCCCCAAGAAGGTTCATCACAAAGGTCATGAAGAACAGCAGCAGTCCGATGGCGAAAAGGCTCCGGTAGGCCAGGCCGAAGGCCTCCAGGTCGCCCGTGCCAAGGTTCACCATCGCAGCGGTCATGGTTTCAATGGGCCGAAGGAGCGTCTCTTCCAGATTCAGCGGGTTGACCATCTGGGGCTTCTGCCCAGCCGCCAGGGATACCGCCATCGTTTCACCGATCGCGCGAGAAAACGCCAGGATGAACGACGCGATGATCCCCGAGATGGCTGCGGGGATGACAACGCGGATCACGACATAGAACTTGCTGGCGCCCAGGGCATAGCCGGCCATGCGCAGGGACCGGGGCACGGAGCGCATTGCATCTTCGCTGATGCTGGCCACCAGGGGGATGATCATGACCCCCACCACAATACAGGCGCTGAGGGCATTGAAGTAGGAAACCTGCACCTGTCCGTTGGTGAGCCAGGGCAGCAGGTCCTGCAAGGCCGGGGTGATGTAGACCAGCGCGAAGTATCCGTAGACGATCGTCGGTATGCCGGCCAGGATTTCCAGCAGAGGCTTGAGGACGGCCCGGACTCTGGGCCTTGCGAACTCGCTGAGATACACCGCTGCGGCCACGCCGATCGGCACGGCAATAAAGGCCGATCCGACCGTTACGACCATCGTGCCTGCCACAAGAGGCAGGACCCCGAATTCCTCTGTACTGGTGCTCCAGTTCGTCCCGGTCAGGAAGCTCCAGGGGGAGTATTCGCTGAAGAAGGAGGTAGCCGTGTAGAGCAGCGTCAGGATGATACTGACGGTGGTCAGGATCGTGATGACGGCACAGACGGTGACCAGACCCTTGACCACGCGTTCCATTGCGGGGTGGACCGCGGAGGTCAAGTCGAGTCTAGGCTTGGTTGAAGAGGGGTCTTGGCTCAAGGCAGGCTCGCGGAGTGTCAAGTGGAGAGGAAAGCGGCGGCCGGAATGGGCTTCCGGCCGCCGCCGCTTCCGTCAGGGTCGGTTACGGCTCGACGCCGATCTTCTTGAGGTTGGCTTCCATTTCCGCCTGAGTGATCGGGACATACCCGACATCCGAGACCAGATCCGACGCCGCCTTGCGAATGTAGAACTCCACGAACATCTTGACGTGGGGCTTTTCCAGTTCCTTCTTGGAGACGTAGATGAACAAGGGTCGGCTCAGGGGATACTCGTTGGACTGGGCGGTTTCCATGCTGGGCTTGACGGGGGTGTCGCCGGCCTTTTCGGCAATGGCCAGGGCCTTGAGGGAGTCTTCGTTCTTCACGTAGTAGGCGAAGCCGAAGTAGCCCATGGCGTACTTGCTGTTCTTGACGGCGTTGACGATCACGTTGTCGTGCTCGGTACCCTGGTAGTCACTGCTGGGAATGTGCTTCTGTCCTTCCAGGACGGTCTCCGAGAAGTAGTCGTACGTTCCGGAAGCGTTGGTCGGACCCAGCAACTGAATTTCTTCGCTGGGCCAATCGGGGTTCACGTCGCTCCACTTCTTGGCAGTGTTGGCGGTTCCCCAGATCCGGGCCAACTGCTCAAACGTCATGCTGTCAGTCCAGTCGGCTTCGGGGCTGACGACGACACTCAGAGCGTCGATGCCGATCTTCAGTTCGATCGGCTCGATCCCGTTTTCCTGGGCGGCATTCTTCTCGCTGTCCTTGATAGGCCTGCTGGCATTGTTGATTGCCGTTCGCCCGGGGATGAAGTGCTCCTTGAATCCGCCGCCGGTGCCCGTCGAGGTGTTGGTGATCTCGATATTGGGATGTTCGGCCTTGAACGCCTCGATAATCGCATTGGTCACAGGTTCAACGGTGCTGCTGCCGGCAATGTTGATCTCTTCCTTGTCTTCATCCTTGCAGCCGGTCGTTCCCAGCAGCAAAGCAACAGCCAAGAGGGGCAGGATCCATTTCGTGTGGTTCATCTCGTTCTCCTTGCTAGCAATCCATCGGTTTGTGTATCAGCCGGCCAAGCGGGCCCACTCAGGCACCGCCGGCGTAGCGTTTGACCCATTTTCGAAGCTGGTCTGCCGCAGGCCTGGCAGCATCCCGGGCCGGGGCGAAATACCGCCACCTTCCCTGGGCCCAGCTTTCCACCAGTCCCGCATGAACCAGAATGCTCAGATGTTTGGAAACCGTCGAGGGGGCCAGATCCAATGCTTCGCTCAGATCCCCCAGGCACTTGGGGGACTGTTCCAGAAGCAGCAGCAGGCGGAGGCGGTTTTCCTCAGCCGTGGCCTTGAGGATTTCCAGGGCGTCTTCCATGCCCGCATACTGTAGCTTTCGATAGATGTCGAAGTGTTAAGGTTGCGTGAAGAGTCCTTGGAAGTTTCGTTAAGGCCCGTTGGTCCCCTGCTCACCCAATGAAAACACCGGCGAAACACGCGCGGTTGTTTCGCCGGCCAACGCAGATACTCTCTTGGATATTTCGCCCAATGGGAAAGGCTTCGGGAGGCTCAGGACTCCTCTACAGGCCACCACAAGGCGGCCCAGAGGAAGTGGTCCGCCTCGTCGCACTCCATCGTGTGCAGGGCGTCGGGGGGAATCTCGATCACGTCCCCCGGCTCTACAGGCTGCATCTGCTCCTCCACCGTGCAAAGCCCTTTGCCCGAGATGACGACGTAAATCTCCGCCGTCGGGTGTCGGTGGGGCTCCATCCTGCCCCCGGTCTCCAGGTATCCCTAGGCCGATTTGAACGGAGCGGCCATGCCCTCGGGCAGGAAGTCCGAGGCCAGGATGCTCTCTTCATGGGCCGGAGAGGCCAATGCCTCCTCGAATCGCTGAATATTCATCTCTGTTTCTCCTGCAGGTACTGTGCTTATCATTACCCCGGGCCGGTGGCAAGGACGAACTGTGCCCAGACCGGACAGACGGCTAAAATGCTCTGATGGTATGAAAGCGAGATTCGCGTGACAGACAAACAAGACAATCCAGTCGGCTCAAATGGCCCGGGCAGGTGGGTGGCGTGGCTGGTCGCAGCCGCTGCGGCTGTAACGATCCTCGGTGCCGGGCTGCACCTGGCCCAGGTCTCCCCGGACGGCCCGGAGCCCGAGGCCCGGACGTCCTTCCAGACACCCTCCAGCCCAGAAGAGGCCGAGCCGCGAGGCTTTTTGCCTCGCCAGGACCCGACGCCGCAGGGGCAGGAGTCCGACGCACAACCCCCTCGGGAATCCAACCCGTACTGGCCAGCCCTTGCGCGGGTGGGGCTGGGCTTTCTTCTGGGCTTCTGCGTGGCCTACACCCTCAAAACGTTCCTCAAGCTCACGCTGCTGCTAAGCGCCCTGGCCATCCTTTTGCTGGTCGGGCTGGGTCAGATCGGGGCCATCGACCTGGACTATGCCGCCCTGGAGCCCTGGCTGGGAAGGGGCTGGCAGATCGCCAAAGAGCAGTTCGATTCGATCCGCGCCTTCATTACCGGGCTGATCCCCACCAGCGGCAGCGCCATCGCCGGGCTCATCCTGGGGATCCTGAAACGCTGAGTCAGTCGAAGTACTTGCGGGCGTTTTCGAAGAAGAGCCTGCCGTCGGCGCGCTTCACCTCCCCGCGGGTCCACTGGGGGTGGTTGGTGATATCCAGGAAGCGCTCCGGGTGGGGCATCAGGGCCATGATCCTGCCCGACGCATCGCAGATGCCGGCCACATCGTCCACCGATCCATTGGGGTTGGCGGGGTAGCCTTGTCCGGTTCGGCCGCGGTCGTCGACGTAGCGCAGGGCGATCTGGTCGCGCTGCTCGAGGCCTTGGAGGCTCTGGGAATCCAGGGGGATGAACTTGCCCTCGCCGTGGGCGATGGGCAGGCGGACGATTTCGCCTTTGGGCAGGTAGACGCAGGCATCGCTGTCGCAGCGGAGGTAGACCCAGCGGTCGTCGAACATGCCCCGGTCGTTCCAGCCAAGCGTCACCTGCTTATGGGCCCTGGCAGGGTCCACGTTGCCCTCGGGCAGCAGGCCGCTCTTGATCATCACCTGCATTCCGTTGCAGATTCCCAGGACGAGCTTCTCGGCCGCGATGAATTCATTGAGCGGCTTGGCCAATCGGTGCAGGAGTTGATTGGCGAGGATCTTCCCTGCCGCCACGTCGTCTCCGTAGCTGAAGCCACCGGCCACGACGAGGAATTGGGCCTCGGCCAGGAGATCGGGGTCTTCCATGAGTCGGAAGACATGGACTCTTTGGGCGTCGAAGCCGGCTTGGGTAAGGGCGAATTCGGTTTCGACATCGCAGTTGACGCCGGCGGCTCGCAGGACCAGTGCCTTGGGTGTTGCCATAGCTGGATTCGTTCTCGCAGTTACAGTCGTTTGTACATCCGAAGCGACACGCCGCGAAAGCCCATGCTCTCGTAAAAGCGGATCGCGTCGGTATTCTCGCGGGAGACCTGGAGGTCGACCTCCTCGGCCCCGCACTCTTTGAGGCCTGTGAGCCCCGCCTGCATCAGGCGTCTTCCCAGCCCGCAGCCTCGCTGCTCAGGCAGGACGTACAGGTCGTTGATTCTACCGCGGCGCTGGACCGCGAATATCTCGGGCGCGTCGGTGCAGATACCCACCAGGTACCCGACGGGCTGGTCCTTGCTGTCGGCGGCCACGAGCAGGACGATGTTTTGCTTCCGGATCATCTGCTCGAAATGCTCGCGGAACAATTCGGTACTGTCGGTGGCCCAGTCGTAGGATTCCGGGTCGTACTGTCGGTGCTGGCGGGCCATCTGATCCCACATCCAGGCGACAGCCCGGGCATCGCCTCGTGCCGCACGCCGGATTGTGTAGGGGCCCTGGGACATCATGCTCACCAGTCAAACGTCGCTTGCCAGGCCTGCTTGGCTTCCTGGATCGATAGATCGATGCAGACCTTGGACCCCAGGCAGATCTCCACTTTCAGGTCCCGCCTCACGCAGCCCAAGGCGGCAAAAGGTACATCGGCCATGGCTTTTTCGAATGCCTCGGCCTGGTCTTCGCAGACTTCCACCAGGAACCGGCCGGCCGACTCGCCGAACAGCGCCGCCGCCTGGGATATCTCTTCCTTGGCCGGGAGCTTCCCGGCGTCGATCCGGATACCCAGCCCCCCGGCAAAGGCCATTTCCGCAGCGGCCACGGCCAGTCCGCCTTCGGAGAGGTCGTGACAGCTTCGCACGCAGCCGGCCTGGATGGCCTGTTGCAGGGCCAGCATCGTTTTCCGGTTGGCCTGGATATCCACGGGGGGCACGTCGTTTCCGCCGGGGAGCCCTTCAGCCAGAATCAGGTGACTGCCCCCCAACTCACCTCGCGTATTGCCCACCGCGTAGATCAGGTTTCCCGGAGCCTTGGCATCTGCGGTGACGCAGCGCGATACGTCCTCGACCACGCTGATGGCGGAGATCAGCAGCGTGGGCGGAATCGCGATCGTCTCGCCGCTGTCGGTTCGGAACTCGTTGTTGAGCGAATCCTTCCCGCTGACAAACGGAACGGAATATCCCATGGCTGCGTCGTAACAGCCCTGGGCAGCCTGCACGAACGACCCCATCCGGTCGGGCTTGTTGCAGTTGCCCCAGCAGAAGTTGTCCAGAATCGCGGTGCGCTCCAGATTTCCGCCCACAGCTACGCAGTTGCGAAGCGCTTCGTCCACCGCGTGCAGGGCGCTCTGGTAGGGGTCCAGATCCCCCAGGTGCGGATTCATTCCGCAACTGATGGCCACGCCCTTGGCCCTGCCCAGGAGGGGTCGAACCACGGCGGCATCGCCGGGCCCGTCGAGTTCGCGACCCACCAGGGGCTTGACGACACTGCCGCCCTGAACCTCGTGATCGTACTGACGGATGATCCACTCCTTGCTGGCCACGTTGGGCAGCGAGAGGATCTTCTTGAGCGTCTGGTTGGCATCGGCCGGCTCCACCGGCTCGGTAAGTCTGGGCGTTTTTTCGTAGATGGCCGGCTTCTCGGGCCGGGGCAGGCCATCGTGGAGGAACTCCATGTCCAGTTCGCCCACGAGCTGGTCGTTGTAGAGCAAGCGCAGGCGTCGCCCCTGGGTCCCAAACGTCCCGATGGCCGTGGCCTCGACGTCTTCACTGGAGAAGATCTCCAGCAGACGGGGCAGGTTTTCCTGCGGAACGGCCAGGACCATCCGTTCCTGGGCTTCGCTGATCCAGATTTCGTCGTAGCTGAGGCCCGAGTATTTCAGGGGTACGTCCTGGAGGTTCACCTGGGCCCCGAGGGTTTCGCCCATTTCGCCCACGGCGCTGCTGAGCCCGCCGGCCCCGCAGTCGGTAATGGCCGAGAAGAGTCCCTCGTCGCGGGTCTGGAGGATCGTGTCGAGGACCTTTTTTTCGGTGATCGCATTGCCGATCTGCACCGCGTGAGAAAATTCGGTTTCGTGTGTGTGCGTCAGCTCGCCGGAGGAAAAGGTCGCGCCGTGGATGCCGTCGCGACCGGTTCTGCCTCCCACCACCACCACCGCGTCGCCGCGCCCGGCCTGGCCGAAGCACTTGTCGCGCGGAATCAGGCCGACCGTTCCGCAGAAGACCAGCGGATTGCCGATGTAACGCGGATCGAAATATACCGCCCCGTTGACGGTCGGAATGCCCATGCGGTTGCCGTAGTCCCGAACGCCGCTGACCACGCCCCGCATCACCCGCCGCGGGTGCAGCACGCCCTTGGGAAGCTCCGAAAGCTCGATATCCACCGGGCCGAAACAGAACACGTCCGTGTTGGCGATCGGCTTGGCCCCGAGGCCTGTGCCCAGCGGGTCGCGCACCACCCCGCCGATGCCCGTCGAGGCCCCGCCGTAGGGCTCGATGGCCGAGGGGTGGTTGTGCGTCTCGACCTTGAAGCAGATCGCGTAGTCCTCGTCGAATTCGATGATGCCCGCGTTGTCTTCAAAAACGCTGACACACCAGGGCTTATCCAGCTCGGCAGTGGCGGCAAACACCGTCGACTTGATCAGATTGCGGTACCGCCGGATCTCCTTGCCGGATGAATCGGTGAGCTTCACATCGCTGCCGAAGGTCTTGTGTACGCAGTGTTCCGACCAGGTCTGGGCGATCATTTCCAGTTCCACATCCCGCGGCTCCCGCTGGAGCTTGCGGTAGTAGTCCTGGATGGCTTTCATCTCGGTCAGGTTCAGGAACAGGTCGCCGTCGGTGCTGAGTTGCTCGAGTTGCTCATCGGTCAGATCGCGAATGGGTACTTCGACCACCTGCAACTGGTAGCTGTGGGCGTGGATTTCCTCGGGCGTATAGGCCTGGAAGTGGACGTCCTCGATGACGGGGTTGGCCAGGAGGCTTCGGGCGATCAGATCGCGCTGGGTCGGGTCGACACTGCCTGCCAGCTCATAGCGGCGGGCGGTGCGGACCTGGTCGATCTCCAGGCCCATATCGGCGATGGCTTTTTCGGTGGAATTGGCCACCGGGTCCATCACGCCCATCTGCAGATGGACCTCGATAACGCTGATGCCCTCGTCGCTGCTGGAGCCCAGCAGGAAGCTCTCGGTGACCGGGTCGCTGAGCAGTTCCCTTCCTGCCCGGCCGGCGTCTTCCCGGTCGAGCTCGCCATCGAGGAAGAAGATCCGCGCAGTGCGGACTTCCTCGATACCTTCTATGCCCAGTTCCCGAATCTGGGAGGCAATGGAATCGCTGTGAGGATCGAGAAACGCCTCCCGGGTCCGGATTTCAATGCGATGGATCATTCGCGCCGCTCTGCAAAAAGGGTTGGGTTGTGTCTCGGGGGAAACCCGCATTGTAAAGACCGCCAGCGGGATAGGCAACGGCCACGCGAAAATCGATTGGGAAGTGCCCCAAACTCCGCCCTTGCAGAGCGTGGCCGGGCTGTGCTATACTCTTCGATTACCGTGCTAGGTGGGGCGTTAGCGGTGCCCTCTACCCGCAATCCGCTATAGCGGGACCGAAAGCTCCGTTGAGGGCGACCTGTGGGAGGTCGCTTCTGAACGGCGCGGTGTTGATAGTCGGGCCCTTTGCAACGTGGCTCCGTGAACCTGGTCAGGTCTTGACGGAAGCAGCCATAAGCGTGTCAGCCACGGGTGCCGAAGGTCTCCCCGACTTGAGCCGTTGCCGTTTGGAAGTCTCCTGCCGGCGCTCAAGGCGGAGTGCACGGTTTTTTATGCGCCCACTGAACCGGGCCAAGAGGTGGAAACAGCTGGCCGGCGAGGTTAGAATCAGGTCATGGACAAGTTGGACCGGACAAAAACTGCCTTGGTCAAGATGTCCCGGCTGGGGCCCCGCGACGGGTTCGTACCGGGCACCCCTCAGCAACGGCTGGAGATGGTCTGGCCGATGACTGTCGAGGCCTGCTCGCTGAGCGATCGATACGATGCTCAATCCAGACTTCAAAGACATGTTACTCGCCTTATCCGAAGAGAAGGTTGAGTATCTGATTGTCGGCGCCTATGCAATGGCCATGCACGGATACCCGCGCACCACAATGGACATTGACATCTGGCTCGCGGCCTCCCCGGAGAACGCCGAGGGGGTTCTTCGTGCACTGGAGCGATTCGGTGCCCCCGTATTCGACTTGACCCGCGAAGACCTCCAAAGCAGTGACACGGTCTTCCAGATCGGAGTCGCCCCCCGGCGGATCGACCTGATGACATCGGCTACGGGTCTGGATTTCGCGGAATCCTATGCCAAAAGCGTCTCGATTCAGATGGATGGCCTGGATCTGAGAATTCCCTGCATCGAGGACCTCATCGCCAACAAGCGGGCCTCGGGAAGAACCAAGGATCTTGCAGACGTCGAGGCGCTGGAATCCCTGCTGGATGAGGATCGATCCGCCTGAAGTCCTCGCCGGCTGGGGGGCGTCTGTCAGCGAGGATCAGATCGACACCATTTCGCCTTGACTTGCCTTCACGTGCTTTTTATTCTCATCAGGCTACGGGTCCGCAATGCGGACTCTTTTCATTGAATCCCGGACAGCAAGGACTCGACCCGTGCATTTGCCCGCACGGCCGGGGGGACATCAAGGAGCATAACAGTGGCATACAATTGCGTCGTCTGCGTCAAGCAGGTGCCCGATACCAAGAACATCACCGGCGATGCCATGAAGGAAGACGGCACGGTCAACCGCGCCGCCCTCCCGGCCATCTTCAATCCCGAAGACCTCCACGCCCTGGAAGAGGCCCTGGCCGTGCGCGACCGCTTTGGCGGGACCGTCACGGTGGTGACCATGGGCATGCCCGCCGCCGCCGACCTGCTCAGGCAGAGCCTCTATCGCGGAGCCGACCGGGCCGTTCTGGTCACCGACCGCAAGGCCGCTGGATCCGACACCCTGGCCACCAGCTACATTCTTGCCTGCGCGGTCAAGAAGCTCGATCCCGACCTGGTCTTCTGCGGACGACAGGCCATTGACGGCGACACCGCCCAGGTCGGCCCGCAGATGGCCGACAAGCTCGGAATGAACCTGGTGACCTATCTGGAAGAATTCCTGGCTGCCGACGGCGACGAGCTGACGCTCCGCCGGAACGTCGGCAACGGCTGGGAGATCGTGAAGGTACACACGCCGGTGCTTCTGACCGTGCTGGAAACCGCCAACCGTCCCCGTCCCATCTCCGTAAAGCGGATGATGAAGTACAAGAAGGCCAAGGCCCCGGCGGAAGTCCAAAAGGATGCCGGTGACGACGCCCAGGCCTCGCTGGAGGCCCTGGGAGCCAAAAACCTGCTCATCGAGCAGTGGAACCTGGATGACCTGGAAGTGGACCTGGATTGGTGCGGCCTGGCCGGCAGCCCGACCAAGGTCAATCGCATCCAGTCGATTGTCCTGACCGGTGGCGAGTACAAGCAATACGAACCGAGTGAGGAAGGCATTACCCAACTCATCGGAGAAATGATCAAGGACCATACCATCGGCTGACGCCCGGTGGGTCTGGTTCAGATTCGACGCACCTGGTGCACGCTTCTTCCGGCGCGGATGGAAGCTACTGCACCATGGCGTCCCATCCCAACAGGAACACACGCATGATTCAGGCAAACAAGAAAGGCGAAGTGTGGGTCTTCGCCGAACAGGAGCAGGGCAAGCTGGCGGATGTCTCGTTGGAACTGCTCAGCAAGGCGCGCGAACTGGCCGGGACGCTGGGCGTCCCCGTCGGGGCCATCCTGCCCGGCAAAGATCTCGAAGGCCTCAGCGAGGAGCTTGCCTCCCGCGGGGCGGACAAGGTCTACCGTATCGAGCATGAGAAACTCTCGCACTACCAGACGGCCACGTTCGCCAAGGTCCTTTGCGAGCAGATCCAGGAGCACGGGCCCCAGATCGTTCTGTTCGGGGCCAGCCCGATCGGGCGCGACCTGGCCCCGACGGTGGCATCGCGAATCCGATGCGGTCTGACGGCCGACTGCACCGACCTCCAGATCGGCAGCCACGAAGACAAGAAGGCAGGCCAGACGCACGAAAACCTGCTCCTGCAGATCCGTCCTGCCTTTGGCGGGAATATTATCGCGACGATCGTGAATCCGCACCGCTGGCCCCAGATGGCTACCGTCCGCGAAGGCGTCATGCCGATGCCCGAGCCGGACGAGTCCCGCAAGGCAGAGGTGATCGACGCCTCGGCCGAACTGGATGATTTCGACCCACCGGTGAAGATCATCGAATCCCACCGGCGCGAGAAGAAGGTCAACCTCAAGGCCGCCCGAGTCATCGTCGCCGGCGGGGCGGGAATCGGCAGCAAAGAGAACTTCAAGATGGTCTGGGACCTGGCCCATGTGCTGGGCGCCGCGGTGGGCGGCAGCCGGGCCGCGGTCGACCTGGGGTACATCGACCACGACCACCAGGTGGGCCAGACCGGCACGACGGTTCGACCCGCCCTGTATGTGGCCGTGGGCATCAGCGGCGCGGTCCAGCACCGGGCCGGCATGGAAGAGTCGGCCAAGATTCTCGCGATCAACAACGATCCCGAAGCGCCGATCTTCAACGTAGCCCACATGGGAATCGTCGGGGACTACAAGGACGTTCTGCCCAAGATCATCAAGTGCATTCGCAGCGGCGGCGGATTGACCAAGGCCTCCGCCCAGGCCGCCAAAGCCTGACCCCAAACCCCCAGCAAGCCGGGAACCGACTACAACAATGGCGAATTTCTACAAAGACAACGAAGACATCCAGTTCCTGTTCCATCACATGGACTTCGAGCACCTGGCCAATCTCATGGAAGAGGGGTTCCGCTTCCATGAAGAATTCGATTTCGCTCCCGAAGATCCGCAGGACGCCATCGAAAACTACGAGACGATCCTCGAGACGCTCGGCGAGGTCTGCGGCGAGGTCATCGAGCCCTACGCCGAGAGCGTCGACCTGGCCGGCAACGTCCTGAAAGAAGACGGCTCGGTCGAGAGGCCCGAGGGAATCGAGGAGGCCATCAAGGCACTGGGACAGGCCAACCTCATGGGCTTCACCCTGCCCTACCGCTACGGCGGGATCAACTGCCCCAACCTGCTCTACACGATGAGCAACGACATCCTCTCCCGGGCCGATGCTTCGCTGATGAACATCTACGGCCTGCAGGGCATCGCCGAGACCATCAACGCCTTTGCCGGCGAGGAACTCAAGCAGGAATACCTGCCCCGCATGGCCTCGGGCGAATGGACCGGCGCCATGGTCCTCACCGAACCCGACGCCGGCAGCGACCTCCAGGCCGTCAAGACCCGCGCCTACCAGGATGCCGACGGCAACTGGTTCGTCCACGGCGTCAAGCGGTTCATTACCAATGGCTGCGGTGAGGTGCTGCTGGTCCTGGCCCGGACCGAACCGGAAATCACCGACGGACGTGGCCTGAGCCTCCTGCTCTGCGAGAAGGGGCCCCGCGTCAAGATCCGCCGCCTGGAAAATAAGCTCGGCATTCACGGCAGCCCGACCTGCGAGATCTTCTTCGACGATGCCCCGGCCAAGCTGGTCGGCGAGCGCCAGCGAGGCCTGATCACCTATGTCATGAGCCTGATGAACGGCGCCCGCGTGGGCATTGCCGCCCAGTCGCTTGGCATCGGCGAGGCCGCCTATCGCGTCGCCCGCGACTACGCCCACAGTCGAAAGCAGTTCGAAACGTCGATCGAGAACTTCCCCGCCATCCGCGAACTCCTTGCGGACATGAACGTGGACCTCCAGGCCGCCCGGACGCTGACCTATCATGGCAGCTTCTGCGTGGATATCGAGGTCGGTGCCCTCAAGAAGCTGGAATTCGGCGACCCCGACAAGGACGAGAAGAAGCAGCTCAAGCAGGACTCGCGGAAGTACAAGCGCATCAACGGCCTGCTGACCCCGATGGGCAAGTATTACGCGTCCGAGATGTCGATGCGCGTCAGCAACGGCGCCATTGCCGTACTGGGCGGCAGCGGATACATGAAGGACTACCCGGTCGAGCGCTACCTTCGCGACAGCCGGATCACGACCATTTACGAGGGCACCAGCCAGCTGCAGGTGGTTGCAGCCGTCCGGGGCGTGGCCAGCGGGATCGCAGCCAACGTCATCGAGGAACTGCTCGACAAGGACTGGCCCGAGGAGCTGACCGGGATGATCGACCAGATTCGGTCGGGCCTGGAAGAGCTCAACGAAGCCGTCGCCTTCACCAAAAGCCAGGGCGGCGGGGAGTACATGGAACTCCACGGGCGACGCCTGGTGGACATGGCCATCTCGCTGATCGTTGCGGCCCTGTTCTGCGACCAGGCCAGATCCAGCCGGAAGAAGAAGGCTGTCGCTCGCTACTGGCTGGGCAAGAAGATGCCCGAGCTTCGCGCGATGAAGGAGATCGTCTGCTCGGGCGATCGCCAGCCCATCGCGGAGTTTGAATTACTGGCCGGCCCGGTGCCTGCCCACGAGTAGCCGCCAACGCAAGGACATACGAACAGTGGTAGATGAAGGCCCGCGCAGCTTCGGCTGCGTGGGCCTTTTCAATCGGGGGTGCGGGGACAGAACCTGATGCCTGTCGGAGGCATCGGAGTATTGGGAGGTTGAATTCATCGACGGACCGCTCAGCGATTCAAGGGGCCAACACCCCTGAAGATGGGGCGATGAAGGGGATCAAGAGGGGACAGATCCTTTTAAGGACTCTTAACAATGCCTGCACTCTCCGTGCACAGGCGATGGTTACCTTCCCTATTCGTAATCGCCCCATGGACGAGGGCGAGAGGCCTGTATCGGCAAGGAACCGGCCTGTCCATCACCGCGGATTCACAAGAAGGGAGGGAATAATCGGACATTAGCCCGACCTTAACCAAATGCTAGCAGTGGTCTGGTCAACTTCCCCGTGTGCCTGAGAGTTCAAGAAACCCGTGGGGGGTCACCCGCAACTGCAGCGAAACGTCGCCTTCGGTCTGGACCCGCGTCCGGTGTGACAAAACACCCGCAGGTCCCAACGCGAAGGACCCAATCGGAGAAGCAGAGAGGAAACACGAACTTATGAAAGGAAAAGTCATGAAGAGAATTGTCAGCACAATGGCCTTGGCGGCATTACTGTCGCTCACGGCTGCGTCGTCCGGCGGCGAAGTGCAGAACGTCAATGGATGGAATCGGGTTGACGTCCCGGCCAATTCCGATGTCGTCTGCTCGGTACCGTTTACGAAGAAGGCGGTTGGCAGTTACACCGTCACGGCCAAGGACGGCACAGGCCTGTCGATCTCGGCCAGCCTGACGGCGGACGAGTTTGCCGGCAAGTACTACGTCCTTGTCACTTCCGGTGCCGCAGAGGGTTTCTGGAGCACGATCTCCAGCAACACCGTCGGTGGTCAGCTGGTCCTGGCCGACACCTCGTTCCTGGGCGATATCGTCGCCAACCAGGATGAGATCACGATCTATCCGCACCAGATGCTGGGCGATGTCTTCCCGGACAAGATGAAGGACATCTCCTTCCTCGAGTCCAGCCGCATCCCCAACACCCCGATCATCACCAGCCTCAAGACGCAGATTCTGACCTACGAGTCCGTTCCCAACGGCCAGGGCAAGGCTCCCAACGGCAAGTATCTCTATGTCGAGGGCGACTGGTACGCCTGGGGCAACTACAACGTCAAGCAGAACGACAAGATCCTGCCGCCCCAGTCGTTCTTCATCATTCGTAATGAGAACAACGACAAGGACCTGCTCTTTTTGAGCATCGGCAACGTCAGTGGCCAGGCGCTGGCGGTGACGCTGGTCAATGGATCGAACAACGACGTGCTTGTCACGACGAACAGCCCGGTTCCCGTCAAGCTCAAGGATCTGGGCCTGGGTGGAACCAACGCATTTGTCGACTCGACGATGATCCCCAACACCCCCATCGTTTCCGCCTTCGGCGATCAACTGCTTACCTTCCCGGCCAACCAGGCAGCAGTGGACGAAGCCTATCAATTCACCGGCGGCAAGTGGGTTCGTTTCGGTGACCCCGATACGACCTCTTCGGATGATGTGCAGCTTCTGCCCAGCCGGGGGATGATCATCCGCAAGAACGCCACCGGTTCGGGAAGCTACACATGGAAGCTCACGCCGGCCAACTGAGGCAGGCTGAGGATACAGCAATGAATTCAGAACTTGAGAGATTGGAGAAAACAATGAAGAAGATGAACACTTGGATGATCGCGGTCGCTTTGCTGGCCGCCAGCGCAACGGCTGCCTCGGCGGCGGTGTCGATTTCACCCCAGGCCGGCCCTGTTGCCGGCGATGCCGGCGGCACCCCTCTTTCGGCCAACAGCCTGATTGTCTTTGTTGCCGACGTGGCCGGCGATGGTTTCGGTGATTTGCAGAACAATCCCCTTGGCACCGACGGATTCACGCTGGATGACGATGACGTGGTCCTGGGCATCGGGACCTCCGGCCCCACAGAGGGCTTCGTGGCTGGAACGTATACCTGGGAAGACGTCACAGCCGACAGCGCTGAGGTAGGGGCACAGTTCGCCATGCTCTGGTTCGAGACGCCCTATGTTGAGGGCACGACGAGCGTGGAAGAAGGTGTCAACTACGGCGTTTACGAGACGGGTGTGAGCATTCAGGGCAACGAGACGGCCAAGGCGTTCAGTTGGCTCGGAACCAGCTTCAGCGGCAACCTGCCCGACAGCACCTTCCTCGCAGTCAACACTACCGTTCCCGAACCGGCTTCGATGCTGATCCTGGCCCTGGGTGGTGGCGCAGCCCTGCTGCGTCGTCGCAGGAACGGATAAGGGCACTATCGGAGAGAGAAGTGAGGACCGGCCGCGGCCTGTTGTCCCGGTCGGATCAGGAGAGTTCGTAACTCTTAACAAAACAAACGGAGAAACCAACAATGATGAACTTGAAGAATGCTGCACTTGCCCTGGCCCTTGGCCTGGCGCTGACAGGGACCGCAATGGCGGCCCGGGTGGACATATCCAGCGATATTACCACCTCCACGACCTGGACAGCCGACAATACCTATAACCTGACCACGCAAGTCTATGTAAAGGATGGAGCCACGCTGACCATCGAGGCCGGAACCGTTATCGCCAGTACCCCCCAGGCCAACGGTGGTGGTTCGCTGGCGGTGACCCGCGGCTCGAAGATCGAGGTCAAGGGCACCAAGGATGCCCCGGTAGTGATGACCTCCACGGCCGACCCGCAGTTCGACGGCGATCCCAACACCAACGGCTGGGCCCCCGGCGCGCTGGAGTGGGGCAACCTGACGATCATGGGCAACGCCCTGATCTCCGCTTCACACTATGACGGCGACCCGGTGCTTCGCGCCGACGGTGTGACCCCGAATACCAAGACCCCCGATGCCGGCAACGAAAAGCAGATGGAAGGCCTCGTAGCCGCCTACGCCGGTGATCCCAACGTCATGTACGGCGGCGGCGATGATGACGATGACAGCGGTTCGATCAGCTACCTGTCGCTTCGCCGTGGGGGCCGTGTGGTCGGCCTGGCCAACGAGCTCAATGGCCTGTCGCTGGGCGGCATCGGCCGGGAAACGGAGATCAGCCACGTCGAGATCATGAACAACGTCGATGACGGCATCGAGATCTGGGGCGGAACGGTTGAGATCAAGTACTTCAGCATCTGGAACATCGGCGATGACAGCTTTGATGTCGACCAGGGCTGGCGCGGCAAGGCCCAGTTCGGCCTGATCGTGCAGGGCTACAGCCTGGAGGCCAAGCAGGGCTCCGGCGTCGGCGACAACTGCTTCGAGACCGACGGTGCCGAAGACTCGGACGCCCAGCCGGTCACGACGGCCACCATTTACAACTGCACTGTGATCGGTCAGCCGAGCATTCCCAGTGTGGGTGGCGGCGACGGCGCGACCACGTGGCGTGACGGTGCCCGCGTTCAGTACCGCAACTGCATCTTCATGGACATCGGCGGCGAGCTGGTCCGTCCCGACGGCGATGACGGCGACGGCGCCAATGGCTACGGCTACAACGGCACATATACCTTCCCGGAGGTATGGACCGTCGATGCGACGAATTTCACCGACCCCAAGCGACAGGTCAACATCGGTACCGCCAGCATGACCGAGCTGTACCAGGCCCAGGTCGACGGCAAGCTGGCCGAGATCACCGATTCGGTCTTCTACAACGTCGCTGACTACACCGATGCCGACGAGCAGGGCGTCCGCGACCCCGGCAACAACAATGTCACTGCGACGAACATGCCTGTCCAGGCACTGACCCGTGCCTCGCTTGACGATGCCGTCTACGTCACCACCGACAAGGGCACCACGATCACCCGCCCGGTGACCTGGCTGAACCCCTGTGCGGCCAATGACGCTGTGAGCAGCGTCGGGACTGCACCGGCCGACGGCTTCTTCACCCCGGCACCGTTCCGCGGGGCCTTCAGCGCCACCTACAACTGGCTCGAAGGCTGGACCGCCACCGATGCCTACGGCATGGTCGATACCTCGATGAACCAGGCCCATGCCACGCCGACCGCTACGCCTGCTCTGACCAAGGTTGTGACCACCACCACCTTCGACACCGAAGCCGGCGTTGCCTATACGGTTGAGAAGTCCTCGGACCTGAAGGCGTGGATCCCCGTCGAGACCGTGATCGGTACCGGCGCGGAGATGTCCGTCGAAGATCTCGAGACCTTCGAAGATGGCAAGTTCTACCGGGTGGTGAAGCAGTAAGGCTTTGCACGGTTAGAAGCAGTCGCATGCAGTAACGATGTGAGACAAACTGGTGGCAGGGGCGTTGGTGCCCCTGCCGCCGGTTGTGTCTAAGGATTTCCTGAGGTCCAAGATGAAGTTCCGTGAAAACAAAGTGATGCTGACCTTCCTGGTTGTCTGCTCCTGCATGTGGGTTGGATGCAATGCACAGGCAGAAGGGGATGCAGCCAAACCGAGCCGGAAGCAGCCGTCCAACCCCCAAGAACAGCTCCTGGAGCTAGCTTTCCAGGCCGCTTCGAAGATTCCGATGGATCCTCATCACAAGGATCGCGCTCGAGGCCAGGCACAGATCGTTGAGGCCTCTCTCGTGGTGGACGCTCCGACGCTGGCCGAGGCGTACGCCAGAGAAATTCACAACTGGCGTCGTGGGGTAGCGCTGGGGCAAGTCGCCTTCTACCTCGCCGATATGGACCAGAAGCATAGCGAGGCGTTGCTGATTGAGGCTCAGGAGGCAGCCGGCGAGCAGGAGGGCTGGCGAAAGGACAGAATCCTGATCCATGTGGCCAGGACCCGTGCGAAGCTGGGCCAGAGGAAAAGGGCGGAGAACCTGGCCGACTATGTAGCCGAAGCAGAAAAGGGCAAGATCGAGGGCGTGGCAGCCGGGGCGATGAGTCAGAAAGAATTCGAAGAGACCCTGGCCCAGATTCAGTCAGGCGTGGATGAGGACATCCATTTCGATCTGAAACGGAACCTCGTTGAGTCAGCTCTTTCGCTGCACAAGGCGAACTATCAGAAACAGGAACGACGCGAACCCCTGGAAAAGATCATTCGCTCGGCAAGCGAGAAATTCCCGATCTTCCTTCGAATCGATTACCTGCGACAGATGGCTCAGTCGGCTGCAGATCACAAGGATACCAGTCGTGCGGGCGAGCTGCTCCAGGAGGCCCAGAAGCTGGTTTCCACTGTTCGCATGCCGGTTCGATTTGAAATACGCACCCGGGCAGGGCTGGCGAAACTGCGGGCGAGCATGGGAGACGATGCCGGCGCCATCCAGGGCGCAGATGCCCTGCAGGGGTTCTACAACGAGAATCGCCCCCGGACACTGATTGTGGATCGTGCGGAACTTCTCTGCCGAATTGCGGAGATCTACCAGCTGGCCCAACAGCAGGACAAGGCGGCAGAGACCTACCGCCGCGCTTTGGACGAGGGAGCATCCAACCCCAATGCCAGACCTCGGGCCAATGATCTGGTTGAGATCTGCTGCTCGATGGCCGTTCACGGTTTCGCGCCGGACCAGGGTTTTGTGGATGCCTTGGAGCAGGTTCACAACGCCTTGGGCAAGCCATGGTGATGTGTAGGAGGTGGCTTTGGCTGCCGGCCCTTCTGATTCTTTGTGCGCTTTCCCAGAAGAGCCAGGCCCAGAACTCCGGTTCGATCCGGGGAACGGTCCGGGATGCGGACTTCGAGTTTCCGCTTGAGGATGTACAGATCCGGGTTCTGGAGGAAGATCTCCAAGGCTCGACAGGCGGTGACGGGAACTACCTGATCCAGAACGTTCCTTCCGGCAGATATACGCTGATCTTCTCGAAGGGGGGCTTCAGCCGCGAGACCAAACTGGATGTGGTGGTGACGGGCGGAGGGGTCACAGAGGTCAACGTGGAGCTTACAGGCCAAGCCCAGCAACTCGATGAATTGGTTGCCCAGGACGTTGCCCCTCCCGGCAGCGCGGCGGAACTGGACCGGGCCCGGCAGACGGACCCTGCGATGGTTACCGGCATCAGCGAGGAGATGATCGGAAAATGGGCTGTCAGCGACGCCGGTGAAGCAGTGTCGCGTGTGGCGGGCGCGTCTCTCCAGGATGGCAAGTATGCAGTGATTCGTGGCCTGCCGGACAGGTATGTGAACTCTCAGATGAACGGCGTTCGCCTTCCCACGGCCGATGCTGACAAGCGGGCGGTACAACTGGACCAATTTCCCTCGGATGTCATTCAGAGTGTACTTGTGAGCAAGACGTTCATGCCCGACCAACAGGGGGATGCTTCGGGTGGGGCGGTGAATGTCATCCTCAAAGGTATTCCGAACGAATCGCTTCTGAAGTTCGGATTCGGCTACAAGTGGAATTCTCAGGTGATGGACAATCGCACCGCCTTCATGACCGACCAGGGCGGCGGGGTCAACTGCATGGGACGCAACAAAGGCAGGGAGATCCAGTACAACCGCCTGGGCGATACCTGGCGGGGCGCTATCGGCGGCCAGGAGAGCGAGGCCCCGTACGAATACAGCTGGTCCCTGGCCCTGGGGGGAAAATACCGTTTCAAGAGCGGCTTGGCTATCGGCGGATTCGGCAACTTCTTCTACGACCGAGGGGCTTCGTTCTACAAGGACGGCAGGGACGATTCCTGGTGGGTCCGGACGGCGGGTGGTGGCGAGATGGAACCCCGCACCAGCGGAGACAATCCGGATACGGGGACCGATTATACTACCTCGCTCTATGACGTTCAGCGGTCGTCGGAATCGGTTCAGTGGGGCGCGTTGGGAGCAGTCGGACTGGAGTATCAAGACCAGGCGATCACCGCCATGTACATGTACACCCACGATGCCCAGAACAAGCTCACGCTCGCAGAGGATACGCGGGGTAAGGAGTATTTCGTTCCCGGCTATGAGGTGGAGAACCCCACCGGGGCAGACGGTCAGGCCCCTTGGCTGCGAAACGAAACGATCGAGTACACCGAACGAGTCACCAAGACCTTCCAACTGCGGGGTGAGCACACGCTCATCGGCCCGGAGATCGGTTTTCATGTGGGTTCCGAGCAGCCCAGGGAGATCTTCGTCCTCCTGGCCCCGCGATTCGACTGGACGATTTCCAAGAACGTCGCGAGCATGGATCAGCCCGATAAGCGTCTCTTTGCCACGGCCTGGGTTCCGCCGATCGTCCTGGATTTCCTTGAGCCGCCTCTGGTAATTCGAGGCCCCACGCACACGCAGCGGAAGGCAGCGGCCAACTTCCGCGTAGGCAATCTGCAACGAACCTGGAAAGATATCACCGAAGAGAGCGAGCAGTACTCCCTGAATCTGACCTTCCCCTTCCGGCAGTGGACGGGTCATGAGGGTTACCTCAAGCTCGGGCTCTTCAAGGACAGCGTCGACAGGGACTACAACCAGCAGTCCTACAGCAACCTCGACGAAAACGCCAAAACCTACACGGGCGAGTGGGAGGACCGCTGGAGTCTGCATTGGCCTGAGGAGGACCACGCGATAAAGGCAGCCGATGTCGATGTGGACTACGTTGGCGAGCAGGAGATCTCTGCCTGGTACTACATGGTCGAGTTCCCATTTCACCGGGCGTTTCGGGTAATGGGCGGTGCGCGATACGAGACAACGGAGTTGAGTATCATCAACGACCGGATCGAAGACTCGGTCTTCTGGTTCCCCCTCAATGCCCCGGGCGAGACGCAGCTGAACCCGGGGGATGCGGATGTCTCTTTTAAACAGGATGACATACTGCCGGCCATCGGTTTTTCCTTCGATCCGTTCGATCAGATCACATTTCGCGGCTCCTGGAGCAAGACGGTCGCCCGGCAGACGTTCAAGGAACTCAGTCCCATCCAGCAGCAGGAGTATCTGGGTGGAGACGTCTTTATTGGAAACCCTGAATTGGAGATGAGCGCACTCCGGAACTACGACCTTCGTCTGGACTACAAACCCAGCAAGGGCTCGCTGATCTCCGCCTCCTGGTTCAAGAAAATCGTCAAGAACCCCATCGAATACGTCCAGCGGGTCAAAGGCTTCCCCTACAAGACGCCTATCAATTATCCCGAAGGTCGCATTCTTGGCTGGGAATTCGAAGTCCGACAGGACCTCGGAGACTGGTGGGAGACGCTCGATGGTATAACGATCGGAGGCAATGCGACCTTCATCGATTCGGAGGTCAAGCTGCCCGAGTCCGAGGTCAGCCGTTTCCAGGAGCCCAACATCGATATCCCGATCACCCGCCGGGACATGATGAATGCCCCCGAACATCTTTACAACCTGTATCTGAATATTGATGTCGAGGAGACGGGAACTTCTTTTGGGCTGATCTACTCGGTCCGCGGAGACACGCTGGTCGCCGGGGCCGGGCAGTCTTCGGGCAACTTCATCCCCGATGTGTATGAAACCGAGTACGGCACGTTGAACCTGACGATCTCGCAGAAGATCGGAGACCATCTGAAGGTCAAATTCGCCGCAAAGAACCTGCTGAACCCCAAAATCGAGTCGGTTTATCGGTCCGACTTCATTCCCGAAGACGTCGTGAAGACGTCCTACCGAAAAGGGATCGACTTTTCGGTGAGTATCGGGGCGCAGTGGTGAGGCAGGATCCGAAAACGCAAGAGACCGTTGCAAATGGAAACAAGGAAAGTCAAAGGCATGAATCGAAAGAGAAATCAAAATCTCAGGCCTCGGCGCAGAGCCGGCGGGCGGGTTGGCCTGGCATCGCTCCTGGCCGCACTGGCTGCAGGACTTGTGACGTTCCAACTGCTCCAGGGCCAGGAGGCACCCGACGAGAGTCCCCTCGACCAGACTCGAACCATCCTCGACGAATACCAGAAAGTCCAGCGGGATATCGCTGCCGAAAAGGAACGGTTGGCCACGGTCAAGCAAATGCTCGAAGATCGGATCGAACTGCTCCAGGGCCGTATCGAGCTCATCGAGCAGCGCACGGCCGAGAAGCGCGACGAGATGGCCCAGAAGAAACAGGAACTCAGCGAGCACAAGCAGGAGCACGAGAAGCTTCTTGAAGCGATTGAGACGCTCGAACCCAACATCAATCTTCTCGAGAAGCGCGTTGTCGGGCTTCTGGCCCGCATGCCGCGGTTCGTCCGGGAAGACCCGATCATCAGCCGACTCAGCGAGCTGATTCCGGAAGATCCGGACAAGACTCAGCAATCGATCGGCGCGCGGTACCAGAACGCCATCGCGATCATCAGCCAGCTCAACCGCCTCAACCAGAAGATCCACGCCAACGAAGAGATGCGGGACATCCCCGGCCGGGAGAACCGGCTCAAGGTCACCGTCCTCTACCTCGGGATCAGCTACGCCTATTACGTAGACAGCCAGGGCAAGGTTGCGGGCGTTGGGATGCCCGGCCCGGAAGAGTGGGTCTGGCAGGCCAAGAACGACATCGCCGGGCAAGTGCTGCTGGCGGTAAAGATGTACCACAACGACGAAGAGGCCCGGTACGTCCAGCTTCCGGTCCAAATCCAAGAGTCAGGAGAGCAGAACTGATGAAGCCCACCCAAACCCTCCTGTTTCTGATGCTTCTGTGCATCTGCCTCGGGGCAGGACAGGTCGCATTGGCCCAGAGCGGCCAGGAGCCTGCTGACGGCGACGGGCAAGGCGCGGATGAAACTCCCCAGACGCCGCCGGCCTCGGAGACACAGGACACGGACGTTCCCGCCGATGCGGAAGCTGCCGGGCAGGAAGAGTCGAAAGGCGAGGAAGACCTCGAGGCCCAGTTTGCCGCTGCGGCCCAGGCCATGCGGGAGAAGCTCGAAGGTGCCCACGAGCGGCTAAACGCGCTTCGCCGCCGGGCCGAAGAAGTGCGCCGACCTCTCCAGGGCCAGGCTTCGCAGCTTGAGAAGAAGCTTCGAACTGTCGAGCAGACTCACCAGGACACGGTTCGGGAGGCAGATCAGCTTCTCCAGAAGGTGGAGAACCTCAAGGGCAGCATCAAGAGTCGCAAGGAACAGGTCGAACATCTGCGAAACCTGTTTGGCGATTACAATCGGGGGTTCGGCGACTCGCTGCATCCGGGCGAGAAGCACCTCTGGATGCCCCTTGAGAAGCAGGCGGCCGGCGCCCTGGAGAAGAACCGCAAGGGCGAGCTGTCGACCCAGGAATTCTTCAGCCGGCAGGGCGCGTTCCTGCTCGAGTCGCTGGATCGCCTGGAGGAACTGGCCGGCGGGGCAAGGTATGAAGGCAAGGCCGTGGCGCCCAACAGCGAGGAAATCCGTGGCCGAATCGTCCTTCTGGGCCCGGCCGGTCTGTTCGCTTCCGATGACGGAGACCAGGCGGGCATGCTCGCTCCCGGCGAGGCTGACGATGTGCCAAGCGTCCTGCCCTTCAACCAACCCGCGGACATTCAGGCCGCCCGGAAATTGGTTCGCACCGGCCAGGGACAGTTCCCGCTCGATTCGACCCTTGTCAACGCCTACAAGATCGAGCAGACCGAAGAGACCATCATCGAGCACATCCAGAAGGGCGGCGTGGTGGTTTATCCGATCATCGGCATGGCCGGGCTGGCCCTGCTGGTGGTGCTCTTCAAGTGGATCTCGCTGGTTCGGATCCCCAAGCCCAACCGCAAGCGGGTCCAGGCCCTGTATGAAGCGGTCCGCAACACCAACGAGGGCGAAGCGAAACGGCAGGTCGAGAAGATCAAAGGTCCCGTCGGCCGAATGCTCCGCTCGGGCGTGGATCATCTCCACGAGCCGTACGAGCTGATCGAAGAGGTCATGTATGAAACCGTTCTGGCCACGCGGCTGAAGCTTCAGAGGTTGCTGCCGTTCGTTTCGATCGCAGCGGCCTCGGCACCCCTGCTTGGTCTGCTGGGGACGGTAACGGGGATCATCAATACGTTCAAGCAGATGGAGGTGTACGGCTCGGGCGATGTAAAGATGATCTCGGGCGGCATTTCCGAGGCACTGATTACCACGGAGTTCGGGCTGATCGTCGCGATTCCCTCCCTGCTGCTTCATGCCTTCCTGTCGCGCAAGGCCAAGGGCCTGGCCAATGACATGGAAAAGACGGCCATCTCGTTCGTCAACCAGGTCCGCCAGTCGGGCTTCAACAACGAGGCGGTCGAAGACCTGCTGGAAGAGAAGCTCACGCGGGATCTTCACGTGGCTCAGGAAGTTCAGCCTGGCGACAGAGGGCAGAATGAACGAGCCGAGATCGAGCAACTCGAAGGTGTGGAATCCGACGAAACGGATCCGCAGAACGACAGCGACACGACCAAGGAGTGACCGGCATAGATGGAACCCCTGCTGGAACAATTTTGGACACTCTGGGACCAGGCGATGGTGATCTGGAAAAAGGGCGGCTGGGCCATGCCGGCCATCGCCGCCAATGCGCTGATCATGTTCGGTCTGGGCGTTCACGTGTTTCTCAAGCTCCGGGAGAAGGGTTTCGCCTCGGTCAAGGAGCGAACGTGGCGTCGCTGGATCGATCATCCCGACCAGCGGCGCGGGCCGGTGGGCGAACTGCTCAACTTCGCCACCCACGCCCAGAGCCTCAAGGAAGTCTCGGTGAACTTCGACGAACTGCGCGTCACGGAGATCGAGCCGTTCCGTCGCGATCTGCTGGTGATGAAGATCTGCGTGGGAGCGGCCCCGCTGCTGGGCCTGCTGGGCACGGTGACGGGCATGCTCTCGACGTTCAAGGCCCTGGCCGGCAGCGGCGCGGGCGACGAGACGTTCGACATGGTCGCCGGTGGGATTTCCGAAGCGTTGATCACCACCGAGACGGGCCTGGTCATCGCGCTGCCGGGGTTGTTCCTTCAGCATGTTCTGGCCCGCAACTGCGAGAAGTACCGCTCCTTTCTGGCCCATCTGGAATCGGTCTGCACGCAGGCGATTTACCGCAAGCTCAAGGCCCGGCGGGAGGCGAGTGCATGAACCGGCGGAATCGAAAGGAACTGTAAATGTCCCGTTTTCGAGATGCAGGACGAGACGAAGGCGGAGAAGTGGGAATTGATATCTCCCCGCTTATGGACTGTGTGTTCATCCTGCTGATCTTCTTCATCGTCACAACGACATTCGTGGAAGAAAAGGGCATGGAGGTGGATACGCCCCAGGCCGCCTCGGGTGGAAACAACGACGAGAAGACCAGCATCACACTGGAGATCACCCCCACCGGAGACATCCAGTACGACGGACAGGCTGTGGCTCTTAAGAGCGTTGGCAACCTGGTCCGGCGGGAGTTGAGTCAGTATCCGGATCTTCCGGTGATTGTAAGTATCAAAAGCGGCAGCGGGGTGAGGACGGAAGTCATGGCGAGTGTGACCGACCGGGCCAGGCAGGGCGGAGCGAAAATCATCCGCCTGGGACGAAGATAGGACCCAAGGACTGTGAGGCAAAGCCAACCGCAGGAGAAATCGTACTGATGTCGCGTTTCCGTGACTCCATCGAAGAAGGCAGCGACGAGACGGCGATCGATATTTCGCCGTTGATGGACTGCGTGTTCATCCTGCTGATCTTCTTCATCGTGACCACGACCTTCAACGAAGAGCCGGGCGTGGAGGTCAATAAGTCCCCGGCCGTTACGGCCGAGCAACTGGCCAAGACCAGCATTCTCATTGCTGTCACGGCAGAGGGAGACGTCTTCTACGGCGGCAAGAACATCGGCGTAAACGGCGTGCAGCGGTTGGTGCGCAACGAACTCAAAAAAGATGAGAAGCGAGGCGTCCCCCGCCCGGTCGCGGTGTTGCCGGATCGGAATACCGCAGCGGAAGTGACCATACAGGTCGTTTATGAAGCCAAACGCGCCGGGGCGCGGGAAGTCAGCCTGGCCACGGCCAACGAGTAGAGATGCGAGACAAGCGAAAACAATCTCCGGTAAAGATTGTCTTCGACCGCGTGATGGCGGTCGTGGGGGCCATTGCGCTGACGTTGGGGTTCTTCCTGGTCCTTCCGATCATGCAGACGATCCAGGAGGCCTTGGAGGAAGAGCCTGATGCCGGGGACGTGGTCATCACGCAGAATGTCGAAGTGGAGATCCAGGAGCCCGAGCCGGAGGAACCCCCCGAGCCGGAGGAGCCCGAGGAGCAGCCCCAGGAGCAGGAACTGGCCTCGCTGATCGAGCTCCAGTCGAGCTTGGACACCTCGGGCGGCCTGGGCGGGCCCAGCGGGGGCTTGGTGATTCCCCCCCGGACCCGCCAGATGATGGGAAGCGCGGTGGATACGCTCTTCCAGGCGGGGCAATTGGATCAGCAGCCCCGGCCTGTCTACAACCCGACGCCTGCGTATACCTCTCAGATGCGCCGGGTCCTTCCAGGGCGTGTGATCGTGGTGGCCATCGTCGGCGCGGACGGCCGAGTGAAGGGTGCCCGTGTGGTCGAAGCCAGCCATCCAGCCTTTCGAGAGCCCACGGTGGATGCGGTGAAGAAGTGGCAGTTTCAGCCGGCCAAGCGCGGCGGAAAAGATGTTGAGGCGCGAGTGCGCATACCCATTACCTACCCCAAATAACGACAGCTATGAATCGAACCTCAGAAATACGAACGAATTGCTGCCTGCTCCGTTTCCGCCCGCCTGAGGGTGGGAGACCCGGCCGGAACCTTCTCTGCCTGCTGCTGGGCCTGCTGGTCGCCTCGGGCGGCTGCACGCTGACGGTCGACAACGAGAAGGTCGTCGAGTTGAAGCTCGAAGACATCTGGAAGTCCGAGGAGCAGAAGGAGCAGGACCAGGCCAAGGCCGAGTCGGATGAAATGACGCGGCAGTACAAGATGAACAAGACGGACCTGGCCATCTGGCAGAGCCCGGAGTTTCGCAAGGAGATGGTCCACAGCTACCTGGCCATCAGCGACGTCGAACCCCGGATCCCCGAATCGCAGAAGGAGAAGCACCGCGAGGTCCTGAATCTGATCCGGGAGGACAAGCGCAAGGAAGCCATCGAACTGCTTCAGCGCATTCGCGGGCCCGGGTCCAGTGCCGTCTTCGACTATCTTCTGGGCAATATCTACTTTCAGATGGAGAAGATCGACCAGGCGGTCGAGGCGTACGAGATGGCCATCAAGCAGTTCGCCAATTACCGCAACGCCCTTCGGAACCTGAGCTTGATCTACTTCCAGATGGGCGATCATCCCAAAGCGATGAAGAACTTCCTGAAGGTGATCGAGCTTGGCGGGGGCGATGCGAACATCTACGGAATGCTCGGCTATTCGTATGCGGACCAGCAGAAGTGGCTCTCCGCGGAATCCGCCCTTCGCATGGCCGTGCTGCTGAGTCCGGATCAGCCGGAATGGAAGGCCGGCCTGGCCGCCAGCTTCCGCCGACAGAAGCGCTATGCCGAAAGCGTCGCCCTGTACGAGCAGTTGATCCGCGAGGAGCCCGGCAAGGCAGAACTGTGGATCGACCAGGCCTATGCCTACCTCGGCCAGAACCAGCGGACACGGGCGGCGGAGAACTTCGAGTTCATCGATGCGATGGGCAAGGCCGACATGCCCATGCTCACGACCCTGGGCGATATCTACGTGCAGGAGAATCTCTACCCGCAGGCTACCGACGCCTACATCCGCGCGATGGCCAAGGACCCTGTTGCCCAGGCCCAGACCCCCGAGGAGGCCGAGAAAGCCCGGGAGCAACGCAAGAAGAACACCGAGAGAATCGCCCGCGCCGCCCAGGTGATGGCCAGTCGGGCCGCCATCGACCCCAACGCCCTCCAGGCGTCGGAAGAACTGGTCGAGCATCTGCATGAGCAGCGATCGGAAGACCTGGACAAGGAAACCCGGCTGAGTCTGCTTCGGGTCCAGGCGCGAATCGCCATGGCCCGGCACGCAAGCCAGGACCAGGTGGAGATTGTTCGCGAGATTGTCCGGCTGGATCCGCTCGATGCCGGAGCGATGATGCTCCTGGCCCGGCACGCGGTTCGGAACGAACAACGCGAACAGGCCGCCATCTGGTATGAACGCGCCGCCCGCGTGGAAGGCTTCGAGGCCAAGGCCAAAATGCGACATGCGGAACTGCTGATCAGCAAGAAGGAATACCAGCGTGCCCTGGAACTCTACGAACAGGCCCAGGAGATCATGGAGGAAAACGACGAGGACACCCGGCGGATCGACGACCGGATCGAGGACATCCGACGATACGCCGGAGTTCGATAGCCAGCCGTTGCCCGCTTCCCGGAGGCCAACCATGATCCAAAACAAGAATCGGAATTTCACACTGCTCTGGATGGCGATGGCGTGCTTTCTGCCGGCCTGGCCCGCCCAGGCCCAGCCGGCCATAAGCGCCCAGGGTTCTCAAGAGACGATGATCAAGCTCAACCTGCCCGAGCAGCTCCAGCTGAAGGTGCTGGTCGACTACGTCTCCAAGCGCAACAACGTGAACTTCATCTACGACGGCAACCTGGTGGCCGGCAAGAGCGTGACGCTGATCGCCCCGCAGGAGATCCCCGCCGATTCGTTGATGACGCTTCTGGAGAGCGTCCTGCGGATGAAGGGGATGACCATCAGCCGCGAGGAAGAGACGGGCATGCTGCGGATCGAGCCGGCCAAGTCCGTCGTGGCCGGCTCTGCCGGGATCATTACCGGAGAAGCTGCCCCCGATCCGGACGGCCTGACCCGGTCGGTGACCCGCGTCGTCACGCTGGAGCATGCGGATTTCGAGCAGGTCCAGAAGGTGATCAAGCCGTTTTTCTCTGCCGCGACGGCCAACATGGTCCAGCTTCCCCAGCACAAGCGGATGATCATGACCGATTACGCCTCAAACATGGGGCGTCTGATGGAACTGATCGAGCTGATGGATCAGCCCCGGCGGGACGTGATGATCCGCTTTGTCCCGGTCGAGCACCTCAAGGCCTCGAAAATCGTCAGCGATATCCAGCAGGTTCTCCAAGGCAAGGCCAAGGCATCGGGAGACCCGACCGGGGCGCTTTCGGTAAGCCTGATCGCCGAGGGCAGAACCAACCGCGTGGTCATCATCGGTGACCAGGCGGAGGTTCTCGACGCGATGGAGGTCCTGGAGTCCCTGGACGTCCCGGAGTCGGGCCAGAAGAAAATCTACTCCTTCCGCGTCGCCTCGGCCGGGCGGGTGGACCAGCTTGTGCGGAACTTCATCGGCGCCGAAGCGGCGGACCATCTCTACAAGGCGGTGGTGGACAGCGAATCGAACGTGCTGATCGTCACCGCCCGGGCGGAGGTCCACGAGCAGATCCAGCGAATCGTGGAGATCGTCGATCAGCCGACGCCCGATACGCAGAGCCCCATCCGCTTCTACAAGCTGGAGAACGCCAAGGCCGCCGACGTGCTTTCGGCCTTGCAGAACATCGAGGGCGAAGAAGGTCTGGAAGACGTGAGCGTAGATGGCCAGACCAAGGAAGGAGCCGACAGGGACGAACGGGTCCTTCGAGGCCCCCGCCCGGAGGATATCAACCGCCCTGGGGGGATGGCTGGGGCGTTTGGCCCTGCGGCTTCGGGTTCCGGTGCGGTGGAGCTTCCCGAAGCTCGCGTCATGGCCTACGAGCCGACCAATACAATCATCGTAATTGCAAAGCCGGCAATGCAGCAGCTTTATGAGCGACTGATCGAGCAGTTGGATGTTCGTAGACCCCAGGTGCTCGTGGAGATTACCGTCGTGACGCTGGATACCAGCGACGGCTTTTCTCTGGGCGTGGAGATCTCTCACAACGACCGGGTCAACAACGGGGAGGGCACGGTGCTGAACTTCAGTTCGTTCGGCCTGAGCACGGTCGACCCGACCACCGGGCGCCTGTCGATCAATCCCGGCATCGGCTTCAACGGGGCGCTGGTCAGTGCCGACTTGGCCGATGCGGTGATCCGCGCCTTGCAGTCGGATTCCCGGGCCCGCGTCGTTTCGCGGCCTAATCTTCTCATCAACGACAACGCTACCGGCACGTTGAGCTCGGAAATTGAAGAACCCTATTCCAGCCTGAATGCTTCGGAGACGGTGGCGACCACGAGTTTCGCGGGGTACTCCTCGGCCGGGACGAAGGTCAAGATCAGCCCGCAGATCAGCGAGGGCAACCATCTGAAACTCGAATATGAGATTTCGCTCAGCAGCTTCGGCGAGGATGTCTCCGACACGCTGCCGCCTTCGCGACAGACCAACGCGCTGACCAGCGAGGCGACGATTCCCGACGGACACACGATTATCGTCGGGGGGCTGACGCGGGAAGATTTCGCCGAAACCGTCGACCGCGTGCCGTTTCTCGGGGAGATTCCCGTCCTGGAATACCTGTTTTCCAACCGCGACAAGACCCAGCGTAAGACGACCCTGTTTGTGTTTGTGCGGGCGGCGATTCTTCGAGACGACAAGTTCCGTCATCTCAAGAATCTGTCGGTTGAGGCGGTCCAGCAGGCCAGGCTCTCCAGCCCGTATCCCCAGAGCGAACCGGTCGAGATTCCCTAGAGGCCTATGATGATCGTTCCATCGCAATCCGACTTGTCCGAAAGCCTCCGGCCCTCTGCCGGCTCCGAGACCGCCGCCGGTCCCGAAGAAGGGGCCCCAGGGAACAAGGTGGACCTGAGCGGCCGACACCCCTCGGCCCGATTCGTCGGGCGCGTTCCCATCGAGTTTGCACGGGCCAAGAGGGTCTTGGGCCTGGCCGGGGGAGAGGGTCCCCTGGAAGTCGCGATGGCGGATGTAACCGACGAGCAGACCCTCGACGTGCTGCGGCGCTGGCTGGGGACGGCGATACAGGCCCTGCCGGCCGAGCGGACGCAGCTTTCGGCTGCGATCAACCAGGCCTATGGCCGGCAGACCGGTGCGGCACAGGAGTTTGTGGAGCAGCTTGACCGCGAGTCGGTAATGGAGGAGGTCAATAATCTCGAATCGCGCGAGGATCTGCTCAACGTCTCCAATCGCGCACCGGTGATCAAGCTGGTGAACCTGATCCTCTTCGAGGCGGTACAGCAGGAGGCATCGGATATTCACGTTCAGCCCTACGAAGACCGCGTGGTCGTGCGGATGCGGATCGACGGGGTGCTCTTCGACGTGTTCAATCTCCCCCAGGGCGTCCGAGAGGAACTCGTCAGCCGTGTCAAGGTCATGAGCCGGATGAACATCGCCGAGAAGCGTCTGCCCCAGGACGGCAGGGCGACGGTGCAGGTGGGCGACCGGGTGATCGACCTGCGTGTTTCGACCGTACCGGCCAGCCACGGCGAGCGGGTGGTCATCCGCCTGCTGGACAAGAGCGTGCGTCTCTACACGCTGGACGATCTTGGCATGGACCCGGCCACACTGAAGAGGTTTGCCCGACTGATCGGCGTGGAACACGGGTTGATTCTGGTGACCGGGCCCACCGGATCGGGCAAGACCACCACGCTCTATGCCGCCCTCGGGCAGATCAACTCGACCCAGAGCAACATCATCACGCTTGAGGATCCGATCGAGTACCAGTTGGAAGGCATCAGTCAGATTCAGATAGCCGGCAAGAAGGGCATGACCTTTGCCGGAGGCCTGCGCAGCGTGCTGCGACAGGATCCGGATATTGTGATGATCGGTGAGATTCGCGATCACGAGACGGCGGTGATGGCGATTCAGTCCGCCCTGACAGGGCACCTTGTGTTCAGCACGCTGCACACCAACGACGCTGCCAGCGCCGTGACGCGGCTGCTGGACCTGGGCATCGAGCCCTATCTGGTAGGCTCCAGTCTGGTGGGCGTGCTGGCCCAGCGGCTGGTGCGGAGGATCTGTGAAGGGTGCAGCCGGCCCGAGCCGGCCGGGGCCGAGGACCTCGCAGCACTGGGGATCACCCTCAGCCGGGATCAACTTGCCCGGGCCCGCACGGGACAGGGATGCCCGATGTGTCGACAGACGGGCTACAAAGGCCGGGCAGGCTGCTTCGAGCTGCTCACCACCAACGATGAGATTCGGCAACGGATCCTGCAGCGGGCGGCGGCATCGGAGATCGAACAGGCCGCCCGGCACGCGGGCATGAGGACACTGGCAGAGGATGGCCTGGTCAAGGTGCTCAAGGGGCACACGAGCGTCAAGGAGGTCCTGAGGGTCTCGACAAAGGCGGCGATTTGATGGCGGTATACGTCTACACAGCCTGGCCGAGGGACAAGGAACCCCGGGGGGCCCTGCGCGGCACGATCACGGCCGACTCGCCCCGCCAGGCGCGCGACAAACTCCGGGCCCAGGGTCTGCGGATCCGCGACGTGGCCGAAAAATCCGTCAAGCAGCAGAGAAACTGGGCCCAGCGATTTCTGACCGGAAGGCAGAGCGTCCACGTGACCGGGCTGCTCCAGGAGATGGCCACGCTGCTGGGGGCGGGCATCCCCTTGCTCGAAGCCCTGGACACCATCACGCGCCAGCACAGCGGCAGGTTCAAACAGTGCATCCTGCTCTTGCGGGACCACATTGCAGCCGGCGGTTCGCTGGCCGATGCGATGTCTCTCCAGTCGACCCTCTTTGACGAACTGGCGATCAACATTGTGGAAGTCGGAGAAAACGCCGGAACGCTGGATGTCGCCCTGGAGCACCTGGTGGTGTATCGTCGGAAGTCGGCGGGTCTGAAGAATCGCGTGGCCTCGGCCCTGATGTACCCGAGCATTGTCCTGGCGGCCGGGGTGGGCGTGAGTCTCTTCCTGATGACCTACGTCGTGCCCAACTTGCTGGGTGTGCTGGTCGACAGCGGCAAGAGTCTGCCGCTGGCGACCGTGGTGATCAAGGCGATCAGCGACTTCCTGCTGGGCTGGTGGTGGGCGCTGCTGGGCGGCGCTGTCGCCGCGGCGGCCTCGCTGGGTGCCCTGCTGCGGACGGACAAGGGGGCGATGGGCTGGCACCGGATGCAACTGAAGATCCCGCTGATCGGGGAGTTGATCCGCAAGCAGACCATCGCGAGGATGTCGATGGTCATGGCCGCCCTGCTCAAGAGCGATCTGCCCTTTGTACGCGCGGTGCGCATCGCACAGCGGACAGTGGGCAACCGCGTGCTGCGAAACGCCCTGGTTGCCTGCGAAGAGGCCGTGGTGGCCGGGCGGGATATTTCCATCGCGCTGGAAGAGACCGGGGCGTTCGATCCGCTGGTGATTCAAGTATTCGCCGTCGGCCAGGCCTCGGGCCGCCTGGAGACGATGCTGGAAGATTTGGCCCGGGATTACGATACCCAGGTGGAAATTGCGTCAGGCCGACTGACGACCCTGCTGGAACCGTTGATGATGATCGTTCTGGCGATCCTGGTCGGCTTCATCGCCTTTGCTACGATTCTGCCTATTCTGGAGGCTGGAGATGTTCTGTAACACGCAAAACGCCTCGCCGATGCGCGGGGCCCGAATCCGTCGAAGCCGCCGCGGCTTTACGTTTATCGAAGTCATGGTGGTGGTTGTCATCATCGGCATGCTGGCCGGGGCGGTAACGCTCAAGGTCCGCAGCTACATGGACAAGTCCAAGATCAACCGTGCCAAGTCGGACATCGCGCTGATCGTCAAGGCGATCGACGCCGAAGCCCTCGATGGGCAATACCCCAGCAACAGCGAGGGGCTTTCCAACGTGCAGGTCAAGAGCAAGACCGACCCCTGGGGCAACCCCTACCAATACAACAGTCCGGGCAAGGGGGAGGAGCCCTTCGAGGTCTACAGCTTCGGGGCCGACGGGCGACCCGGAGGCGAAGACGCCGACGCCGATATCTACTCCTGGCAGATCCAGGAAGAGCAGTAGCCGATGCGACGCGGCGGATTCACGCTGGTGGAGGTTATCGCCGTGGTGGTCCTGCTGGGCGTCCTGGCAGGCTCGGCCGTGTGGCTGATGACCGAGCAGGTCCAGCGCGGCTCCCGCGCGGGAGCGACAGGGCAGATGTCCTATGCCGACCGCATGGCGCGGCTGGCATCGAGCCGTCTGGGCCGTCACTGCATTCTCCGCTTCGACCTGGACAGCCAGCAGATTGTTCGCTACGACGGCCCGGAAGCCCGCCGGAAGATCAACGTCGGCCTGGGTGTGACCATGCCGGTGCGGTTCCGGATCGACCGAATCGTCCGCGTGGCCGAGACTGCCTCCAGCCCGGGGACAGGACTGGACGTGCGCGAAAACGGGGTGGTGGATATCGAGTTCGGGCCCTCGGGACGCAGCCAGAGCTACGCGCTGCGACTGAAGACGGGGGAGGAATCCTTCTGGATCGTTTTCTCGGGCCTGACAGGACAACTGACATCATTGGATGATGAAAAAAAAATCGACAATCTCTTCGCGCTGCTTGCGACGGGCCGGCCTGACGCTTATTGAGGTCGTTGCCGCCCTGGTGATTCTCGGGACCATCCTGGTGGGCATTGTGCTCTCCAGGTCCCGGCATTTGCGGCAGATCGCCCTGACCGAGCGGAAGATGCAGGCCGTGCGCGCAGCCGACGGGCTCCTGACCGGTTGGTGGAGCAGCCCGGAGGGCATTCCATTGGAGGCCTCGGGAGATGTGGACTCCGATCCGTCGCTTCGCTGGCGCACGGAGGTCCGGGACCGGCCCGGGCTGGAAGAGCTCAACGTCCGCGTGGTTCGCCTGGAGATTCTTGAGAATCGTTCGACGGGCCGAGTCAAGCCGGGCCAGGTCCTTACCAGCGTGGAGTTGCTCCTGGCCAGTGAGCCCCAAGAAGAGGACGCCCCGGCCGATTCCTCGCGCCGGGATGGGGAGCCGTCATGAACGCTCGACGCGGATTTACGCTGCTGGAACTCGTGCTGGCCTCCGCACTTTCGGTGGTGCTGATGATGGGCATCCTGGCCGTGCTGACCGACATGAGCAGTGACCCGGAGACGCTGATCAAGCCCACGCGAGCGGATGCTCCGGCGACGGGGCGGACCTTTGAAGCCTGGGCCAAGCTGCTCCGCGACGACATGAGCCATACCCATCGAATCGAATCGTCGGGGCCCAACAGGATCGTACTGCGCGGTTCGGGAGCCCTGGACGCCCGAGGCCGATCCAGAACGCATCGCCCGGTTGAGCTGGTCTATGAGCTGCGAAAAATCGATGGGCGGACCTGGCTGGTCCGGAGGCAGCGCGCCCTGGATGTACTGAGCAACCGGAACGTCCAGCGGGACCTGGTCTGCACCGGCATCGAGAAGTTCGAGCTCTCGGCCGAAGGCTCCATGCTAATCCAAGGCGCTGTCCAGGCCTCTGGGGAATCTGCACCACCAGGGGCGGAGCAAAACCCCGACCGATCCGCTCGCGGTTCCCGGGAGCAAGGGCCCCGGGAAGCACCTCTGCCCAGCCCCGCTGGTGCCGGAACTGCTTCACCCGGTCAGGGTCCTGATCAGCCGAGCCCGCCGGAGGGGGAATTGAGAACCCTCCACGACCCGAGCAGCGACGAAGTCTGCATCATGATCAACGGGCTCTGGTATTACCCGCGCTACGCTCCCCGCTGGGCCCAGGAGCAGTATCGCAGGCAGAGCGGGCAGGGAGATTCGGCTGATACGCCCGATGCCGGCGGTTCGGGCCTGGCACCGGCCCCCAATGGCGGCGGGGGCGGGTCGGAAGGCTCAGGCCAGGCAGAGCCCGGGGCCTTTGCGGGTAGGTCGGGCCAGGCCGGTGAGCCCCCCGCAGCCCTTAGCATCACGTGGCGACTTCGCATCTGGACCAATGAACAGGCCGAACCGGCCTACGACCGGGTAGTGGCCGTTCAACTGGGAGGTGCCCGATGAGGACGTCCCGATCCCGGCGAGGCTATGCGCTGTTGATGACCCTGGTTCTTGTGTTGCTTGCGACGGTGGCGATGGTGGGCTTGGCCCAGCGGAGTCTGCTGGGGGCCCTGGAGACCCGCGATGCCCAGAAGGAACTGCAAAGGCGCTGGGCGACGACCTCCGTGCGGGCGGCGCTGCTGGGGAGGCTGGAAGATCTCATGGACGCAGCCGAGCGAGGCAGAGACCAAAACGGCAGGATCTCCAAAGAGTACCGCAATCGGCCGATCCGGCAGAAGGAGCTTTCGTTCACGCTGGCCGGCATCGACTACCAGGTTGTCATTACCGACGAGCAGGCCAGGCTGAATGTCAATCGGCTGCTGGAGGAGCATTCAGTCCATGAGGCCCAACGGCGCATCGGGCGCCTGGTCGGGTCCGGGCGGGATCGCCGGGTCAAGTTGCGTCCCCAAAAGCTCGATACGCAAAGGACGGGGGTCTCCGCCTACGGGCAGGTCTTCGACGATGCTGCGGCGGATCGGTTTCTGGGCCAAGACGGAAAGGCCGGGCTTGCTGAGAAGATCACCTGCTGGGGCGGCGGGCGCATCAACGTTCGACGAGCCTCGGAGGAAGTCCTGCGAGAGGCCTGCCGCGAGACGCTGGAGCCCCCGGCCGTCCGGGCTCTGCTGGCCGCCCGGGAAGAGAACCCCTACCGCTCGCTGGATTCGCTGCTGGCCGCTGCAGCGGCCGAGATGAACCAGAAGCAACAGGACCAGGCCCGGGACCTGCTGACCGATGCGTCTACCTGCCACGGGCTCTGGATCATCGCCCGCGATTCGCGACGTTCGTGGTATACTCTTGCCGTAAGCGTTTCGGCCCGGGGACGGGTAGTCCAGTGGTACGAATTCGCCTGGTGACAACATGAACTATCGCAGGAAAATCCGTTTGCTTTCGTTGGGAGCCTTGGGCCTGGCCCTGGCGACAGGGGCGGTTCTGGTCGGAGGCTTCCTGCTGCCCGTGGAGGTCCAGGCGGAAAGCGTCCAGGGGCCCGATAAGAATTCCGGGTCGGAGACATCTTCACAGGGCCCGAGGTCCCGGCCGGACCCGATGGCGGAGGTGTATCAGCAGCTTCAGCAACTTGCATCCAGGCCTCTGCGCCAGGAATTGGAGGAGCCGAAAGAGCCGACACCGGCCCAACAGAGGGGTCGTCCCAGGCCGACCCTTTCGATCTCGCTGGTGGGGACGGCTCTTGAGCCGGACAACTCGATGGCTGTCTTCGGCAAGCGTGACGGCAGTATCCAGTGGGTCAGGCTGGGAGAGACGATCGAGACGGCTTCTGGCAACGTGACGCTCGACCGGGTGACCCCCACGGGTGTGACCGTGCGCTTCGGCGGCCAGGCCGTCGAACTGGAGCTTCCCCAGGCCCCTCAGACGGGAGGCCTGTGATGTCCGGGCCCTGGATGATTCTCGTCGGAGAGGACCGTTGGCGCTTGGAGGACCTCTCTTCGGTCCCGGGCGAGGGACATGAGCTGGTCCGGCAGGACCGGGACACCCCCGCCGAGCATGCTCAGCAGGTCCGCCAGGCTGTTGATGAGCTGGGCAGTGAGGACAACCGCGTCCTGCTGGCCTTGCCTTCTTCCTGGTGCCTGGCTGCGAAGATCGATACCGATGGTCTCGAACGAACGCAGCGACATCGGGCGATGGCTTTTCGGCTCGAAGAACATCTACCGATCTCGGCAGAGGAGTGTGTCGCGGATTTCCTGGAGTATTCCCGAGCCGAAGCCCTGGGCATCTGCTGCAGGCTCGAGCCGACGGCAAGGCTGATCGAGGCCTTGGAGGCAGAGGGTCTGGAAGTGGTCCGCATGGTTCCCGAGGCGCTGCTTGGGGCCCAGGCAGCTGCCGCCCAGGCCGGCAAGGCAGGAGCGGTAGCGATGGATTCCCAGGCCGCCCGGAGCGGGCTGGAATGGGTGGAACTGACCCAGGCCAGGCCAAGCTGCTGGCGATGGCTTGCCGACGATCGCGATAGCTGGATCGGACAGATCGATCACTGGGCCGGCCGGGAAGGCACCTGCCCAGGGCGCCTGGTGTTCGTTGGAGTCGATGAGCCGCCGAAACTGCCCGAGGCGGCGGAACCGATCAGGGTGGAGGAATCAGTCCGGAAGCTGGCGATCGGCCAGGCGCGGAAGATCCTGGAAGGCTCCGAGGAGCCTTGGGTGGACTTGCGGCGCGGGCCCCTGGCGGCCGGGCGAGGCCGAGACGCCATTCGCCGGCCCCTGACAGCCCTGGTAGCGATTGCCGCAATGTTGTTGGCAAGCCTGACGCTGGTGTTTTACTGGCGCGGGCAGCAATACGACGAGCTTCGAAGCCGGCACTTGAGCCGCCGGCAGGAGATCTTCCGCGAGGCGCTGCCCGACCAGACGCCTCCCCTGGACGTTTCCGGTCGGATGGAATCGGAACTGCGAAGGCTTACGGGACTGCGAGGATCCCAGAGCGAAGGGGAGGTGGCCTCGGCGGCCAATCAGACCTCCGCCATGGTTCATCTGCGAAATGTACTGGCCCAACTGCCCCGGGACATTCGTTTTCGCATTGAGAGGCTGGAGATCGGGGCCGAGGAAATCCGGGTCGAGGCCCAGGGGCGCAGTTTCGCCGAGGCGGACCAAGTCGCCCTTTCGCTGAAGGATTCGGGCCTGTATCGCGTGGAGATGCACGAGACCAACGCCCTGGGAGAGGGCAAGGTGGCCTTTTCCTTTTCGGCCCGGCCGGAGGAGGGCTTCACTGCGGCCCGGGGGGGAGAGCACTCGCCATGAATCAGCGTAAGAGACAATCTATTCTGGTAATCGTGATGCTTTCGATGCTGTCGCTGGCGGCGGCCTGGTCGCTGGGGGACCTGTTGGAGCAGCGGGACCTGGCCCGGCGTTCCGCGGAGGAACTCCAGGCCTGCCGGGAGATGAGCGAGAAGATCCGGGAGCTTCACAAGGGACCGGCCATCGCGGCCGATCGCGAAATGCAGGGCCAGGAGCTTGGCGCGAGGATCGACTCGGCCGCTTCGCAGGCGTCCCTTCCCGGCGGAGCGCTGGTCAGTCGGGACGGACTCTCTGCCCGTCCTGTTGGGGACCTTCCGTACCTTACGAAGCCCACGCAGTTGCGGCTTCGGGGCGTGACACTGGGGCAGTTGACGCGATTCCTGTCCCATTTGACAGGCCGGTCGGGGCTTCGGGTCCAGGACCTGACACTGACGCATTCCCCCCGGCCGGGGCCGAAGGAAACCTGGGACGCAACGACCACGGTGACCTACCTGATCTACTCCCCACGTGCATCGCGAGGAAGACAATGATTCATCCAAAGTCCATCGCGGGATCGGCCCTGGTCTGGCTGGCATGTTTGTGCATGTCGCTGCCGGCGGGTTGCAGCGAACAGAATTCAGCAAGGCCCGAGTACCGGACGATTCTGGCCAATCCGCTGGCGGACACGGCCGAGGCGCGCAGCCTCAATCGACGGGGCCTGGAACTGCTGGGCCAGGGAGACCTCGACGCCGCCCAGCGGGCATTTGAAAAGGCCCTGGCGGCAGATCGCCAATTCGGTCCGGCCCACAACAATCTTGGCAAGGTCTTCCATAAGAAGGGGCAGTTCGTCAAGGCGGCCTACGAGTACGATCTGGCCATAGAATCCATGCCCGAGCACGCCGGACCTTACAACAACCTGGGGCTCCTGGAGGAGGCCGGCTCGAAACTGGATCGAGCGATCGAGCTGTACCGCAAGGCCGTCGGGCTCGACCCGGCCGGTATTCAGTACAAGGGCAATCTCGCCCGGGCCCTGAGCAAGCGCGGGGCTCGCAGCGACGAGCACCGGGAGCTGCTGGAGGAGATTGCCCGGGAGGACATTCGGCGGGAGTGGATGCTCTGGGCCAGGCGGGAACTGGATGAGAAATATCCCAGGGGCGAGTAACTCTGGTTTTCGGGGGAAAAAGGACGCGGGACAGCGGCAACTGTTTCCGCTGCCCCGCGATACTGCCCTGCCTGCAGGCTGTAAGCCGAGTTCTGTCGCCTCCGGAGCGGGCCTGTCCGGAAGTTGAAGGCCATTGATCTGGACCCGCCGTCGCCGACGGGCTCCTCCGCGGTTGCAGAGAGCGGCCTACCCGCGATTGTATGCCTCAGGCCGAGGCGAATCGCTGCTTGGCCTTGCACCCGGTGGGGCTTGCCGAGCCGCGGGCTTCACAGCCTCGCGCGGTGCGCTCTTACCGCACCCTTTCACCCTTACCGGGCCGATCGAAACCGGCCTGGCGGTTTGCTTTCTGTGGCGCTGTCCCTTGCCCGGATACTTCTACCCGGGCCGGTGGGCGTTACCCACCACCGTGGCCTGGTGGTGCTCGGACTTTCCTCCCCCGGCCCTGGAGGGTCGGGAGCGGCCTTCCGCGCTGCAGACATAGCGATTATACCCGCCGGCGGCGAAAAAGGTTTCAGATTCTCCCCCGGTGGAGCTACTGCGGATGCTCGCGGAGATATCGGGCGTGGAGGGCGGCGCATGTACACGGGTCGCAGCCCGCGCTGCGGTGCATCTTTTCCCGGGGGACCTTGAGCGGTTCGATCAACTCCCGGGCGCCGGGATGGGCGTCCATCTCCAACTGGACCAGGAACCCCTGGAGGATATCGCAGCTCCAGCAGGGGTTGTGCCGGATCGCATCGCGAAGCTGCTCGATCCAGTCTGAAACTTCCTGTAAGGACAGTAAGCGTTCCAAGCGACCCTCGATTCGGAGATAGAATTCCAGTGACGTTGACTTGTATCCGCCGGCTGGTCACAATGTACCTGACAATCCCGTAGTCCGGCAAGGCCGGAGCGGATGCCTGAGGACTTCAACAGGGAATCTCCCATGCTCTCGGCCGCCATCGAACCTGAAATTCATGAGATGATCGAGGCCAAGAACTTCGCTACGCTGAAGTTTGTCCTGGCGGAGATGGAGATCCACGATCTGGCGGATCTGCTTTCGGGCCTGGCCGACGAGGAGGCGGCCGTCTGCTTTCGGTTGCTCTCGCGAAAAACGGCTGCGGAGATTTTCGGCTCGCTTCCTCCCGAGCGTCGCGAGGCGATGCTCTCGACCCTCAGTTCTCACAGGCTGGGGGAGTTGATCAACTCCATGCCCCCCGATGAGCGCACCGAACTGCTCGAAGAGCTTCCCGGTGAGGTCGCCCAGCGACTGCTGAACCTGCTTCGCGGGCTCGAGCGGGAGATCACCCAGAAGCTCATGGCGTATCCGGAGGATACGATCGGCCGACTGATGACCCCGGAGTATGTGGCGGTGCGTCCCGGGTGGACCATCGAGCGGGTGTTTCAGCATATCCGGCGCGTCGCCCACGACAAGGAGACGCTCAACGTCATCTACGTGGTGGACGATCACTGGAAGCTGCTCGACGAGGTCCCCCTGGAAAGCCTGGTGCTCTCGGCACTGGATGATCGAGTGGAGGACCTGCTGGATGGGCACGTGGCGATGCTCTCTGCCAACGAGGACCAGGAGACCGCGCTGGAAATTTTCCGCAAGTACGAAGCGGTGGCCATGCCCGTGGTCAACGACGAAGGTGTTTTGGTGGGGATTGTCACGGTCGATGACGTTCTGGATGTGGCCGAGGAAGAGGCGGCGGAGGATTACTCCAAGCTCACTGCGATGGACCCGCTGGAGTACAGTTACTTCGGGACGGGTTTCGGTGGGATGCTCAAGAAGCGTCTGCCCTGGCTGGTTCTTCTTCTTGGAGCTCAGTCGCTCACGGCGGTGGCGCTTCGGGGTTTCGGGCGCGTGGCGGATTTCGCGATTCTGGTCGCGTTCGTGCCGCTGATCAACTCGCCCGCGGGCAATACGGGAACACAGATGGCGGGCCTGGTGCTCCGAGGGTTGGCCGTGCAGGAGATGGATGTAGCGGACTGGCTTCGCGTCCTGCTGCGAGAGGTATTTCGAGGCATGGCCATGGGAGCCATTCTGGGCGTTCTGGGCGGGGCGATCGTGCTGATACTGGGCACGGGGGGAGCCCATGCGGTTTCGGTGTCGCTGGCGATCGTGGCTTCGGTCACACTGGCGAACCTGGTCGGCTCGATGCTGCCGTTTTTCTTCAAACGCCTGGGGGTGGATCCGGCGGTGACTTCCGGGCCATTCATTGCCTCGGTGATGGACGTCACGGCCATCATGATCTACTTCACCATTGCCGCGGCAATTCTCTCGTCCTCTTGAGGCCAGGGCCTACTGCAAAGGTTTGGGAAGGGGCAGTTCGAGCAGTTCCATGACCTTCTGGAGGTCCGACCAGACCGCCCGGCGATTGGCGGGGGTATACTGACGAAGCACATAGGCCGGGTGGAAGGTGGGCATGACGGGGATGCCGGCCAGGCCATCGCCCAGCTCGGGCAGGGGGACAAAGCGGCCTCGCATCTTGGTGATCCCCACGGTCGTATCGAGGATCGTCTTGGTCGCGGGATTGCCCATGGTGACGATTACCTCCGGGCGGATGATCTCCAGTTGCCGCACCAGGTAGGGCCAACACGTCTGGACCTCTTCGGGCATAGGGTTGCGGTTGTTGGGAGGGCGACACTTGACGATGTTGCAGATGTAGACGTCCTTCCGGGAGAGTCCCATGGCGGAGATCATCCGGCTGAGCAGATCGCCGGCCCGTCCAACAAAAGGCCTGCCGGAGATGTCTTCGTCGTGGCCGGGGCCTTCGCCGATGAACAGCAGCCTGGCTGCGGGGTTTCCCTCTCCAAAGACGGTCTTCGTCCTGCCTTTGGCCAGGGGGCATCGGTTGCAGATCGAGACTTCCTCCTGATCCATCTGCGAAAGCGCCCGGGCTTTTTCCTCCGGGGACAGGCGGGCGGCTTTGGCGGGCGGGGAGGAGATCTGGAAGTCGGGCAGTTCGTTTCGGCCTGTGGGGATGTAGCTGCCGCCGAGGAGCTCCTCGATGGCGATGAGTTGTCTCGCGGCCCGGGAGAGGATGTCTCTTGTGTCTTGTGCGTTTTGCATGGCGGGGGCGATTCTACGTCCAGTCCCTTCCCGGGACAAGCTTGGGATTGCCTGGGCAAAAGAAAGGCGGAAGCACCTGCATGAAGGCGCTTCCGCCGGGGGGTTGGAAACCGTGACTGACTCAGGTGGAGGTTGGGGCCACCTTGCCGACGATCGCACGCTTGAAGCCCACGATCAGCGGACTGGCGATGGCGATCGAGGAGTAGGTACCGAAGAGGATACCGGCCAGCAGTGCGTAGTTGTACGGGTGGATGGCCGGTCCGCCCCAGACGTACATGATGAAGACCACCATGAACGTGGTGAAGCTGGTCAGCAGGGTTCGGGGCAGGGTCTGGTTGATCGAATCGTTGATCACCTGGAGCGACACGGCCGAGAGCTTGCCGCGGTTCTCGCGGATCCGGTCGAAGACAACGATGGTATCGTTTACCGAGTAACCGATGACGGTAAGCATGGCTGCGACCATCGGCAGGTCGATCTTGAACGAATCGATCAGCAGGGCTGACCCGATTACCGTATCGTGGATCCAGCCGGAGACGGCCACCAGACCCACAACGATGACCACGTCGTGGATGAGGCAGATCACGGCGGCCAGGCCCCACTGAACCGAGCCGAACCGCTTCCAGAGGTAGATGATGATCACCAGCCAGCTCAGGACGATGGCGACGATGGCCAGGCCGGCCCGGTCCTGTGCGACGCTGGGGCCTATGAAGCTGGTGGTGGTGGATTCGGATCTGACCAGCGCGTCGGTCAGGACGGTTTTCTCTGCCTTGGCGAAGTCCGCCCAGCCCCCGACGTCCAGATCATCCGGTGGGGCGACGAGGAGGGCAAACTGCGAGCTGAGCCGATCGTTGACACTGTCGGGGGCCAGGGGGAGGATTTCGGTCCTGCGGTGGCCCTCGCGTACGGCCATCAAGCGTTCCTGAAGTTCGGCCGTGCTGATCGCGCGGTCGTCAATTGTGAAAACGATCAAGACGCCGTCGTCGAATTCCCGGAAGATGTCCTGGTAAAGTCGGGTGACGTCCTTGATCTGGTTGCCGGTAATCCGGGTAATGCCCTGGGCATCGATTTGCAGGTTGAGGGGCTCGAATCTGCGGTCCTGGACGATCTGGTAATCCAGTTTGGTCTGCTGGACCAGCTTGTCGCCCAGCGCGTCGTTGAGGACCTCTTTGATCTTGGGGAACTCCGGCTCGGTCGTCGAGAGCTGATAGACCCGGGTGGGCATCTGGGCCAACTCCTGTTGGCTGAGGGTACCGTTGCCGTCGGCATCGATATCGCCCTGGTCCATGAGCATCTGCCAGTAGGTTTCACCGGCGCCCTGGCTTGTCCACTCTTGCTTGGTGATCGTGCCGTCGTTGTCGGCATCGTAGCGGGACAGCAGGCGGTCAACCTGGCCGGGATCTTCCTGCGGTTCAATCTGGGCGGTCGCGGCCAGTCGTTCGTAGCCGTTGTTTGTGGCGGCGGTGACGATCTGCTCCCGCAGGCGGTCGGGGTTTGGCAATTGGTCCTGGACCAGCGCGTCATCCTGGAAGCGGACGAGCGTTCGCGTCCCCCCGGCGAATTCAATACCGAAGATCCGGCTGCCCTGCCCGACCAGGGCGGCCAGGCCCAGCACGACGGTCACGAGGCTGACTGCCCAGAAGATCTTTCGCTTGGCCATCCAGTTGACCTTCGGCGGGGCCATGAAGCGAAGCATCGGGACGCGTTGCTTGATCAGGCCGGCCTGGAGAAGGGCCTGGAAAATCCATCGGGTGACGATCATCGCGGTAAACAGGGAGAACAGCACGCCCAGTCCCAGGGTAATGGCAAAACCGCGGACTTCTTCGGTTCCGACCCAGCCGAGGATAACGCAGGTCAGCAGTGTGGTCAGGTTGGCGTCGAGAATGGCCGAAAACGCCCGTTCGTAGGCGTTTTTCAGGGCGGTTCGCAGGGCCTGTCCCTTCTCCTGTTCCTCTCGGAGCCTTTCGAAGATCAACACATTGGCGTCGACGGCGATACCGATGGTCAGGATGATTCCCGCGATCCCCGGGAGGGTGAATACCGCGCCCATGAGGCTCATGGCGCCCAGGACCAGGAGGATATTGAGCACCAGGGCTACATCGGCAATCGCACCGGCGTAGAGATAGTAGATGAGCATGAAGAGCCCGACGGCGATCAGGCCCGCCCAGGCGGCGATGATGCCGCGATTCTTGTTGGCCTCGCCCAGGGAAGATTCGAAGCTGGTCTGGGAAATCGGCTCGGGGTTGAGCCTGGCCGGAAGGGTCCCGGCATCAAGAATCCGAACAAGATCCTCGACTTCATCGTTGGTAAAACGACCGGTGATTTCACCGCTGTCGGAAATCACCGACTGAATCACCGGGGCCGAGTACACCGTGTCATCCAGCAGTACGGCGAGGTTGCGCCCGACGTTGTTGGTAGTGAGGTTATTGAACAGCTGTGCCCCGCGCTCGTCGAACCGGAATCCGACAGCCGGCCAGCCCGACTGGTCAGCCGTGACTCTCGCATCGGTCAGTTCCCAGCTGTCCTCTCCCGGCTCGCGGAGCATTCTTCGCCCCGGGCTGTTGCTCAGGAGCACGTAGGCCCTGCCGGCCATGTCGCCGGCGACGATCAAAGCGCTCTGGCGCAGCTCGTTTCCGTCGCCCTTGACAGGGAACCACCGGAACGGTTCGTCCTTCTTGAACGAGGCCGCCCCCTGCTGCATGAGGCGGTCGACGTACTGGCGGCGTTCGGCGACAGTAATCAGGTTCTGCATATTATCGCCCAAGACCACTTCGGGGTTCTTGGGGGCGATGCGGAATTCGAGCACGCCGGCCGAGGCGACCAGGCGGATCAAGTCGGCCGGGTCGGAGATCTCGTCGCGATTTTCGGCCCATCGCTTGTATTTCTCGGAGATTTCCTCGATCTGCTCGGCCACGTGAGGATGCTCGCGCTTCATGGCGGCGATGCCGTTCTGGAACTTCTCGCGGCGTTGGGCGATTTCCTCCCGGCCCTGTTCGTCCTGGTCGCGAAGGCTTCTTGCTTCTCGGGCTGAGACGTAGAGTTCGAGGATTCTCTCGAGCCCTTCCTGAGAGACGTTGAATTCCTTGACGGCCTGTTGTGTCTTGTAGAGTTGGGTCTGGACGGTTCCGAGTTGCTGCTCCTCCTGCTCGAGTCTGGCCCGCGCCTGTTCTCGCTGCTGGAGATTCTCATCGGTTTCGTTTTGGCGATAGGCTTCGCCGGCCTGGGTGAGGGCCTTTCTGGCCTGGGCGACGTCCTGTTCTTCCGTCTGGAGAGCATCCAGCGCCTGGGCGAGCTGGGCCAGGGCTTTGGCGAGATCCTCGTTGCCCGCAGCGAGACGCTCGATCTGCCTGGCCCGCTGATCGCCGGAGGTCCGCCCCAGGGCCTGCATTTCGGTAACGGTGATATTGCGGCGCATGAGGGCATTGACGGCCTGGATGTACTCGCGCTTGGCCTGGCGGGTGCTTTCCTTGCTGGCCGGCATGCGGATCTCGATCCGATCCGACCCGATGGGGATGAAGGTGATGTTCCGCAGTCCGTCCGGGTCGATGCGCTGCTTGAGCACCTCGATGGCGCGAAGGTTCAGGTCGCCGCCGCTGTCGGGTCCGGCCGAGAGCTGGAAGACGAGGCTGTGGCCGCCGGCGATGTCGGGTCCGGGCTTGAGGCCCTTGGTAGCAAGGGCCAGGACGCATATGCCGACCAGGACGGCCAGGAAGACAAACTTCATGGGCAGGTTTTTGGGATTCATATTGCTTTCAGGCCTGTTGAGCAGCGGGCTTGGGCCCGCCGCAATAGGGGTTCGGCGCCGCCGTGGATGCTGGGTCCATTATCGCTGTTTCCCATACGGATCGGAGGCGCGGCTCTACATTCCGGAAAAGAGAAGCATTTTCCGTGGAAAACGTCAAAGGGTCAAGTAAAACATCCGTTGAGAGACTCGTGGTTGTGCGACACGATATTCTATCGGACAGTCCCATCGTGAATAGAGCGGGAATAAATAAAGATGGCAGCAGGAGATAACCGGTGCGATCGACCTGGCCCAGACATCCCCGCAGAGGCACAGGCTTTGTCTTTGGATCGCGGCCTGAAGCCTCCGTCCCGCATGTGATTTGCAGCTTGGCCCGTGCCGGGCGACGGATGAATCACCTGGATGCCTGCAAAGAGCGCAACGGATAGAATCCGATTCGTGGGGCGCAGGTTGCAACCGGCGTTGGGCGGGCTTGAACGAAATCTTGCGGGAACGCATTCATGTCGAATGAAGACGACATTCGGGAAGAACTGGGCAAGTGGAAACGCTTGCCGGAATTGCTGCCGACGATGATTGCCGAAGTCGCCGGGGACGGGCGCCTGCTCTATGTCAATCGTGCGGCCTGCGAAATCACCGGTCGGTCGCGAGAGGAACTGCTCTCGATGAACGTAGTGGATCTTGTTCCTCACGAGGACCGGGAGTATGGAAGGGTGCAGCTCGAGCAGGCCCTGGGCGAGGAGGACCTCGGGCTGCAATTGAGGCGCATCGCGATGCCCGATGGCCGGATCCGCGAGGGGATTGCCCAGTTCGTGACGGTCGATGACCCGAAGGAGGGCAAGACGATCCTGGCCTGCTTCATCGAGCTGGAGGATCCGCACCAGCTTGCCAGGCAGGTTCATATCAGCCGGGAATTCTATGAAGGCCTGGCTGAATCGGGTGTGGGGCTTCTGTGTCGCTTTTCCAGCCAGGCCCGGGCTGTCTATGCAAACGACGCTCTCTGTCAGGCCATGGGACGCGACAAGCAGGAGCTGATGGGACGGAGTCCCTTCGAGTTCACCCATCCAGAGGATGTCGAACAGGCCTACGATGCCTGGCAGCGGGCAGTGGAGAAGCGTTGCGCCGTCCACGGCGAGTTTCGCATATCGGCCCGGGACGACTGGCTCTGGGTGGAATGGGTGCTGATTCCGGTTTTCGATGTGCGGGGCCACCTGCTGGAAATGCAGTCGGTGGGGTATGACGTCACGCCTCGTCGCCTCGTCCAGGCCCAACTGGAGAGGGAACGCTCGCTGCTTGAGGCGGTCGTCGAGAACAGTCCGTACGCCGTTGCGGTCGTGGATGTACAGGGAAACGTTGTTCTGTGCAACCAGGCCCTTGAGGAGATGATCGGCACAGGTCGGGGTGAGAATCTTCTGGCCCTGTCGCCTGGGCAGGGGCGGACGCTTTCGCTGGCCCTTGGTGAGGCCCTGGAGGGCAAGCGCGTTCGACGCAACGAACTCTGGCTGACCCCCCCGGAAACGCCCGGGAATTCCCACCGGATCTGCCTCAACTGCCTGATGACGCCCCTGCTGGAGGCCGACGAGAAGCGCAGGGTCGTGGTTCTCCTGCGCGATGTGACACTCCGGGTCCGGGCGCGGATCCAGTTAGCCCAGGCCAGACGGAACCTGATGGCTGCGAGGGAGCAGGAACGCCGGAGCCTGGCCAGTGAACTGCATGATTCGGTGGGGCAGGGCATTGTGGCGGCGCAGCTTGCAGTGCAGAACGCCGGAACGCACCCGGATCCGGCCTCGGCCCGGGAGCTTCGGCTGGCTTCGCAAACCCTTGAGAGGCTCGTACAGGAGGTCCGCCAGATCAGCTATGGCCTGTATCCTCCGGGGTTGGAATCATTGGGGCTTTGGCCGAGCCTGGAGCAACTGGCCCGCTTTGCCGAAGGGGCGGGGATCAGCGTCAAGCTCCGCTGTGATCCGGAGCTGGAAAAGCGCAGGCTGGGGGCCAATACTGAAATCGCCCTGTTTCGCATTGCCCAGGAGGCTGTGCACAATGTCACCCGTCACAGCCGGGCCGGGACGATGAATCTGGAGCTCGGTTGGGAGGGTGCCAACGTCCTGTTGCGTGTGAAGGACAATGGCGTCGGGTTCGATGCCGAGGATGCGACCCTTGCGGGGTTGGGGCTCAATACGATGCGCGATCGCGCATCGGCTGTGGGGGGCAGACTGGAGATTCGCAGCCGACCGGGCCGGACGGAGATCCTCGCCGAACTGCCCGACCCGCCGGACAATGAACACGACCTGCCTCTGTCAACCCGCATGCCCTGAACGCCGGTCGCCGGGGGAAGGGGCCCTTACCCCGGCTCGGCCAATGGCGGGCTTTCCGGGTCGCCCGGGACCGGGGGCGAGACGGTGGATCCTTCGGATGTGGGCTCGGAGCTTCTCTTCTGTTCCGCGTCCAGGAGGTCTCCGACAGTGGGCTTGTCGAGGCTTTTTCCTTCCAGGATGATCTCGACATCCTTTGCGTCGAGCGTTTCGTATTTGATCAGCGCCTGTGCGAGGCGTTCCAGGGCGTCGTTCTTGTCTTCGAGGATTTTCCGCGTGGCAGCATAGGCGTCGTCGATGAGCTTGCGGATCTCCTGGTCGACGATCTCGGCTGTGTGTTCGGAGTACTCTTTTCCGCCGGATTCCATGGGCATGATCCGTCGGTCATCGTTGTGATAGTTGACCATGCCCAGCTGGTCGCTCATCCCCCAGTCCAGGACCATTTTCTTGGCGATTTCGGTCACCTGGACGATGTCGTTCTGGGCTCCGGAGGTTACGTCGTGGCAGAAGAGGTCTTCGGCGATTCTCCCGGCCAGGGCGACTTTCATCTGGGCCAGGCACCAGCGTCGGCTGTAGAGGAATCGATCCTTTTCGGGCAGCGAGAAAGTTGCCCCGCCAAAGGCGCCACGGGGGATGATGGAGACCTTGTGCAGCGGGTCGGCATCTTCCAGGGAGGACTGGACCAGGGCGTGGCCTGCTTCGTGATAGGCGGTGATGTTCTTCTCGTGTTCGTCGATGACGCGGGATTTTCGGGCCCGTCCCCAGCGGACCTTGTCGCGTGCTTCTTCGAGGTCTTCCTGCTCGATGGCGGTCTTGTTGGCCATGGTGGCGGCGATGGCGGCTTCGTTGACCAGTGCTTCCAGGTCGGCCCCGGAGAACATGGGCGTTCCCCGCGCGAGTCGGTGCAGGTCGATTCCTTCCTGGGTGTTGACCTTGTCGATGTAGATTTTGAGGATTTCGTATCGGCCCTTCAGGTCGGGCAGGGGGACCTGGATCTGTCGGTCGAATCGCCCGGGGCGCGTCAGGGCCGGGTCCAGGACGTCCTGGCGGTTGGTGGCGGCGATGACGATAACCTGATCGGAGGAGTCGAAACCGTCCATCTCGACCAGGATGGCGTTGAGCGTCTGCTCGCGTTCGTCGTGGCCTCCGCCGCTGAAGCCCATTCCGCGGCGGCGCCCGACGGCATCGATTTCATCCAGGAAGATGATGCACGGAGAGGATTCCTTGGCCTGTTTGAACAGGTCGCGGACGCGGCTGGCCCCAACGCCGACGAACATCTCCACAAAGTCGCTGCCGGAGATGCTGAAGAAGGGCACTTCCGCTTCTCCTGCGATGGCCTTGGCCAGGAGCGTCTTGCCGCAGCCGGGCTCGCCCACCAGCAGCACGCCTCGGGGGACCCGCCCGCCGATGCGGCTAAACCGCTTGGGATTCTTGAGGAACTCGATGAGTTCCTGGACTTCTTCCTTGGCCTCGGAGATGCCGGCGACATCCTCGAAGGTCACCTTGACGTGTTCCTTGGTCATCACGCGGTGGCGGCTTCTGCCGAATCCGCCCAAAAAGCCTCCGCTGCCGGCGGCCGAGCCGATGCGGCGGAACAGAAGGAACCAGACGGCCAGGAGCAGCACGACGTAGAACAGCAGGTGGGGCAGAATGCCCTCGAACCACCCGGTGGTTTCGAACTTGTAGCCGATCTGGGTATTGGAAGATTCGATGGCCGTTTCGAGATCGTCCTCGAAGTTCTGATTCATTCGGTATTCGTAGGCTACGACGAAGTCGCGGACGCCTTCAGCGCCTTCGGGCAGTTGCGCTGTGGAGCGGAACGTACCGCTGATCTCCTTTTCGTGGACCTTGAGCGTTCCTTCAAAATCGCCGTTTCGCAGATGGGTCCAGAATTCGCTCGCGGTGATCTCCGTCTGCTTGTTGACGCTTTCGCGGACGAAGGTGATAAACAGCACGCCCAGGGTGAGGATGGCGATCCAGATGAAAATGGACCGCCCGGGCCTGGGATTCTGCGGCGTCTGGGGGCCCTGGGGCTTTTCCGGTTTCGGGTTGCTCATACGCGTTTAGTCTTCCATGGCCACCGCGGAAGATGGCGGGTTCACTGGATTCTATCGGTGACAGGTGTGTCCGGTCACAATCATACGTTCAAAAAGGCCTCGGGGTTCCCTCCGGGCCCTGGAGATCCTATCGGTTCGGGAGGCCCTTGCCCGCAGGGCTATCCGGGGATGGCCTCAGGCGCGCGGGCCTGGCTGGAAGACTCCTGGGATTCCTCACGGGGGGACGTCCACTGGTTGTCTTCCATTTCTTCGACAATTCGCCTGGCCAGTTCGTTCAGGGCTTCCTCGCGTCCGACGAAGAATCCCTGGTTGAACGGCTCGGGCACCAGATACATTCCGCTGACGAGGATGCTGTCTCTCTGGACCTTGACCCGTCCGCTGCGCTGGTCGGTCCAGGTCATGGAGACCTTGAGCCCCACTTCCTGCTGTCGGGGAACCCCGGTATCGGGATTGTAGGTAAGCGGGCTCTGGGTAACCAGTTCCAGTCGGGTGACCAGGAGGGTGTCGGCCTTGCCCGGGGAGGTCAGCACGTAGGGGGTCTGGTGCTCAATGCGCTTTTTGATGGCCTCGGTGGCACGAAATTCGATCTCGCGCCGGAACACGTCCGGGCCTCGGGCCATGGTCTCCACGGCGACACTGTCGACGCTGTCGTCGAAGGGCCTTCCGATCTGATAACCGCATCCCGGGGACAGGACCAGACCCAGGGCCATCAAGGCTGCGAGGCAGAGGGATTTCATGGTTCAGCAGTCTCCTGATCCGTCGTGTCGGCTTCCTGCGTCTCGGCCATGGCCTGTCCCAGTTCGACCAGCAGGTTCCTGGCCGGCCGGGCCGAGGGAGTGGCGGGGAATTCCCGCAGGACGATCCGGGCGTAGAAACCGGCCGAGGTGGGCCTGTCGGTCCGGCGATAGAACCGGGCGATGGACAGGAATTTTTCGGCTCGGATCTCGTCGATGATATCGATGGTGGTCGCCACATCGTATTCCTGGGCCCCCTGGGGGTACTGCTCGGCGAAGTTGACAAAACGCTGTCGGGCTTCGAGCAGGGGGGTATCTTCGTTTTCGATGCCCTGGAAGAGGGAGAAGCTCGCGCGGGCGGCCCGGTAGCTTGCCTGGCGTGCGGCCCCGGGGGCTGTCTTGCCGAACAGCCGGACAAAGTTGTCGTAGGCGGCGATGGCCTCGATCCATTCCTGCTCGTTGTAGTGGTAATCGCCGATGCGAAGCAGGGATTTTTCGGCCAGGCCCGAGCCCGGGGCCTGCTCGGCCACTGAGGCGAGAATGTCCAAACCCGTGGAGGTCGCATCCACCCGGAAGACCCAGAGGAAGGGCATCTTACGGCCTGAGACGTAGGCATCGCCGATTTCGTATTCGCGCCGCATCGCCTGCTCGAAGTATTCTCCGCCGGGGAACTGGTTTACCTGTCTCTGGAAGAACTTGTGGGCATCGAGATAGTCGTCGTCTTTCATCTCGGCCAGGCCCGCCAGGTAGAGCGCTTCTTCGGCGTAGGGGCTGGTGGGGTAGGATTCGAGCATGTCCTCGGCTGTGTCGATGGCCTCGCCGTATTCTTCCTGGCGGAGGTACTGACGGACCAAAGCGACCTCGCCTTCGGGCGTGCCTTTTTCCGGCTTGGCCGCGGGCGCCCAGCCCTGGCCTGTCCAGACGCGCTCCTGCCCCTGGCCCCAGGCGCAGGGCGTGAGGGCAATAAGAACCAGGGCCGTGAGCAAATACGGGTCTCTGCGTGCAGGAGTCATTCGGATTCCCGGTTGAGGAAAGCAAGGGGCCGGTCGCGCCGCAAGCGCAATGCCGCCGTTGGCATTATACGTACCCTCACCGGCTCTGCAAGCGACGTTAACGAGGCGAATGGGAAGTCTTCGCCCACCGCAGGGCAGGAGAGTTGGCTTTATCAGCCTCCCGCGCCGGCGGACCAGTGGGCCGGGTCGAGCCAGTCGCCCTTGCGGGTATGAGGCGGACAGGGGATCGTGAGGCTCTGGGAGGATACTTCGAGAGGGTCGGGAATCTCCTGGCCGATGAGGGCATTCTTCTGGATCGACATCATTCGGCCATAGGCCTGCAGGTCGCACTTCGGGCCTGGCTGGATGAGCGGGCTGGACTGGTCGCAGACCTGGCCGTTTTCCAGGACGATGCGGTCGATCCGGCTGACCTGAAGCGGAGAATCATCTTCAGAGCCCCGGTGGAGCAGCGCCATCCGAACCCGGTAGCCGATGGAGGGGATCCGGGATACATGGGGCTTGAAGGATTTCGGGGCCTGGGCGACGTGGGCTCCCAGATCCGACGCGCGGGAGGCGATCTGTTCATACTGATCGGCTGAGAGAATCTTCCAACCCCCCTGGAGGGAAAGCTCGACCAGCTGCCGGGCTTTGGCGGGCGAGTCGATCTTCTCCAGGAACATGCCGGTTGTCACGCTGCCCAGGGCGCAGAGCTGTGTGCCACGAACCAGCAGGTTGTAAACCTGGCCGGAAGGATCGATGGCCTTGCAGAGCTCGACCCCCTGGCCGAGTTGGAGGTCCGAGTCTTTCAGGGAGGCTTTGCGGGCGCGAATGGGAATCCGGCCTTGGCCCCGGAGGGGTGCAAAGGGGGCGGCCTGGACGGGCTGAACGCTTTGGAGCCCTCCCAACTGGTTGAGCTGGACCAGCAGGCGCAGCCGGCTCTGCCAGTAGCCTTCGAGGGGCTTTTTGGCTCCGGCGGGGTAGACGCGACAGATCACGCAGACGCCCTGGAGATCGGTCGTGGAGGCTGCGACTGAGGCGATAGCCTCGCGCGTAAAGCCGAATCGCAGGTCATCCCACCGGACGCTGCTGGGAGAAGAAGGAACGAACAGGGAGCCCCAGCGTTGCATGTTGCCCGGGTCGGGGGGCAGATCTTCATCGCCGGCCAGGGCAAACGTGACGTCGAACCAGCGATTGGCCCCGTCGGTGATTTGCACCCCGGCCTGAACGATCAGCCCATCCTCGCGCAGCTGAATGCATTGGATCGGCAGGTATGCGGCTGCGGCAACTTGTTCCTGGGCCTCTGGGGAATCCGCGCGAGCCGGGCGGGTTGAGGCGACCAGCAGCAGGCAGAGGCAGACTCGGGAAGCTGTGGGGGGGAACGAACGCATTTCGGAAGGACTAATCGGATTCAGCCGGTCCGGAATTTCGCCAACGCAGAGGCCGAGGAAGGAAAAGGCCTAAAAGTCGTGATGCAAGATGGTTAGAGTTTGGCCCACGACCGGATTCAAGGCGGAGGCCATTTTTAGGGGCTCTTTGTCTGCGGGGACAAAACCGTTTTTTTGCGTTTTGGGTTCTGGCCAAGATCGCCGGATGCGGCTAGTATTGTCTGGGGCGAAAGTGCAGATGGGCACCTGCGGATCGCTTTGGACAGGCTCAGGACGTGCCTGAAGGCTTGTCTTTGTATTGTTTTTCTGTTCTAGGTATTGAGGGAGGCTGATGACAGGCGTTTCCCAGAAGTGTCAGTATGCCCTGCGTGCTTTGTTTGAATTGTGTCGGCGCCAGGGGGAAGGTCCCATTCCGGTCGGTCAGATCGCAGAGGATCAATCCATCCCCGTTCGTTTTCTGGAGGTGATTCTCGGCCAGCTCAAACAGAATGGGTTTGTCCAGTCCCGCCGCGGTGTCCAGGGGGGATACATGGTTCTTCGTCAACCGGGAGAGATGCTCGTCGGGCAGGTCATACGGGCCATCGACGGGCCGATGGCTTCGATGGTCGACCGCAACGGCACAGCGTCGGCCGGTGCATCGGCGGCCATCCCGGGAGCGCTGGCGTTTGGCAGTCTGTGGGGTCGACTGGAACAGGCGGTTTCTTCGGTGTATGACCACACCAATTTCCAGGATCTCCTGGATGACGACATGCGCATGCGTCAGCAATACGTATCCAATTACGAGATATGACGTTGCCTCCGGGCCCGGTCAGGAGGGAGGCGAGAGGACATAGCGCGCACTGCGAAGCGGCTTGCCGATCTGGTGTACCCCGTGGTAGAGCAGGAGGCGGTTGGCTTTGAGAGCGAGACGATCTTCCAGGGAGACCTTCCTTCCCACCTCGGCCGAGGCGAGAAGATCCAGTGCCTCGCGCGTGGGGCGATCCAGGGAGACTTTCTCGCGGACCTGGTTCTGACAGGCCTGGCAGAGCAGTCCGCCCTGGCTGCTGGAGAACCAGGCTTTGCCTTTTCCCGGGGCAAGGGAAGTATTGCAGAGGACGCATTCGTTCATGGCCCCGAGGAGCCCGAGTCTTCGCAGCAGCCGCCACTGGAAGTAGGCAACGACGGCCTGGCAGGGGGCTTCGGGCGCATCGAGGCGCAGAAGCGCGTTGTGGAGCAGGTCGTAGATCTGAGGGTGGGGGTCATCCTGGCCCAGGGTCTCACCGGTGAGTTCTATGCAGAACAAAGCCGCCCACAGGCGGCGGGCGTCTTTGCGGAGGTTGGGACGGTAGATGTCCTGTGTGAATTCCATCAGCGTTCCGAGGCCCTGGCTCTTGGCGGTGAAGACCAGGTCCCCCTCGGACAGGACGTCGATGGGGCCTCCCGACTTGCTCTTGGGTCTCTTGGAACCCTTGGCCACAAGGCGCACCAGGCCGTGGCTGCGGGTCAACAAGGCCACCACCTGGGAGGTCTCGCTCCAGTCGTAACTGCGCAGACAGATTGCCCGGTCTCTCTCGGCCATGGGCAAAGCGTACCACATCGGGGGGCTTTTCGTGTAGACTAACCCGGGGCAGCGACCCGGGAAAAGCCCCTGCGCGAGGAGTGCCCCCGGGCGAGGCAAGGTAGGAGAAATCCCATGCTGGGCAAACTGGTATTGGTGCTGGCTGGACTGATGTACCTGGTCTTCGGCGTCGGGTTCCTGATCGGGCCGACCTGGCTGGGCGAGAAGGCGGGCGTATTGCCCGACGGGGCCTTGGGGCGCGTGGAGCTTCGCAGCTTTTACGGGGGCATGGAAGTCGGGCTGGGGCTCTTCCTGCTGGGAGCAGCGGCTGCTCGGAAACAGGTCCGTGCGATGGGACTTGTCGCGATGGCGATGGTCCTGGGATTCACTGCCGCGGGCAGGATTGTGGGCTTCGCGGTAGAGGGGGCGATGCCGGGATGGACGTGGCTCTATGCGCTGATCGAGGCCGCCCTGGCTGCCGCGGCCGCCCAACAGGCAGGACGGCAACGTTGAGCGATGCTTGAAGCCTACGGAGTCTCCGACTCCTGGCGCATCATACTGCGGAAGTATTCCTCGACCTGCTTGCGATACTCGGGGGAGACGTTCTTCATCCGCGATTCGTATAGTTCACGGACCTCATCGGCGGAGAGATCCTCCAGGCCGGTGACGTTTTCGGCTCCCTGGGCGGCTTGGCCTGTCTGTCTTTCCTCACTGCCGATCTGAACGTTTTCCGGCTGGCCAAGCTGTGGGGAGGTTGGCCTGGGCAGGTCGTTTCGTACGCGGTCGACGCGCCGGGAGTATTCCTCGACGAAGCGGGTAAATTCCTGCTGGGTCATGCCGAGGTCGTCCAGCAGTTGGGGGTCCACCTGGTTGTCGCGAATCTGCCGCTTGGCCTCGTCCAGTGACCGCCCGATCGATTGCAGCCTATCGACCTGCTCTTGAAGTTGCCTGGCCCGCTCGACCGGGTCCACATCGCCGCGCTGGTCGGACGAGCCGGAGTTGGGATCTCCCCCGGCCTCTCCACCCAGGTTGCCCTGGTCTCCGCTCTGGTCTCCGCTTCCCTGACCTTCGCCCTGGCCTTGGCCCTCGCCCTCGCCCTGGCCTTGGCCCTCACCCTGACCTTGTCCTTCGCCCTGTCCTTGGCCTTCGCCCTGGCCTTGTCCCTCGCCTTGTCCTTGACCCTCGCCCTGGCCTTGACCCTCGCCCTGGCCTTGTCCCTCACCCTGGCCTTGTCCCTCACCCTGACCTTGCCCTTCGCCCTGGCCTTGACCTTCTCCCTGGCCTTGCCCTTCGCCCTGGCCTTGACCTTCTCCCTGGCCTTGTCCCTCACCCTGACCTTGCCCTTCGCCCTGTCCTTGCCCTTCTCCCTGGCCTTGTCCCTCACCCTGGCCTTGCCCTTCGCCCTGTCCTTGCGGACCTTGCTGTCCTTCGGCGGGTGGGGCATCCTCCCCCTCGGCAGCGGGACCTTCCGGCCTGTCCTGGTCGTCCAGTCTTCTTCGGAGTTCCTCCAGGCGGCGCTGGTCCTCTTCGTCGCCCTCCAGGGCCTGGCGAATTTTCTCCAGCGGATCGGGCTCGTCATTGACCACGAGCGGACCGGAAGGTTCCCGGCCTGGATCGCCCTCCTGATCTTGCAGCTGTGCATCGGAGCCCGGTTCGGAGCCTCCCTCGGCAAATTCCTCTCCGGCCGCGACGGGCGGGAGGATCACCAGCTCGAAAGGCTCACTCCGGGTCACCTGGGCGTCAGGACGGTAATCCTCGGCTTCGACCCAGCAGGTGAGGATATCGCCAACCTGTCCGAGCTGAGCGACGGGCAGTACCCGATCGATCTGGCGGTTGCCTCTTGCCCCGGGCGGGGGGTAATGGTCCAGGGGCATGGTTTCCCTTCGGCCGGTGGCGGTGGCGACAAATCGCAGCTGCGCCAGCCCGAAGTCGTCGTGGGCCAGGCCGGCCAGTTCGATCTGGTCGTCAATGCTTCTTTCCAGCCTCCCGACCGGTTCAGTCAGTCGCAGAACCGGTGGTTGATCCGTAAGAGCCTTGATCTGGTAGGGGGGGCTTTCATGGCGGATGATATTTTTGAAGCCCTCCAGGAGGATTCGAAAGGACCGATCGCTCTCGACGCCGAAGGACGTTCGGATTTCTCTGCCGCCGGGGGCGACGGACATCAGCTTGGCCCGCTGGTCGGAGAAGATCATGCGAGCTTCGCGGAGCGGATGGTTGGATGCCGCGATGACCTCGACGCGGGTCTGGGGATGGGCCAGGACCTCGATCTGCCTGGGGTCGACCAGCGTCGTTTGCCCACCGACGTATCGAGGCCAGGTGACGCGGACCTCGCGGATCTCCACTGCCGGCGGGGCCAGGACGTTGAGCGTTGCCCGCCAAGGGGGTGCGTCTCCGCTGGTGATGGAGTACAAGGCGGCCCCCTCGGAAGCCCGGGCGCTGGGCCAGCGGGCTTGGAAGACCTTCCCCTCCGGACGGTTCTCGATGTGGGTCATATCGAATGCGTCGTCGCTGAGCCAGGTACGCCCGCCATCGGTGCTGATCTGCAGCTTCACAGTCGGCTCGGGGTTGACGAGCACGGCGGAGAATTCCACGGCCTGGCCGCTGAGGACGTCCGCCCCGGCGGGGGGGACGACCGAGACGATGCGCGTCCGGGTGGGCGGGGCGACGGATTCGTCTCCAAACGCCCGGCGAAGCGAGGGAAGTACGGCCTTGGGGGAGACGGCTGTGTAGAAAAGGAAAACAAGACCGCAGATGCCAAAGAGGATTCCGCTCAGGCCCAGGCGGCGCGTGGTGACGCTTCGCTGGACTTCCACGGCGGAGATATCCTTGACGGCCTGGGTTCGAATGGCTGCCAGCGTGCCGGAATGGATTCCCGGGTCGCGCTGAAGCTGGATCGCGGCGGTCAGATCGTTTCGGAAATCCGGATGGGCTTTTTCGATCAGCCGGGCCACGTAGAGGTTCGAGATCCGCTTGACCAGGGGCAGGAGGAGAATCGTCAGGACGGCCAGGACTTCCGCGGCAAAAAACAGATAGCGGATGGTACGCCGGGCCGAGGCAGAGAGCCCCGAGGCCAGATGGTCGGCTGCGACCATTGCCAGAAGCAGGATCGCGGTCAGGCCGAGGATCAGCAGGAACGCCGAGGCGAGGTTCACCCACCGGATGCGCCCTTTGGTTACGCGAAGGGCGTATTCGAGAAACAGTTCGCTGTCGGTTTTGTCGGGCCCGTGAGCCATGGACGTTCTCCCCGAGGGAATGTACCCATTGTATGGGACGATCCGCAGGGGGGAAAGTTCGAATTGATCTTCGCCCCGATCCTTCAGGCCGGTTCGTGTCGGCCGGGGGCGTGCATCTCTTGGGCGGCGTTCTGGGCCAGGTCCTCCACAACAGCTATGCCATCGGCTACGAGCTTCTGCCAGTGTTTTTCATTGAAGATGCAGCCGGGGTCTCCTGCGTGGAGGTGGCCGAAGTAGGCATCGGCCCGGGCGCGACATCCGCCGCAGTAGTTTTTAAACGAGCAGACCTCGCAGTGGTGGAGGCGGTGGTCGCGGTCGTTGAGGATCCGCCAGAACACGCTGTGGCGGTAGATATCCAGGAACGGCTTTTGCCGAACATTGCCCATGACGCGGTGGGGCAGGTAGACGCAGGGGGTGACATCGCCGGCCGGCTCGATGCAGACATAGGTCCTGCCGGCGCCGCAGCCGCCGAGATACTTGGCCACCACGCGCGCCTTGGTGCCGGATCCCGCTCCGGCGTGGGAGCAGCTGACCAGTCCGTCGTCGACGGCGGCCCCGGCCAGGCAGACGCGCCCCAGTTGCGGCGCGGTGGAGATGATTCCCATTCCCCCCTTGCTCATGCGGGAGTTGAGCAGGGCCAGGAGTTCTTCGCGCTGGGTGGGGGTGATATCGCCGGTGACCATCTGGAGGCCTCGCCCGACGGGGATGAAGTTGAAGTGTGCGAAGCAGCCTGCCCCGAGCGACTCGGCAAAGTCGATCATCTCCTCGACCTCGTGGTAGTTGCCCTGGTGGACGCACATGGCAATTCCGAGGCGCAGCCCCTCGGTGGCTACGACATTGCGGGCCCCGCGGACGGTTTTTTCCCACAGCCCCGAGGCGCCGCGGAAAGCATCGTGCCGCTTGGGGTCGACCGAATCGAGCGAGATTTCCACGTAGCGCAGCCCCGCCTGGGCCAGCCGCTGGGCCCGCTGGGGTGTCATGGTCGTGCCGTTGGTGGCCAGGGTCAGGTGCATGCCGCGCTGCGAGGCCCGCATGAGCACCGGCTCGAGATGCGGGCTGATGGTGGGCTCTCCGCCTGAAAGGGCCAGCATGGGCATGTGGGCCTCGGCCATCTGGTCGACAAGCTTGAGCTTTTCCACCAGGGACAACTCGGCCTCGAGGGCGTTGTGTTCGCTGTCCTGATAGCAGTGTTGGCAGCGGAGATTGCATCGATTGGTGAAGTTCCACACCGCAAAGAGCGGCGCGGAGAATCGCTGGGGCACGGTCAGGCCGAACTCGGCCACGCTGCGGGCGGCCACCACCAGGCCGCGGAGGGTTGGAGTATGCTCGGCCAGGCGCTTTCGGAAGGTTTCGACATCCACGTCGCCTCGCATACGATCTATGAACTTGTGCAGCAGGAAGTACTTGAGCTTTTCCCTTCGCGGCGCGTGGGGGTTGCGATAGCTGTGGATGATTCTTTCCAGGGCGGCCTGGCCATGGGCGTCGAGGCGGGAGAGATGCTTGAGCAGCCAGCGCATTACGGGTCTGGAGAGCCATTTCTCCAGGGGGTGGGTGTAGCTGATTTTCAGCGCATCGGGAGTTACGGCATCGCGCAGGTGGTCGGATCTGCGCATGTACGCGCCGCTGGAAAGCTTCCCGTCCCCGTTGCGATCCGGAGATTTGTCGGTGTCGCCGGAAGGGGGGAAGGCGTGGTGGTACTGCTTGCCCAGTGCCGCAGCGGTCGTGTGCTTGCCCGGGGCCGTGTAGGAGCGGTCCGTGGGCTCGTTACGTCCGGTCGTCATAGGCGCTCCGGCATTACGGATTTTCCAGCGGGGAAGCGTCGGGGACCACCTTGATCTCGACGGTGGGTTTGATCGAGTCCTTGCCGTTGAGCCAGCCACGCAGCCGAAGCGTCTCGGCCGTGGGCCAGTCTTCGGAAATGTCGATTCCCAGTTCGAACTGACGGGTCTGGCCGGGCTCGAGTTGCCAAGGGGTGATCACCATGGCCGCAGCCTGGGGGAAGGTTCGCACCGTCTCCCATCGCATGCCGTCGTGGCGTCGGAAGTCCGCCTTGGCCAGTGCGCTGCTGCGGGACTGGATCTGGATGGGCTCCGAGCCGTTGTTGATGGCCGTGATTTCGAGATGGATCTTCTCGCCGGGCTGATAGAAGGCTTTCTCGACCTTGAGCCGGACCGTCAGGTCTCCCTGGCTTTTGCTGTCGATGAGGGTGTGGACGTTTCGCGGCCTGGTGTCGTTGTCGTTCTGGCATCCCAGGGCAGAAAGCAGGCAAAGGACGCCGAGCAGTGCGAGTGAGCGTTTCATGATGGTTCTCCTGTGACAGGTCGCTGAGGCGACGTTTGGGCGTTGCGGGCAAACTCCTTTTCGACCCGAGGCCTGTATTGAGGCCCGCAGTTGTACGTGCAGAACGGGAAGATGCCCTGCGGCGTCGAATAGAGGATGACGCAGCGCTTGACCCGCTCCACATCGTAGTTATATCGGTCCTGAAAGTGCATTCCCGCACACAGAAGGGTCTTGTAGGTGTGTTTCTCGCCTTCGCCGCGGCCGACGTTCTTGTCCACCAGGCCCATCAGGGACCGGACGAAACGCTTGACGGTCAGGCCCGGCGGGGCGTTTTCGGGGCGGAAGTGTCGCTTGAACATCCGCCAGGCGCGGAGCTTGTCGAGCCGGCCGGCCTTGCCCTTGCGTCGGATGTCCGCGGCGATGCGATTCATGTCGCAGAACATCCCCTCCACGTCAATCACCTGTGGGAAGGGCCAGGCCTTGCCGTCGGGGTCGATCAGGAAGTAGGTCCCGAACGCGCAGTCGGTATGGCAGGAGGGGCGGATTTTGGTCTGGCCGGTAAGGGCCTCGAGGATCTGGGCAAGTGGCACGACGATGCTCAGGGGGAACATGTCGCGCAGGGCGCTGGCCCCGGAGGCATCGGCGATATCATGGGCCAGGTGCCCCAGGGTGTAGCGGCGGGACTGGAGCTCATCGACGCTGATTCGGCCTGTGAAGGAAACCGGCTGATAGCTGATGGCGCTGATGACATCGGGGTGCTTGCACGCGAAGCGGAAGATCTCGCCGACCTGGTGATCGTTGACGCCCTTGAGGATGGTGGGCACGAGGCAGATTTTCAGCCCGGCCTTGCGGCAGTTCTCGATGCAGGCGAGCTTCTTTTCCCAGATGCCCGGGTAGTTCCGGATGGGGCCGTAAGGCTCTTCTCCGACGCCGTCGAACTGGAGATAGAGCGTGTGGAGCCCGGCCTGGGCCGCTTTTCGGGCGAAGTCGGCCTTGGCCAGGGTCAGCCCGTTGGTGGCGATTTGAATGTGCGAAAAGCCCATGTCCCGCGCGGTGGAGAGGATCTTGAGAAAGTCCGGGTGCAGCGTGGGCTCTCCGCCGGTGAACTGGATGGCCGTGCAGGGCAGGGGCTTGAGATCCCGCAGGGCCTGGAGCTGGCGGACGATCTGGTCGTAATCGGGCTGGGCGGTGTAGCCGGCCGCTCCGGAATTGGCGAAGCAGATGGGGCACTTCATGTTGCAGCGGTTGGTCAGGTCGATCTGGGCCAGGCAGGGACTGGAGAGATGCTGATTGCAGAGCCCGCAGTCGGAGGGACAGTCTTGGGCGTCTGTGACCTGGGGATGCTGCTGGCCGGCCTGTTCTTCAAAGCTCCACCAGGCGGCCTTGGAATACAGCAGGGCGTCGGAGTTGATACAGTCACGGAAGTATCCGTGCTCGGGGCAGGTTTTCTCGATATAGACGGCCTGGTCCTGGACGAAGTAGCGTCCCAGTATGATGGCCGAGCACTCGGGACAGAGGGATTCGACCGTGCGGGGCAACCTGCGGTGGTTGGGGCGGACGCGACTTCCGTGGTGGGTGCGAGTGGCTGAGCCGGGCACGTCGCCAGCCGGCTCGGTCCAGATCGCATCGTGGTGGACCTGGGTGGCCGGGGGGCAGTTTTCGCAGTGGAATTCCAGGACGATTCTTCCCTGGCGGGCCTGGAAGGTGCTGGGGACCCGCCGGTTGCAGGCAGGGCAGGTCGCCTGGAAATGGACCGGGAGGGATTGGTAGAGCCTTCGATACCGCCGCACGGACTCTCGATAAGCCTTGAGCGACGGATCATGGGCACCGCAGCCACTGTTCAGTGGGAGGGTCCTTCGGGCCGATACAGGTTGTTGGAGGGCGGCGGGATCGACCGACAAGTTCGCGACTCCCTTCTATGATCCAAGGCTTACTGGAAATACGCAGGATAGGTTCTCTTCTGCGTTTTCCTCTTCCGATAGCCTTCGGCAAGTTCCATGAAGATATCCAGGTCGCGATCCATGTTGGAGCTTGTCGCGTCGAAGTAGAAATTCCGGATCGGCAGGTGTTCGTAGTCCTCTGCGACCTTATGGTAGACCGCTTGCGAGACGATTCCATTCATGCACGAAAACGGACTGATATCGATGATCCCGTCAATGCCCTTGCGGTAGAGGTAAATGCTCTTGCCGACCGAGAGGACCATTTCGCCCAGGGCACCGTCGGCGGGCAGGTAGGGCCAGCCGGGCTCGAGGACCTCTTGGTAGACGTCGTGGGGTTCCTCGTAGCCGACGAATTCCTCCCCGAACGGTTCGAGGAGCTTGTGCTCGTCGCGCCGCTGGACGGCGTTTTTGATCAGGGCCCCGAGCATGCCCAGGCTGTACTTCTTGCCTTCGCGCTTGAGCGTGCCTTTCTGCGACCAGTTGGTATACCAGACCCACTCGGTGACGTCCGAGAGCCAGACCTCCCCGCCGTGGTTCTCGATTTTCCGGACGGCGTCGTAGTTGCTGAACTCATTGAGCCGGCAGAAGATCTCGCCGACCACGCCGATCAGCGGACGGTTGCGGGTGTAGTTGGCCGGGACCTTGCGGAACATATCGCGGGCGTCTGTCAGCGCTTCGATCAGCAGGGGCATGCGCTTACGGCAACTGAGCCCGGGGGTCTCGACGACCTTCTCCACGCGGTCGATGGCCGATTCGTATGCCTCGTCGGCAGTGCCGGGCTGGGTTTCGTAGGGCCTGGTCTTGAGCAGCATCTTGTGGAGGATGTCCGAGGAGACCAGGCCCCGCCAGAGCTGGCGGATCATGTCCGGGGCGTGGTCGGCCATGCCGTCGTAGCTGTTGCGACTGGTGGGAGAGACGACAGGGACATCGTCATGGCCCATGTCGTCGAGGACCTGGCGAAGGTAGGGCGCATACTGGCCGAACCGGCAGGGGCCTTCGGCGGTGGGCATGAAGAAGGCGTGCTTGTCCGGGTCGAAGCCTTCGGACTGGATAATCCGGAGGAAGTCGCCCATGGTGACCTTCTCGGGGTAGCATTCCTCGCCGGAGGTATATAGACCTCCCAGTTCCAGGGTGCGGTCGTCGCTGGGGGGGGTGACCCTTGCGTCGATGCCGATGGATCGGAACACCGCAGCCATCATCCGGGCACCCACGTACGTCATCCGCGGGATCCAGAGGGTCCTTCCCGCCAGACGGTTTTCGGAGTTGAGTGTCGTCATGTCCGGTGCAATCTCCTTTTCTGACAAGTCCATAACTTACAGAAAAGCATAGGGGACCAGAAGGGAAAAGACGGCCGACTGCTTGGGCATTTTCCCCCGCTCAATCGCGGTTTGGGGGCGAATCGAGCAGGGCGCAGATCTGCTCGGCGATGATCTGCCGCCCGGGGTGGTAGAGATCGAGGCAGGCGCGGGACATGCGTGCGATCCTGTCGGGGTTGTGAATGAGCCGGGCGGTTTCGGAAACGATCTTCTTGGAACCCCGGGCGATCAGGGCAGCGCCCTGCTGTTGGAAAAACTCCGCGTTGCCGCCCTCTTGGCCGGGAACGGGGTTGATCAGAACCATCGGCGTGCCTTTGCAGAGGCACTCGCTTGTGGTGATTCCCCCGGCCTTGGTGACCATGACGTCTGCGATTTCCACCAGCTCGTGCATGCAGTCGGTGAAGCCCACCGGGATGAGACGTTCGTTGTTGGCTGCGAGTTTGCCCAGGCGGGCCAGGAGCCTCTTATTGCGTCCAGCCAGCGCGATCAATTGAAGTTTGGGGCAGGCTTCGAGGAGGTTTTCGGCGATTTTCAGGATCGGCCCGACGGTGAACTCGGCTCCGCCCGAGAGAAGCGCCACCGGGCAGCGGGGAGGAAGCTGCCACTTTTTTCGGATTGCTGCCCGGTCCAGTTCTTCCTGCCATTTGGGCTCGATGGGGATGCCGCTGACGGTGATCCGCTCCTCGGGCACCTCCCAGCGGGAGACGATTTCCCGGCTGCGCTGCTGGGGCAGGAACCAGTGTGCTACATCCTGTGCATACCACCAGCGGTGTATTTCGACATCGGTAGCCACCACGCACTGCCGACAGGAAATCTCGCCGCGTTGCTGCATTCGGCGGATGAGGGGTCCCTGGAGAAAATGGGTATTGATGATCAGGTCCGGCTGAAGCTCGATGATCTTTTCGCCCAGCGGGGCAAGCATGAGGCGTTCCTGCCAGAGGCGCGGGCGTTCCAGGAGGCCCCTGCCGGGACGATGGGGTCGGTTGGTAAGCCGGAACCCCAGCCCGTAGGTTCTCGGGAAGCGCGTCATGCCGAGTTTAAAGCCGCCGGCGTAGCAGAAGGAGAAGATGCTCCGCGCGTAGTCGAGGATATCCAGCCTCTGGACGTCCAGATCGGGGCGCAGACGCCCCAACTCGCCGGCCAGGGCCCGCGCGGCGGCGTTGTGTCCGGTGCCGACGCTTGCGGTGAGAATCAACACCCGCGGCGGGTTGGGTCTGTTGCTTGAAATCCTGTTCTCTCCTGAGCCAGTGGGTGGGCCTCTGGGGGCGCGGGGGTTTCAGGGCTCCTGCGGGCTTTGCTGCCTCTGGAGCCACTTCAGGTGCTGGCCGGCCACATCCTGCCACGGGTTGGGCGGAGCTTCGTGGGCCACCAGGTTGAAGTAGTACCGGGCGCTCTTGAGGCCGGGAACCCGTTCCTGGAGCTGTCGGGCCTGAAACTGAAGCCTTCCCAGTTCGTAATTGGCCTGGATGGCGGCATCGGTGAGTCCGCCGGCCAGCTCCACAAGCCTCCTGGCTCGCAGGACATTGTCGCTGAAAGACAAGGCTAACGCCAGTTCAAGATTGTCGGCGAGGGGCGTTTTCCCCGGATCGGGCCGCTCGGGGTCGTCCCCCTCGGCCCGGATGAGCCTGCGAAGGTCTCTTCCGAAGTTTCGGCTGTAGGGGTTGAGGTTCATGTAGGCGGCCAGGACCGCAGCGGCCGACTCGTCCTGGAGCACCTGGTTCTGCTCGATCAGCCAGAGCAGATAGCGCGCTCGCTCAAGGCCCTTTGCATAGAGCTGGAGAGGAGGCACGGGGCGGGGGGGCAGAAAGAGTCGATCCTCGCCGGTGGGGGCAGGCTGGGCCTGTTCGAGGTGTGGGGCGAGGGTCTTGGCTGCTTCTTCCAGCAAGGCCTTGGCTTGGGCGGGTCTGCGGTTTCGCAGTTCCAATTCGGCCAGTCGGAGCCTGGCCAGTCCTGCCTGGGGCTGGGCTGGGTGCCGCGAGGCAAGGGTTTCCAGGAACTTTGCGGCCTGTGGAGCGGGCCAGTCGGCGCTGAAGCTGACCTGGCCGTTGTCCAGGGCGTGCTCGTCGAGCTGCAGGCTGTGCATCTGGGACAGCAGCCAGAGGGTCTCGGGCACCCAGGGGCTCCGGGGGTGTCGTTCCAGGAAGCCCCGGGCCCTGTCGGAGAGTCGCTGGATGTCGGCTCGCATCTGGGCGCGGATGGCCCGGCCGAGATTCATCCTCTCAGCGTTGAGACTCTGGGCGCGACTCCGCCAGGGCTCGACGCTGCCGGAGGGGAAGATGGATTCCGGGGAGCTGATCTGCCTCTGGAGCAGGGCGAAATCCAGCCGATCGATACCGACCTGCGTCTGAAAGATGAACAGGGCGGCGGCGAGCATGCCCCCCTGTAGGGGAAGGATGATGCCGCGACGGATCTTCGCCAGCCAGGTGACCGACGCGGTTGCAAGCCCGGCCAGCAGGGCGCCCGCGCCGGCCAGCACGAGCCAACTGACGGGGATCCATCGCTGGATGGGTTCGACGACGGCGGCATCGACTCCGGCATAGGCCAGCAGGGCCAACAGGGAGATCGGGCTCACAAGCCCCAGAGCGGTGCTGGTCATGGGCCCGTAACCCTTGTGGCGGGCAAAGGCGATGACCATGCATCCGACCATGACCCCCAGGGCCAGCACGACGGCGTGGCCGAAAAAGGCCAGGACCACCACAAACACGACGGCGGCTGCAAGTCGGTAGTTGGCGGCGATGAGGATGGGAACAAAGACGAAAATCGAAGCCAGAAGGGCGTAGACGGGGATCATCCACGGATCGTGGACGACGCTCAGAGGCATGGAGAGAGCTTCGGCCACCGGTGCCAGCACGCTGGCGCGGAAAGAGGCCGCCTGGAAGACGAGCCAGTCCCCGCTGGCCAGTCTGACCCACACGAGGCAGGCGCAGGAGAAGACCGCGAGGTTCAGGGCAAAGAGAATCCCCCATAGCCATCCCCGCCTGGGGGGATGGACAGCCCGTTGGGGCTGGGGATCCGGCACATTGCCGGTCTGGATGCCTGTCATGGGCCATCCCGGGCCCGGCGAGGTCTTTGCCTCAGCCCGGGCGCGTTGTTTTGTAACCGCCCATCGGCGGTGGTGGTATTTACGGTTTCTCAGCCTCGCATGGGGTCGAGGCCTGCAAGGCTTGGCCCAGAAATCAGCATCGGGCCGAGTGTCTCTTCTGCTTCGTGACGGCCGATTGGTTGCGCAGCCGACCCGGAAGTTTCAATAATCCTAGTCTTTTGCCTTGGGGGAAGGCAAGTTGTTCCCGGCGGTCTTCTGCTTCTCCCGCTGCCAGTTGACCCACATGCGGTAGAAGATGGAGTTGCGGACGAAGACGGCCCCGAGCGTCTCGTTGGGCCAGGGCAACTTAACCTGCTGATCAACGAGCTTGCCGTTTTCGATCCGGGCCCGGACCTTCAGCAGCGGCAGCCTCCCCTGCCTCCAGTTGTGGTGCCACCGGGCTGTCTGTCCGCTGCCCAGCACGAGCAGGCCGATCTGGTACCGGGCCCTGCCTGCCACGTCGGTCTGCCCCTCCATGTAGACATCGTATTCCTCTCCGTCGAAGATCATATCGTTCTCGGCCGAGCCGTCAGCGCTCAGCTGGGCAAAGGCCGTCATCGTGCTGTAGCGATAGTGGGTCAGGTTGAGCCCCGGGAAGATATCGGTGAGGAATTCCGGGGCGGCCCGGCCCAGAAGGAAGCCCTCGGTGGTGACGGTGACGGCCTGGCCGGAAGGAAAGGCCGGATAGCGGCGGTTGAGGGTCCGTGCGATCTCATCGACCAGGGGGATGCTGAGCTGTTCATCCCGGCTGAAGGTACCCATGACGGTGTTGCCGGGGAATTGGAGTTCCAGTTGCGGCTGCATGTTTTCATTGGCCAGCACGTCGATCAGTTCGATGCGTGTATTCAGGACGGGCTGCTCGTCCTGAAGGTTGACGCGGTGGCCGGCCTGGTAGGTCCCCCCGTTGAGCATGCCACGGTAGGATAGGTCGAACCGGCCGTTGCGAAGGGTTCCGCGAAGCTTGAGGTCGTGAACGGTGTAGGGTCTCTGGACGCGCGGATCGAAGCTGACGAATTGCCCGCATTGCATGTCAAGTTGAAGGTCGCCGGCCGCCCCGGCCTGCTGGACTTTCTGGAGCAGATCTTCCGCCTGTTTGCGAACTTCCCGGGTGGGGATCCGATCACCCACGCTGGCCGGGCGGGGAGGCTTGGGAGGCCAGAGCCATCTCTGCAGATCCGGCTGGCTGAGGTAGGTCGCCAGGATACGGATCTTTCCGGAGGGACGGCTTGTGAGGTTCTCGGCGTTTCCGAGCAGATAGAGATGGTTTCGCCCGGCCCGAACTTCCAGACAGTCGGTTTCGACTTTTCCCAGGTCGCGAAGCTCGCCCGCCCGGGAGAGTCGCAGGTCCCGCCAGCGCAGTTGCCCGTCCAGGCCGACGCGTTTGTTCCGGAAGGTTCCCGTCAGGTCCCTGCATTGCAGCAGGAGGTCCAGATGGTGCTGTTCGGGAATGTTGCGCCAGGTGGCGTAGAGGAAGGCCTTGCCCTGCAGATCGAGCCCCTTGAGTTCGCGCACCGATCGGCCCAGCTTCGAGGCATCGTCGGTCCAGATGGCTCCGGAGAGCCGGCCCTGGAGGCCGAAGGGCGCAGACTGGGCGTCCAGGGCGAAGCGGCCGATGGCGTCCACGGCCAAAGCCGGCGATCGAAGGCTGAGGGCTTTCAAATCGATTTCATCCAGGCTCCGGGGCACCTGGGCCTGGAGGGAGACGGTCAGGGGCGAATTGGCCGCCTTGTTCCAACTGACGGGCCAGGAAATCTTGTCGTCGGGTGAATCAGCGCCGGGGGCGTCATAACGCAGGGCCAGGGCGTCGGCGTTCATCTCGGCTTCCAGGGCCCAATCCCGGCCTTCTTGTCGGGCGCCGAGGCGGATCTGCACCGCCCCCTGCATATTGAGCTTCTCCACCTCCTGCCAGAGATGGCGGGGCAGGAAACGCCGGCCGGGGGCTTCCGAATCCATCTCGAGCCGGGCCAGGGCGGTCAACTCGGCCTCGCGGATTCGCCCCTTTCCGCCGTCGGGGTCCCGGGCCAGGATCGCCTGGCCGGAAAGTACGACCTGCTGACGTGCCAGGCCCAGGCGGACGTCCTGGATTTTCGCCATCCAGAGCCCGCCGGGGCGGGATTCCAGGAGCACTCGGCCATCGGCCCAGGTGGGCGAAACGATGGTGTCTCCCGGGGCGAACCGGACGGTGGAGCTAGCGTCTGCCAACTCGAAGGCGACCTTTGCCGAGGTTGCATCCATTTGCCCCTTCAAGTGAACATGCGTTCGCCCCCCGGGCTGGTAGGTCGCTTCCAAGGGCATAGCGGGAGGCAACATCGCCAGAATGCGGCCGGGGCTTTCGGTTTCGGTCCACAGTTCAAAATCCGCTCGGGGCTGGGGATCCCGATGCAATCGGGCCTCGGCTCGAATGCTTGTGCCCCCCTGGGCCAGTTGCAGGTCGAAAGACGCTCGGGCCGGTTCCTGGGCGCAGTAGGGCAGATGCAGGGAGAGATCGAGGCCCTGGCTGCCGATCGGGGCCGGGGGCTTGTGCAGCAGGTGGGGGATCTCGATGGTGGCAGCGGAGAGATCCGAGCGGATCTGGAGGTCCAGATGGTCCGGGCCGGCCTGGAGCTGGAAGCCTCCCCGGTTGGCTCCTGAGAGTTTGTCGCGATAGGCTCCCAGGCGGGGCAGACAGGAGAGGAGCTTTTCCATCCGGGCGAGCTGGTACCGCCCGGAGGCCTGAATGTGCTGATCCTGGCCGGGGTCGACGAAGGAAAGCTCGCCGCGCGTTACGTGGAGCAACTGCTGGTGATCCAGGACAAGCTGAGCGGTCAGATCTTCCAGGGCGACCCGATCGGTGGTCAATCGCCCTGAGATCATCAGGTGGGCCTTGGCTCCCTCAGGTTGCTGGATCCAGGGGGGGATTTCCAGACGGGCCCCGGGAGGCAGGTCCAGGTGCAGCGCCAGTCGGTTTCTTCCAGGCTGACCCAGGAAGAACTCGCCTCGCAGAGGGCCCTGGGCCCGAGCGGAGGCGGGCAGCGCCGACCAGGGGGCCGGCAGTCTCTGCAAGGCCGGAAGATCGTTGATCTCCATCCTGCCCTGCCATTGCATGTTTCGCACCAGGGCCAGGCCCTTGTAAACAAGGCCTGGTTCCGGACGGGCCCAGATTTGCAGGATCGCCTCCAGGTCTCGGATGCTCCCGGAACCCTCGAAGCGGTTCCCAGCCAGTTCCAGAAAGGATTCCTGAGCCTGGAGATCCCAGGTGCGGTCATCCAAGGTGGTGGAGATCCCTCCCCGCAGCTCGGTCCCGAAGGGCTTGAGGACCTTCGAGCCTCGAAGAAGCTGCATGGCCCCGGCCTGGGCGGAAGCGGAGATCTGCAGCTTATGCCCCTCGTGGCCAAGAGCCATGGAAACGTCCACGGGTCCCTGGGCGCGGTAGGGTCCCAGATCCGGCGTCCCGGTCAGCAGGGCCACCAGTCGGGAAGGGAAAACCGAGCCCTGTATCTGGAGCTCCCTGAGTCCCTGCCAGTGTCCGGCCAGGATGGCATCGCTCAGGATGCCCCGGGCCTGGAGGTCCACGCCCGGAATGCGGATGCTTCCCCGCCGGAGATGAATCGTCGACTCCAGCGGGTCATAGGTGGCCGAGAGGGAGATGCCGGCATCTTCGATCACCGGCAGGGCCGGTCCCTGTTCCGGCTGAACGTCCAGGTCCTCGATAGTGACCCGGCAGGCCAGCTCGTCGACGATCCCCTCTCGCGAGACCTCCAGAAACAGCGAGCCGCTGCATTTTCCGCTGAGGCGCTTGAGGGGCAGGTTCAGAAGCTCCCGCAGATAGAGCTGCTGGATATCCACGCCGGAAAACGCCAGGGACACCTGGGGTGGCTCATCGCCTGTGATCCCCGCCCGCATGCTTAGAGGGGCATCGCCGCCCCGTTGGTCAATGCCTCCCGAGAGGGTGATCCTGCCGATGGTCGGAGTCTTGCCCGAGAGGATCTGCATGTCGTGGACGCCAAGGCGCAGCTCCTGGTTGGGGCCGGGCAACTCTACGCTGATGCGGGCATTGCGTATCGAGAGCCGCTGGATGTCGCCGCTGTAATCGGCCTTGGCCAACGGCAGCAGGTTGCTTTGCCCCTGGGGGTTGATGTGGATGTGAAGCTGAGGGTGAAGCAGCTCGACCCACTCGATGCTCCCGGTAGTCAGCCAGGTCAGGGGGGAAAAGTCTGCCCGGATCTCCCGAACCTCCAGCAGGGGCTTGTAGGCGAACTGCCTGGGGCTGCTGATCGTCAAACCCCGGAGCACCACGCCTTTATCCCAGCTCACAGTGGCTTCTTCCAGGTGCACGGGCATCTGGAACTGCTTCTCCAGGTCGGCCTCGATTTGCGCACGCAACCAGGACTCGGGCAGCCACCAGGGAAGGCTGACATAGGCCGAGACCAGTAAGAGCAGAATCATCAGGCCCAGGCGAAGGGTGTGCTGCCACCAGCGACGCCTGCGCCATCTTTCTACGATGCGCCAGGCCACGTGTTATCGCTCAGTTAAGATGTCCGGTGGACGAGCCGGTCAGGCCGCCGGCCCCAGGAAGACTAGACACTGAATCGGAAGTTGATGATGTCCCCGTCCTGGACAATGTAATTTTTCCCTTCCAGGCGAACCTTCCCTGCCGCCTTGGCGGCCTTCATATCTCCGCCCGCCTCGTAATCCCCGAAGGCGACGGTCTCTGCGCGGATGAAGCCCCGGGCCAGATCGGTATGGATTTCCCCGGCGGCGTTGACGGCATCGGTGCCGGCCGGCAGGGTCCAGGCGCGGCATTCGTCTTCGCCGCAGGTCAGGAAGCTTATCAGGTTCATCCTTTCGTAGCAGGCCCGGACGAGGCGGTCCCGTGCCGAAGCCTCGATTCCCATATCGGCCAGGAATTCGCCGCGCTGTTCGGGTTCGATCTGGGCAATCTCGTCCTCGATCCTCGCCGAGAGCGAGATAGCCGGCAGATCGCCGACGGTTTCAGGCTGCCGGGAGTCCAGGTCGCCCTCGGAGCAGTTGCGCACGACCAGGGCGGGCTTCTGGGTCAAAAAGGCAAAGCTCCGGATGAGCTTGTCCTGGCCGGGCGTGATGGGCAGCGAGGAAATGGGCTTGTCGTTTTCCAACGCCTGGCCCAGTTGTTCCATCAATTCCAGTTCCTTGCGGTGCTCGTCGCGGCGGGGGGTGGGTTTCTTGATCGATTCCTGCAGTCGCTCGATCCGGTTGGTTACCTGCTCAAGGTCGGCGAAAATCAGCTCGGTCTTGAACTCCTCCAGGTCCGCCTGCGGGTCGATCCGGTCGCGGTAGGCCGGAACGGAAGAATCTTCAAATGCGCGCAGGACGAAAACCAGCATGTCGCTCTGGCGGACCTTGGGCCAGAAGTTCCGCGCGCGACTGCGTCCCAGCTCGTCGGAAAGATCCATCCCGGGTACGTCGAGAAATTCGATTTCAGCCGGGGTGGTCTTCTTGGGCTGGAACTGTCGGCTCAGATACTCCAGTCTTTCATCGGGCACCTTGACCACGGCCAGGTGTTCCTGGTCCGGCCGGGTCAGATCCGGCGGGTCGCCATCGGCACTGGCCACGGCGGAAAACAGGGTGGTCTTGCCCGAGAGGGGCGGTCCGATCAACGCTACGCGCATAGGGGCTCCTTGAGGCCATAATCAACAAACGATCGAGCGGGCGATTATATACCAGCGGTGCCCGGAGGCGATAGTTTGTTTCGTCCAGGCCCGATCAGCCGATAAGATGGGCGTATGACCGATACAAAGCAATCCGCCTCGCTGGAATGGGTTCGGCGCCTAGAGATCATGGATGTGGCCTACCAGCACTATGCCCTGGCCAACGGGGACGACCTGTACCTGACCGCCCACGGTCAGCGACATGGCCAGGTCCTGATGCCCGAGAACTTCTGGACGGACAAGTCCTGGTTCCTGGCCAACCATCACCGGCTTTCGGGTACGAGCATGGTCTACAAGATCCGCACCCGCCCGGTGGATGGCAAGAGTATCGATATCGTCCTGAAGTGGAACCGCATGGGCCAGGACGTACCCGGTGCGACGCTGACCCAGTCGCTGGACGACGCGGAATTCAACAGCCCCTTCCAGGAATTCTCCCTGGTCCAGGAGCTGCGAAACTCCCGCCTGGCCGGGGGCGTCCCCGCCCTTTACACCCACAAGCCCCTGGCGGTGTACGTTCCGCGAGGCCACGTCGAGCCGTCTCAACTGGGCCGAAAGGTCTACAAGATGGATCACCTGGCCACCACGCACGAAGAGATCGAGGTGGACCTGAACCGCAATTACGCGGTGATCTACGAATGGATCAAGGGAATCGACACCCTGGAAGCCTGCGAGCGGGGAGTGCTGGCCCGAGAGGAAATGCAGGATCTGCTGGAACTGGCCGAAGACGAGATGGCCCGGAAGGGCTACCTGGTGCGCGACCACAAGGTCCAGCACGTGATCGTCCGGGAAAACGCACGGGGCCAACTGATCCGCCGGCGCGACGGGCAGGTCCAGTATGCGCTGATCGACTTCGAGCTGCTCTCGCGGACCGACCAGCAGGAGCAGGCCTTTCGGGACCGCAAGCGGAAGCTCTACCTGCTCAAGCAGGCCCACCGGTTCGAAGAGCCTCCCAGCATCCCCTCCCACCTTCAGCGGACCAAACTCCTGGATGTCGACTACATCCATGGGCATATCGAAAGTACCAATGGCATGCTCTGGGTGGTGGGCAAGGATCCGGAGCTGTTCGAGTACTTCCTGCCGGAGAAATGGCGAAAGACCCGGCGAGTGCGCCTGAGCCTGGCCAATCGCATCTACCAGACGACTACCAAGGACAACATTCACCTGGTCTGGAAGGTCTCCCGCGTCGGCGAACAGCCGGACATGGACCCCTTCAAGCGCGACGAGAAGCGAATTCTGGACTACGGGTACAACTCACCGTTTGAAGAGGTCGCCCTGAATCTGCAGCTTGGCCGACAGGGCCTGCTGACGACCTACCCCCGTGCGATCTACATGGCCGGGGCATCGACGGAAACCCCCGAGTACCTGACCGACCCGCGACGCTACCGGACGCACGAGCACCTGTTGGCCCTGGACGGCAAGAGCGTTCTGCGGCGCGACCACGACTACATGATCATCTGGGGCTACTGGAACGGCCCGGACGAACTGCTGGCCGTTCAGGACCGCCAATACTGCGAGGGCATCAACGCCCTCCAGGCCTATCGGCAGGGATGGATCGACCAGGAGACGTACTTCCGCCTGATGGACCAGATGCGCATCCGCCTGGCCGCTCTGGGGGTGGAAGATCTCAACCTGCGTGGCAACCACATTCTGCTGTCCATCGACGCCGAGAACCGCAAGCTGCTCCTGGAGCCCAACTCCCTGCCGGCTATGCGTTTGTGCAACTTCGAACTGCTCCGGACGATCCCCGAAGAAGAGTCCTGATTGTCCCGGGCCAATAAACAACCGGACGCAGCGCGTGGCTGCGTCCGGCCGCTCTCTTCTGCCGAGACCCAAGGGCCTCGATGTTCGCCCCTGGCGAGGGGGCATATTGTCGCGCCCGAAACCGCAAGGGTCCGGACGATGGGTACTTGCATTGTTACTGCAATGAAGTATATAGTCCTTTCGTCCGCGAACCTTAACGTGATACGAAAATTCATTGAGCCAATCACGCAAGAACAAGGAAATCCGCACGGGCCACCGCCAGTGGATCCTCGTGTACATGCCCGCCGCGGGCCACATGCGCGAGGCGGCCGAGGGGGTCGTCGAGGCCATTCGCGCCCGCGGGAAGACGGGGATGTACTTTCAGGATCACCCCCTGGCCGGCATTCCGTGGATCCACGAGTATCCCTTCGAGGGATTGATCACCAGCGTGGTGGATCATCCGATCGTGGAGGAATTCGAGAAGACCTCCCGGCCCGTGGTGGTGGTGGAGCAGGATCCTCCCTGTCGGTTCCCGCTGGTCCGCGGGGACGATGCCCGCATCGGGGAGATGGCCTTTGAACACCTCTCCGCGCTGGGGCTCAAGCGCATGGGCTACTGGGGCCCCTGTGACGAGCCCCGCAAGTATTCCAACATCCGGCGCAAGGCGTTCCTGGACCGGGCGGCCCGGGAAGATATGGAAATCTACTGCGCCGGGGATGCTCACCCAGCCGCCCGAAAGCTGGGCTACAATCACGGGGCGGACATGACCAAATGGCTTCTGGCACTTCCCAGGCCGATCGGGATCATGGTTCATACCAGCGCCGATGCAATCCGCGTGGTGGTGCACTGCCAGGACATCGGCATCGCCGTCCCCGAAGACGCTGCCGTGGTGGGCGTGGACGACAACGCCCTGCTCTGCCGCGGCAACACGCCTTCCCTGACGGCCATCAACCAGGGGACCTACCGGATCGGCAACCGGGCGGCCAGGCTGCTGTTTGACCTGATGGACGGCAAGAAGGCTCCGAAGAAGCCGATGCTTATCCCCCCCTCGGGGATCGTCAAACGCGAGTCGACGAGCCTGTCGGTTTTCGACGACCCGTTTGTGGCCGATGCGATGATGTTCATAAAACACCGGGCCTGTGACGGCATCGACGTCCAGGCGGTGGCCGAAGCGGTCAAGGTGGGGCGGCGCACCCTCGAGACGCACTTCAAGAACGAGGTAGGCCGAACCATTCACGAGGAGATCCTCCGCGTGCGTCTCCAGCGCGTCTGCGAATTGCTGACCGAAACGCGTCTGACGCTCGGGAGCATCGCCGCCCAGTGCGGGTTCAGTTGGCAGGGGGTGATGAGCAAGGTATTCCGGAACCAGTTCGGGATGACCCCTTCCGACTATCGCAGCCGGGCCTGGCGCGACTGATTCGGCCCCTTCCGGCTTGTGATTCCTTTTGTTGTCTTCATTACAAGGGGCTTGCGCGCCTGTAAGGTCCTCGAAGGCCCGATCCTCTCTGGGCCGCATTTCAGGCTGATTCAGAATTGGATTTTCTATCAGCCTTACCTTGCGATGAGCAGGTGCACGAGCAACCGTGGAGCTGAAGGGGGGAGGGGGCTTGCGCGCAAAAAAAGGCCCGCAAGGGTTACGGAAATTCGTCCGTCCGCCTTGCGGGCCGTGCACACCTGCTTTAGCAGGTACGTTACCTGCTAGAGCAGGCTGCCTATACAGTCAGATACCATGGATCACCTCCTTGTCTTTCGTGAACCTGCCCAGCCGTCACCCTTCGAGCTGCAGATCTTTCCGATCCGGCATGCAACCCAGGGCCGCCGAGCTCCCACTCCCCCGGACGTCTCCGAGGGCACGCCCGGGCCTGGCCGTGGCCTGACCCGCAAAAGGAAACGAAGGAGATTCACGTTTCCTTTCACACTCAATGATAGCTTTTCCGGTCCGGAGGACCAAGACTATCTATCGTAATAATCGGCATAAGGGGCAAAAAAACTTTATTTCGGATGGCATCAAAAGAGAGCAACGAACTTGCGTGACCTGCCGGGCGGGCTTTGTCGTACCATGGTCAGGGCCATGGGCCCGAAACGCTCGGGAAAAGTGCGACCCCTGAAAGACTCCGGGACGTTTCATAATGGCCGCTCCATGCGAGGAAACCTGCTTGGCAGTGGTGGAGTGCCTAAAATACAATAAATTGTCCCTTGGTTACATGTTTGAACGATGAAGATGAACGAACCCCCCAAAAAACCTGTCGATGATACAAGCAGCAACCCAGCCGCAACGCCCCAGGTAAAGAGGTGCTGCGGCGGATGGGCCAAGATTCTCCTGGCCGTCCTGGCCGTGGGCGCCGCCCTGATGGTCCTGAGCACCTGGTCGAGTTGTTCCAGCTACGAGACCGCCTGGCAGGAACAGGTCCAGGCCCCTGAGGACGACCTGTTGGCCGGCAAGTGGGAGGGGACCTGGCAGAGCGGCGATGACCAGGAGAAACTGTCGGCAGTGATCCGCAAACAGGAGGAGGACAAGTACGTGGCCGACATTCTTGCCGAGACGCCCGCCTACGTTCCTTTCGACGATTACACCCAGGGAGTGGTGTTCCATGTCGAAAAGGGTTTGGACCGCTGGACCTTTTCCGGCTCGGCAAACAAGGGCTGGAAGGGCGGTACGTACAAATTCGAAGGCTGGACCGACGGCGAGACCTTCTACAGTACCTTTACTTCCTTCATGTACTCCGGCACGTACACCATGAAACGCGTGGAAAAGCCGGTGCAGTAGCTGCCGGGCAGGTTCCGACGCGGCTTCGGCGTCCAATCAGCGGTTGTACTGCATCCACTTTCCGTTGTAGTTCCCGGCGTAGAAGATATCCCGGGTCGGATCCCAGAAGAACGTGTCGGTGCCCTCGGGAGCTTCCAAGGCGAGTCTCCATGTCTTGCCCCCGTCACGTGTCTCGTGGAATCCTTTGGCGCTAACGAGCATCATGTGGTTGTCGTCGAGGCCGAAAACCGGAGGCTGCGTGCAGGCCGGCGAGCCCTCCATCACCTGCCATGTCGTGAAATTCTCCCTGCCGAGGATCAGCCCCTTGTCGCTGGGCAGGTAGGCGACGGACTTGTAGATGAGGATGGGCCCGCGATACCCGCCGGCCTCGATGGGCGAAACCCTCTTCCAGGTCTTGCCGAGGTCTGGGCTGACGTGGATGCCCACGAGTGTTTTGTCGGCTTCCGGCTCGGTCGGCTGGCCCGTCATGCGGTCCAGCAGGGGGACCAGGACCTTGATGAGCGTATCGGGCCCGGCAAAGCCCATCGCGCGCAGGCGCCTTCCATGTTTGGTGGCCAGTTGCCAGGTCGTTCCGCCGTCGGTGGAGTAGAAGGCCTTGCCCTGGCGGTGATGTTGCTCGTTGAGCATGAAGCGGGTGGGCATGGTGCTGATATCCGCCGTGCCCCAGTCCCAGGTTTCGCGCCCCTCGATGCCGTAATTCAGGAAGGTCTTGCCGTCGGGGCTGTAAACCTGGTCGGTCGGCTGGGTCAGGCAGCACCAACTGACCAGGTAGAACCCCTGGCCATTGGGGTTGATGAGCACCTGGATAAAGCCGTCGTCGTTGGCGTTGCCGTCGTTGAGCTTCCGGTAGCCGATCAGGGAGGTGTACTTTCCCCCGTCGGTGCGGGAGAGGTGTCCCTTTTCCGGCTCGTAGCGCCATAGGCCGTTGCCTGCAACATTCAGAAACGTATTGCCTGCCCGGTCGCTCAGGACGCACATCATGCCGGGGTTCTCGACCCAGTTGATGTGCCAGCGCATCAGCGGAACCACGCCGGCCTTTGCCAGGGCGTCCTTCCAGGCGTCCGAGACATTTACCCACTTGCCCCTGGCCTGAACCTTCGGCACCGAAACGCTCACGTCGGTCGGGATCGGGTACAACTCGTCGCCGTGCCACTTGTTACCCGACGGGTCGGTCAGGACCGATCGCCAGCCGCAATTGATCCGCACGGCCTGGTCTTGCCCGATCGCCTCGATGCCGCACAGGGCGTGGTCGGGCGAGTCATCCCAGGGCATTTGCACGTCGAGCTTTTCATCCGAGACGTTGACGGTGTATTCCTTGACAAGCGCGCGGTACTTTTCGGCCGGGTCCAGCCTCTGATCCGAGATGGCCAGGTCCTGCTGGAGGTCTCTGCCTTCGATCGTGATATCCACCGAACCGGCCGGTTGGGCCTTGCCCTCCCGCAGGGCCTGGATGAAGTGCAGTCGAACCTTGTATGTTCCGTTTGGCAACTCGATGGTGTACCTGCCCGGGGCGGTTCTCATGGAGTTGTAGAGCTGGGGAAAATCGGTGCCCTCGATGGGGAGATCCATTTCCTTGTCGCGGGTGGCTGCGTGAATTCCCCCGACATAGCCGTAATGGCCCAGGTCGGTTCTGGCCGGCTGGCTTCGGGTCGATGTATCGGCGTCCTGGCCGGCCTGGGACTCGGTGGAGCAGCCGGGCAGCAGCATCCAACCCATCAGTGCGCTCAGAAGGAGGGACAGTTGTCTTTGCATGAAATGTCTCCTGGATTATCAAAGTCAAGGGCTGGGTGTATTCTCCGGTCGTTTCGCAGCAATTACAACGGTTTAACCATTTGCCGGCCTGTCAGGACCGGAGGAAATTCCGCCGGGGCTGGTCGATTTCATTGGGAACAGGGCGCTGAACTTGAAGCATTGCGAAGGTTCCAGGGGCGGTCGTGACGGAGACGACAGGAAAATAGTGGTAGCCATCGCAAAGCGACAGCTATACGTTGTTATGGAAGAAAGTTGCGGAGATTCTCCGAGAAGAAAGCATCTCGGGGCATCGAGAAGGAAGCGGCTGGATATGAAACTGAATCGAGAACTGGGTTTTTGGGACGTCTTCTGCATCGCCGCCGGAGCGATGATCAGCTCGGGGCTGTTCATCCTGCCCGGGCTGGCCTACGGAATCGCCGGCCCGGCGGTGGTGCTTTCTTACGCGCTGGCAAGCCTTCTGGTGATTCCCGCGATGTTCGCCCAAGCGGAGCTGGCCACGGCCATGCCCAAGTCGGGCGGAAGCTACTTCTTCATCATCCGCTCGATGGGAGCCTTTCCCGGGGTGCTGGCGGGTCTGGCCAACTGGTTCAGCATTGCCCTCAAGGCCGCTTTCGCCCTGATCGGCATCGGGGCGATGTTCAACCTGATCGTGCCCAATACCCCGCCGATGACCATCAAGCTGATCGCCCTTGCCGGCTGCGGGGTGTTTACGGTTCTGAACGTTGTGAGCGTAAAGATGACCGGCCGAAGCCAGATCTGGATGGTCATCGGGCTGCTGGCCGTGCTGGTTATGTTCGTACTGGCGGGCATACCACAGGCCCGGCACCCGCACTACGCTGGGTTCCTGAGCAAGGGGCCGGTGAACATCCTCTACGTGGCGGGGCTGGTCTTTGTCTCCTACGGGGGTCTTACCAAGGTGGCCAGCATTGCCGAGGAAGTCCGTCAACCGGGTCGGAACATTCCCGGAGGCATGATCGCAGCCTTCGTGGTGGTGGCCCTTCTGTATGTGGCGGCGGTTTTCGTGGTGGTGGGGCTGCTGGAATCAGCCGAAATGTTCACCGAAGATTCCGCCGGGCCCCGTGCGAACCTCACGCCGCTTTCCTCCGCGGCAGCCAAGCTGCCCGGCTGGCAGGGAAGCGTAGGGATGGTGGCCCTGGCCATCGCGGGCTGCCTGGCGTTCTTCACCACCGCCAACGGGGGGATCCTCTCTGCCTCGCGGATTCCGATGGCGATGGCCCGCGACGCGCTGCTGCCTCGCAGCTTCGGCCGCGTCTCCCAGAGACTCAAGACGCCGGTGATCGGCATCCTGTTCACCAGCGGGTTCATGGCCGTAGTCATTGCCCTGTTGGACGTGCCTCTGCTTGCCAAGGTCGCCAGCACGATGATGCTCATGCTGTTTCTGCTGGTGAACCTGGCCGTGCTGATCCTGCGGACCAGCAAGATCCAGAACTACAGGCCCCTGTTCAAGGCTCCGCTCTATCCCTGGCTGCAACTGATCAGCCTTCCGCTGTATGTACTTCTAATTGTCGGGATGGGCTGGCTGCCCCTGGTGGTAACCGGGGGGTTCTTCCTGCTGGGAGCCTTGTGGTACTTCGTGTACGCTCGCCACCGCATCCAGAGTGAAAGCGCCCTGCTCTACATGGTTCGAAATGCTCTTTCCAAGGTGATGTACCGCAGCGAACTGGAAAGCGAGCTTCGCCAGATCGCCCTCGAGCGGGACGACGTGATCCACGACCGCTTCGATGAGCTGATCAAGAACTGCGATATCCTGGATATCGATCAGGCGCTGACGAGGGAGGAGGTGTTCGGGCGGATCAGCGAGGTGGTCGGCCGGCGGCTCGACCTACCCGCCCAGAGGATCTACGAGGAGTTCCAGGATCGCGAGAAGCAGTCTTCGACGGTCATTCAGGAGGGCCTGGCCATTCCGCATATCGTCCTGGAAGGCAACGACCTGTTCGAGATGGTCGTGGCCCGTTGTCGGGGCGGGGCTATTTTTCCGAATCAGCAGATGCCTGTCTACACGATCTTTGCCCTGGTCGGGTCAAAGGATCAGCGGAACTACCACCTCCAGGCGCTTATGGCCATCGCGCATATCGTGCAGGAGCACGGTTTCGGCAGCCGATGGCAGAAAGCCCGCGGCGAAGAAGACCTGCGCGACGTGCTGCTGCTCTCGAGCCGCAAGCGTCACCAGGCCGGCGAGTAGACCCCTTACGTTGCGGGCCTTTCGAGGCTTACGGCGAAGATCCGGTATTGTTTTTCCAGCAGCAGTCGCAACTGGATGGTGTCGCAGACGGGCGTCCCGGCCCCGGCAAAGCCCGAAAGGTGTGTCAGGCCGTAGTTGGGGTCCGGTCGCAGCGCCGGCCTGACCCGCAGCGGATCGACGTACTTGAAGCCCCCGCCGGCCCAGATGTGCTCGCCGTAGATCGCCCACCAGTCGCACAGGTGGCGGATGGCCAGGAGCTTCTCGCTGTAGACGACCTGCTTGCCCCGGAGCCACAACACCTCCACGGCCGGGAGGGTCTGATGGTCGCCGGGGGCCTCCAGGGCGCTGACGATGTGCAGATCCGCCACGCGGCAAGGCTCGAAGCGAAGGGTCAGTTCCTCCCCGGGCTCCTCCAGCAGGACGTGGGTCTTGTCCAGCGGGGCAAAGCGGAAGGGCACGGAGTTGAGGGTGGTCCGGCCGGGCTTGATACCCGCGATGGCCTCATGGAAACTGTCCCAAGGCAACTCGAAAAGCTCGAACCTCTCGTCCCGGCTGGGGGTCCGAGTCGGGGAATCAGAGCGGGTCAGGTCTGTGAAGTCCTCGATGGCCTGATCGAAGACACTCAGCGATACTTCGATATTCTCGGGCTTGTTGTGGGCCAGCCAGGCGGTTACGTAGGCCTTGCGGCAGGCGCGGAGCTCCTGGGCGGCCTGTGCAGCCGGTTTCTTCAGGGCGGCACGGGAGGCTCCCTCGGCGATGGCTCCGCCCAGTTCCACCCTTTTGGCGACGCTGCGCATTCGCTGGAGCGTGACGCGGTAGTGCTCGATCAGGTCGGCGTTCTTCCGGGCCTGTCGTTTGGCCCGGGTGACAGAATCAAGGGCGGATTCCAGCACGCCGGCGTCCTGCCGGGCGCGGGTGAGCAGATCCGGATGGGCCTTTGTCAGCCGGGCCAGGGCGAAGGGGTTGCGGCGGTGGAGGTGCCAACTCTGTTTGCCGTCGATGCCCAGACGCCCGTGAAGGTTTTCCAGCAAGTCCTCCAGGTCGTCCAGCGGCTCGCCGAAGAGCGCCTGGCTGAATCGGGAGTGAAAGGTGCCTCGCTGGGCCGCGCTTCCGGACCAGGCCGCCTCGGCCAGGCCCGCTACGAGCGACCAGGTCAGGTGGCGGTGGTTTTCGTAGCCGCTGTCTCCCCATGTGGAGCCGGCGATCATCTTACCTCGCGTTCTGCCCAGGGTCTTCATCCAGTCGGCGAAGTGCTGCATCGTCGAGACAAAGTCGGGCCAGAACGTGCACCAGTTCCGGTAGCCGGCCAGGGCCCAGAGTTCCTTCCGTCGCGAGGCCAGCTCGTCGTGATGCGGCACGCCGGTCTCGGGGATGTCCCCGTAGTGCCAGTTGACGGGGATAATTTCGGGCTTGAGGCGGTTGATCGCTTCGTAGCCGTAGTGGTTGTAGATCATGTCGACCCACATCACCGGCCTCTTGCCTCGCGAGAGCAGTTGGTCCCCGCACCAGTTGGCGTGGGCCAGCACGTCGTCGGGTTTGACACCGATGACCTCATCAAATCCCATGTGGAAATAATCGCAGGGGAACAGCTCGGCAACGTCGGCGATGGCGTCTTTGAGGTACTCGCGGACCTTGGGATTGTCCGGGTTGAGGCTGGAGGGCTCCTGGAAGACCTCCGCGGCCAGGTGGCGGTAGTTGGGCAGTTGGAGCAGGTTTTCCTGGTGGCCTATCAGGGAGAAGGTGGGCATGACCTGGATATTGCACTTGCGGGCTTCTTCTAGGATCTGCTTGACCTGGTCGGGTGTGAGTTTGCCGCGTCCCTCGCCGATGTCCGGATGGCTCTTGAGGTGAAGGACGTCCTCCATGTAGGGGGTGTAGAGGTTGATCTTGAACCGGGCCAGGAGGCGCAGGATCCGCTTGAAGTCCTCGACGGTGGAGATCTGTTTTCGGGAGATGTCGTCGTGATGGCCTCGCAGGGGCATCTCTGGCCAATCGTCAATACGGCAGGCGGGCAGGGGGCCTGCTTCCATCATCTGCTCGAGGGTGATAAGAGCGTGGAAGAGCCCGTCGGCGTCGCTGCCGGCCAGCCAGGCTCCGGCCGGCTCGATGAGGATTGTATATCCCTGGGCCATGCCGGGCGCGCCGGGCGGCTGACTTGCGGGCACGCCTATGCGCAGGGTCCAGTCACCGGCGCGGGAGTCGGTCTGGAGATCGGCCTGGAGGCCTGCGAGCCGGTCGGAGATGCCCGGGTGCTTCCGGGCGCTGGACGAGACGTACCAGCGTTTGGAATCGCTCTCGAAGGAGCCTGCGCCAATGGAAACCTTCCGGGGTGCGGGCACGACGGGTAAAGCAGCATCCTGGGCCATGCAGGGGTCCTTTCTGTGCAGGATCGGCTTGGGCAAAGCGCGCGGCTACTGCTCCAGCTATCGACACATGGCCGGGGATTTCTTTTGTCGTCCCCGTCGGGTAAGGGGATCAGGTGGCGTAACTGTGCATTCCTTTGAAGATCGGCAGGTAGCTGACGCCGATGAGGGTCATGAGCATCGCAACCAGGCCCAGGATGGCAAAGAGGGCGTTGATCCGCGGGAAGCGCGATCCGTACATGTATCGCCAGTGGAAGTAGGCGGCGTAGATCAGCCAGGTGATCAGCCCCCAGATCTCCTTGGGGTCCCAGTTCCAGAAATCTCCCCAGGCGTACTTGCCCCACCAGGCGCCCAGGAGCAGGCCCATGTTGATCAGCGGGAAGCCGAAGCAGATGAGTAGATGGATCGACTTGTCGGGGTTGACCAGGTCAGGCCGTTTGGACCCGGCCGGGCGGAACAGCGCCTCAAAACCCGGAAAGGCCGCCTTGGTCATGACCACGTAGCCCACCATATACACCAGCACGTGGGGGATGAACAGGGGACTCTGCAGGGCGGGCATGAGGGGTTCCTTGGCCGGTTCGAATTTGCTTACGAACCCGGCCGGGAAGAGAATCGCCACCGCCAGGAGCAGGTCCCAGGTGATGTATCCGACCTTGAGCAGATGACGCGAGACGAGGCTGACAAACAGCATCGCCGCCCCCATCGTCAGGAAGACATCAAACATGTTGCGAAGCGGGGGATGTTCCAGGTGGACCCAGCGGACGATCCAGCCGATCATCGCCAGTCCGGCCGCGGCTCCGTAGAGCACCCAGGCCGAGTACCTCTGCCATCGCGGCGCGACGGACTTGGTGACCATGCGGGTGATGTCGCAACCCAGCCAGGCCAGGAAGCCCGCAGCGTAGGTAAACAGCGAGGCATAGAGCCAGGCCAGCGAGGGCAGCGAGGGGCCGGTTTTCCATTCAAGCGCCATGGGCCCTCCGCTTCTTGAACCATCGCCAACCCGGCACGAGCCAGAGCTGCCAGAACGACCCGGCCATGATGAAGATCAATCCCAGGGCGACGATGGGCCAGCCCCGGTCGCTATGGAGCGACAGGATGGTGGTAGCTCCTTCAGGGCGGAACTGCTTGCTCATCTGATAAATGTGGTAGCCACCGTAGTGGAGCGGGTCGTTGACCTCGATGGTCTTCCGGCGGACCTGCTCGCCGTCGTCAAGGATCGAAAGATCGCTGAGATAATCTTTTACCGTCCGGTCCATCTTGAAAGCGAACTCACGCACTTTTTCGGAATTGGGGAAGAGGGTGTCCAGTCGAACCAGGGCCGAGTCTGTCAGGGGGTCATAGCGCAGACGGTAGCTGACTTCCTGCCCGCCGAGACGAAGGTTCAGGTCCATGTAGCCGGCCCGGAAGGCTTTGTTGGGGGGGACCGCGGCCTCCAGAACAGGCAGGATTCCGTCGGGCGACCACTGCAGGCGCGAGTCCTTTTCGGTGTAGGCGAAATAGGACCGCGTAGCTTGCGGGGCCTGGATCGACAGCTTGCCCACAGGCTGGAGATTCGGGCCACTGAGGTAATCGACAAATTCCAGAGTGGCCTCTCCCACCTGTCGTGTCGCTCCCTCCCCCGAAAGAGTAATAAGCCCGATGTCCTGGGCATAGACATTGATTCGCGGAGGCAGAGGCTCGGTGATTTCCGGCACGAACTTCCGGACGCGGAATTCCGCCGGGGTTCGCGGGATCTGCTTCCACTGGCCCTGCTGCCAGGAGAGTTTCTGCTCCTGCCACTGGTCGCCTTCGGGATAGAGCAACTTCAGGCGCCAGGGGTGGTACTCGATCTCAAACTCGTTGAGTTGGATCGTGAAATCCAGCGGATGCATCCGGTCGACCTCTCTGTCTTTCCAGATGATCGCCGTTTTGGCCTGTTGGCCGGGCTGCAGCCGGACTTCCGCTTCAAAGACCCGGTCGCTTCGGAACAGGTCCCGCCAGACCTTGTGAGCAGGCTCGGAACTGATCAGCGAGCCCAGCAGCACCAGAAGAGCCCCCAGGTGGATGGTCAGGGCTCCCAGGCGGATTCGCAACGACTTCCACAGGAAGAAGCCCAGGAACATCAGAAGCGCAAGGCATATCCAGACAATCGCCATGGGAAGGGAATTGAAGAACGCCTGGGCCCCCTCTGCACCGTGGGGGAAGTAGCTGTCCAAGCCTGTTCTGGCCAGGAAGGGCCAATTCTCCGCGTGCTGGAAGCTCCCGTAGATGCACAGGGCGATCAGGGCCAGGAGCATCAGGAAGACCAGCCACATGGCGCTGCGCCGCACCAGCGGCAGGATTGAGAAGTCGCGGGTTGTGTTGGGAGGCTCGGGCATCTGTTCACTGTAACGATGCAAAGGAGGAAAAGGTTTCGCTTGGGGTCCGTCTGAATCATAATACCGCCGATCCCGGCTGCAAAACGATTCTCTGCCCCGCTGCGCGACCTATGGCAGGTTCGGCCCGGCTGGGAAAGGAAAGGATGTGCGTTTTGAAACGTTGCCTTTGTATTGCGGTGCTGGGGGCGATTCTGGCCTCCGGCTGCGGCGTGCCCGACCCGCAGAGCCCGGCCGATTCGTACGAACTGGATTTTTCGCTGCCCGAGGGCAGTGTCGAAAACGGTGCGATCATCTTCATCGTCGATGGGCTCAATGGCGAAATCTTCCGGGAGATGCTCGAAGCCGGCGAGTTGCCCGGCTTCAAGAAGTTCTTCGTGGATCGGGGCCTGTATGTCCAGCGGGCGGTTTGCAATATCCCGGGCGTGACGCTGGCGAACCTGACGAGTATCGCCACGGGGCGTTTTGCGGGTCATCACGGCGTGACGGGGATCAACTGGTTCGACCGGAACCGTCTGATCTGGCGGGACTATGTGACGATCGCCCAGAAGAACGCCCTGGACGACGACTACCGGGCGCCGACGCTGTATGAGCAGTTCCCCAACCGGACGACGTTTTCGGTCTTCTTCCAGCCGCACCGCAACGCCACGAAGTTCATCGAGAACTGGACCAGCGCCGGGCCGATGTACTACTTCGGTTGGTACGAACGTGTCGACCGCCTGACGCTGCACCGATTCAACATCGTGGCCGACGTAGCCCGTCAGAGGCGGGAATTTCCGGCCATCGTCTGTGCGTATCTGCTGGCCCCAGACTTCCGGGGGTATGAATCCGGGGCCTCGAGCAAAGGCTATCGTGATGCGATTCGCCACGCGGATTTCCAGATTTCACGGGTGCTCGAGGACCTCCGCTCGGCCGGTCTGCTCGAAAAGCTGCACATCGCCCTGGTCAGCGACCACGGGATGGTGGATGTCCAGAGGCATTTCGTGCTGGATGATTATCTTCGCTGTCAACTGGGCTTTGAGCTGCCCGGCAAGGAGCTCTGGGAGAGTACCGCCTTTGAGGACCGGCTGGATTACTACCAAACGTTCAACTGCGTAACCTACGGCAGCGGCGATCGTTACTGGGCGATCTGTCTGCGGAAACCCCTGCGGGACCCGCAAGGCAGGGTTACGCGAATGGCCCCCTGGCCCGAGCGACCCGACGCCCAGGACCTCCAGGCCTACCCAACCCCGCGCGGGCGGGTGGATCTTGTATCGCACCTGGCCGGCAGGAAGGAAATCGACCTGGTCGCCTACCGGGGGCCTGAGGGGGGCGTTCGGGTTCGCAACCAGGCCGGCGAGGTGGAGTTCAATCAGCCCGAAGGTCCCGGCGGGGCGATTCGCTATCGGCGCATCCAGGGCGCCGATCCGCTGGGCTACGCGGCGGCGATGGATTGGCCCGATGGGCAGAGAGACCAGGTGGCCCTGGGCGAAAGGCAGTGGCTGATCGAAACGGCCCGGACAGCGTATCCGGATCTGCCGGCCCAGATTGTGGCCTACTTCCGTGCCCGGCGGGCGGGGGATCTGTGTGTCCTGGCCGCGGAGGGATACGACTTCCGCGATGAGAATGACGGTGGCCATGGCGGAATGCTGCCCGGAGAGGTGTTCGTTCCGCTCATCGTGGCCGGCCCCGGTGTTCCCCGGGGCAAGCGCGTGCCTTTGGGACGAACGGTGGACCTGTTTCCGACCATCCTGGATTGCCTCTCTCGTGAGCACCCCGAGGGGCTCGACGGCAAGAGCCTGCTGTCTCCGTAGAGCTTCCTACCGGGCCATGGGGTGGGCGCGCCGGTAGACTTCCTGGAGGCCCGCGGTGGTCAGGTGGGTGTAAATCTGCGTGGTGGAAAGGCTTTCGTGGCCCAGGAGTTCCTGGACGCTTCGCAGGTCGGCCCCGGCGTTGAGCATGTGGGTGGCGAAGCTGTGTCTCAGCGTGTGCGGGCTGACCTGGGAGCTGATGCCCGCCTCGGCGAGGTAACCGTCGAGCCTGCGCCGCACCGAGCGGTCGGAAAGCCTTTTTCCATGGCGGTTTATGAACAGGGGGCCGCGGGCGGCCCGGCCGAATCGGCCGCTGCGAAGCTCCAGGTAGGCGTCGATGGCCTCGATGGCCAGGGAGCCCAGAGGCACCAGCCGCTCCTTCTTGCCCTTGCCGGGAATCAGGAGGACTTCCGAGCGGCGGTCGATGTCTTCAACATTCAGAGCGACCAGTTCGCTGATTCGCAGGCCGGCGGAGTAGATCGTCTCCAGAATCGCCCGGTCGCGCGAGCCGAACAGCGTGGAGGTATCCGGGGCCTGGAGAAGGGCGGTAATCTGCTGGATGTCCAGGCACTGGGGCAGGCGCTTATCCTGCTTGGGCGTACGGATGACGCTGATGGGGCTGCTTTCGAGCAACTGCTGTCGCACCAGATACTTGTAGAAGCTCCGAAGGGCGGCCAGCTTGCGGGCGATGGTGCTCTTGGAATAACCGGTATTTCGCAGAACCGCCAGGAGCATCCGTACCTGCATCGGCTCGACCTTCAGGAGGCTCCTGGTGCGTTGGCCGGGCGGGGGCAGGAGGATCTCGGCCAGGTCTTCGGCCTTGCAGGAGGTCAGGTCTATCCCATCGGGATGATCGCCGGCTGCGAGGAACTGCTCGAACTGGAACAGGTCGGCTGCATACGAGCGGATCGTATGGGCCGAGAAGCGCCTCTCGGCGTCGAGGTACTCCAGAAACTGTTCGGTGAGCGGACTTTCGGGCATGTGCCTTCCCTGGCGAAGCAAAAAAATGACAGGCGTCTGTGCCTGTCATTTCTTTATCGGTCAGAAAGGCCCGGGGCGCTCAGGCGATCGTATCGTAAGGCCCCATCGAGCCGTAGCAATCCACGGCCGCCCGCTGAGTCACCTGGAAACTCAGCGTGGCTGCGTCAAGCCAGTCCACGGGACAATCGGCGTCCTCGGCGAGCTTCATCAGTTTCTCCACGACGGCATCCTCGTCTCCCGGGGCGTAGCGAAAAACGTAGGTCTGCCCGTTCTTGTTGAAATCGAGGGTGCGACTGGCCATGGCGATCTCCATACGCGAGGAACACGGATGACAACGGCTTCGCTCTCTTTATCGGTTCCAGCCCGGGGGAACTGAAGCAGTTGGCAGGGGGGCATTGGCCTCATTTCTCCGTGGGAATCCGCTGAGGGACATTGTGGGCAGGGGAGCATTTGCGATACAATTCAGATCTTTCCAGCCCGACAGGAGCCTATGGCCCGGAAGCAAACCAAAACAAAGCGTCCCACCGAGCCGCACGAAACCGAAATGACCCTCGGCGAGCACCTCGATGAGCTGCGAAGCAGCCTGATCTGGGCGTTGATCGGTCTGACGGTGGGCACGGGCATCAGCTTCGCCTTCAGCCACCGGTTGCTGGCCTATCTGCGGGAGCCTTTTGAGGAAGCGATGGCCGACCTGGGTATCGAGGGGGCTCTGGTGGTGACCAGCGTCAGCGCGGGTTTTCTGACCTACATGCGTGTGGCGCTGATTTCCGGGCTGATTCTCTCGGCCCCGTGGGTGTTTTACCAGCTCTGGCGGTTTGTCTCTTCGGGTCTCTACCCGCGGGAGCGAAGAAGCGTCCTGGTGGCGGTGCCGTTTTCCTCCCTGCTCTTCGGGGCCGGGGCGCTAATCTTCCTGTTCTTCCTGAGCTATCCGACGCTGTATTTCTTCCTCTCGTTCAACCAGTGGCTGGGGTTGCAGCCGATGGTCACCCTGGACAGCCACATCGCATTCATGACCAACCTGATGCTGGTCTTCGGGATCGGGTTTCAGACGCCGATGGTTCAGTACATCCTTGCCCGGACGGGCCTGGTCGGCTCGAAGCAGTTTGCCAAGTATCGGCGACACACGGTGGTGATCCTCCTGATCGCCGCAGCCCTGCTGACGAGCCCCTCGCCGATCGATCAGATAGGCCTGGCCGTGCCGATGTACCTGCTTTTCGAGCTGGGGATCCTCCTGGCGAAGTTCGCCGAGCGTCAGCGCGCCCGGGCCGACCAGGAAGAATCCCTCGAGTGAGTTTCGCTCCTGGCTCAGCTGGGGACCAGGTCCCCGATGATCAGTGTCGTCCAGAACCGTCCGGCCGGGGTGTCGTAGCCAAAGAGCATCTCGCGCGTCTGGCGCTGGAGGAGGATCTCCAGTTGGGCCGCCCGAAAGACCGTTGGCAGAGAGATCTCCACATCCATCCCGCGGGAGACCAGCAACCGCTTGATCTGTCCGACAGTGACGTTGGTCAACTCGCCGACCGCGTCGGCCATGTCGGGCGAGTCGAAGGGCACGGCAAAGCCGGCAAACTTTTCCACGAGCATCTCGGCCGAGGGCTTGGGAAGCTGGAGCTTGATAGACCACTTGATATCGCCAAAGAGCGAGATGATCCCGACCAGGACGTCTCCGCTGGGCAGGCCGGGGTCGCCCTCGACCAGCGATGCCTCGACGTTGCACATCTCGGAAATGATCTGGATTGCAGCAGCGGGAACCACCTCGGTGGCATCCTGGGGGCCGCACGTGCAGCCGGGATGTCTCTCGGGCAACTGCTCGACGAGACCTTTCAAGGCGCGTTGCATCTTCTCGGCGGTCAGGGGCTTGAGGACATAGCCGTTGACATTCAGGTCGGTAAGGGCCTCTTCCATGGCCTCGCGGGACGATTCGCTGGTCAGGAGAATCACCGGTGTGGAGTTGCCGTAGGTGGCCCGGAGGATCCGAACCACATCCAGCCCGTTCATATGGGGCAGGAACCGTTCGACCACGGCGAAGTCCATGGTCGTCGGGTCGTAGGCCCGAACACCGCTGGGGCCGGTCTCTGCCTCGCTGAAGGTGACGTTGAATGGGCTCTGGTTCGAGAGCAAATCCATGATCTCCCGCCGATCCTCCGGGGTCTTGGCGATAACCAGAGCGGAAAGGGACTCAGACATAGAACAGGACCTCTTTGGCAGGAATCTTCTGGAGAATTCTCAATTTGTATCGGCCAGGCGGGGCGGTCAGATGAGTTTCCTTCCTGAAATGCGGATTGAGAATTGCCCGGCGAATCGATCCGCGGTCGATGAGATGGGCTTGCAACGGAGGCAGTTGAACTCTAAGCTGGTAGGTGTGGATTGCCCCCGGAGAATCCCTGAAGTCGGGACCTTCCCGGCAGGATCGAGGGCGTCCCTGATGAGAGGCATCTGCCATGCTTGCTATAGACAACCTTCCGCTTGCCTGGACTCCCGGGTATGTTGAAATCCTGGTCATCCTCGGGGCCATGCTGCTGCTCTTTGGCGGCAAGAAGCTGCCCGAACTCGCCCGGGGCCTGGGCCGTGGGATGCGGGAGTTCCGCGATGAACTCAAAGGCACCAAGAAAGAGCTCGAAGACAGCAGCACGTTTGATACCGACTACCACGTCGAGGAAAAAGAAACCTCGCAGAATCCCGACAGCGATTCCTCGGAGGGAAAGGCCTGATTGTCGCAAGTCGGTGTCGGCTGTTTTCAGCTTGCGTGACCGGCGGCCTGGGGGTTGATTGAACTCTGCGGATCCTTCAGCAGGTGGCTGATGCGATCCACGCAGGCTGGATCCGCCACAAATCTGGCCTGCTTGTCTTCCGATCCTTTTAGAATCAGCAGGATCTGTTCGCCGCGGGGCTCCTGCTGGATTTCCAGGGGCTCTTCGCGCTGGAATTCCTGTTGGGCCAAACTCTTGCGGTAGACGATCCGTTGATCGGTCACGACCAGTCCAGCCGAGCCGGCCTCGGCCTTTGCGAACTCCGCATCGCTGATGTAGGCGACGAATTTCTCCTCGTCGTTCTGCTTGAACCATTGTTTGATGCGGTTGCGTACGGCCAGGGGCAGGGCCCTCCATGCGTCCGAAACACAGGCCTTGCGGGCGATCTGGATTTTTGTAACCGCCTGGGTGTCCTGGCCACAGACGCTCTTTGCGAATTGTTCCGCCTGGGAAAGCGAGCTGATTCCCAGTTCGCAGGTTTCTTTTACGACTCCCTGTTCGTCTTTGGCCTCGTCGGTTCGGACATGCGTCATCAAGGCTCCGACCGGAGAACAGGAGGGACAGACGAAGTAGGGGAAGGGCAGATTGTAGGGGTACGGAACGTTTTCGACCTCCTTGAGCTGATCCAGAAGCGGCGTTTCCTCGAGATCGGAAAGGTCCTTGAGACGACGCACATAGGGGCCCTGCTGGAGCAGATCGTTCTTGCTGGTCTTGCCTCGCAGCTTGCACGACCACAGGACCGGATAGACCGAGAGATCCGTTTTCTCCCCGCAGAGGATGCAGGAGCGGGGAAAACTGGAGCGGAATTTGGCATCGATAAGCAGGCGGGAATCGAATAGGAAGAAAGCGCCCATGCTGTCCACGTGGTCCAGGTGGATGTTGAAGCGACTCTTGCCCTGATCGGCCTGAGGCGTTTCCGGCTGGAACCGGCCGTCGGTGTCGGCCCTGGAATCCGCGGTCTGCCCCGCCGGCGAGGCAAGAGATTCCGGATCCTGCGACCGGCGCGGCTGGGTCGAAATCGAAGCCGGCTGCTTCTGCTCGGGACGTCCCGAGCGGTTCCTCCCACCAAGCCAGGTGAGTACATCGTCCTCGGTGGCTGAACCGTCTGGACGTGTCATCGTGTTGCTCAACAGGAACACCTGGCCGCAACTGGGGCATCTTCCCTTTCGCCCCAGGCATCTCTCGTCGACGCGCAGCGGTGCGGAGCAGGCCGGACAGATCAACGCGATCATCGACATGATCTTTCCTCGAAATGAGACAGAATTGGATGTACGCCTGAGACGTTCACCCCTGCAGGCTATGAAGCAAGACGTGAAGGCTGGAATCAAGCCCGCCCGGGCCGAATAAGCGTCCCAAGCTGTGGGTACTTTAACCTATTGGATATGGTACCAGCCCGGCGTGCATTGTGCAACCATTTCCGAAAATGCTTTGCAAAGGGCGCGGCTTTCGCGCGTTTTGGCCGGGGTTTGCGGGGGAGGCACTTGTACGGCCCGGCAGGGTGACTACCATGCACACAGGCCCCAAACCCGATCGAACAAGAATATGTCAGTAACCTTTGGGAGATCCGATGAAGGAAACACCCGGACCGCGGGAACTTCTGAGTTGTTTCACCAGCCGGCGGGTAGCGCAGCTTCGCCGCAGCGGCAATGTGTGGCAATTGCCCGGGGGGCAAATCCGTCTGCCACGGGTTTTCGGCTTCTGCAGGGGGGTTACGCTGGCCCTGGCGTCTTCGCTGGAGGCCCTGCACCGGCACGAATCCGACGGCAAGCGCCTGGTGCTGCTGGGGGAGATTATCCACAACCCCTGGGTAAACGAGTACTTCCGGCAGAGGGGGGTGGGGTTTCTCTCTCGCGACCAGCGCAGGCGAATCGAGGAATACGTCGGCAAGGACGATTGCGCGATCATCCCGGCCTTTGGCGTTCCGGTGGATATCGAGCAGAGGCTACGCGGGATCGGCTGTGAGATCGTCGATGCCAGTTGCTCCGATGTCCGGCGCCTTTGGAACTGGGCCGCCCACGCCGCCGATGAAGGTTTCGGCGTGCTGATCTTCGGCAGGAGCCGTCACGACGAGACGATCGTCACCAAGTCGCGCCTCGAGGCAGAACAAGGACACTATGTCGTCCTGGGCGACCTGGACCAGGTGGAGACCTTCTGCAAAGCCCTGGCCTCGGGCGAAGACTCCTTCAACCCCCGCCGGCAGTTCGGCGAGGATGCCTCCAACGCTCAGGGCCTTTGGCCCCTATTGCGCCTGGCCCAGGTCAGCCAGACCACCATGCTCTATGGACAGACGCTGGAGGTGCGCGAACGGCTGGGCGAAGCCTTCGATGCGCGTTTCGGTTCGGACGCAGCCCGCAGGCGTCTGCTCTTCCAGCCCACTGTCTGCCGGGCGACCCAGGACAGGCAAAGCGCCGCGGAGGAACTTTGTTCGAGCCCCTGCGATGTGACGTTCGTCGTGGGGGGGGTCGGGTCGAGCAACTCCCGGCATCTTCTGGAGCTGGCGGCAAAGTACTGTCCGGCCTATTTCATCGAGGATGCCCAGGATCTGCTTGGTCCCGAGCGGATACGCTGCTACGACTTCGCCCGGGATTGTCACGTGGAGGTCGAAGGCTATCTTCCCCAGCGCCGTCCGGTGACGCTGGGAATCCTGGCCGGGGCGTCGAGCCCGGAAATCGTCGTCGGCGGAGTTGTAGAAAGGCTGGCGGAATTTCTTCGTTGAATCCGCCGGTCGGGAACCGCAGGGCCGGTGCAGCCTCAGTTGGAGGCGACCGCCTTTCTCCATCGGCCCTGGAGCTCGCGGAAGTCCATGCCGTAGCTTTTCTTGAGGGCTTCTTCAGGCTCCGTGCCTTCCTTGACCAGCGTGATGAGCTTGGGAAACGACTTCTTGTCCCGGGCCACGAGATAACGCACGAGCGAATGGGAAATGCCGTACCAGAAGGGATCCAGGGGTACGTCCTGAAAGACCGGGCTGATATCGATGCGTCCCTGAATAGCCTTTTTCGAGCTTTCCACGTACTGGTTGGCTGAGTAGCTCTTGGGAACGAGCTCCTTGGCCATGAATTCGGCCAGGCCTTCGTTGAGCCACCTGGGCAGGCTCCTGGCCGAGATGAATCTACCCACGAAGGCGTGTGTGGTCTCGTGGACCAGGACGTGGAAGAAGACATTCTTCCTGTATTCCTTGGGGACGTTCTGGAGGCCATTGACGACGACATAGGTGAAGTTGCCCCTCCGGGAACAGTAGCCTCCGGCCTTGAGCATATCGGGGCTTCGCATGGCGACCTTGTCGACGCGCGTGGCGAATCTCTGGAAGTGCTCGGGCTCCTGGAAGGTGTAGAGGGGCAGCTTGCCCGCCCAGACGTGTTCGGATGCCTCCAGATTGAACTGATCCATGAGTCGATCGTAGAGGGCTTCGCAGACGCGTTTGAGCCCGTCGTCATCCGACTTGGGCCAGGTGCTGTAAATCAGGAAGTGCTCGGTCTCGATCAGGTGCAGGTCCTTGGCGACTTCCTTGCGGGCCTGCTTGGCCCAGGTATCGGCGATTTTGTGGTTGGCGTCGATCTGGTCCTGGGTGGCGGGGGCGAATTTCGGTTCTTCCTTTTCTTCCTCCTCCGCCTCGGCCGGGACGGGCGCCACCTCGTCCTGCGCCTGCTCAGCTCCGGCGGCCAGGGCTTGCTGGGCACGTTTTCGGTAGGAGGGGTCGGCCCGGACGGCCTGGGCCATCAGGTTCCTTGCCGCCGGGGCCAGGGCGTGTTCCTGACACCACAGGGCCAGTTCGAAGAGGCTCTTGGCGTCCTTGTCGTCAATCGTCTTTCGTCGGGCGATGGCGACGCTGACGGGCTTGATCGCATCGGTCTGGAAGCTTCGCTGCTCCCGGCCAACGCGAACGATGATCTTCTCCTCGTCGGCCTGGAGGAGGGTCCCATTGACGAACGAGCCGTCCTTGAGGCTCAGGTTCACCGGCCCGTAGTTTTTTCCCGCCGCCGGCTCGGCCGGGAGCCCCCCCGTAACTGCCAGAATCAGTCCCAAGACGACAAACGTTCGAAACGTCCTGACCTGCGTGTTCATCTCTACCCCGTTTCTACCCGCTGGGTTGTTGATCGAGAATGGCCACATCCTGTCCGAAGGAAAGCAGTTCATCCACCCGTGCCGAGGGCAGGACCGCATCCATGGTGACCGCCTGGTCGTTGTAGTCTTCCTTTTGAATATCGGCATGCTGCATAATGTACTGCATGAGCCTGCCGTTGCGATAGTTGGCGCTGAGGGTGAGGCGTACGCTGTGCCCGACGGCCCGCCGGGTGACCGCCTCGATGAGCTCATCACAGCCTTCGCCCGTTTTGGCCGATACGAACAAGGCCTCGGGATACCGGTTGCGCAGGACCGTCCGCACAGTGGGGTCCAGGATCCTATCGACCTTGTTGAGCACCAGGAGCCGATCGCGGTCCAGGCATTCCAACTCCTTCAACACGCCTCGGACGGCCTGGATTTCCTCCCCCACCCGTTCGTGGGAGGCATCGGCGACATGGAGGAGCAGGTCGGCGTGGATGGCTTCTTCCAGGGTTGCGCGGAAGCTGGCCACCAGGTGGTGGGGCAGGTCCCGCACGAAGCCGACCGTGTCACTGAGCAGGACCGATTCTCCGCTGGAGAGCTTCCACTGGCGCGTCTTGGTGGCCAGGGTGGCAAAGAGCTTGTCGGCTACGAGGGTGTCGGCCCCGGTGAGGAGATTCATCAGTGTGCTCTTGCCGGCGTTGGTGTAGCCAACCAGGCAGGTGCAGTAGGAATCGCCGCGGTTGCGGATGGCGCGGATCTTGCGTTTGTCGATCTGCTCGAGCTGCGTCTTGAGCTGGCTGACGCGTTTCTGGACGAGGCGACGGTCGGTTTCGATCTGCTTCTCGCCCGGGCCTCGCGTGCCGATGCCAGCCCCGGCCCCGGCGCCGATGCGCTCCAGGTGGGACCACATGTTCTTGAGTCTTGGATAGGTGTACTCAAGCTGGGCCAGTTCGACCTGCAGACGGCTTTCCCGCGTGCGGGCGTGGGCGGCGAAGATATCCAGGATCAGTTCGCTGCGGTCGACGATCTTTCGCCGGATGATCGACTCCAGCTCCCGGATCTGCCCGGGCGTGAGGTCATTGTCGAAGATGACGGTGTCGATTTCGTTCATCTCGGCCCGCTGGGCGATTTCCTCGGCCTTGCCGCTGCCCACGTAGAGCCCGGGGTCGGGCTTGGCGCGTTTGCAGACCATTTCGTCGACAACACCGCCCTCGGCCGTCTTGACCAGGCTGCGCAACTCGCCAAGGGGATCCCGGGGGTCGGCATTGCTATCGGGGAGCAGGACTCCCACCAGAAGCACCGCCTCGCGCTGAACGCCCAACTCGGTTCGGATCATCTCTGCCATAAAAAGCTCAACACCTCCAGAAATCGTCAAATCAAAAGCATTATAACGCAGTTTCCGGCAAAGTAAGGTTGAATTCGGCTGGAAGCAAACTCGCCTCACCTGTGCAATTGAACGTTTCCTCTGTGAACCTGAGACGTTACACTTCAGCCTGCTCAGCAAACACAAGTACCATCGCACACCGAGGAACCCAATGTCACAATCCCAGCAAATCGAGCAGCTCAGCGCGTTTGACCGGGCACAACGCATCCGGGCTTTAAAAGACCTGGCCCAGGCCGAACAGGTTTCCGCCCCGGCCACTGAGCCCTCCAATGTCAACATGCACCTGCATTCGTTCTTTTCCTACAACGCCGAGAACTACTCGCCCTGTCGCCTGGCCCTGGAGTGCAAGCGCCAAGGGCTCTATGCGGCTGGACTCTGCGATTTCGACGTCCTGGACGGGCTGGAGGAATTCCTCTCTGCCGGGGAAATCCTCCAACTGCGCACGACGGTCAATCTCGAAACCCGGGCCTACCTGGCCGAGTATGCCGACGTGGACATCAACTCCCCCGGTGAGCCGGGCGTCTCGTACGTCATGGGCGCCGGCTTTGACGCGGTTCCCACCGAAGGCACCAGCCAGGCCGAGACCCTCGACGACCTCCGCAACCGCGCTCATGAGAGGAATCTCGACCTCATCGAGCGCATTAACCGCAAGTTGATGAATATCGAAATCGACTACGAGCAGGACGTCCTGCCACGAACCCCCGGAGGGACCGCCACCGAGCGACATATTGTCGATGCCTACATCCAGGCCGCCGAGGAGCGATTCCCCGGAAAGGCCCTTATCGGCTTCTGGGGAATGGTCTTTGGAATGGAAGCCTCCGAGGTCAAGAAGCTTCTGGAAGATCCGATCAAGCTCCGCGAGGCCGCACGGGGCAAGCTCGCCAAACGCGGCGGCATCGGCTACGCTGAGCCCTCGGCCCAAACCTTCCCCAGGATGGACACGTTCCTCAAGTGGGTCGCCGACTGTCGCGCCGTGCCCATGATCACGTGGCTCGACGGCACGAGCCAGGGAGAATCCGACCCCAGAGCGATGTTCGAGTGCATGATGGACAAGGGGGCTGCTGCCCTGAATATCATCCCCGACCGCAACTGGAACATTTCGGATCCCGACGCCGCTGCGCTGAAGCAGCAGAAGCTCAAGGAGTGCGTGCAGGTCGCTTCGGACCTGAACCTGCCGATCAATATCGGCACGGAGATGAACAAGTCCGGTCAGCCTTTCGTGGACGACCTGGCCGGGCCGGTGCTCTCCAGACACGCCGACGCATTCCGCCGCGGAGCCCAGATCCTCGTGGGCCACACCACGCTGCTGCGATTCGCCGACTACTCCTACATCGGTCCCGGCGGACCCGACGAGCAGCCGGACGTGGCGGCCAGGAACGACTTCTTCGCCTCCGTGGGCGCCCTGCCGCCCGTCTCCAGGAAGCTGGCCGAGAACCTGCGAAACGCCGGGCCCGAAAAGGCCCTGGCCCGGATTAAGGAAGCCGCCGGCAAGGGAACCTGGGACTGACTCGGACCGGTCCGGGCAGAAGCGAATTCACAACGTCATCACCTTGCTGACCTCGTAGCGGGTGGCCAGGTGGAGGGGCGTTTTCCGCGAGAGTATCTGCCCGGCGGTCGACAGCGCCAACTGCGGCGTATTGTTCTCCCCCGAAAGATGCCCCAGGCACGCCCAGGCCAGGTTGGCTCCTGCGCGCTGGATCAACTCGGCCGCCTCGGCATTGCTCAGGTGTCCCCCGTCGCCGCGGATGCGTCGCTTCAGATGGGCCGGATACGGGCCCCGATGGAGCATCTCCGGATCGTAATTGCTCTCCAGCAGCAGGGCATCCAGCGAGCGGACGGTCTCTTCGAGCCCCTCGAAGACGTATCCCAGATCCGTCAGAACGCCCAGGCGCTTGCCCTCGGCCTCGATCACAAAGGCCGCCCCCTCAGCGGCGTCGTGCGGCGTGGCGATCATCTCCACCGTCACCGGCCCCAGCCTGAGCGGCTCGGTGAGTCGAAACGTGCGGACGCGGTCCATCTTGCCCAGCCTGCCGCTTCGAGAGGCCGCCTGGAGCGTCCGCCGCGTCGTCCAGACCTTCAAACCGAACTTCCGCTGGTAGATGCCCATCGACCGGGTGTGGTCGCTGTGGTCGTGGGAGATCAGCACGGCGTCTACGTCGCGGATGTCCCGCCCGTGGCTGGCCAGTCGCAACTGCGCCTGCTTGCCGCTGATGCCCGCGTCGATCAGCAGCTTCTTGCCCCCGGCCTCGACGTACAGGCAGTTCCCGTTGGATCCGGATTGCAGGGAGATCAGTTCCATGGGGGCATTGTAGCGAATTGGGCCGGCGGGTCGAAGGCCTCATCGGGAACACCCGGGCTTGAAAGCAAAACCGTCTGGCAAGGCCGCAGTGCCCCGACCCGCGGAACTCTCCAATTATCCCAGGCCTGTGGGTTGCGTCCAGCCGGGCATGTGGTAGACTTCCTTCCAGAGGAAAGCCGTGCCGAAAGGACTCCCCATGCAGGATTATCAGTGGAAAGGCCCCGTTGAGGCCGAGGCGAACTTCCAGAACCTCCAGGCCGTCCTGCGCCGCGAAAAACCGACCAGGCCCACGCTCTTCGAGTTCTTCCTCAACGATGTCGCTTTTCGCGCTATTCTCGGCGACGCCCGGGTGGATCAGGTCTACGCCGAGCACGGTAAGCAGATGGGCAACCTGCTGATCACAGCCGAGGCCTACCGTGCAGCCGGCTACGACTATGTCACTTGCCACGGGTCGGGCTTTGCCTTCCCAACCGGCGAGCACCACAAGGCCAAGAGCATCTCAGCCAACGAGGGCGCGCTGATCACCGACCGGGCGTCCTTCGAGGCCTATCCCTGGCCCGACCCGGCGGAGTTCGCCTTCGACCGGCTGGAATTCATCGCTCCCCTCCTCCCGAAGGGAATGAAGGTCATCCTCTTCAGCGCCGGCGGCGTGCTGGAGAACGTCATCAGCCTCGTAGGTTTCGAAAATCTCTGCTACCTGCTCCTGGACGATCCGGATCTGACCGAAGAGATCTTCGACGCCGTCGGCTCCCGGTTGCTCGCCTACTACCGGCTCGGGCTCGAGCACGACTGCGTCGGTGCCGTCATCTCCAACGACGACTGGGGCTTCAAGACCCAGACCATGCTGCCCCCCGACGACATGCGAAAGTATGTCTTCGGCTGGCACGAGCAAATCGTCGCGGCCGCTCACGACGCCGGCCGCCCCGCGATCCTCCACTCCTGCGGCAACCTTGCAGACGTGATGGACGACGTGATCGACCGGATGAAGTTCGACGCCAAGCACTCGTATGAAGACTCCATTCTCCCCGTCGAGCAGGCCTGGGAGAAGTGGGGCGCACGGATTGCGATTCTCGGGGGCATCGACGTGAACTTCGTCTGTCGCAGCCGGCCTGAAGAGGTCTTCCGTCGCAGCCGCGAGATGGTCCAGAAAGCCACCACCGGCTACGCCCTGGGCACCGGCAACAGCGTGCCCGACTACGTGCCCAATGAGAACTACTTTGCGATGATCGAAGCCGCCCTCATCGACCGCCGCTGAGGGATTGGCGCCCAGCACCGCCAGCTGCTTCTTTCCAGTCAGTCCACGTCTCGGCCCTGGTCGGGCTGCCAGTTGTCGTCGTTTTCGCCCGGGGGCTCTTCCGGTTTGAACAGGTGATACACGGCGGTGGCGAGCCACGTGAAGAAGCCCCCGACGCCCAGAACCGCCAGGACCACATCCAGGAGGATGAGCCCGGCCAGGATGATCAGAACCCAGTGCAGTGGGGACATGGCCGACTATTTGCTGGGGGTGTGGGCGGCGATCTTCGCAGCCAGGTTCGCTATGGGCATCGTCTGGAGCCAGGCCCGGCCTGGACCCTTGAGCGTGCCCAGGAAGAGTCCCTCGCCGCTGAAAAAGATGTTCTTGATGCCCTTGACGCGCTGGATGTCGAAGTCGACCGTCGGCTCCATGGCGGCCAGGTGGGATTGATCGATCTTGAGCGTCTGGCCCTCCTGCAAGTCGTATTCAACGACCTCGCCGGGGATCTCGATCAGCGCCGTGCCGGGCCCCGTGAGCTTCTGCATGATAAACCCCTCGCCGCCGAAGAAGCCCGCGCCGAGCTTCTTGCGGAAGTGCATCGAGAGCGTCACACTGGACTCGGCCACCATGAAGGCATCCTTCTGGCAGATCAGGCTCTGGCCGTCAGCCAGCTCGAAGGGGATCACCTTGCCAACGAATTCCGGGGCAAAGGCCACCAGGCCTTGACCCCGGGAGCAGGTGTAGGTGGTCATAAAGAACGACTCGCCGGACATCATCCGTCCCAGGCCCTTGAGCACGCCGCCCTTGGAATCGGTTTTCATCTCCACGTTCGACGACATCCACGACATGCCGCCTGACTCGGTATAGACCGATTCGCCCTCTTCCAGCCAGATATCCACCGACTGCATCGTAGTGCCCCGAATGTCGAATTGCATCTTCCAGACTCCTTTCCTGTTTGTGCCGACCCGCCAGGCCCGGGCTGTCACGTGCAGCCTCGACGGGTCCGGCCGGCTTTCGAGGAATCCGCGAGGTCCCTGCAGCCCCTCGCAGATGAAGTCGAATCCTACCGGTCCGGCGACGGCTGGGCAAGAGTTGGCAGTTTCAGCGACGACTTCCCGTACTCCTTCCGCCGATCGGAATTGACAAGCCTCGCCGGCTATGCGACGCTCAATCGCGGCGGCCTGGACGTTCCAGGCCATCGGGACAACTCCAACCGAAAGAGAGGACGCAATGCGAACCGGCATGTGGACGATGTTGATGGTTTCCGTGTTCTTGCTCGTCGGCTGCGGCGGCGACATCGTCGACGGAACCTACCGCGGCAAAGTTATCGAGGGAGACAAAGTTCATGAGATGGAGCTGGTCCTCTCGGGCCGGGAGGGAACATTGACTCTGCTTTCCTCCGGAGGCCCGGACGCCGGAGAGGGCGATTCCTGGAAGCTCCGGGATGTCAAAATCCAGGATGGCCGCGTGACCTTCCTGGTCCCCATGTCCGGCGAGGTCGACGACGACTCCCTGCTGTTCGACCTGAAGATCGAGGGCGATCGGCTCGTGGGCACAGGGCGAGAACGCAGGGCGCAGGCCGAAGATCTGCCCGCGACCTTCCATAAGCAGTAGTGGCCCAAAGCATCACGGGGCACAGGCCGATGGCCTGCCCATCCGGCCTTGCTCCGACAGCCCGGCTGATGTGGGTGGGATACGGCCGCGTGGCAACATCGCCGTCTCCAAAGGCCGGCCCGAGACCGGGGCCTGTTTTCGGGGTTACACAATGCGTATCGATTCACCGACCAGGCACCTCGGGACCGGAACACCTCATGAGCCGCAGACTCACCGAAACGAAAACAGACCGCCGCACCTTCCTCCAGAGTGGAATCGCCGCCCTGGGCGGTGATACGTTCGAGTCTCCCAGCACGCCTGCGATTATTGATGAGCATCACGTGCTGTTCCGAAAGGTCCGAGGCCACGATATCTGCCTTCGGATCCAGGACGGGCAGGTCGAGGTGGTTTGGGATCGGGCAGCGATTCTGACACGGGAGGAAGCAAAGAAAGAGAAGCCGATCTATTACCACACGTCCATCGTCCTGGGTGACATGGTTCTGGTGCCGCTTCATGGCGAGAGGAAGACGCGAACCAGCCTTGCGGCGCTGGATGTGGAAAACGGCAAACTGCTCTGGCGGGAGGATGACATTGGCGGAGCAGATAAGCTCGGCGGATGTTTCACGGTTGTCGATGGCGTCGTGCTGTTTCGCTCAGGAAACAAGGTGGTCTCACTACGGGTAGACCGCAAGGGCGCCACCGCCCTGGGGGAGTTGACCTTGCCAGGCGACGAACTGAAAGGGGGATGGCCTTATTCTTCCCTCCCAGTCCTCTCCAACGGCATGCTTTTCGTGCAAAGCTCATCGTATAGAACTGGTGTCCTCGATTGTTTCGACTTGCGACCTCAACCGTAGCAGCTATGCGGGGGCCTGGCCAAGGCGCGGCTGGTCCTCTCCAAGGCCATCTCCGTCGCATTCGTGACGGTGCTCTTATTCGATGGGCTGTCGGCGCCTGGATTCTGAACTCTTTTCGCTCTTGTGCCTGCGGTACTGCTCCGGCGTTCTGCCGTACTGCCGGCTGAAGAGCCGGATGAAGTCCGAGGCGCTGCTCATGCCGCAGCGCACAGCCACGTCGATGATGGCCAGGTCCGTTGCCCGCAGGAGCCTTTCGCCATGGGTCATTCGCTCGTGGATGATCTGCTGGTAGATGCTCCTTCCGACTCGGGAGCGGAACCGCTTTTCCAGGGCGCGTCGTCCCAGGGGCACCTCGTGCAGGACGTCGGGCACGCCGATACCCTCGGGGGCATACGAGCGGATGAAGTTCATCGCCTGTGCGACCATCGGATCGTCGATGACCACCGCGTCGGTCGATTGACGCACGATCACCCCGTCGGGCTCGATAAGCATCGGCTCCGTGGGCGCCGGCTCGCCGCGCAGCATGCGGTCCATGATCTGGGCGGCCTCGAACCCCACCCGCCTGGCCCCCTGGGAGACGGTGGACATGTGGGGCCTTTCCAGCAGGCAGTAGACGTCGCCTTCGCCCACGGCCATCACGGCGACTTCATCGGGCACGGACACGCCCAGTGACGTACAGGCCGAGATGATCTGGCGCGCCTGGTTCATGTCGCTGCAGAGGCAGGCAAAAGGTTTGGGGATTTTGTCCACGAATTCTTCGGCGCCCTCGAAAGGCATGGGGATGCACCAGTCCAATCGACATCTTCGAGTTTGCCCTCTGGGGCGTTGACACCAGCGTGGCCGACACCAACGATGATCAGTTCAAGGGCATTAACATGCGGGCCGATGGTCCTGGAATCGACCCCGCCCAGGCCGGTGAATTCAATGGAATCGAGTATGTGCTTCTGGACGAAGCCAAGACTCTGGAAGGCAGTGGCGATTTCACTGTCGGCGCCGAAGCAACCTATACTACCTCCGAGTTGGACCTGAGCAGCTATGATGGCTTGGTTGTTGCCTTTGGCATGAAGCCAGGTTTTGGTGGCGAGCGAGAAGCTTGGGTCGACAACGTTTCGGTCGTTCCCGAGCCTGCCACGATGAGCCTTCTGGGTCTTGGCGGCCTGGTTGCCCTGAGAAGGCGCCGTCGCTGAGAACACTGAAGTAAAGATCCGGGCCACAACCGGCCGGGATCGATAGACCTCCTCCTCCACCACGGCGGAGGGCAGGAAATACACCTCCTGTCCTCCGCCTGGTTTTTGTTTCGCCCGCTGCCTGGATGGAGCAGACGCGACATCCACTGGCCATGTGGCAGATCCATCCTCCCCGGCCGGCAGGGGCAACCGACCTTGGGGCGAGGTGCGGATGAGGGTTTTTGAGCGGGTTGCGCCCTGGGGGCGAATCCGTCTGCCAGACCATCGGGAATTCACCCAAAGATTGTTCTGGCATAGTCGTGTGATTTGTGGTTCAATGCCCGATACGAGGTGGAGCTGGAAGGCTCCCATCACATCACTCAAAGACGTACTGAGGGGTGTCATCCCCTCGTCTCTCGCCCTGCACACCGCCCGGCGAATGCCGCCCAACCCCGTACGTGTTGGCAAGTAGCCTCAATCCATCCATTGAGATTGTGCGCCTGGCTTGGCCTCACCTGCGCTCCTGCAACCTTACAAGGGGCCTGTGAGATGCCGGGGGCGTCCTCACTGAAACCACCGAGGCCGGAGAGTGTCTCCGGTCCGCCATGCAGTAAACGTTAGAAAGAAGATCTCTTGAATCAAGACAACGCAACCTTTGAAAGCACGGGGCTCAGCGAGTCCCTCCTGAACACCCTTCGCCGCAAGCAGTTCACCCAGCCTACCGCCATCCAGGCCAAGGCCATCGGCCCTGCCCTGCAAGGGCGGGACATCCTGGGCTGTGCCCAGACGGGCACCGGTAAGACAGCCGCCTTTGCCCTGCCGATTCTCCAGCGGCTCGACCAGGCCTCAGCCCAGAAGGGCCAACGCCCGATCCGATCGCTGATCGTCGCCCCGACGCGCGAGCTGGCTGCCCAGATCGGCCAGGCCCTTGGCGAACTGGGCCGCAATACCTCCCTGCGCCACACCGTTATCTTCGGCGGGGTCAAGCAGGGCCCGCAGTGCCAGGCCCTTCGGCGCGGCGTGGATATCCTTGTGGCCACACCGGGGCGTCTGCTGGATCTGATCAACCAGGGAAGGCTCAAACTCAGCCAGGTGGAAATTCTCGTTCTGGACGAAGCCGACCGGATGCTCGACATGGGCTTCCTTCCGGACATCCGGAGGATCGTCAATCTTGTGCCCGACCAGCGCCAGACGCTGCTTTTCTCGGCCACCATGCCCAAGGGGATTCAGCAGATATCCGGCCGGCTCCAGGCGGACCCGTTCTGTATTACGATTGCACCCGAAGCCCCCGCGGCCCAAACGGTTGAGCAGGCCGTCCACTTCGTGCAGAACCCGGACAAGCTGTCCCTGCTCCAGAAGATTCTGACCTGCAAGAGCATCACCAAGGCCATCGTGTTCACCCGGACCAAGCACCGGGCCGACAAGATCGCGCAAAAGCTCGAACGAGCCTCCATTCCCGCCGCAGCCATGCACTCCAACAAGAGCCAGAACCAGCGACAGCGGACGCTGGGCAAGCTTAAATCCGGCGCCCTGCGCGTCCTGGTCGCCAGCGACATCGCCTCGCGCGGCCTTGACGTTTCGGACATCTCCCACGTATTCAACTACGATCTACCCAACGACGCTGAGACCTACGTTCACCGGATTGGCCGCACCGGGCGCGCCGGCATGGAAGGCCAGGCCGTCTCCTTCTGTTCCAACGATGAGCTTCCGTTGCTCAAGGACATTGAAAAACTTCTCGCCTGTCGCCTCAATGTGCAAGGTGCCCGGCCCAGACCTGAAGAAAAGGCAACGGCAACCGACAAGCGCAGCCGACGTCGCCGCAGTCCCCGTTTTCGCAACGAGCAGAGCTCCCGGGGCAATCGGGGCCAGTCCAGCTCCAGGGGCCAAGGCGGCAAGGGGCGAATTCGACGCAGTCGGAAGAGGAGTTCGGCCAGGTCGTAGAGAACCCCCGATGCGGGCACCGGGAAACAGTTTTAGCCCGCGACCTGCGTATCAAACCTACTACAATATGGATACAAAGCTTCTATGCGACTCTATCTGATCAATCCGTTCAACCCGATGGTGAGCTTGGCCAACATCCGCCAAAGCCGTTGGAATCGGTATCGTGTCTGGAAGCCGCTGGGGCTGTTGGTGCTGGCCGGCCTGACCGGGCCGGAGTGGGAGATCACCATCCTGGATGAGAATCTCGGTCTGGCCGATTACGAGGCTTTGCCGCGCCCGGACCTGGTTGGCATTACCGCCTTTACCTCACAGGCCAGCCGCGCCTATGAACTGGCCGAGTTCTTCCGGGGTATGAAGGTGCCCGTGGTGATGGGCGGCATTCACGCGACGATGTGCACCTCCGAAGCCCTGGAGCACGTGGATTCGGTAGTGACAGGCGAGGCGGAAGGCGTTTGGCCGCGCGTGCTGGAGGATGCCGGCCGGGGCAAGCTCGAACAGATCTACGAGGGCGGACAGGTCGACATGGCCGAGGTCCCCGTGGCCCGACACGACCTTCTCGATACCGGCTATGCGTTTGGATCCGTCCAGACAACGCGAGGCTGCCCGCTGGACTGTACTTTCTGCTCGGTTTCGTCCTTCAACGGGAAGCGATACCGCCATCGGCCTATTGAGAATGTCGTCCGGGAGATGCGGACCATCCGCGAAAAGCGGGTCCTTTTCGTGGACGACAATCTCATCGGTACCAGCCAGGCCCACATCGCCCGTGCAAAGAAACTTTTTCAGGCGATCATCGACGCCGGGCTCAAGAAGAAATGGATCTGCCAGGTGACGATCAACATGGCCGACGATCCGGAACTGCTGGATCTGGCGGCCAAGGCAGGTTGTTGCGGAGTGTTCATCGGGTTCGAGTCTCCCACGCCCCAAGGACTGGCCGAGGTAGGCAAGAAGTTCAACCTGCTCAATCACCGGGACTTTGCCGCATCGATTCGCCGGTTCCACAAACGCAGGATGTTGGTCGTCGGCTCTTTCATCATGGGCTTGGATACCGACGGACCCGGGATCGGCATGCAGATTGCGCGGACGGCCGAAGAGTACGGGGTGGATGTTCTCAACGCACTGTTCCTGACGCCCTTGCCGGGCACGCGCCTCTGGGATTCGCTGGACGAGCAGGATCGCATTTCCGCCGGCAACTACCCCGAGGACTGGAAGTACTACACGCTGGGTTTCCCGACCGCTCGCTACAAGGGCCTCTCCCGTCTGGAGATCATCGAGGAGATGAAAGCCTGCGAGAACTATTTTTACTCTCGGGCTCGGATCGCCCGTCGAATGACACGCAGCCTGCTGCGAGGGCACAGGCCTCTGCTTTCCCTGGTGAGCAATCTCTCCTACCGCAAGAACGCCAGGCTGACCCATGCGATGTACGACAGGCTGGATGAGTATCCGCAGGTTCCGGCCCAAGCGTGTGTTGCCCCGGTTTGACAGGCATCGCCGGGCGGTTGGGAGGATCCCGGTCCGTCGCTTTGGGCAGAAACGGCGTTACTGCGTTGGACGCAGGAGGATATCCGGCTGGTCGCCGCGGCCAAAGGTGCTTGCGCCAGGCCACTGACAGCCCCAGTTGCCGACAGAGATCCTGCGCAGCCGGAGCCTGCCGCCCAGGACTTTCAGCCGGGCCTGCGGTGATCGTTCTGCCGGCTTGAGCTGGATCGTCCCAAAGGCATAGCCGGTCGACCAGAACCACTGAACGCTCGATTCGGGCATGGCAAAGGCCATTGCAGCTTTGCGGGCGTCGTAATCGAAGCCGGTCAATGCCAGAAGGGCCGCCCAACTGGCCATGGCCCGTGCGTAGTGGTGTCCGCACTCGTATTCGTCAAAGGGGTTTCTCCGCAGGCCGTCGTAGCGGTTTCGGATCGCGCGGATCAGTTCGAGCCCCTCTGCGGTCATTCCTTCCTGGATCATTCCCACGGCGGCGGTGTATTCGAAGCCGGTCATGGCCTCGGCGAAGTAGGGGAACGGCTGGGCGGGGCGGTCTCCTCGTGGGTAGCTGCACATGAGGGTCGCGGCCTCGTCGGCCAGGGCGTAGGTCCGCATGGGGTTGAAGTGCTCCTTGAGATCTCTGCGGAAGTTGCAGCGGTAGATCGACCGGAGCGTCTTGCGGACCTTCTTGCGATCGTGCAGGTAGCCCAGGTTGCAGACGTGGGCCATGTACTGTCCCACGAGTTGATCGATCAGGCACCCGGGGCCGATCTGGAACTGCGGCTTGAGGACATCTTCTGCGCCCATGCCGCTGGTCAGGCCCGGGCGGATGTCGTCCGGGGAGGCGGGTGGCTGGATGATCTGCTGGTAATACTGGCCGTTGAAGAGGTTCGCATCCATCCAGGCCGAGCCGGAGGCAAAGAGTTCCGCGCAGGTCTCGGCGAAGCTGTCCTGGCCCAGGTGCCGGGCCATCTCCTGTGCGGCTCTCAGGGCCCCGAGGTACCAGCCGGTCATCTGGGGGTTTGGCCCGAAGTATTCGACGTCCATGGTGTTGTGCTGGCAGCCTTCCATGACGCCGTCGCGATCGGCATCCCAGGATCCCTCCAGCCAGCAGAACTCCAGGGCCTTTCGCGCCCGGGGCCAGAGCTTCTCCAGCCAGGCGTCGTCGCCGCTGAGCTTCCAGTCGCGATAGAGCTTCATGAGGGTGCCCATCTGCCCGTCGGCTGCGGCGCAGTGCCAGTCGTCTGCTTCCAGGGGCAGGGCCTTGCGGAAGGCCTGGAAGCCCGTCTGGTCGGTGGCGTGGAGGAATTCGACCTCCCGCATCGAGCGGCTCAGGTCTCCGTAGAGAAAGGCCGTCGCCTGCTCGTAGTTCCACACGTGTGTGCAGGAGCCTTCGCAGCAGCCGGCCTGGTCGCAGCAGCCCTCCCAGCCGAAAAGGTTCCCGTCGGCCGTGCGGAAAACCGTCTGGCTGCGCAGGGTGGAGAGGTTGAACAGCGAGGCCTCGCGGACCTCGGCGGGCAGGTCGCTGTCACAGAAGGCCTGGACGAACTCGACGGTGTCGGCTTCGAGTCGTTTGCGGCGGCGCGCGAATTTCTCGGCCACTTCAAAGGCGTCGGCGAACCGGCAGGGGTAGTGGTTGGTGAGCCCTTTGGTGTCGCACTCGTCGCCCTTTTGCCAGGGCCTGCGGTTGGGGAACCGCCAGGTCAGCAGGAAGGTCAGGTTGCGGCTGGCTTTTGGAGGAACACGCAGTCGCGAGGCCAGCGAGGCGATGGGTTCTTGCCCTTGCGGGCGCGGTTCGAGTCGGCCGTCGTCGGAGAAATCATCCCAGAAGTCCAGCAGGCCCTGTCCCCATCGGCCCGAGAGCCAGTGCGTCCGGTGCGTGACCGACCGGGCCGAGAGCAGCGAGAGGCAGAGTTGGCCCCGCTGGATGGAGTTTTCGGGCAGGTCCGGCGCGTTCAGAACCACCCCGGTTACTCCCTGGCCCCGGCGGAGGCTGTTGACTCTACGTGTGTTCTTGTCGCCCAGGAAGTTGCGAACAGAGCCGGCCACCGCTGCCTCGACGGGAGACGACGTCGGGTTCTCCAGCACGAAGCGAAGCATGGCCACAGGCCAGGAGGAGGCGTCGGCATCGGCGGGAACCATGGGGTTGATCGCCTCGATCCGCACGCGCAGGGGGACGCCGGGGTCCGAGAGGTTCACCTGGGCCAGCGGGTAGGCGGCCTCGAAGCTGCATCCTGCAAAGCGGGGCAGCGACGCGTTTGCCAGCGTCGCCTTGTCGGGGCCTCCGCTCTGGGCGCGCTCGTGCTGGGATGGATGGATCGCCCCCTCCAGGCAGCGGGTGGTGGAGTGGCCGGCCTTGTCGCGCGTCCAGAGAGCAAAGAAGCTCTCGGTGGGGGCAAAGCCCTTGTCGGGGTGGTCGCGAAGTTCCCAGTCGATGAGTTGGCCTCTGCCGCCGAGGCTGATCGTTCCCGTGCCGATACCCCCGAGGGGCATGGCGATGCGGGTGAGCTGCTCGCCGGTGTATCGCTTGAGCACGGGCCAGGGAGCCTTGGCTTTGGGGGCTGATTTTCCCACGGGCCGATCCTTTCCTTATAAGGAACACGATTGCCCGCCAGCCTACCGCCACCGACCCCCAAAGGCCACGCAAAGTTTACGTGGCCGTTGCTCCTGCTCCTTCGGCAGGCGCGTGGGAAACGCTCGAAGGACGTTGTCCTTCTCGCAGTGTCCCACCCTACAGATGGCCGTAAGCGGATTCGAAAGCAGGATGGGAACCTGCAAAGCGGCTCCCAAGCGCCGGCCGGTGTGTCCTTTCGATTCGCATCCGTCTAAAGATGTATTCGGGCACGAACGAGGCCCCGCCTTGGGGACAAGGCGGGGGCACCGGCGAGGGGCGTTGACCCTGAGACGTAACCCCCAGGTCGGGGCCGTCATCAGGAGACGCTTGTCAGGTTTCGAGGCTGTAGAGTTCCTGCTGGGCGGGGCTGACGCGTCGAAGGAGTACGATGCTGCCGGCCAGGCCGATGGCGACGACCGCGCAGGCGACGGCAATGGCGGGCATGTAGCTGGCGGTAACGTCAAAGAGCCAGCCGCCGATAACGGGGCCCACGATTCCCGCAACTCCGTAGGCCAGGAACACCAGCGGGTACACTGCCGCCACACGGGCCAGTCCGTATCGCGAGGCCACCTGGGACGCGTAGACCACGAAGCAGGCTCCGAAGCCGAAGCCCACCAGGAAGGAAATGCCGATGAACAAGGCCGGGGTCTTCACCAAACCCAGGGCCGCCAGCGGCAAACCCAGCGAGAGCAGCTTGATCGGGATCACACGCTGGTCGCTCCGGTCGCAGATCCATCCCCAGAGGATTCGTCCGGCGGCATTGCCGGCCGCGAAGGCGCTGATCGACGCCGTGGCCGGTACCGAGGCGATCCCCACCGACAGGGCGATCTCTTTCAGGTTGCCGATCACCAGCATCCCGGCAAAGGTCCCGGCGAACATGCCCAGGACAAGCAGGGAGAAGAATGGATCCCGCAGGAGGCGTCGGCCCCGGAGTTCTTCCGCTTCGGGCCGGGAAGTGGTTTCTGCAGGGAAGGTCAGCACGGCCGCGGCAGCCAGGATCGCTGCCCCGTAAGAGACCCCGGCCCAGCGAAGGACCAACAGCACGTTCATGCCCCCCGAGAGCAGATACTCCGCCAGGGACGAAAGCAGCACCGCTCCGCCGCCGAAGCCGGCCATGCATACTCCGGTCACCAGGCCCCGGCGGTTGGGAAACCACCTCATCCCCACTGCCAGCGGACAGGCGTAGCCAAACCCGGTGCCGATGCCGGCCAGGATCGAATACCCCAGGAACAGGATGGCGAAGCTGCCTCCCGAGAGGGAGGCGACCAGGTATCCGGCCCCGAAGAACAGGCCTCCGATGCCGGCCAGCATTCGCGGGCCCAGGCGGTCGATGATTCGTCCGGCCCGGACCATTGAGATGGTGAACGTCGCGAAGAGTCCGCCGAAGATCACCTGGGTCTGGGCCGTGCTCAGGCCCAGGGTGTCCTTCATCGCCGGTACCAGTGCACTGAAGGCATAGACGCCTCCGAGGCATATCTGGATTACGACCGAAGCTGTCAGGATCAAGTATTTCATGGCCATTCCTTCTGGATCCGTCCGGGGGGCTTGGGATTGTCTTTACAGGTAGAAATCAGACGGCTGCCTCCATGAGGGTATCCGCCTGGTCCGGATCGGCCATCAGGGCTTCGTAGTCCCGGATCGCTCCACCGGCGAGGCAGCATTCGATGATCCGGCGTCCGAGGTCGTCCAGGTCCGGCTGGAGGAATTTTTCCAACTGGGCGTGGAAGAAGCCTGTGAGGATGCGGGCGCCTTCATCGTAGGCCTCTTCACCGACCTCCGGCTGGGTGTCGACTTCGAGGAACCAGCGATGGATCGAGGAACCCTCGATCCGCATGTTCTGCAGCGCGTAGCCCAGCAGCGGGCAGCGGGCGGGCTTGAGTTGGCCGGCCCTGAAGGGCGCCACCCCTCGCCGGGCCAGGTAATCCCGCATGAGCCACTGGGGCATGAAGCTCGTTTCCCAGGCCCCGATATGCTGATTGGGCGTCAGAACATAGCGCGTAGCCAGGGCCCTTCGGAACTGCTCCAGGAGCAAATTTGCCTGGGCGACCTTCTGGCCGATCGTGAAGGGCCAGTAGCTGCCCACGCCTTCGCTGGTCATCCCCCCGGTATCCACGATGCTGGGATTGGCGTGGCCCCGGGGGGCGACAAGCCTCCACAGCCAAGCCAGGGCCGGCGGGAGCACATGGAACATCCCCAAAATGCCGTAGGTCGGCTTTTCCTTCGTGCAGCAGGGGGTGCGTACGCCGAAGCTGCGGATATCCACCGGCACCGCCGCTTGGACCACGTGCGGGATGATATCCCTTGGCAGGACAACCCGGGGATTGGGGCAGGGTTGATCCGGCCCATCGTGGGTGTGCTGCCAGATCAATCCGGTTCCGCCGGGGACCACATCGATGTTCAGAAACAACAGGGACTGATCCGGATGCACCGTCAGATGTTCCAGGTCCGGATCGGTGCCGTACTGCTTGATGTGATCCACGCGCACGAACCAGCCGCTCTCAGCGTCGGTCACACTGAGCCTCCCTTCAATCTGCTGAAACGACGGATGGCACAGGGCCATGTCATCGCAGACCGGAAGCAGGTCGCATGTCCGCGGAATCTCCAGATGGCGATCCTCGCCGGTGACATTGTTGTGACCCATCAGCAGGCGTCCGTCGGGCAGACGGTGGGGCTGCTGGAGCATCTCGCTCTTGCCCCCGCCGCTGGCTCCCTCGTGCATAAAGGTCACCACGTTGTCATAGGGGGTCATCACCCGAACGGTCGAGCAGTGGGCGGTGACCCATCCCTGCTGCTCGCCCAGCTCTATCAACGCACCGTAGACGCCTTTTTTCGCACTGGGGCCCGGGTAGAGATTGTAGGAGAAGATTCCGTGGACCTCTTCTCGCTGGTGCACCACCACCTGCTTGCCGTCGAAGTGTGAATGGCGGAACGGGGGCGCGACGTAGATGATCGTGGCCGGCTCGAACGAGCGATCCAGACGGCTGACATCCACCACGCCCTGGAGCAGCCCCAGCCCGAAGGCGAAGAAGCCCGCGTTGGCCGGACAGATCGCCAAAGCGTCGGCGCCGATGGCGGACTGGCCCATCTCGAAGCAGAAGACGGCCAGATCCTGGCGGGCCAGCCATTCGAACGTCTCCTGTTTGAGGCTGGAGAAGTCGTAGCCGAACCGGTCGGAAAACCGAGGCTTGTCGGAGGGTTTGGAATCCGCCACCACCATGCACTCCGGATCCCTCCGGCGCATGTAGGGCTCGCGGTAGTTGGCTCCCACGCCGTTGACCAGGCGCACCACGTCGACTTCATCGACCCTCCTGCCGTCGGGCAGCTCGTAACGGACCGTCGTCGAGGCTCGCCGGTCCTGGGAGCAGGCGATCTGCTCCAGGTCCTCGATTCCATGGGCCAACTTCACCGAGGGGGCGTCCCGGAGGATCCCGGCCACTACGGGGGGTAACTTTGCGATGTTCAGAAACTCTTGAAGTTTCATGGGTCTTAACCCTCCTGCTGCTCAATCAGAGTGCTTTTCGACTGTTCCGGCGGTTACCCGGATACGAAGCTCGCGCCTTTCGCGAAATACGCGGTTCTTTAGGGATGGGCCGCACAGGGGGGGAGGTACTTCAGGGTCCAGGCTGGACGCTGTCACCCGGCGGCTTGGGGCTGCGGTGTTGGGTGCCCCGGTCGGCCTCCCGGGAAGGGCTGCCACCGACACACCGTCAGAAGGTTCAGACAGAACAGGCCGAGAAGCAGCCTCGAAAGCTTCTTGCTGCTTGCCCGGCCAATCTCTTCAGCAGGTCGCGATCGGGCGACCCCCTGTCAATCTGCCTGAGGATTCTATATCACCAAACTATAGCCCGCAGCAGAGGTACTGTCAAGTCGCCCAGAAGAGCCGTTTTTGTCCCGGGGCAAAAAGAGCCCCGTTTGCGACATCTCTTCATGGCAGGTCGTAAGTTCTGTCTGTTTTGTTGGTTGGAGCTGGGAGACAGTAGAACCCGCCTGCAGGCAGGTTCTCCTGCTCTGTGCGCGAGGAGGATTTCCTGCGGCAATGTCTTCCCCCAAACCGACAGGGCCGGAGCAGAAATCCGGCATTTCCAAAGCCCCACCGGGCCGTTATCATACGCTTCGAGATAATTCCCGCCGCGACAGGCCTCGAGCCTTCGCATCCCAAACGTTTCCGCCAGGAAGGAACCAAGGACATGAAAGCTCAATCGCTTCTGGTAACCGGCGCCAATCAGATCGAACTGGCCCAGGTCGAAATCCCCAAACCCCAGGCCGGCGAGGTCCTCGTCGAGGCCGTCGTCACCGCCATCAGCCCCGGCACGGAGCTTCGCTGCATGGGCATGGCCCAGCCCGGCGGAGCCAAGGGTCCTTACATCCCCGGCTACGCCCACGCGGGGCGCGTGGTGGACAACGGGCCCGAGACCACCCTCAAGAGCGGCACGCTCGTGCACATCGGCGGTACGCAGCGGGTCGAGGGCGATGTCCAGACCCAGTGGGGCGGGCACGTGGAATACGCCGTTGTCAAGGAAGCCGACTGCTACTTGGTCCCCGAAGGGGTCGACGAGGTCTCCGCCGCTGTCAGCAAGCTCGGCGCGATCGCCTATCATGGATACCGACTGAGCAACCCGCGCCTGGATGAGAACGTGGCCGTGGTGGGTTTGGGACCCATCGGCATGTTCTCGGCGCTGCTTCATAGCACAAGCGGGGCCAGAACGGTCGGGTACGATCTGTACCCCGAACGCGTGGAACTGGCCAAGTCGCTGGGCATCGAAGCCAGGCTGGTCGAGGGCGAACTGGTTCCGACCGTCCAGGAAGACTACCCCGACGGAGCCGACGTGGTGGTGGATTCCACGGGCGCAGCCCCGGTCCTCAAGCAGACCATGCTTCTGGGCAAATCGCCCGAGTGGGGCGCGACGCTTCGCGACCTGCCCCGGTTCCTGGTCCAGGGCAGCTATCCCGGCGAGATGACATTTGACTACCAGGAAGCCTTCATGCGGGAATACACCATCCTGCTGCCTCGCGACCGCACGCCGTTCGACTCCCTGGCGGTTCTGGATTTGATCGCGCGGGGCAAATGCCCGGCCGGGAAGCTCGTAGGCAAGATCGCCTCGCCCGACCAGGCACCCGAGGTCTACAAGACCCTCAAGGAATCCCCGCGGGAGATGCTCACCGCCGGCTTCCGCTGGAAGGACTGAGCCGGCAAGGAGCAAGCCGGTTGTGGATGCACAAGCAAAGGCCCCGTCTCGGCGCTTTCGGCGCGGAGGCGGGGCCTTGATCATGCGCTCTTCCGGGCGATTCAGTGTTTCTCGCTGTTGTTTCCCGAGCCCTTGCCGATACGGTCGGCCTCGTCGAAGAGCTCCTGAAGCTGGGCCGGGTCGCCCCCGATGTGCTCCCAGCCCCAGAGGGTGTACTGGCGATAGTCTTTCCCGCCGTAAACGTGGGTGGTTTCCTGCGAAAGACAGTGGCGCATCTCGGCCAGGATCGCGTCGCGGTCGTCCTGGGTCAGCGGTTTCATCCACTTGGGGAACTGCATGCCGCTCCATCGCGGGTAGCGACCCAGGCTCATGTCGTCATAAGCGGAAGGTTCCTTGTCGACAAAGCTCCCGTCCCGGACGTTCTCCCCCTGGCCGTGGTCGCGTTCAAACGCGATCGCATCGGCCCGGAGTCTTTCCACCGTCTCGCGCAGCGAAGGCTCGTGGATCAGGTTGTTCTGCTCCCACGGGTCCTCCTGGAGGTCGTAAAGCTCCTCGGCTCCGCCGCCAAGCCAGTGCACGAACTTATGCCGCGCGCTGATGGCTGAAAGGTAGCGTGATCCGCCCTGGGCATGGTGGACAACCACCACCCGGTCCGAGGGCAGCTCCTTGCGCAGGTCGCGTCCCAGCAGGTCCGGGGCCTGGTCGGGCTCGACGCCGGCCGCGGCGAGAATCGTCGCCGAGATATCGTAGGTAATCGTCGGCGTTGGGACCCGGGCGCCGGCCTGGACACCCGGCCCGGCCGCGATCATCGGAATATGCGCCGAGCCCTCGTAGGGCACGTGTTTCTGGAACAGGCCCCGGTCGCCGAGCATCTCCCCGTGGTCGCTGGTAAAGAGGATCAGCGTGTTGTCGATCCGTCCGCTCTGCTCCAGGTAGTCCAGGATGCGCCCGATGTGGCGGTCGATCAGTGTCACCGCAGCCAGGTAGGCTTCGCGATGTCGCTTAAGCGCCTCGCCACTCGGATCCGTCTCGTCCTTCAGCGGGCGGGTGTTGGGGACATTCTGCTCCGGAGCCGGGCAGGGCTGCGGGATCGGCCGGTCACGATAGGCGTCCAGGTCTTCCTGGGGCACGTAGAGCGGGGGGTGCGGGCCGACCCAGCTTGCGAAGATGAAAACGGGCCTGTCGCGCGGCGTCTGGAGGGTCTGGAGGGTCTTTGTCGCCACCCAGGCCGATCCGTGATGTTCCTCGGGCACCAGGGCGGGCTGCGGGCTGTGATAGAAGACGGGCCTCACGCCGTGCTCGCAGCGGACATGTCCGAAGCCGGCCTCGTCGAGGTATTGGAGGTATTCGTCCTGCTCGCGGCTGACCGGAAGTTCCTCCATCAGGGCCATGTGGTCGAATCCGTGGTGCTCGCGAACCGGGGCGAAGTGCATCTTTCCGATGGCCCAGGTTTCGTAGCCGGCCCAGCCGAGCAGGCGCGGGACGGTGGGCAGGGCGTAGTCGGCGATCGGCTGCCAGGAGTTGTGGTAGTATCCGTGGCGCCGGGCACTGGTGCCGGTAATCAGGTCATGGCGGGCGGGCATGCAGACCGGGTTGGAACTGTAGGCCCGGACAAAGGCGGTTCCCATTGAGAGCAGTCGATCGAGGTTGGGGGTATCCATGTGCGACGCCCCCAGGGCGCAAAGGGTATCAAATCGCTGCTGATCGGTGTGGAGCAGGAGAATATCAGGCTTGGACTCGGCCACGGCGGTTCCTTTCTGTTTTGGAAAGGGCCCAGAATACCGTCGGGAGATCGCAGCGTCCACCGCCCGGAATCGATCTCAGATGCCCAGGCCGTCAGAATCCCATCTCGGCCCGGGCGATGATTTCATCCTGCATGCCGGGATTCAACCGTGTGAAGTAATCGGTATACCCGCCGATGCGCACCACCAGATCCCGATACTGCTGGGGGTTCTTGCGGGCGGCCAGGAGAGTCTCCCGGTCCACCACGTTGATCTGCGTCTGAAAGCCGCCCCTGTCCAGGTAGGTCAGGACCAGGTCTCGCAGGGCCTTGCGGGCTTCGGGCTGGGCCAGCAGGCTCTTGGGGAACTTCATGTTGTAGGCCAGCCCGCCCAGCATCGGCGAATGGTCCCACCGGGTGACAGAGAGCACCGCGGCGGTGGGGCCTCGACTCTCGCGCCCCTGGGCCGGTCCGCACCCGTCGGCAAAGGCGGTGTGGGCGCCCCGGCCATCGGGAGTCGCCCCGCACTGGCTGCCAAGCTGCTCGTGCTTGATCCAGCAGAACGCGCCGGGCACAAACGCGCTATCGTCGGGTTCCATCCGGTGCTGTCTGCACATCTCCACCGCGGCAGAGACCACCTGGCCAAACAGCGCATCGACCTGGCGGACATCCTGGCCGTACTTGGGCAGCTCTTCCAGCCAGCGCCGCTGTGTCTGAGGCTCGGAGGCGAAATCCTCGGCCAGCAACTCTTGCATCCGTCCGAGTGTGTATCGCCCGCTCTGGTAGACTTCCGCCCGGATGACCTCCAGCGAGTCGACCAGGTTGGCCAGGCCCACAAACGAGCACTCCACCCAGTTGTATCGCGCTCCGCCGTCGTCCACGTCGCGCCCCCGCTCGATGCAGTCCCGCGTAAAGACGCTCTGGAGCGGGTGTCGGCCTCGCTCCTGGCGGGCCAGTCGCGTGCGGTTCTGGTTGGCTGCGCCCTGGGCGACCGCCTCTTCAAGCCGTTCCAGGTAGGCCGAGAGGAACGATTCGAAATCCTCCGCTGCGGCTGAGGCGCTGGCCTGGGCCTCGATTTCCTCCAGCAGCAGATGACAGACGCTGAAGTACGGGCTGGCGACCCAGACGCCGCTGGACCCGGCCGGGGTGATCTCAACACAGGACGAGTTGATATAGTTGCAGGCTTCATCCTGCGGGACGCCGAGGTCTTTCAGGCCTTTCTGGATGACCGTGTCGTTGAAGAACGAAACGTTGACGATTCCCTCGCTGATCAGCTCCATCCCCAGGTCGATCAGCCTGGCCGGTGTCTGCGGGTGACGGCAGATGCCGACGGTGGGGTAGCTCAGGCGCGAACCTCGCAGCGCTTCGAGGCACAGGTAAGAAAGTTCGTTGGTGACGTCCTGCCCGGCCTCGTCGCGTCCGCCCACCATGGCGGCAATGGCAGAGCCCTGAATCCAGCAGGCGTTGGTGAGCAGGTAGAGATTCTGGAGGAGGAACAGCGCCTCGTCGCGGTCGATGCGGCCTGCCTCCATGTCGGCCCGGTAGAAGGGCCAGAGCCATCGGTCCAGGTGACCCAGGTTGATGCACCCGGCGTGGTCGTTGGCGCTGCAGCCCAGCCAGATTCCCCAGAAAAGCTGGATCGCTTCGATCATGCTGCGCGGCGGGTGGTGGGAGACGTGCCTGCACGCATCGGACATCCGCTCCAGTTCCGGCTTGCGGGACTGCGTCGCCTCGGCCCGGGCCTCCTCGGCCGTCTGGGCAGCGTTTTCCAGCATGGCCGAGAGTCCCTCCAGGACATCCAGGAAGGACTGGAGCGTATCGGCCCGTTCGCCCCGGGCGCTCTTGAGCCGATCGGAAATCCGCGAAGCTACCGCATCGATGCCCCCGGAGAGGACCTCCGTCAGTTCCAGTTCGCAGTGACCCGTCTGTCCGCCGGGCCAGGGGACGTGCTCGCCCAGCCAGGCTTCGGCTTCGGCCCAGGCGGGGGAGTCCAACTCGGCCGGCGGGGCGTAGCGTCCGACGATCAGTTCCTCTTCGTCCAGGACGAACCGGCGGGCCTTGAGCGCGTCGGCCACGGCCAGGCCGCGACGACGCTGGAAGGTCATGCCCTCCGAGGCGCGAAAGCTCCGGGCCTCTACGGTGGCCAGTCCAACCGGACGGGTGTTGCCCTGTGCTACCCGCTCTGCGACTTTGTCACGCAGCGCCTCGCAGCGAAGGGCCCAGGGGGATGCGGATTGAATCATCATGGCAGCTCATTATACCCGGCCCTTCCGGCTGCGCCTACCGGGCATGCTCTGCCAGGCGGCGGCGGTAGTGGCGATAGTCGGCAAGCGACACCTCGGCCGGGACGCAGTGGTCGCAGGTCGGGTAGTATCCGCCTCGGGCCTTCATGGCCGGCAGGATGTGCTCCAGGTGGCGGTCGATCGCCTCGGGCCCCGCAGCGAGGATGCGCTTGTCGATCCCCCCGCTCATGAGAAGCTCGGGATAACGGCGACCGATCTCGACGACATCGCAGCCGCTGGCGACCTCGAAGGGCAGCATCCGCGTCATGCCGATCGCCTCGGTGTAGGCTGGAATCACCGGCTCGGCCAGGCCGTCGGTGTCCACCCCCACGTGCAGCTTGCGATTGGTGTCGATCTGTCTGCTGCGGACGTTGGCCAGCAGTTGCTGGTAGTAGGGGAAGAGGAACTCCTTCATCATCTCCGGGGAAATCAGCGGCCCGTGGTTGTAGCAGATATCCTCGGCCAGGAATACCTCGTCCAGCGTCACATGCTGCTGATAGCGGGCGGTGACCGCATCGGCCAGGGCCAGCCAGGTCTTCATGCAGTCGTGGATCAGCTCGGGCGTGTCGTAGAACGCATAGAGAAGCTCCCCGGGCCCGATCAGGCTCCGCAGGTACATATACCCCCCGACCATGCCCTGCATCAGGTGTTTGCCCTGGCCCGCAGCGGCCCGGGCGCTTTGGGCTGCCGGGTCGAAATCCTCCCAGCGCTGGGGCGTTTCCGGGTCCAGCCGCCACTTGACGTTCTCTTCCCAGGTCCGGACATCCTTTACCGGATGGTCCACGTATTCGGGCATGAAGCCTTGGCGGCGCCCCTTGAAGACCAGCACCCCGCGCCCGGCTAAGTCCTGAACGAGCTCGTGATCGCCCCGATCTTCCAGGAGCTTCTCTTCGAATGCGGGACAAAAGGCCGCTTCGCACCAGCCCAGGCCGTGCAAGTGGTGGATGGCCGGCCCCGTCGAGGCAAAGGCCTGGCCCGGGCGTGTATCCGGATCGAGCCCCTGCTGCTGCCACCGCTGGGCCACGCCCTCCATGAAGCCGAACTCGGTCTGGATCAACTCCGCGCCGGGGACCTGGTCGAAGAAATCCCTCGTCAGCGCTTCGGCGCCGCTAAGTGCTTCGCGTGGGACCCTTGCGTGAATTCCATCGGACTTCCGGGCCGACTCAGACATCTGAAACTCCTGGGACAGAGGATGGATCTTCTCTGCCCCAGCCATACCGCCAACGCGCCCTGGAGTCAATTGCCCAGACCCGCGACAGGGCGGAAAATCAGAACCTGCCCAGCAGGTTCACGGCGTTGACGGTTCGCATTCTCTCCTCCCGCGACCAGGGGGCGGTTCCCTTGAACCACATCTTGGCCCGGTAGCGCAGGTCCTCGCCGCGGGGCAGGGCCTGGATCGGGCTCTGCTGGGTCGCGGCCGGGAAACGCTCGATCCGCGGCGGCGTGCGATTCGGATTGTCGTGGCAGCCGAAGCATCCCTTGGATTCGCCGGGCCTGGCGTAGTGCCAGATCAGCTCGTTGCCCACGACGCGCCGGTCGCTGTCGAGTACCTGCAGGTGGAACATCCGATCTGCGGGGATCTCCATGTGAAACGAGCCGTCTGCGGCCAGGGGCAGCGTCGCCCAGACCCGCCCGGTCGCCCCGCCGTGGTTCTTCCAGACCGTCCCGCCCCGGTGCGTCGCGTGACGCTGAATGGTCGGCAGGGCCTCGGCGATGCGGATGTACTTGCCGCGCTGCTTGACATACTCATGCTGCGTATTGAACACCGACTGGCAGTAGAGACGGGCGGTATACCCAGCCGACCGGGCCATCGGGCTTTCGGGGATGACAGGGGGCACCTCGCGCGGCGCCAGGGGCCTGGCCTCGAACTCACTGGTCCCGGGGCGGTCGAAAATCTTCGTCAACTCCCCGGTCTCCCGGTCCATCCAATACAGCCCGTGGTCTACAGGAGCATTGATATCCCGTTGCTTGTTGCCGCTGCGGTCCAGATCGAGCTTGCCCTTCTTGGTCTTCCAGGGACGCAGCCCGGCTGAGACCAGAAGCGTCTTTCGCCCGATCGGGTAAGGCGTGGTGACCGCCATGGAGTTCTCCGGCTGGAGCATGCGCTCTTCGTAGCGTCCGGGCCCAACGATCATCGGGCCCTCGAAAGAGTTGATCAGGTAGCGTCGCCCGTCCAGCGGCTGGGGCATGGCGATGCGCAGGACGCGGTGGCGAGGCGGTGAGAGGCTCGTACTCCCCCCGATCCCGCGCCAGAAGTCCCGCCTCTCCGGGCCATACAGCGTCATCGTTCCGGTTCCGTCGGTCTGGGTGGCCAGCAGGTTCCACTCGGTCTTCATTCGCGAGTAGAAAAGCTCCAGGCGGGTAAAGAGGATCCGCCCCGTGTCGTCCACGACCGGTTCGGCGTCGCGGCCCAGGTTGAAGCCGATGCAGTGAAGGTCGCTGCCGTCGGGGTTGCACACCGCCAGGCCCGTGCAAAGATACCCGTGGTATTCATCCCGCGTGCCGATGCGACTGGTGGAAAAGACGATCCGTCCGTCGCCCAGGTAGTTGGGCTGCACGTCGTGGTAAGGTCCGTCGGTGATCTGACGCAGATCGCTGCCGTCGGCATTGATCTCGTAGATGTGCCACCACGGATCGTCCTTTTCCCGACGGCAGAAGATCAGCTTGCTTCCATCGAAGCTGACCTCCAGGTCGGCTACGTAGCCGTCCTCGAAGTGGGTAAGCTGTGTCAGGCTGCCGCCCGGTTCCGCAGGTGAAAGCTTGTAAACGTTGCGCCCCAGGCGCGTGGTCGGGCCGGCGTCGGTCGTCGTGTAGCCCTGCATCGTATTGGGAATGGAGAACATATTCCCAGGATTGGGCTCCCCGCTGAGAAACACCAGTGCCCGGACGTCCTCGGGGCTTTGGGGCGGTGTTCCTGTCGGTCCAAGGGGGGCCGGCGAGGCCGGAATCTCCAGCGGCGCCGGAGACAGCCCCGCACGGAAGACCGCTTCCCGCGCGATCACCTTGATGCTGTGGTACTCGTTGTCGCGGTCGATCTGCTTCAGGGCTTCCAGGGCCGGGGCGGTGCCCATCTCCGCCAGGGCCAGCGCGGCCGCGTGGCGGATGTCCAGGTTGTTCCTCTCGCTGCTGCAAAGTCGCCAGAGCAGCTCCACGTGCTGCCGGCTGCTTCCCAGGGCGCCAAGAGCGCGGACGTAGCCTTCCTTGTATCGCCCGGATTCGACATTGAATTCCTCGGTCTGGAACCCCGCTGCGTAGCCCTGCTCCACGTCGTCGGGCAGGGCCTTTAGACGCGTGTAGATCTCGCCGGCCGCCGATCGGGCATCCAGAACAATCAGCGCCTTGGCCGCGCTGATGCGGACGAAATTGTGGTTGTGATCCAGCAGGGAAACCATGGCCGGTATGTCGTCCTTCGAGGCTGCCAGGGCGGGCAGAACCACGCTCCACCACCTGCGATGGCCGCCGAAGTTGGCCAGCTTCGTCAGGACCTCCCGGTGGGGCAGGTCCTCGGCGACCGCGCGATCCACGCCGTTCTCGGCCAGGAACAGATCCACCACCCCCTGGCGGAGGTCGGCCTGCTCGAGCAGATAGGCCACCATCATCGGATACGGTTCCTGCTCGTAGAAGATCGTCGCATCGTGCATGCTGGCCAGTGTGGCGATCAGCTCCGGTGCGATCCGGCGGAGCTGTTCCTTCACTTCCCGGCCTTGCTCGATCTCGCATCGCACCAGTCCGTGAGCGATGGCATAGGCCGTGCGCGGAATCCGGTCGGTGGCGGTGAAGCGGGCATAATCGTCGGTGTGGAACTTGGGCACCACGCCGTTGTAGCGCGTGTCGGGCCTCCAGTTCATCCGCCCGCTGGACGTGATGGCATAGTCCTTAAAGGCCTCGATGAGCTTCAGCGCGGTCTTCGGCGTACCGATATCGCCAAGCGCGTCGGCTGCGTAGGGGGCCAGTTGCGGGTTCTCCAGCAGCTTCCACAGGGTCTTCCAGGCTTGCTCGCCTCCCACGCGTCCCAGGCTGCGGATGCAGGCCTGCACATAGAGCCGCTCGGCGTAGGTCCCGCTCTTGAGCGAATCGCCGCGATGATGCCCGCTCTGAACCGGCTCCAGTCGCGTGTCGTCCAGGTACGGCTCCAGCAGGGCGGGCAGGGGACCGGCCTGGCCGGGCTCTGCGAAAACCGCCCAGGCTCTTGCGCCCTTTTCCGCCCGGAGGTACTGTTCCTCGGTTTCCGGCGGGGCCTCGGGGATCAGGGCCCGGACCTTCTCGGGCACGCCATCGGCGCCCAGGGCACCGAAAACCCAGTCCAGCCACGCCTTGCGGGCACGGGCCTGATCGCTTTCGTCGGCCAGGGCGTCAAAGGGGATCTCCTGGCCTGTCAGGTTCGTCAGCGCCACCCACGCCGCCTGGCGAACCGACCAGTCCGCATCCGACAGCGCCTGGATCAGGGCCGAAAGGTCCCCGCGACTGCCGCAGAGACCCAGGAAGACCGCCGCCTCGCGACGTACCTGGGCATCGGGATCCTTCTCGAGCAGGGGGCTCAAGTGACGCGTCGCCCGATACGCCCGGAGGAAGGAGAGATTCTCGATCGCCTCGGCCCGGATGCGGGCATCCTGCGAGGCGAGCATCTGGATCTTCCGATCCACCTGCCAGTCGTACGGGTTGACCTGGAATCCGGAGGTGTTGTAGGTCTGGGCGACGGCCAGGCCGGCCGGGCCTACTGCGGAAACCAGCAGCAGTACCCACGCCAAGCATCCATTTCGCAAAGAGGTAGACAACATGGGAACCTTCTATTCTTCCTTCTCGAATCGTTCTTTCGAAAACTTCGTCACATACTCCTGCCACTGGGCCAGGCTCGAAAAGTCCAGGCCCTTGGACCAGCAGGCCCCCGCGTAATACGTCACCTCTTCTCCCGGTTGGGCCGGCAGGAGGATGACTTGGCTGTGCCCGAGATCCTTCGTACCCTGCCACTTCTCCGGATCGACAACGACGGCGATTCCCACGTGGCCATCCTTACCGGATTCCTCGCTCCAGTAGACCAGCGTGCCGTTCTCGGCATCGACACGGAACGTGCCCTTGCCCTTGAGCTTTCCGATGCCCACGCCCACCGTCAGCTTCTCTTGGGAGCCCGAAAGCACCTCGTAGACCGACTGGGCCTTGTAGAGGTTCTCCCCCTCGGCCAGGGTGATCTTCCGCGTTTCGGTCAGCTCGCGCCCGTCAGCTTTCCACGGCCCCAGTTCCAGCTCGAAAACGGCTTTGTCTCCCTGGGCTTGGAGAATCCGCTGCTTCTTCCACAGCGGGGGCATGTGCAGTTTCTGCCCATCCCAGATGCCGCTGCCACCGGCCCCGCAGGCCAGGCCCATCGAGTAGAAGTCCAGCCCTTCCCCCCAGTCCTTGTGGTAACTCTTGCCCTGGTTGTAGAACTTCCGGACGACCGGGTAGCGGACCTTCTTGCACCAGATATCCGGGGCCGAAGAGACCTTTCCGGTCGAGCCGGAGGCCAGACCGTAGATGCGCAAGCCGATCCGGTCGTTCTCCCAGGCCAGGTCGCCCGGGCGCCTGCGCGACTCGAAACAGACAGCCACGGGCTCCTGAACCGCTTCCTTGGCCGGATCGTCATCCTGTTGCCCCTGCGACACCTCCTGCCCTGGGGTCTTGAGGCTGTTGCCCTCAGGTTGAGAATTCACCGGTTCGCTGCAGCCAGCCAGGACGAATCCCGCCACAGCGGCCATGAAGCACAAGATCGGGTACACATTGCTGATTCTATTGATGGTTGTATCCTTTCGAGAAAATCGGTCCTCTTACAATCGAACACTGAGTATACGGCTTCGGGCCGGTCTAGAAGATGGAGAAAGCGATTATTGTTTGCACATTCCGGCGGAGATCGGCCCGTGCGGCTATCACCGCAGATCCGACGGGCGTCTGCCGGTGTACTTCTTGAACAGGCGGCTGAAGTAGTATACATCCCGAAAGCCGCAGGCCTTGGCGACCTGGCTGACATTCATCTCCCCAGCCAGAAGAAGCTCCCGCCCGTAGGAAATCCGCAACTGGTTCTGGTAGCGTGTGACGGATTGGCCCATCGTGCTGCGGAACAGTTCGCGGAAGCGCGATTCGCTCAGATCGACGCTCTCGGCCAGTTCCTCGACCGAATGAATGCGCCCGACATTGTTGTGGATCCGGGTCAAGGCGGGCTCGAGGCGCTGGGAAGCCCGGCCGGGCGCTTGTTCGCGACTGACTTCGGCGATGAACAGCCCGCAAAGCTCCAGCAGCAGCCCCCGTGTTCGGGGCAGGAAGCCCGCATGACCTTGCCGCCAGGTGCGGTAGGTCTCCATGAACAGGTCCTGGGCCTTTTCCGGCTCGCGGACCTTCACGCACAGCGGAAGGCTCGAAACCAGACGTGCATGGGGCTCCCGGGCTTCCAGCTCGAATCCTGCAACCAGGTACGACCACGGCGCCTGCCCGTCCGACCGCGCCCAGTGAGGCTCTCCGGGCTGGACCCACACCAGGTCACCCCGCTGGAGTTGGATCTCCTGTCCCTGGGCCCGGTACCAGGCCTTGCCGGCCAGTGTGTAGCTGAGCGTGACGAAGTCCTTGTGGATCAGATTTTCAAAGGCCGTCTGGCTCGAAGGGGATCTGTGCAGAACGAAACCCAGCGTGGTGATCGTCACATCCACGCGAGGAAGATCCCGAAGCCCGGCCAAGCTCTTTGCAGAAAATGACTGTCCCATAGCCATTCAGTATACCCCGCCCCGCGGCGCCGGCCCCAGGCAAAAACACCTTGGCGGCGCAGCAGAAGCCTACTCCAGGAACTCCTTACCCCCCCCGGCCGCCAGGGACAAGAAACCACTGCAAGGAACTTTCAGCCGTTTGGTGCGCCTAAAGACCCGCGACAACGCCGCTCGAACAGCAGCCCCACCCGGGGCAGAAAAGGATGACCATGACTCATTGCCTCACTCACGGAAAGACATCGCTCCTGCTATTGCTTGCCTTGCTCTGCGTCCCAGCCGGGCCTATCCAGGCCCAGGACAAAGAAAAGCCCCAACCTCCCAAGGGAAAAATGACGCCGCGGCAGGTCATGGCCAAGGCGTATCAACTGGCCCAGGAGGCCAAGAAGGCCTACGAAGCAGGCCAATACGACCAGGCTGCCCGGACCTGCCGGCAGATCATCGGCATGGTCGCCCGCGCGCCCAACACCCAGCTCATGCTCGCCCGCTGCCAAATGAAGCTGGGCAGCCACGACCAGGCCCTGGCCGCCCTGGAAAAGGCCGTCGAGGACGGCCTGACCGGCGCGGAAAAACTCGAAGAAGACCTATTTGACCCTCTCCGCAAGGACAAACGCTTCCAGGGTGTCCTGGCCAAGCTCCAGGAATCCGACCGGCGCGCCAAGCAGGGGCTCGAGCCGGTGCCCGTAAAGGTCCCCGGGGTCAAGACCGTCGAGGGCAGCCCCTCGGGCGGCTTCCCCTGGCGCATCCGCATGGACCCCGAAGCCACCCCCGACAAGCCCCAGCGCCTGCTGATCTGGCTCCACCCCTCGGGCGGCTCGATGAACCCGACGATCGAGCGCCTCAGCCCGCACTTCATCGAGCAGGGCTATGCCGTCCTGGTCGTGGCCGCCAAGCCGTGGCGATACTGGACGAGCAAACACATCGAGACCTTCGTGGACAAGACCCTGCCCGACGCAGCCCGCACGCCCGGGCTGGATGCCCGCAAGCCGGTCCTCCTGGGTTACTCCGCCGGGGGCCAGGCCGCCTTGCAGATGTGGACCTCCAAACCCGAGGCCTACGGCGGGCTGATCCTCGACGCCTCCTACCCCAGCGACATGGCCCACTGGCGGAAGACCCGTCAACACCGCGTGCAGAAGGTCCCGGGCAAGGACGGCACCAGCGACACGCCGATCTTCGTGCTCGTCGGCGGGGCCGACCCGGGCGCCCGCCTCTGGAGGCAGGCCCAGAAGGCCTGGAAGGACAAGGTCCCCCTGGAAGTCCACTACGTCCCCGGCCAGGGGCACACCTGGTTGCTGGGGCCCGAGCAGTTCCAGGCTCTTAAGAAGTGGCTCCAGGCCATTGAGCCCCTCCAGGACGAGCAAGCCCGGGAGTGATCAGCCCGCGAGGAGGTGATCTCGACACACCCCGCCAGGCACTCCCGATCCGACCGGCCGGGCGCAATGTCACTGACTCCCATGGCCTGCCTCCCGCCCAATGCTGTTTTTTTCCCGGAACCCGGGTAGGGTTTCCCCACGAAATCGTCGCAAGAGGCTTGTCATTTTCCCCGGCCCGGCTATACTCAGGGGTCTTGACCTCCGGGGCGTAGCTCAGCTTGGTAGAGCGCTGTGTTCGGGACGCAGAGGCCGCTGGTTCAAATCCAGTCGCCCCGACTTGTTCGAACAGGAAGCCGTTCAGTGAGAAAACTGAACGGCTTTCTCTTTTCCAGGCAAAGAGTTACGTCGGTGACGGTCCGGTTCAAAGAAAATGCCCGCAAGAGCCGTTGTTTCGTCTCCTTATTTGAACTAAGCCAAACCCGCGACGCATCTTGCGTAAAATCGTACACCCGCTTGGCCATGGCACCGCACGCCGGGTCGATGTCACTGCAAGCCGCCAACGCCTGTTCGACCTCCTGCATCTGCCCCTGAAGCATCGTCGATTTATCCTGGAAGGTCACCGCGTCGAGGTGCCCCTGAAGGTACAGCTGGAGCAGGCGGTCGTTCTGCTGAGCCAGCTCGGTTCGCTTGCGGCTGAGGATGCGCTTCTGCGAGATGCCGTTGTTGCGGAGTTCGGCGAAGCTTTCCTCGAGGGCCTGGCCGAACCAGTCGCCCAGTTCAGGCGTGGGCATCTTCATCGCGTCCAGCTCGTTGAGCACCTGCTGCTC
>CAZOVB010000005.1:0-131048 GCA_964583095.1 uncultured Planctomycetaceae bacterium
TCAATACCGCCGTAAGCCAGATGGACAAGGTCACCCAGTCCAACGCCGCCAACGCTGAAGAAACCGCCTCGGCCGCCGAGGAAATGTCCGCCCAGGCCGAGCAGCTCAACCAGGCCGTCCATGCCCTCCAGGCCATGGTCTACGGAGCCGGGCATACCTCCCAGGCTTCCTTCCAGACCCAGAAGCCTCAACCTGGCCACAAACCCCAGCGAAAAGATCGCAGCGTCGCCAAGCCCCAATCCAGCGACACGTTCCAGCAGGAAGACTCCCAGGAACCCGTTGAATTCTGACGCCTGACCTTTCGCATTCCCGCGGGGCGCCGAGCTGCAATCGGCGCCCCGCTTTTTTCTTGCGCTTCGGATTCCGAAAGGATTCCGTCACCGGCTCGAGTCACCCGTACGTGTACCCGGTCCAGACCCCCGAAGACCTGGACAAGCTCCGCTGGCTTTACCATGAAGATGCAACCTTCGAGGTCGACGAGGAATCCCTCGCCCAGAGTCGCGACCGCCAGAAGCAGGTCGAACAGGCCGACGCGGTCTCCATGACCGGCGTGGGGCCTTCCCCGCTGATGCACATGATCGAACACCTGGCCGGGCCGGAAAACGCCGTCTTCCTGATGGTCGATGCCCCCGAGAAGTTCGACGAGGTCCTGGACCTGATGCACCAGAGCCACAAACGCATGCTCCAGGCCAAGGTTCGATCCTGCGCAGCCGACACGGTCTGGATGACCGCGAACACCTCCACCACGCTGATCAACCCTGCGATGTTCGACAAGTACTGCATGGGACATCTGAGCGACTACGCCAACATCATCCACGACGCGGGCAAACTGGCGGTACACCACATGTGCGGCAAGCTCGATGCGCTGCTGGAGATGCTCGAGAAACTTCCCGCCGACGCCAACGAGGCCTACACGACCCCGCCGGTAGGCGATACCACCCTGGCCGCCGGCAGGACGCGGATGCCCTCCAAGGCGATGATTGGCGGAACCAACGCCGCGCTGTGGCTTCGCAGCGCCGAAGAGATCATTGCCGATGTCGAGACGGACCTGGCCAACTGCCCCGATCGGCGCGGGATCTTCCTGACCAGCGCCGGACAGCTTCCCGGCGCGGTGACCTTCGAAAAGGCCAAGACCGTGGTAGAGCAGCTCAAGAAGCTCTGACCCCCTCTACCCCGACAGAGACGGACAAGCCGATTCCGGCGGCGATTGATCGTCGCCGGCCGGCGGAGCGTGCTTGCAGCCTTTGCAGGTCTGTAATTTGCTTGCATGCCATTGGCGCGCATCTATAATCTGTACCATGGTGCACGATGCGCACCGGAAAAGAAGCCTTATGTGCAAGATGCAGACGCAACGCCCGACGACTTCGGCAACTGCCCGCAAACCTCTTCTGCTGGTCGCGCTGCTTTCGGTTCTCGCAGCGGGACTGCTGGTGGAGTTGGGGCGCAGCGGCGCGATGGCCCAGCTTCCCCAACAGGAAGAGTCGGTCGGCCTGGATTCGCCCGGATCGGTCATGGCGATACCCGCCAGGCTGGGCCGCGGGGAAGAAGGCATCGTTCTCATCGATACGCAAAGGCGCAGCATGGCGCTGTACCATTGGGAATCCGACAAGAGGCGCCTGCGATGGCTGGCTTCACGAAACTTCACGTTCGACCTGCAGATAGAAGATTACAACACGGAGATGAAACCTGCCGAGGTCCGAAAACTCGCCCAGCAGGCCAACCGTTTGAGCGACGAGGCCCCGTAAGGGTCACCTACAGGAGTAAGAGCCATGGCCAAGAAAATGTACTACAACGAGCAGGAAGCCGCCGACCAGTTGGGGATCACCCCCGAAGAACTGGCTGTGCACGTCAAGGACAACAAGCTCCGCGTCTTCCAGGATGGTTCGAAACGAATGTACCTCGCCCAGGAGGTCGACAAACTCGCAGCCGAACTGACCAGCGCCGGCGAGATCGAACTGACCCCCGCCGACACCAGTGAAAGCGACGTGGTGAGTCTGGACGAGGCCGACTCGGACAACGACTCGCTCAGCGATACCGGCAAAGAAGATACGGTCATCACGGCCGAGGGCATCAGCATCTTCGACGACGAAGATCTCGAAATCGAAGCGGCCGACCCGATGGCCAAGACGCAGATCGCCCCCTCGCTGGAAGACCAGGTCGCCCTCGACGGCGTGGGCAGCGGATCGGGCCTGCTGGACCTGACCCGCGAGAGCGACGACACCTCCCTCGGGGCCGAGGTGCTGGATAATATCGACGTCGAAGGCGTCGGAGCCGAAATCATTGAAGAAACCGAGCCGGAACCGGCCTACTCTACCCCCGCAGCCCCGGCCGGGGCCTATGCCCAGCCGGTCGAGCAGGTCGATGCCTCCAGCGGGATGTTCGGCGGAATGGCCGTAGCGGGCATGATCGCCTCGCTGCTGATCCTGGCCGTGGCGATTCCCGTCCTCCAGGGCAACATCCCGGGATTTGTCCTGACGCTGTCCCAGAACCTCCCGGCCGTGCTGGGCGGACTGGTGGTCGTGGCCGTCATCGCCGCCCTGATCGGATACTTCATGGGCAAGGCAGCAGCCGACCGCCGCCGAATGACAATGAAGTCCTGAGGCCCCACGAGCCGACATTAAGGAAAGGCCGATCAAGGATGTCGGCCTTTTCGTGGCACCCACGCCGGCAGAAAGGATTTGATGCTATGAACCCCCGCAGTGCCCCTCTACTCCTGACGACCCTCGTCGGCTTGCTCTGCGCGGCGGGATGCGTCCCCAATAACAAGCTCCGCGAGGCGGAAAACGCCAACCGGCTCCTGGAAGAACAGAACCGAAATCTCGCTTCGCGTACCGAGGCCCTCCGGGCTGAGTTGACCCAGACCCGCTCCGAAGTCGACGACTGCCAGATGGAACTCGACCGCTCGCGAAAGCTCATGCAGAGCTACCAGAGCTCCATTCGCCTGCTGGAAGAGGAGCGCGATAAACTCCAGGAGATCCTCACACGGGAAATCGCCGCCAACAAGCCCAGTCCCATCAATATCACCGTCCTGCCTCCCAAACTCGACCAGGCCCTGAAGCAGTTCGCCGCGCAGTACCCCGACATGATCGAATACGTCGCCGGCAGGGGAATGGTCAAGTTCAAGTCGGACCTGACCTTCGATAAAGGCTCGGCCCAGACGGGACGCGAGGCCCGCGAAGCCCTGCAGATGTTCGCCGAAATCCTCAAGAGTTCCGAAGCCCAGGACTTTGTCGTCGTCATCGCAGGCCACACCGACAACATTCCCATCCGCAAGCCCGCCACAAAGCGGGCCCACCCGAACAACTGGTTCCTGTCGGTGCACAGGGCGCTTTCGGTTCAGGATTTCCTGACCGTCGTGGGCAGGCTCGATCCCCAGCGCATCGCCGTGATGGGCTTCGGCGAGCACCACCCGGTGGCTCCCAACAAGCCCAACGAGGGCGGAAACCCCGCCAATCGACGCGTGGAAATCTGGCTGGTCCCGCCGGGGCAGTTCCTCACCGAAGGAGCTGCCGACCTGAACCAGAGCTCCAAATAGCTTTCCCCCTTTCGCCGCTTGCCAAGCCCCGCAGCCTGAGCCGTTGCGGGGCTTTTTGCTTGGCTGCTTCAGTCCTGATCGCCACGCCGCTGGCGGAAGATCAACTGAATCGGCACCTCCGCAAAGGGCGTCCTCTGCTGCAACTGGTTCAGCAGATAGCGCCGATACGTCTGGTCGAAGCTCTTGAGATGGTTGACGAACAGGACGATCGTCACCGGACCCGTCGCCACCTGCGTGGCGTAGAGAATCTTGGGTGGCTTGGTGCCGGCTTTGTGGCTCGGGCCCCGCTGGGCCACGATGTCCTTGATCACCTGGTTGAGCTCCCCCGTGCCCATCCGGTGCTGCGACTGGGCGAAGAGCTGCTCGGCCAGCTCGATCGTCTGGCGGATGTTCGTCTCCTGGCGGGCACTGGTCAGGCTGATCGGCACGTAGGAAAACTGCGGGAATACCTTCGAAAGATACTCCTCGTACTCCTCCGGGCTGGCGACCTCCTCGGCCAGGTCCCACTTGTTGACCACCAGCACGACCGGCTTGTGCTGCTGGGCGATCTCGCCGGCCAGCTTCTTGTCGACCTGTGAAATCTTGACCGAAGCATCGATGAACAAAGCCACCACGTCGGCCCGGCTGATCGAACCCATCGCCCGGCTGAAGGAATAGAACTCGATATCGCCCGAGAGGCTGCGCTTCTTGCGGACACCGGCGGTGTCGATCAGCACCAGCCTCCTGCCATCCAGTTCCAACTCGACATCCACGCTGTCGCGGGTAGTTCCGGGGACCTCCGAAACGATCACCCGCTGGGAGCCGACAAGCGCGTTGATGAACGTACTCTTGCCGGCGTTGCGCTTGCCCACCACCGCAAGGCGCATCACCGGGGCGGGGAGCGATTCCTCGATTCGGTCGCCCAGTTGCTCCAGGACCTCCTGGCGAAGTTCCCGCAGGCCCGTATTGTGCGCCGCGGAAATCTCTACCGGATCGCCGAAACCCAGACGCGGCATCTCGTGGACCTCGCTGACCAGAGACGTCTGGTCGATCTTGTTGGCCACGAGGATCACCGGCTTGTCTTCCCGCCGAAGCCGCTGGGCTACGTGCTGGTCCAGCGGGACAATCCCCTCCCGGGCATCGACGACAAAGAGCACCAGGTCGGCCGCTGCGATAGCATAGCTGATCTGCGATTCCACATGATCGGTCAGGTTGTCGCTGTCCTCGATCCCCATCCCCCCGGTATCGACCAATTCGACAAACCGGTCGCTGTCCAGGGCGCAGGGGCAGCAGACCCGGTCGCGCGTGACACCGGGCGTGGCATCCACGATGGAAATGCGGCGTCCGATCAGGCGATTGAACAGGCTGCTTTTGCCGACGTTGGGTCGGCCTACGATCGCTACGGTGGGCAGGCTCATAAGCCCCGCAGTGTACCGTATCCGCCCGTGGTTGGCAATATGTGACCTGAAAGCGTTACGTCAGAGGAGTTTCCTTCAAGGATTGCTGACGAAGCCGACGCTCTAAGGTATACTCGGGGTTATAGAAATGTCCCTTCCAGGCAAGGAGGCCCTCATGGCCGAGCAGCCCAGACAACCCGGCGACGTGCGAATCATCGAAAAGCTCCGGACCACCAAGGCCCGGATGTTCTCCGAGATTCACAAGGTCATCGTCGGACAAGACGCCGTTCTGGAACTGCTGCTCCAGGCGATGATCTCCCGTGGACACTGCCTGCTGGTGGGGGTCCCGGGACTGGCCAAGACATTGATGATCTCCACCCTGGCCGATGTGCTCCATCTTACCTTCAACCGGATCCAGTTCACCCCCGACCTGATGCCCTCGGACATCACCGGTACCGATATCATCGAGGAAGACCGCACCACCGGCCGGCGGGCCTTTCGATTCGTCAAGGGCCCCGTCTTCGCCAATATCATCCTGGCCGACGAGATCAATCGAACGCCCCCCAAAACCCAGGCCGCCCTGCTCCAGGCCATGCAGGAATACCACGTCAGCGCCGGGGGAGAGACCTACGAACTCTCCCTGCCGTTTTTCGTCCTGGCCACCCAGAACCCCATCGAGCAGGAAGGAACCTACCCCCTGCCAGAGGCCCAGTTGGACCGCTTCATGTTCATGGTCAAGGTGGACTATCCCTCACGCGACGAAGAACGCCAGATCGTCCGATCCACGACGACCGACCTGGCCGCCAGTCCCCAGGCGGTCCTCTCGGCAGAGGACATCCTGGCCCTGCAGAAGATCGTCCGAAAGATGCCCGTCTCCCAGCACGTGGTAGACTACGCGGTGAACCTCGTCCGGGCTTCCAGGCCCGGGGACCCCACCGCGCCGGACTTTGTCGGCGAGTATCTCTCCTGGGGGGCCGGGCCCCGGGCCGCCCAGTATCTCGTCCTGGGCGCCAAGAGCCGCGCCCTGCTCCACGGACGCTTCAACGTCGCAGCCGAGGACGTCCGGGGCGTGGCCCATCACGTACTGCGGCATCGTCTGTTTACGAACTTCACTGCCGACGCTGAAGGGCTCGGGCCCGACGATATCGTCGACAAACTTCTCCAGGCCGTCGAAGAACCCGACGTGGCCGACTATGCCGGCCAGTCCTGAACCGCCTTCTGCCGGATCGGACTTATCCCGGCCCGGAGCGGACGGAACCGGATGCACGAGGCAACAACCGAAAAACCCTCAACCGCGGGAGACCCCGGTGAAACCAGCTTCCATTCTGCTTGCCCTGCTGATGACCTGTCCCTCCTGGGCCTTTGCGGGCGAGCACACCCAAAGGGCCCTGGAAGAGCTTGCCCAGGCGGCAAAAGACAAGAAGAACAAGGCCCTGATCCTGGCCACGCTCAAACAGACCGAAGAACCCGAAGCCCTGGGCGTCTTCATCGCCCTGGGCCAGAGCAAGGATCCCGCCTTTCGCAGAATGGCCCCCCAGGGCATCATGGACCTGGCCCGGGAGGACCAGGCACCCGGCCTGCTCAGGCCCTTCCTCCAGGACACCAACCTTTCCATCCGCAGCGAGACGCTGATCTACCTCAGCCAACTCGATGCGCTGGACAAGCAGGACCTTCTGGCCCAACTCGAAGCCGACAGCTACGATCTCCAGTGCATCGCCGCTCGCTGTCTGGTCAAGATCGGCCAGGGGCACCTGGCCCGCAAGACACTGGAAAGACTGGCCTACACCGGAGAAGATGACCGCAGAGAACCCGATCTGCCCACACAGGTGATGTCCGCGGTGGCCCTGCTGTCCATAGGCCAGAACGTCTATCACGATCCGCTCAAGCAGAAGCTCACCCATCCGCGGACATCCACCAGCGCGATCATGTTGGCCCTTTCGGAAATCGAGGCTCTTCAGGTCGCCCAGGCCGTGGATATCGCCCAGGCCATCGCCGACGACGACCGAATGGACATCCGGGTTCGTCTCCAGGCCCACAAGTCCGTCCTGAACGTCGCCCCCGACGGCAAGAAAAGACTGATCAAGTCCCTGGTCCAGGCCCCGGAGCACCTCGTGCCCCACCTGCTGCACCTGCTGGTCCAGGAAGCCGGAGACACCGGCTCGCTGACCCTCCTGGCCGGGCGGCAGGGGCTGCTGGGAGCCCTGGCCAGATTCGAACAGGCCCGCTCAGCCGGCGAGGCCTCTCAGGTAGCCCGATTGGCCCAGGTCGCCCTGGAACGTGACCAGCCCATTGTGATCGAGTACGTGCTGGGAAGAGCCCGGATGGACTTCCGCGACGAAAAAGACTATGTCCAGGCGTACGATCAGCCCCTGCTGGCGCTTCTGGAATCCATTCGTGAAAGAGGCACCCCGCGAGGTCCGGATGTGGCCATCGTCCAGCAGAGCGTGGCGATCCTGGCCGACCTGAACACCCCCGCCGCCCGCGTGAAGCTTCAGGAACTCCTCGCCCGGCGTTATGACGCATTCCAGGCCACCGTAGCGGCAGGACTGCCCCGGGCCCGGAGCCAGGCCGTCGCCGCCATCGCCCAACCTCTGCTCGAAAGCCCCTACGAGAGACTCAGTGCCTACGCAGCCTTTGCCATGGGCAAATTCGCCCGCAAGGAAGCCACCCCGGTTCTTCTGGAAATCCTCACCCGCAAAGACCGATACCGCCTGCCCCTGCGAACCCTTGCCGGCTGGTACCTGATGAAAATCGAGGGCCAGACCGAGCAAGGCGCCCAGGCCATCGGGGAGATGGTCAAGTAGCCCCTGCTCTGCGGTCCCCATGCCGGCCGGGCCTGGGCTGCTCCTGCTCTGCGTGGCAGAAGGATTCCCTCCTGCCGAACCTTCTCCCGTACGCCATCAACGAAACCGAACATTTGACAAGGCAGGCTCCACAGGGTATTGTTTCATCCGGTGAACTTTCGCCGGAGCTCGCATGCCCACCCAACTGCATGAAATTACCCCTGCCCTTCAGGACTATCTCGAAGCGGTGCTGCGTCTCGAGCAGGAGACCGATTCTGCCCGCATCAGCGATATTGCCTCGCATATCGGCGTGGGCAAGCCGGCCGTCACCAGCGCCATGAAGACCCTCGCCCAGCGCGAACTGGTCAACTACGAAGCCTACCACACGGTCACCCTCACCGAGAAGGGATCCAGACTGGCTCTGGAAATCCAGCGAAGGCATCGCGTGCTCAGAGAGTTTCTTACCGAAATCCTGGGCCTGGACCACTCCCGCGCCGACGCCAACGCCTGTCGCATGGAACATGCCGTCGACGCAGCCGTCCTGGACCGCCTGGCCGAGTTGACAGAGCACATCCAGCAGGACCCGGCCGTCTCGTCCCGGTTCATCGAGTCCTTCCATCGCCATCTTGCCCAGCAGGAGAGCCCCGAGCAAAAAGGCCCGAAGTAATGCCCCGACCCACACCCCGCGATCCTCAGCCAACCCCCGCGCATCCGGGCAGTGAAATTTCCCTCTCGGCCGCATCCACCGGCCAGGAGGTCCTGCTGCTTTCCATGCACGGAGGTCACGAGTTTCAGCACCGCATGGCCGAGATGGGCCTGTTGCCCGGAGTTCGTTTCAGGGTGATCAGCCACGCCCGCTACGGGCCGATCATCATCTCCGTCAAGGACACGCGCCTCATGCTCGGGCGGGGCATGGCCAGGCGGGTGATGGTTCGCCCCTGCCAGTGAGGCCCCCCAGGCACAAGAGCGTTTGACTCCGCCCGGGCCCGGCGGTACTCTCAACAGTGTCAAACAACGAAATCCGACCGAACTTTCAAGAGGTATTCCATGCGCCGATGGACAGCGATTTTCTCCACGATGGTGGCCTTGGGGTTGCTTATCGGCTGCGATTCCGCCGGAACAGGCAATCCGCAGGTTCGCAGCGACCAGGACTCGGCAGAACCGCCTCGGGGACCGGCCCCGACGGAAGAGTCGTCACGCCCCCCCCAGCCGGGGGCATTGGATTCCGGGGCCGTCGCCGACGAATCTGAAGAACCTTCCGACCTGCCCCCCCGGGGCCGGCGGGACGTGATGGCCATCGTCAACGGCGAAGTCCTGTACCTAAAACCCCTTACCGACGCCCTGATCACCGAAAGCGGCTACAAGCTTGCCCAGCAGATGATCGCCGACCGCCTGGTTCGCCAAGAGGCCCAGGAGATGGGAATCCAGGTTACCCGAGAGGACATCGAGGAAGAACGCGACATTCAGCTTGCCAAGATGATCCCACAGGTTCAGGACCCGGCCCAGCGGCGAAGCATGCAGCCCCAGTTGATACAGAACCTCGGCGTGACAGAGCAGGTCTGGCAGATGGTCCTGCACCGCAATGCCCTGCTGGGCAAGATTGCCGCAAAGGACGTGGAGATCAGCGAGGAAATGCTCCGCAAGGAGTTCGCACGTCAATACCAGCAGAAGGTCCGGGTGCGACACATGCAGCTTCCCTCCCTGCCCGCAGCGCAGCACATGCTCCAGCGGCTGGAGAGGGGCGAGGAATTCACCGCGCTGGTCCGTCAGAATTCCATGGGTCCCACGGCCTCGGCCGGGGGGCTGCTCGAGCCCTTCGGCTCCCGCGATGAGACGGTCCCCGAGCAACTGCGAAAAAGCGCGATGCGATTGTCCGAACCAGGGCAGATCAGCGAGGTGATCATGATCGGCAAGAGTTTCCACCTGCTCAAGCTCGAGGAGATCATTCCGCCGGCCGACGTGGAATTCGAGGACGTCCGCGACAAGCTCCGCAAGGACGTCCGTGCCCGGATCGTCGATTCCCAAAAGCCCCTGATCCTGAATCAACTGTTCCGTCAGGCCCTTGAGGAAGGTAAAATCCTCTTCGTCCATCCGATCCTCAAACAACAGCACGAGGCCGCCCGTAAGCGCAGCGGCGCCTCCGATAGGACCCGCAATCAGCCGTGAGTGAATCCTGGAACATCAATGTCTCGCCGCGCCTGCGGCGTCTGCCACCGTACCTGTTCGGCCAGCTCAACCGGATGAAATATGAGAAGCGCCGCTCCGGTGTGGATATCATCGATCTGGGCATGGGTAACCCGATGGATCCGCCTCCCCAGCAGGTCATCGACAAGCTCAGCGAGTGCGCCAACGACCCTCGCACCCACGGGTACAGCCAGTCCATCGGCATCCCCCACCTTCGCCGGGAAGTGGCCAAGCTCTACCAGAGCCGCTACGGCGTGCAGGTGGATCCGGCGACCGAGGTCATCGCCACCATCGGCTCCAAGGAAGGCTTCAGCCATCTGTGCCTGGCCCTGATGAGCATGGGGGATACCGCGGTAGTCGGCGACCCGTATTTCCCCATCCACGTCTACGGTGTCGCCCTGGCGGGGGGGAACGTGATCAACGTTCCGCTGGGAAACGACGATGCCTTCCTCAAGCGCATCGCCTACGTGGTCGAGCATCTGTATCCCAAGCCCAAGCTGCTGATTCTCAACTACCCGCACAATCCCACCGCGATGACCGTCGACGATCCGGGCTTCTTTGAACACGTGGTGAACCTCGCCCGGAAACACAACATCATGGTCGTGCACGACTTCGCCTACGGGCGTACCTGCTTTGACGGCTACCAGGCCCCGAGCTTCCTCCAGGCCTCCGGCGCCAAGGAAGTGGGCGTGGAGTTCATGACGATGTCCAAGCCGTACAACATGGCCGGCTGGCGCATCGGTTTCTGTGTGGGCAACGCCGAGATGATCCGCGCCCTGGCCACCATCAAGGGCTACTACGACTACGGGATTTTCACCCCCATCCAGGTGGCCAGCATCATCGCGCTGCGCACCGCCGACCAGGACGCCCAGGCCCAGGCAAGCCTGTACGCCAAGCGCCGGGACCTGGTCGTCGACGGGCTCCGACGCGCAGGCTGGGAGGTCGCCAGGCCCCGGGCAAGCATGTTCGTCTGGGCCAAGATCCCCGAGCAACACCTCCAGGGCCAGAGCACCATCGACTTCGCCCTGCGCCTGATGGACCAGGCGGAAGTCGCCCTGGCCCCGGGCCGAGCCTTTGGCCAGCAGGGAGAAGGCTTCGTCCGCGTTGCCCTGGTGGAAAACGAACAGCGGCTTCGACAGGCCATCCGCAACATCGACCGGGCGCTGAACAAGGGCATTATCGCGCCCACCGCCAGCAAACTCAAAGCCCGCAGCACTGAAGGGACCGAGTGAAAGCGATTCGCCTGAGACGTTCCGGGTCGTTCGCGGGGGGCATAGATCTTCCCGACGAAAAGCACGAAACGCTCCACGCGCCGATCCTTCCTGTACCAAAGCCCAGCCGACTGCTTCTGCCTCTCAAGCCCTGCGGACGCACCGTGGCCCAGCGGATCGTCCAAGCCGGCCAACGCGTCCAGGCCCACCAGTGCCTGGCCAAGGCCACCGACGAGACCGGCATCGATATTCACGCCCCCCTGGCCGGGCGTGTCGGAGCGGTCCGAAGCGTCCAGGTGGCCGACCGGGATGGTTTTGTCTCCCAGCCCGCGCTGGAATTGACCGACCTGGAGGCCCCGGCCAACCCTCAGCCTGTCGCGCCGGATTTCGACTGGAAGCAGGCCTCGCCCGAAACCCTTCGAGAGCAGATGCGCAGCGGCGGCTTGACCACCTTCGGCCGGCGAACCCAGCCGCTGCACCTCTGGCTTCAGCGCGCCCGCCAGAGACGTTGCCGCGTGCTCATCTGCAATGGAATGGAGAACCAGCCGTATGTGACGGCCGAGCACGCCATGCTCCGCCACTACGGTCCGGAGGTCATCCGGGGACTGGCCATTCTGGCAAAAGCCCTGGAGGTCCGCAGCAGCCTGATCGCGGTGGACAACCGACGCACGGATGACTACCGCGGACTGATCGAGCCGACCCGTTCACACGACATAGGCCGCGTCTCCCTGCACAACAAGTATCCCATCGGAGCCGACCACCTGCTGGTCAAGGTCCTCACCGGGCGGGAAGTCCCCGTAGGGGCCGGCCCGCTGAGTCTGGAGGTGGCGGTGGTGGCCCCTCCGACCTGCCTGGCTGTCTACAGGTGGATCGCAGGCCGAGAGCCCTCGACGCATCGGGTGGTCACGGTCGCTGGAGAAAACGCCCCCGCCCCGGGCAACTACTGGGCTCCCTTTGGCATGGACTGCCTGGAACTCGCTGCCACTGCGCAGCAGCCGGTCGTCCATGGCGGGCCCATGTTCGGCACGCGCCTGGCCGAAGATGCCGTATTGAGCCCTTCCACAGATGCATTGCTCATCCTCCAGACGCCCGAGTTGCCCCTGCCCTCGCCCTGCATGCGGTGCGGATGGTGCACCGACCATTGCCCGGCCCGGCTGAATGTAGCCGCCTTGAACGACGCGTTCGAACTTGGAGATATCGCTTTTGCCGACCGGGCCGGAGCGCTGGCCTGTGTCGAGTGCGGGCTCTGCAGCTATGTCTGCCCGGCCAGGCTGCCCCTGAGTCAGCGCATTCGCAGGCTCAAGCGAAACCTCTTCCAGTTGCGACACCGCGCCGGCGCTTCCGGGAAGGGGACAAAATGATGGCTTCGTCACCCAAGGTCGAGCCGGCCGCCCCACAGGCCAAACGCCAGCAGTTCTTCGCCATCCAGTCCCCGTTCCTCCATGCCCCGGAAACCGCAAGAACGGTCTACACCGTCACGCTGCTGGCTGCCTGCGTCCCGGTGCTTGCGGGCCTGACGCTGTTCGGCTGGCGGGCGGGCGTGGTGGCTCTGCTCTCGGTGGCGACCTGCGTCCTTGTCGAGAGAGTCTTCTTTCGCGTTGCTCGCAGCCCCGCCCTGCTTGGACGCAGCCACGCCTACCTGACCGGGGTTCTGCTGGCCGCCACCCTGCCCCCCTTCGTCCCCTGGTACGTGCCGGTCATTGCCGGGGCCTTTGCCATTGTTCTGGGCAAGGCCGTCTTCGGCGGAGTGGGCCACTTCCTCTGGCAGCCCGCCCTGGTGGGAATGCTGGCTGTGGCGGTCATGTTTCCTGTCCTGCTCAACCCGCCCACTTGGCCCCTGCTGAGCCGGCAGAAGCTGCTTCGAGGCGACATCCGCCAAGAGGCCAGACCGAAGGAGTATCGTCAGTGGAGTACCGCCAAGCCGCCCCAGGGGGCCGACGCCTTTGCGCTGAAGCGTCCGGCCGACACGCTGGATGAGCTCTACGACAACCAGTCGCCCGCCTTCAGCGCCATTGCCTACGTACCGGCCGGGATCGACCGGGCCCGCCCCGCCCTGATCGACCGGCTCCCGCCCATCCGGGACATGCTCTACGGGGCCAGGCCAGGGGGCATCGGCGAAACCTGCGCGGTACTGATACTCGTCTCGGGCTTGTACCTGATCTACCGAAACTACGTCAAAGCCCACCTGCCGCTTTCCATGCTGATCTCCGCCTCCCTGGTCGCCGCCATCGCTCCGGTGCACCTGGCCGGGCATGGCCAGACGGTCCGGAGCGTCTGGATACCCTTCTTCCATGAGGGCGCAGCGACGGGCTTTCTCCTGATCCTCTACCATCTGCTCAGCGGTCAAATGCTCCTGGCTGCATTCTTCCTGGCCCCGGAGATGACGTCCCGACCCGTGACACGGGGCGGACAGGTTCTCTTTGGCATCGGGTGCGGCATTCTGGCCATGCTCCTGCGCATCTACACCCCGTTGCCGATTCCCACCGGCATTGCGGTGCTGTTCATGAATACCCTCACCCCCACCATCGATGCCATCTGGAGACCGCGCGTGATGGGCCAGAAATGGTACCAGCGATTCCTCCTGCCAAGGCCCAGGCACGACCGCTGATCAGTCCCTCGCCCTGCGATCTGCTCGTTGTCCTCTGCCCGAGAGCAGCAGGACCAGTCCGACTCCCGCCCCGACGCAGAGCATCGGCTCCAATGGCACCCGGAAACGGGGCGTGGAGGCAGGGCCACCCGCAAAAAGCATCGTCAGGAAGCTCAGAACGAGCCAGGCCCGATGCAGACGGATCCCCCCCGCCAAAAGCCCAAAACAAGCCGCAAGAGCCAGAAGGTATTTCACGGCCAGAAGGAGCAGGAAAGGTCCGGCCAGGGCAACAAGCCACAGCTGCCCGCCAAAATAGTGCTCAACCGCGGCCCATAGACCTCGTCGATTCAACACCTCCAGCGTCCCCTTCTGCCCCGCCGTCCAGCCGGCTACTTCCATCGCGTCGGTCACCCCCGGAAGCAATGTGGCCAGACTGCTGCGCAAGTGCATCCACGCCCATGCAAACGGATGGGAAGCAAGCACCCCGACCGCCTCGGATCTCTCCCGTCGCAACTCCTGCCAGAAGGCCTCTGGGCCTCTGCGGGCGTTCTTTTCAGACGGTTGGGCCTCTGCCTGCCCGTCAGGATCTTCCTCCTGTTCCCCGGCCTGCGGGGCATCCCGGGTGTCCGATTCGGCCTGCCCGGCTTCTTCCTGGGCCGATTCTCCCACCTGGGCCAGGGTGGCCGGGGCTTCGTACTTGATCAGGTTCACCGACGCAATCGCACTGAAGCCCCAGTAGCCGTGGGTCAGTCCATTGCGGACCACCCAGGGACCGATGCACAGAACCGTCAGACAGGCCCAGAGGCCAAGCGCTCTGCCCGCCTGCCGGGACCGACGGGACCCGAGCCACCCAACAACCAGAGCTGCCCCCAGGACGCAGAGGGGAATCAAACCGATCGGGCGAAAATAGCAGGCCGCGATCAGCAGCAAGACCCCCCAGGTGAGTTTCCGGTGCTCCTTTGTCTGCAGGGCCCGGGTGGCCAGGACCATCCCGGCCGTGAGAAGCAGGGCAAAGGAGGTCTCGCTGAGCACCCGCAGGCTCGCAGAGGCACTGACGGGACTCAGAGCGTAGAGCAGCCCCGCAACGGTTCCTGCCCGGCTTCCCCACCCGCGGCAGGCCCAGTGCATGACCAGCCAGGTCGTCACCGCTTCAAACACCAGTTGGAGCAGGAGGACAATCGTCAGGCCGAAACGGATTTCCGGCGTCCCTGCCAACTCCAGCAGCACCGGATAGCCCGGGGTTCGCAGGGCGGTGAGCCCGTCGGCATCGCTGCCCCAGGCATCCCAGTACCTCAGGTAATCGTAGCTGTCGGGGGTAAGCATTTCGGCCAGGACGCCGAACCCGTAGTAGAGGCCCCAGTCGTCGCGGTCGCGATTGGCCAAACCCACCGCCCAGATCTGCAGGCGAAACGTCAGGGCCAGAAGGAGGATCAGGATAACCCGGCTTTTTGGCATGCAAAGAGTCTACTTCGATTCGGTTATCGGATACAATGCCCCCATGAGCAAAACCATGCAAGTCGTTGAGATCTTCCGGAGTCTCCAGGGAGAGGGCGTCCGGGCGGGCATGCCCTGTTCCTTTGTCCGACTGGCCGGGTGCAACCTGCGCTGCAAGTGGTGCGACAGCCAGTATGCCTGGGAGGGAGGCGAGGAGATGAGCTTGGAAGCCATCGTCCGCCGCGTCGAACAGTTGGACCTGCCCCGGGTGGAACTCACCGGGGGCGAGCCGCTGATCCACCCGGAAGCTCCCACACTCCTGGGACGCTTCTGCGACGAAGGCTACGAAACCCTCCTGGAGACCAACGGATCCCTGGATATCTCCGAGATCGACCCGCGCGTCGTCCGTATTGTCGATATCAAGTGCCCCTCATCCGGGCAGGCCGAGAAGATGCGCTGGGAGAACCTGGACCTCCTGACCCACATCGACGAGGTAAAATTCGTCCTGGCCGACCGGGACGATTTCGACTACGCCTGCCGCATCCTCTCCCAGTACGAACTGCCCGCAAGGTGCCTGGTGACCTTGTCTCCGGTGGCCGGGAAACTCGACCCGACGCAGTTGGCCCAGTGGATCCTCGATGCCCGCGCGAATGTGCGTCTCGGGCTCCAGCTTCACCGGCTTCTCTGGCCCGGGCAGGACAGGGGCAGGTAAGCCCTGCCGGGAGCGGATTCCATTTGGCCCCGGGGCCCGGCCCGGCTAGTATTTCCCGTATGCAAGCCGAACTGGTCAGGACATTCCGATTCGAGGCAGCCCACAGCCTGCCCAGACTGCCCGAGGGTCACAAGTGCAAGCGAATGCACGGGCACAGCTACCGTGTGGATATTCATGTAACGGGGCCCGTGGACGACAAGACCGGATGGGTAGTTGATTTCGGCCAGATCAAGAAAACCGTCGAGCCGATCATCTCACAACTGGACCACGCGATTCTCAATGAAATCCCGGGCCTGGAACAGTCCACCAGCGAGCAGATCGCCAAATACCTCTGGGATCGCATCTGCATAGACCTTCCCATCCTCTCTGCTGTTACGATCTGGGAATCCGAACGGTCCCGCTGCATCTACCGGGGGGACTGATTGGCGTGGGAATCGGCATCTTCTTCGCCGGACTCGGCCCGGATGGTTCTACCCCGTACTCGATTGAGCGTATATGTGAACTCCGCCCCCCAGAAGAAGATGATCCAGGAAACATACGCCCAGGCCAGCAGCACAAAGACCGATGCTGCCGCTCCGTAGATGGAATCCAATCGGCTGTGCCTCAGATAGAGCCCGACCGCCCATTTGCCCACCTCCAGCAGGACGGCCGTGGCGAACGACCCCACGACCACATGCCGCCAACGCAATTCAACGTCGGGAACGATCCGAAAGACCAGGGCGACCAGAACGGCCGAAACCACGACCGAGCCGATCGTATCCACCAGACCCCACAGCGCATTACTGTGCGGCAAGGGTTCGATCCATGTCTGAACCACCTGTAGACCCAGACTCAATGCCATGGCCAGGAGCAACACCGCCCCTGCTGCGAAGGTCAGGGCAAAGCCGAAGAGCCGGCGTCGAACGAATCTCCAGAGCTTCCGATGATGCTGCGTCGGGACATCCCAGACCTGGTTCAATGACAGCAGGACGTTTCGAAATACCGCATTGGCTCCAAAAAGCACGCCCACAATGCTGAACACGACCGCTGCCGTCGAGCCCTGTGAGGCCAGGCGGTCCTGGAGGTTGGAAAGCGCCCTGGCCACTCCCTGCCTCGCGGTCTGCCCCCCGACGCTCTGGACGTATTCCAGCAGTTCCAGCCGGGCCGGAGCACTGCGGAAAACCAGCCCCGCAGCCAGAATGACCAGCACCAACAGCGGAACCAGGGAGAACAGCGAATAGAAGGCCAGTGCAGCGGCCCGATGGGGGGCCTCGTCTGAGAGGAACTCGCGTGTCGAATCAACCAGAACGCGGCGAAGAATTTTCCAAAGCCGATCCATGTGGGATTGTAGACAGGCCCGGCATCCAGGCCCAGGAAACGCCCTATTTCTTCGCGCAGCAGGATTTGTATTTCCGTCCCGAACCGCAGGGGCAGGGATCGTTGCGCCGGGGCTGGGCGGAGGGGCCCCCCGCCGGGCCGCCGGGCCCCATGGCTCCGGGTACTCCCGCCGCGCCCGGCACCGGCGCCGGAGCGTCCTTGGGCGGGGGCGTCTGGCCCTTCTTGATGTACTCGGCCATGCGTTGCAGTTCCGGCAGGGCCTCGCGGAAGAACATCTTGTAGCCCTTGCAGAAGTGGTTTACCCGCTCGGGATCGGTGCCGATGGGCATGTGGTGCTTGGGGCATCCGCCCTTACAGAAGGGCAGAAACTCGCACTCGAGGCAGGCATTGGGCAGTTCGGTCTTGTAGGCGGCAAACTCTTCGAGTTTCTCGTCCCGCACCAGCTCCGGCAGGGGGCGCTCCAGGATGTTGCCGATCTTCCACTCCTTGTAGACGAAGTGGTCGCAGACGTACAAGTCGCCGTTGAACTCCAGCACGTGGGCATTGGCGCAGCGCTCGGCGTAACAGCACATCGAGGCCGTACCGTAAATCAACTGGTGCAGCACGTTGTCGATCAGCCTCTCCGAAACCTTCCCCACGTCGCGACGCGCCCAGAGGTCGAACAGCTCCAGCATGAACTTCCCGAACTGCTCGCCCGTGCAGGAGAAATCCGTGGGAGTTCCGTCGGGCTTGCGTTCCAGAATCGGGATGAACTGCACGTACTGAATCCCGCGATTGGTGAAGTAGCGATAGATGTCTCCCACGTGCGGGGCATTGGCGCTGTTGAGCGTGACAAGCACGTTGAACTCCGCTCCGTGCTTGCGGAGAAGCTCCAGCCCGGCCCAGGCGCGGTGGAAAGAGGGATTGCCCGCGTGGTCCTTCCGGAAGGAGTCGTGCCACTGCGGCGGGCCGTCCAGGCTCAGGCCCACGAGGAACTTGTTCTCAGCCAGGAACTTCGCCCAGTCCTCGTCAATCAGCGTTCCGTTGGTCTGCAGGGCATTGGCGACCACCTGCCCCTGGCGGGCGTACTGCTTCTGGAGGGCGACGGCCTTTCTGAAAAAGTCCAGTCCGGCCATTGTCGGCTCGCCCCCCTGCCAGCCAAAGTCCACGTGGTCGCCGCTGGACTCCAGGTACTGCCTGGTATAGGCCTCGAGGACCTCATCGGTCATCATGAAGTCCTCGACGCCGGGATACAGCTCCCGAGGCTTCATGGTGTAGTAGCAGTATTGGCAATCCAGGTTGCACCGGCCACAGACCGGTTTGGCCATGATGTTGTACGGTTGGAGGATCTGGCTCATCGCTGGGCTTTCCGGGGTAAGGGTCGAAAATGCCAGCATAGCAAATCCACGACCCCTGCCGCAATAGCGGCGGATCGCTCAACCTGCCCCGGGCTTGCATTTGACGCTCCCGAACCGGATACTCTCGTCATTCACCCGAGACTCAGCAGGAAGGATCCGGCTTGATCTACGTGGCATTCACCGTCTGGCTCTTTGCGATTCTCTTTGCCGGCATCGGCGTCTACCGGCTCTGGGCGCAGTTGTCCAAACCCCTCTGGGTCAACTGGCTGCTCCTGCCGGGAACCTTCGTTTCGGAAATGGGCTACATCTTCGGGACGCTGATTACCGGCGGGGAGATCCGCCGCGTACAGCTCATGCCCGCAGGCAAGAGCGGAAGGGGCCCCTCCGACGGCGAACCGGTCACCGAAGACGCACCCCGGCTGAAGGTGGTTGGCCCGGCCGTGGCATCCCTGACAGCCGTTCTCGGCTCCCTGGCCGCCCTGACCGCCCTGTACTCGCTGCTGGAAACCCCCGCCATCCGCCAATTCGTCATCTCCTCGGATCTCTGGGTCCCCTGGGGAAGGAAGGGTCTGCCCCGCCAACTGCCCGAAACCTGGGACCAGTTCTGGCAGCTCGCAAAGTTCCAGTTCGACCTGGTCAAGGGCATGCTGGAGTCCTGGAAGCAGTTGGACTGGCTGGACTGGCGGATTCCGCTGTTCGTGTACCTGGCCGCCTGCCTGTCCATTCGCCTGGCCCCGGTGGGGCGCGACCTGCGCTGGACCTTGGCGGCCATGGTGCTCATCTCGGTGCTCATCGCCGTCTCCGGGCTGGTCAGCGAGCGTTTCGACAACATGATCCAGGACGGCGATCTGTGGTACTTCCTGACCTACATCTGGACGCTGCTGCTGCTCCTGCTGCTGGCAACGCTGGTTCTCCGCGGCTTTATGGGTCTGTCCCGGATCCTCGCAGGCAAAAGGACTTCCCGCTCCTGACAATTTCCGAGCCACCAGGCCCCCTCTTGGAGCTATAATCCGGCTATGACAAAAGCGCTTACCATCCAGATTCCCGACGACTCCGGGCGCACACTGGAAGAGCTGGGCCGCCGCCGGAACCGCTCGGCAGAGGAAGTCGCCCAGGAGATCCTGGAAAGGACCCTGGCCGTCGTGCGACTGCGAGACTTGCGGCGAACCCTTCAAGCCGATGCAGAGGCCGGGGCCTTTCAAAATGAAGACGACATTCTCGACGCAATCTCGTGAGTCCTGACGGGCTCAGAAGGGGACAATTATCGCAGGTTTTCTGACCTCAATGCGGGGCTAAGGGGACTCTGCGCATATGAATGAAGCCTTTTGTGCGGCTCTTTGTGCGGATATCCTTGTTTCAAAGACAGATCGCCTTGCCCGACTGCCCGCAGAGCAGAACTCGCCTGTCCTGGTTCCGGGCAGTCCACAATCGAAAACATTCTTTCGCTTCGCACACAAGGAGAATCATCCATGAAGGCACGAAGTCATTTCACTCTCCCAGCCATTGCGGTACTGAGCCTCCTGCTGGGCCTTGGAGCATCCCTCCTCCCTGCCCAGGAGTTTTCCTGGCAGAAGCCCCACGCAAAGGTTCTGCCCGAAGGCGACCTGGATTGGGCGCCGGAACCCTACAGGTACCAGCCAGGCAAGACCGTCCGGTTCATCGACTACGAAGACGGCAACGACGCCAATCCCGGCACGCCCGACAAGCCCTGGAAGCATCATCCGTGGGACCCCGCCTCCAGGATTACCGCCGACGTTTCCAATGTGGATACCTACGTCTTCAGGGGCGGGGTGACCTATCGAGGCAGCCTGAAAGGCAAGCCCCAGGGCTCGGGGGAAAACCCGATCCGGCTGACCCGCGACCCGCGATACGGCAATGGCGAGGCCTTCTTTGTCGGCTCCAGGCCCGTGACGGGCAAGTGGGAAAAGGTCCCAGCCAATGACGCTCCCAAGGGCCTGCCCGAGCCGGGAAAAGTCTGGCGCGTCAAGCTCGGAAAAGGCCCGCGCCCCTGGTGCGTCTGGAACCTCCAGCAACGCGACACCCGCCTGCCCCTGGCCCGGACACCCAACTGGAAGGTCAAAGACGGGCAGATGGACGTGATGGCCGACTGGTACGAGTGGAAATGGAACCAGATCGGCAAGGTCCAGAGAAAAGTCGGCAACCGAAACGTCCAGGTCCACTGGACGGTGGATAAGGAGAATCTGACCCTCCCTGCCGACGCCTACACCCAGGCCTATGTCTGGACGGAATGGGGCCCGGTAATGGGCACCCCTTGCGCCCGGGAGGTTATCGACTTCGAAGAAGAAAACTCGAAGATCTACTTCCCCGGCTTCTGGGGTGGTGGGGGCAGGAATATCTACGGCGGAAACCGCTACTACCTGGAGAATTCCCCCTATTTCCTCGATGAAGAGGGCGAGTGGTGGTTCGACGAATCCACCGGCATGCTCTATCTCATGCCCCCCGGCGGTGAAGATCCGGCCAGGCTGCCCATCGAGGTCGCCCGCCACGGCACACTGATCGAACTGGAAAGCGGCACGAAGAATGTCTCGATCAGCGGGCTGTCCTTCTCCTTTACCAACGTCCACACCCCCCATCGACGCTTCGCCGACCAGGCGGTCATCCGCTGCATGGGCTCTGCCGATGGAATCAACGTCTCCCACTGCCGCTTCTATGAAGTCAACCTGCCCGTTCGCATCAAGGCCGCCGGAGCCCAGGACCGGGTCGACAACGTCCGCTTGACCGACAACGAGATCGGCTTTACCGATTACGGTGTCTGCAGCATTGCCGACGGCATGAGCTGGGGAAAGAAGCATCCGCCCATCGGACAGCTCGGCGACGTGAAAGTCCTTCGCAACCGGGTCTTCAGGGCGGGAATGAGGCCGGGCCGAAGCGACAATGGCCACGCGATCCGGGTCAACTTTGCCGAAACACTCGAGGTGGCCGGCAACTTCCTGACCCGCTGCTACGGCTCGGGAATCTTCATCTTCGGCGGCAAGAGCAGCGGATACCTGGGCGACGTACCCCTCTCCCGCGTACTTATCCACCACAACAAGGTCACCCACTGTCTGCTCAGGACCAACGACTGGGGCAATATCGAAACCTGGCAGGGCGGGCCTCACTATGTGTTCAACAACATCTCGGGCAACCCCTGGGGGTACTGGAACTGGCAGAAGCGGCATTTCGGCTTCGCATACTACATGGACGGCTCGTTCAAGAACTACCAGTTCAACAATATCGCCTGGGGTACCAGCAGCCAGGCCAGACCCCACGGGAATACCTCCGCTTTCCAGGAGATCATCAGCTACCAGAACTCCGTCTTCAACAACTCGATCTTCCGGTTCGTGGTGGGCTCGCGCCGACAGGCACCCCAGGCAGGGCGCGACCTGTTTGCCGGGAATATCTGGGAAGATATCGGCGAGTGGATTCTCTGGCACGGCCGGCCGGCAGAAAGCGAAGACCAGGCCAACCAGGCCGACGTCGGCAAGGTCGGCAAAACCTTCGCATACGAAACGATGGCCTACGCAAACAATATCTTTGTCGGCGACAGCGAGAACATCGGCGTCTTCGAAGCCAACGGCATGCCTCACAAGACCGTGGACAGCATGCGACAGGCCCTCAAAAAACGCGGCGCCCGGGCCTTCCAACTGGGCAAGCGCATCGAGGAAAGCCCCTATCTCGACCCCGAAAATCAGGACTTCCGGCTCAAGAGCGGCACCGAGGCCATCGATTACGGCGTGAGAGTCTTCGTCCCCTGGGGCCTCTATGCGATGGTCGGGGAATGGAACTTCGCTCGCAACAACGAAGACCCCACCGTGCTCATCGACGACCACTGGTTCCTGACCTCCGACTACACCCAGAGGCAGGAGTACTACAAGGTACCCACCTTCCCGCTCAAGGGCGTGGGAATCGGAGCCGAGGACTACGTGACCGGGCCGCTGGAAACCTGGACCCCCGCCGGGGCTTTGAAGCTCAACGGCCAGGACCAGTACCTCATGCTCAAGCTCTCTCCGGAAGAAAAGGACCAAACCGGCAGCAAGACACCGGCCATCAAGACCCACAAACCCGAAGACTGGATCAGCATCCAGACCCCGGAGAAGATCATCCCCGGCGAGCCCTTCAAGGCCATCGTCAAGCTCAACGGCATCGAGAAGGGCAAGAAGGTCGAGGCCCATCTGCACTGGGCCCAGGGCACCAGCTGGGGCGGCTTCAATGTTCTTGGACTGCCTGCTGTGCAGGAAGTAACCGGCAAAGATTCCTACACCTTCACGTTCAAACCCGAAGCCAAGGCGGGCCTGACCGGCTTCAACCTGATGGTCTTCACCGGGCCGGGCGGTTTTGGCAACAAAGAGAAGGTGGTTCGGGTCTCGATTCCGGCCGGTCCCCCCGCCCCCGCGAATCTGGGTAAGCTCAAGAGCCCGGCCCTGGATACCAGCAGCTTCATCATCGAAGCCTACCTGAAGCTCGACAAGGGCAGCTCGGGCGTGATCATGCAGAAACGCGATGGCCGGGCCGGCTACGCCCTGACGGTCGAGCAAGGCGGAAAGCTCAAGCTCTTTGCCGGCGGTAAGCAGGGCTCGGCCACCGTGACCGCGCAAAGCGCGATCGACGACGGCCAATGGCACCACGTGCTGGCCGAATGCGACCGCCAGGGAGGCAAAGTCACGCTCTTCATCGACGGCAAGGCGGACGCCGCTGAGGCGGGAATAGGCCCGAAGGTCTCGATGGCCAACCGGGCCCCGGTCTACGTCGGCGGGACACCCGAGGGAGACCACCTGGGCGCGACGCTGGAATTCCTGCGGATCTCCGGCGGGTCGCTGGCCGATGCCAAGACGAGCATCCAGGAGCTTTACGCATGGCAGTTCGACGGTCCGCACCTGCGGGACTTCCTGGGCAACGCCCCGGCCGGCAAGGGCCGCGACGCCGGTGCGTTGGAATATACCGGAAAGTAGGCCCCGCAGGCAGGCGAGATTTTGCCGGCAAAATACTTGCAGTCGAGCTCTCCTCTGGTACAATGCTCGATTCTCACGCAAGGTAAATGATGCCTTGTCGCGCAGATTCTGCGCGATAGGCGCTAACAGAACTGGAGATCAGCGCGTGGCTGTGAAACTGAGAATGAAACGGATGGGCCGGGCCCACCGGAGCTTCTTCCGTATCTCGGCGATCGAATCGCGGAACCCCCGCAACGGTCGGGTGATCGAAGAGCTCGGCTGGTACGATCCGCTTGCCCAGGACGAAGAAAAGCAGTGCAAGATCGACGCCGAGCGCGTCAGCTACTGGCTTGGCGTCGGCGCCCAGCCCAGCCAGACCGTCGGCAACCTGCTCAAGAAGCAGGGGATCACCAGGCAGCAGTAACTTTACGGAAGCACAGGGCTTAGAACCTGTGCGGCGATCGCCATGGCCCTGCGCATCGACATCGTTACGCTGTTTGGCGAGATGTTCGACGCAATATGTTCCACGAGCATCGTGGGCCGGGCCGTCAGAACCGGAGCCGCAGAGATCCACCGCACGAACCTGCGGGATTTTGCCCCGGATCGCTACGGAACCGTCGATGACAAGCCCTATGGCGGCGGGCCCGGAATGGTGCTCAAATGTCAGCCGATGTTCGACGCCGTCGAGCATCTGCGAAACGAGCTGCCCGACCCGCCGGGCAAAGTGGTCTTGCTGAGCCCCCAGGGCCTGCCCCTCCACCAGGCAAAGGTGGAAGAGTTGGCCCGGCAGGAGAGGCTGATCCTCCTGACGGGGCATTACGAAGGCTTCGACGAGAGGATCCGAACGCACCTGGCCGATGAGGAAATCAGCCTCGGCGATTTCGTCCTCTCCGGTGGAGAGATCCCGGCCATGGCGCTGATCGATGCCGTGGTCCGCCTCCAGCCCAAGGCGCTGGGAAAGGATCATTCGACAACCGAAGAATCGTTCAGCATGGCGCTGCTGGAGTATCCGCAGTACACCAGACCCCGGGAATACCGCGGGCTGGAAGTGCCCGAGATCCTCCTGGGCGGCGACCATGAGAGAATCCGCCGGTGGCGACAGGACCAGGCCCGCCTGAGAACGTATCGCCGCAGGCCTGATTTGTGGCAGAGTTACCTCCGCCGGCAACAGGACCTTCACCAGGGCCCCTGACCGCTGCAGAAAGACACAACCGGGAGAATTACCGTGAGCCAGGAACTGATCTCCAAAGCCAATGCCCCCAGCCTCAAGACCGACGTGCCCGAGTTCAAAATCGGCGACACCGTCAATGTCTCGGTCCGAATCGTCGAGGGCGAAAAGGAACGTATCCAGGTCTTCACCGGCACCGTCATTCGACGAAAAGGCGCCGGAATCAGCGAGACCTTCACCGTCAGGCGAATCGTGGCCAACGAGGGCGTCGAGAGGATCTTCCCCGTCCACAGCCCGCGCGTAGCCGATATCAAGGTCCAGCGAAGCGGTAAAGTCCGCCGGGCCAAGCTCCACTACCTGCGAGACCGCATCGGCAAGGCCACGCGACTCAAGGAAATCCGCGCCCCCAAGAAGGTCAAGCAGCCCGCCGCAGAGAAATAAATCCAGCGTGCTGGGAAGGTGGCTACGTCCAAAAAAACCCTCTGCAAAGAGCCGGGGACCAAGCGGCGAAGCCTTGGCCGGGAAGTTCCTCAAACGCCGGGGCCTGAAGATCCTCGCCCGCAACTACCGATGCCCGGCCGGTGAGGTCGACCTGATCGCACTGGACAAGTCCACCCGGAAAATCACCGGCGCCTGGACCCTCTGCTTCGTAGAGGTAAAGACCCGCAGAACCGACCGATATACCGACCCCTCCGCCGCCGTCAATCGAGACAAGCAGAGACGGATCCGCAAAGTCGCCCGTCACTACCTGTCCACCAGGCCCACCGACGGCTACAACGTCCGCTACGACATCGTCTCGATCGTCTGGCCCGATCAAGGCCGACCCCGCATCGAATACCAACCCGACGCCTTTACCGCATGACCCAGCTCATCGACACCCACTGCCACCTCGCAAGAGGCCGACTCGCACAGGACCCCGCCGGCGTGGTCGAGGAAGCCCGACAGGCCGGAGTGCACCCCATCATCTGCGCAACGTCCGACCTGGAAGAGACCCGAGCGGCCGTAAGGCTCGTCGACCGGATCCAGGGCCTGTACTGCCTGGCCGGGATCCACCCACACGACGCCAAGGATGCCTCCGATGAGGCCCTTACCGAAATGGCCTCCCTGGCCCGGCACGAACGCAATGTCGCCATCGGGGAAATCGGGCTCGACTACCATTACGACTACTCCCCGCGAAAAGCCCAGCAGGAAGCAATGGCTGCCCAGATAGACTTGGCCCTTGGGCTGGCCAAACCGATCGTCATCCACACCCGGGAAGCCTTCGAGGATACCATGGCCATCCTGGCCGAGTCCTCCATTGCCGGCCCGAACGTGCTCTTTCACTCCTTTACCGGCGGACCGGAGCACGCGCGTCGCATCCTGGATTTCGGCGCCTGGATCAGCTATGGCGGGATCGTGACGTTCAAGAAGTCCGACGAGAACCGACAGGCAGCCCTGGCCACCCCCGACGACCGCATCTGCGTCGAGACCGACGCGCCCTTCCTGACGCCCGAGCCGATCCGGAAGATCCGCACCAATCAGCCGGCCCACGTGGTTCACACCGCCAAACACCTGGCCGCAATCCGCCAGACCCCGTTCGAGGCCTTCGCCGCCCGAACCACCCGGAACGCCAAAGCATTCTTCGGCCTGGCCGAAGCGTAGGCAACCACCCGAATCAGTACCCGTGCTGCTTGTACCAGTCGGCCTGGAAGGGCCTCTCATCTGCAAAGCTTGCCTGGGCGAGCTTCGCGTGCGTTCCGCTTGTGATGAACGGGTCCACCCGGTCCAGGTCGAAGGGATGATCGAAGGTCTCCAGCACGCCGCGCAGTTTCTCGCGCATCTCCTTCAAGATGTCTGAGTACTGCGGAAGCAGGGCCAGGTTGTTCTGCTCGTCCGGGTCGTTTTCCAGGTCGTAGAGCTGGTCCGGATCAAAATAATGCGGGTAGTGGTGCATCTCGTAATGGCCCTGGGGTTTGCCGAACTGCGAAAAGGCCATCTCCACCTGACCGGACTTCATCTGCTTGATCTGCTCGTCCGGGTGCCGCCAGGCTGCGTACTTCCACTTCTTGTCCGCCACCGCCCGGCAGTAGCCCCAACTGTGGTACAAGAACTCCCTGTCGTCTGGAGCTCCCCCCGTCAACTGGGCCAGTCGGCTTATGCCGTCCAGTGTGTAGTCCTCGGGGATCTCGATACCACAGGCCTCTGCCAGCGTGGGCAGGAAGTCCACGTTGCACAGCAACGCATCGCAGGTGCTCCCGGCGGGAATCCGACCATCCCACCGCATGCAGAAGGGAATCCGCATTCCGCCCTGGTAGATCGTGAATTTTCCGCTGATCGTTCCGGGCCCGTGGTCGGTGGAGAAGATGAAGATCGTATCCTCGGCCAGGTCCATCTTCTCGACATGATCGACCACCGCGCCGACTGCATCGTCCATCCACAGGGCGCCGGTGGTGACATGATTGATCTCGACGCCGTCCGCCTCGGCCAGGCGATCCATCACGCTTTGACGGCTGGGCTGCACATCAGGGGCTTTCTCCAGGTAGCCGTACTCGCAGGCTCTTGGATCAGCCCGGAGGGATTCGGCATGGTGAGGCCCGTGGATCGTTGTCGTGGCCACCGTCAGGAAGAACGGCTCGTCGGGCTTTCGCTCATCCAGAAAGTTCATCGCCGCAGCGGTATGCCATTCCAGGTTGTGATGCCGCAGCTTCGCCAGAGGCCTCCCGTCGGTGTTGCCCCAGACCAGGCCGCCCACGTAGTCATACCCCACCCGCGAGACCTCGTCGCACATGGCCTGGTAGTCTTGCTCAAGTCTGCGGGCGACGTCCGGATCGGCCGGGTCGTCCTCAAGATTGTATCCGCCCTGGATCACCTGTCCTCGCCCCCTTCCTACGTGCCACTTGCCCACATGGCCGGTCGTGTAGCCGTTCTGCTGGAAAAGCCGGGCGATGTTCGGGCTCTCGTCGATGACCTTCACGTTGAAACCCAGGTTGTACGGCTCGACGGTGGGGTTCTCTTTCAGGAAGCTCTCGACCTTGCATCGGCCCCCGTAGGTGCCCGTCAGGTAGCAGAATCGGCTGGGCGTACACGTGGGATGAACCGTGTGAAAACGCACGGCCTTTACGCCCTTTTCGGCGATGCGGTCGATGTTGGGCGTCCGGACCTTTCCGCCGAAGCAGCCGAGCATGTCCAGGCCCGTGTCGTCGCTGATAAACCATACAATATTCGGGGCTCTGCCGGCGGTGCTCATCCTCGTTGTCCTTCCCGGGGGTGTAATGGTTCAGGGGAACTCCAGTCCTATCGCTGCTGCGTGTCTGATAGGCGAATCAACCGAAGTGCTGCGGAGCAGCCGCTTCAAACCGTGTGCACTGGGGCAGGAAGGTCAGCGGTATGTTGTCCGTCGGGCCGTTCCGCTGCTTGGCCACGATCAGCTCGGTTACCCCGGTGGGCTGATAGTCGGTCTCGCCGCGGTGGTAGTAATCTTCGCAGTGCAGCAGCATGATCACGTCGGCATCCTGCTCCAGCGAGCCCGATTCGCGAAGGTCGCTCATGCGAGGCACGTGCGTGGGACGATCCGCCGGGCCGCGGTTCAACTGGGCAGCGGTAATGACCGGGATATCCAGCTCCCGCGCCAAGGCCTTGATCCCCCGGGAGATCTCCGAAATCTGTTCCTGCCGGCTGTCGGCGCGGCCGGAGTAGCTCATCAACTGAAGGTAATCGATGAAGATCGCCTGGATGTCGTGGGCGCTCTTGAGACGGCGCGCCTTGGCCCGGAGCTGAAGAATCGTCAGCAGGGCGGTGTCGTCGATGTAGAACGGACACTCCTGCAGGTCGTTGGCTGACATCTGCAACTGCGTCCAGTCTTCCGGGTCGATCATTCCGCGCCGCATCCGCTGCATGTCGAACCGCGCATGGCTGCTGAGCATGCGCTGGGCGATCTGGTTGCAGGACATCTCCAGCGAGAAGAACGCGATCGGCTTGCGATCCACCACGGCCATGTACTCGGCCATGTTCATCAGCAGCGAGGTCTTGCCCATCGAGGGCCTGGCGGCCAGGATGATCATCTCCCCCTTCTGAAAGCCGCAGGTGCACTCGTCGAGGCGCTGATAGCCGGTGGCCAGGCCCGTGACAAGTTGCCCGTCGTTTTCCTGGAGGGTCTCGAAGGTCGTCTGGAGCAGTTCCCGCATGGAGGGCAGCTCCGATTGGATGTTCGAGGAGCGGATCTCGAAGACCCGCTGCTCCGCTCGGTCGATGACCTCCTGGGCCAAATCTCGCGCGTCGTAGGCCTCGCGGACCATTTCGTTGCCGGCGGTGATCAGGCTGCGAAGCAGAAACTTATCCCGAACGATATTGGCGTAGTACTCGGCGTTGGCGGCGTTGGGGACCCCCTCGGCCAAGGCGACAAGGTATTCCACTCCCCCAACTTCTTCCAGTTGCTTGCGCTTGCTCAACTCGTCGCGGACCGTAACCAGGTCGATCGGCTGTTTCTGGTCGTGCATCTCCACCAGCACCTGGTACACCGTCTGGTGGGCGGGTCGGTAGAAATGCTCGCCCTTGAGAAGCAGGATGACCTGGTCGATGGTCGGGGCATCGAGGATCATCGCGCCCAGGACGCAGGCTTCGGCCTCGATGGACTGGGGAGGCAGCTTCTGCAGGCTCTGCGAGCGTGAATCGGAGGCTTCCGTGCTGATCGGTTCTACGTTCGACATGATTCAGGAGCCCATGGTAAGGGGGACCGGGCCTGCAACGCAAGCTGCCAAAAGGCCGCTTGGCGCCCGTCGGGCCCCAGGTGCCGCAGACAGCGAAGCTTAGGCCGCAAAAAAACCGCCCTCTGCGCGAAAACAGACAACGGCCCCGTGACCGACGAAGGGCGCGGGGCCGCTGAATAATCCGCTCAACAGGGCTATTCCGGGGACGCCTCAGAGGCCGGAGCCTCGTCGCCTTCGGCTTGGAAGGTCTCTTCTTCCTCGGCCTCGGGAGCTTCCTCGATCGGCTGATCGCTGTCGTGCGTGGGAACCACCCAGACATGGACCGTCGCGAAGACTTCCGGGTTGAACCGGATCTCCACGTCGTATTTGTCCAGTTGCCGGATGGGCTGACCCAGGACGATGTACTTCTCTTCGACAAAGACGTTCTCTTCGGCCAGGGCGGCGGCAATCTGGGCCGGGCCCACCGAGCCGTAGAGGTGACCCTCTTCATTGGCCCGGGCGGAGATGGTCACTTCCTTGTCGTTGACAACCGCAGCCTTGGCTTCCAGTTCCGCCCGCTGCTTGGCGAGCTCTTCCAGGTAGCGCTGCTTGTCCTCTTCGACCTTCTTGATATTCGCCTCGGTCGGCTGGAAGGCGATACCCTGGGGCAACAGGTAGTTGCGGGCATAGCCGGGCTTGACGTCCACGACGTCGCCGATCTGGCCGAGGTTATAGACATTTTCTCGCAGAAGCACCTTCATGGGGGTCTCCTATTCTCGAATCAGGCTTAATTCAGCCCACGTACGGCATCAGAGCCAGGAAACGCGCCCGCTTGATCGCGGCCTGCGTGCTGCGCTGATGCTTGGCGCAGTTGCCGCTTCGCTTGCGGGAAAACATCTTGCCCTGTTGCGTGGTCAGTTTGCTCAGGACCGTGATGTCCTTGTAATCCACTTGCTCGACCTTGTCGCGACAGAAGCGGCACTTCGCCTGCTCGCGGAAGCGTCCGCCGCGTTTTCGCTTTCGGCCTGAACCTTTTGGTTTTCTCTTCGCCATGTTGCTGCGTCCTTATGTTGATCTTCAAAAGCTGTTGGAATATAGGCTGCGGCTCAGAAGGGGATGTCTTCCTGGCCTCCGCCGTCTTCGTACTCCGGCGGAACCGGTTCGTCGTAGTCGTCTTGTCCCGAAGGAGCCTGGGGACGCGGGGCCTGTCCTCGGCCCGGGGCCGGGCCCCGGCTCTGGCCTTGGTTGCCGCCCTGCGAGCGCTGCTGACCGTAGTCCCCCCCGCCTCCACCGCCGCTGTCGCCGCCGTCGCGCCCACCGAGGAACTGGAAGTTCTCGATGATCACACGAAGCTTCGACCGCTTCGAGCCGTCCTGGGCTTCCCACTGGCTAAGCTGCAGGCGACCCTCGATCATCAGGGGCCTGCCCTTGCGCATGTACTGGTTGAGCACCTCGGCCTGGCGGCCATAGCAGCGGCAGTCGACAAATGTCGTCTCTTCGCGTTGCTGGCCGTCCTGGCCACGCCACGTCCGGTTGACCGCGATGCCTACCTCTACCACCGGGGTCTGATTGTTGGGCAGGTAACTCAACTGCGGATCCCGCGTCAGGTTGCCGATCAGAATCACCTTGTTGTAGTTAGCCATCGCTGGTCTCCTTGTTCAGGCACTGCCGCAGGGCCAAGCCGGATCGCACGACTTCCCGCCACGAACCGACAACGCCATTACTTGTCGTCGCTGTCCTCGTCCTGGCCACCATCTTTGTCCGAATCGTCCGAATCGCTGGAGTCTTCCGAGTCGTCGGAATCCTCCTTGTCTTCGTCGCCGGAGTCCTTGTCCTTGGCTTGGTCCTCAGCCTTGACCTCGGCCTTGTCCTCGGCCTTATCGTCGGCCTTGTCGTCGGCCTGGCTTTTGGACTCATTCCGGGAATCGGAATCTTCCCCGCGTCGGCCTCCTCGACGGCGCGAATCGCCTTCTTCCTCGCGCCGCGGGTTGGTCGCGGGGGTCTCGGCCTTGAGGACCTCGTCGGTGACGTCCTCGTTGCGGAGAATCAGAACCCGCAGGATCTTCTCATCCAGTTTCGCGTCGTTCTCCAGCTCCACCACCTCGGCCGGGTCCATCTTGAAATAGACCAGGACATAGGTTCCGCGCCGGCGCCCTTTGATCTCGTAGGCCAGTCGACGCTCTTCCCAGAGCTTGGTGGCGAGAACTTCCGCGTTGTTCCGCTCGAGCACGCGATTGATCGGTTCACAGGCGGCCTCAAAATTCTCCTGGCCCGAATCGATCAGGAACATCGCCTCGTACGTGTGCATAGTCGTCGTTGCCATTGGCGTTTTCCGTTCTGGATCCTTCTGCAAAATGCGACGCCTCGCTTAGGCGTCTTTCTTTCGGTTATAGCGTTCCATCACACTCTCGAGCCCATCGAAGATCCAGTCTTCGACGGCATCGGCGGCCTCTTGCTGGGCCGTTCGTATCTCTTCGAGTTCCTCGTTGGAGAAACGCGACAGCACAAAATCTGCCGGGTCCCAACTCGCCGGCGGCTGACCTATCCCAAGCCGCAGCCTGGGAACCTCTCGCGTGCCCAGGTGCCGGAGGATGTCGTCCAGGCCTTTCTGGCCTCCGGCGCTGCCTTCCGGGCGGGCCCGCAGTTGTCCCAGCGGAAGGTTCATATCATCCAAAATCACCAGCACTTCAGCCGGCTCTGCCTTGTAAAAGTCCACCGCCTGCTTCACCGCCCGTCCGGATCGGTTCATGAACGTCTCCGGCTCGAGCAGCGTTACTTTGGCCACGCGCCCGCTGCGGGTAAGCGAAGCATCGGCCAGGCGGGATTCAAACCCTGCCCTTGCCGCACATGCCTGCCACCGCTGGGCCAACAGTTCCACCACGTCGAAACCGACGTTGTGTCGCGTTCGCCGGTACTTTCGGCCCGGGTTTCCCAGGCCCACCACCAGGCGCCGACGCGAGAGATCGGGAACGTGACCCATAGCAACCGTCCAGGGCGAGGGAGGTTATTCCTCCCCACCCTCCTCGCCTTCGCCTTCCTCGGTTTCGGCCTGGCCGATCACTTCCGGCTCGGCCAGGGCTTCGGCGCCTTCTTCCTCTTCCACCTCGGGGGCCTCTTCCACGATCGTCAACTGGCAAAGCAGTTCGTCCGGATCGTCGATGAGCTCCACACCCTCGGGCAATTCCAGATCCCGCAGGAAAACCTGGTCGTCCACCTGCATGTCGTGGATGTTGTATTCGATTTCTTCCGGGATCGACCGGACCAGGCACGAGACCGTGATCTCGTCGAGCTGCTGGTTCAACACGCCACCTTCCCGCTGGCCTTCGGGCGTGCCTCGCAGAAGAATGGGCACGCTCACCTCGACCTGCTCATCCAGGTTCACCCGCGTCAGGTCCACGTGGAGGACGGCGTGGCCAAACAGATCCCACTGCACGTCCTTGACCAGTACGTTCTGGTCCTTGCCTTCGATGTCCATCTCCAGCACGCGCTCGCCGTGGAGAATCGCCACCTCGATCTCGTGCTCCGACAGCGTAATCGCCTGGGGGGTCTCGCCGTGACCGTAAATGATCGCCGGGATCAACCCCTCGCTGCGCAGGGCACGCGAGGCACGCGAGCCGGTCTTCTCACGCGGTTTCGCCGTCAACTTTGCCATGGTCCGCTCTCCGTATCTTCTTGCTGCAATGGAACCCGCTCAGCGTATCGGCGCCGCGGGCCTGTGGTTCTCAAACGATAAAAACAGACTGCTTACAGATTCATTGTTGTGTATTCGATGTATCGCCTCGCCCAGAAGCGCCGAAAGCGAAAGCACCTTGATCTTCCCGATGCTCTCCATCTTCTCCGGGCCTACCGGAAGCGTGTCGGTTACCACGATCTCCTCTATCGGGGCCTCGGTGAGACGCCGGGCCGCCGGGCCGCAAAGCACCGGGTGCGTGCAGCCTACCAGGATCCGCTTGGCCCCGCGCTGCCGGACCAGCTTGGCCGCGTTGGCGATCGTCCCAGCCGTGGAGATCATGTCATCGAGCATCAGGACCGTCTTGCCCTCGACCTGGCCGATGATGTTCTCCACCTCGGTGTCCGAGCCGCTCACCCGACGCTTGTCGATGATCGCAAGCTCGCCCCCCAGACGCTGGGCATAGAGCCTGGCCCGCTTGACGTTGCCCACATCCGGACTCACAAGCACCAGGTCTTCCAGCTCCAACTGGGAGTAGTAGCGGCTCAGGACCGGCTCGGCCGAGAGGTTGTCCACCGGAATATCGAAGAAACCCTGGATCTGGGCGGCATGGAGGTCCACCGTCAGGACCCGGTCGGCCCCGGAGGCGGCGATCATGTTGGCCACCAGCTTGGCGGTAATGGGTACCCGCCCCTCGTCCTTGCGGTCCTGGCGGGCATAGCCGAAGTAGGGAATCACCGCGGTGATCCGCTCGGCCGAGGCCCGCCGGGCTGAATCGATGAAGATCAGCAGCTCCATCAGATTGTCGTTGACCGGCGTGCAGGTGCTCTGGATGTAGAAGACATCGCGGCCTCGGACGTCTTCTTCGATCTTGACCATCAGTTCCCCGTCGGGGAAGGGTCGAATGTTCACCTCGGCCAGGCTCACCCCAAGGTAATCGCTGACCTTCTGGGCGAGCATCTTGCTGCTCGAGCCGCCGAATAGCTTCATTGCGCCCATGTTCACGCCTGCCCCTTCGGGCCTTGGCGGGTGCGGAGAATCCGGTCCACCTCGGCCAGTTGATCCAGCGTGTTGATGCTCAGGGTATCTTCGGGGGGAACGGCCGCCACGGCTGCAAGGGACTTGCCCTGGCCTCGCAGAATGCCCAGAACATCCGTCAGGTAGTACTCGCCCTTGGCGTTGTCGTTGGTCAGATGATCCAGCGCGCCCAGCAGGTCCTGTGCATCGAAGCAGTAAAGCGAGACATTCACTTCCCGAATCTGTTGCTGCGTCTGGTCGGCATCCTTGGCTTCGACGATACCCACAAGCCCCCCGTCCGGGCCTCGGAGAATTCGACCGTAGGCGCCCGGCTCGGGAAGAATACTGGTCGCCAGCGTGCAGCTTGCCCCCTGGGCGTTGTGGGTGGCAATGAGCTTGTCGAGCGTTTCGGCGTGGATCAACGGGCCGTCGCCGGCTACGACCAGCACCGGGCCTGTAAGCGAGGCCAGTTGCTCGCGGCAGACCATGACGGCATGTCCGGTGCCCAGTTGCTCCCTCTGCTCGACCCACTGGACATCCGGGGCCTGGCCGAGAGTTTCCTGGACCAGTTCAGCCTTGTGGCCGATGACCATCAGCAGTTTGTCGCAACCCGCCTGGCGGCAGGCATCCATGACCCAGCAGACCATGGGCCTGTCACAGACCTCGTGGAGGACCTTGGGCAGGTCGGACTTCATGCGGGTACCTTTACCCGCCGCCAGGATGATCGCTGATAAGGACATACGCTCTGGAAACGCCGGCGCCGACAGGGCTGCGCGGCAGAATATTTCTACCCGGCCAGGACTTGAACCTGGAACGCAAGGACCAAAACCTTGTGTGTTGCCAATTACACCACCGGGTAAGGTTGGGTTTCGGTCGTGCCTCTCCCCCGGCGTCCTGGAGGGTTCGAGACCGTTCTTTCTGGGTCGCAGCTGGGGGCCTGTCCGGGAGACTGAACATGCGGCTGCGAGGTGCATGCCCATTCCCCGCCATTGCGGGGGCGCTCCGTGCGGAGAGGCGACGCCTGTAACGACAGACCGAAGATTCTAGGGCGCCCTTGCGGGTCTGTCAACGATCTGGAGGCCCTAAATGGGCAAAAAATCCAGGCGGCTTTGTTCACGAACAAGAAACAGGGAACGGACCGAAACGCACAATACAGAGAAAACCTGATATTCCCTCAAGCCAAATACAAATGAACCGATGAGGAAAGCTAGTAATTCTCCTGTTCGATGCCCTGGTCTTGCAGACCTCGAAAGGGGTGGGCAGGAGTATTGGAATCCGTTTTAGTGGTCTCCGCCGATGGGCGGAAGTGTTTTGAATGGCGCACCGGCGCCTCAGACAGGGAGAAGTAGATGTTCAAGGACATGAAACTGGGTAGCAAGATCTTCGGCGGATTTGCGATCGTTCTGATCCTGACCGCCACCGTGGGATTCGTGGGATATTCGGGCCTCTCTGGTGTGAGCGACATCGCCGACAACGCCGGCTCCGCCTCGAGGCTAAAGGAACTCACCGGAGAAGCCCGTATCCAAGTCCTCTACTTCCTCGACAAGCAGGAAAAACAGTACGCCCAGGAGGAAGATCGTCTTCTCAAGGAGATCCAGGCCGAAGCAGAAACACTGGCCCAGAACGTCGATCCGGAAGAGGTCCAGCAGGTCCAGCGGGCCGGACAGGCCGCCGGTGCCTACGATGCCGCTTTCAAGGAGATGGTCTCCCTGACCGAGCAGCAGAAGCAGCAGACCGTCGAAATGGGCAAAGCCGCCACCGAGTTCCTTCTTCAGTCCCAGGCCATCGCAAAGCAGCAGCGTGAAGATCTGGCAAGGACCCGCAAGGAAATGACCGCCCACGAGCAACAAGCCCTTTCCGCATCGGAAAAGGCCCAGCAGCTTCTGCTGATGGTCTTTCAGGCCAAGTCCCTGCGCATCAGTCTGATGGGCGAGAACGATCCGGAAGTCCGCAAGGAATGGATGGGCGTCAATGAGAAGATTCTCGCGCTGAACCTCCAGTTGCGCGACCAGTTGGAAGAACCCGAGGCCGTTCAGTTGACCCACGACGTGGAACGAACCTACAAGGCATACGTCACCGGGTTCCTGGCCTGGCTGGAGAATCCCTCCCAGCAGCAGACCCAGGCCATGCTCAAGGCGGCCGTCGATTGCGTCGCAGCCATCAAGAAGCTCCGCGACGATCAGCACCACGAATACGAACAGACCCGGATCCAGTCGGCCCGGATCCAGGACAATCAACTCCACTGCAACCAGGCGGCCAACAAGCTTATCGAACTGGTAGGCTTGGCCGGCATGACGCGCCGGGACTACATGACCACCGGCCAGGCCAAGTACCTCCAGGCCAACGGGGAGGTCATGGATGAGGTATATGGACTCTGCGACGACCTGGAGAGCCGACTGACCGATAACCAGAGCCTGGAGCAGGTTCGCAAGGTTCGCACCAGCGGCCGGGAATATGCCGCCGCCCTTAAGCAGTGGGCCCAGCTCAATCAGCAGAAGGACGCCGAATACCAGAAGCTCGTGGTTGCAGCCAAGGACTTCATGTCCGCCTGCGACAGCGTCCGAGACGCCCAGGCCGAAAACCGCACCAGCACCACTGCCCGCTCGAATGCGATGATGATCGGCGGGGCCCTGGTGGCCATCGTGATCGGCGTGCTGCTGGCGGTCTTCATCACCCGCGGCATTACCAAGCCGATCAACCGGATCATCTCCTCCCTCCGGGCCGGGGGCGAGCAGACCGCTTCTGCCTCGGGGCAGGTAGCTTCTTCCAGCCAGTCCCTGGCAGAAGGTGCCAGTGAACAGGCCGCCGCCATCGAGGAGACCACTGCCAGCCTCGAAGAGATGACCTCGATGATCAAGCAGTCAGCCGGCAACGCCGCCGAGGCCAAGCAACTGGCCGGCAGTGCCTCCGGAAGCGCTCAGCGTGGCAGCCAGGCCATGCAACGCATGAGCAAGGCCATCAACGACATCAAAAACTCTTCGGACGAGACGGCCAAGATCGTCAAGACCATCGACGAAATCGCCTTCCAGACCAACCTGCTTGCCCTCAATGCCGCCGTCGAGGCAGCCCGGGCCGGCGAGGCAGGCAAGGGTTTCGCCGTGGTGGCCGAAGAAGTCCGCAACCTGGCCCAGCGGGCAGGGGAAGCCGCCCGCAACACCGCCGAGATGATCGAAGCGGCCGTGAAAAACGCCGACGGTGGCGTCGAGATCAGCCAGGAAGTCGGCAGTGCCCTGACGGAAATTTCCGAAGGCTCTCAGAAGGTCAACGACCTGGTCAGCGAGATCGCCGCCTCCTCCGACGAGCAGGCACAGGGAATCGAACAGATCAACCAGGCCGTCGGACAGATGGATTCCGCCACCCAGCAGGCCGCTGCCAACGCCGAAGAGTCCGCCTCGGCCGCCGAGGAACTCTCCAGCCAGGCCGAGGAACTCAACGGCCTCGTCGCCCAGCTCCAGAAACTCGTCGGCGGAAGCAGCAGCGTCTCACAGGCCCCTTCGCAAGACTTCCACGGCGATCAGGGACCCTCGCAGCAGCGGGGCCCGTCCCAGCCGAGCCGCAAGACCAGACAGGCCGCTTCCAAAAAGGGTTTTGCCCCCGACTCCAAGCAGGAGAAGGACTTCTTCCCCCACGAGCAGCAGGAAGAACAGGACCTGGCCAGCTTCTGACCTGCAATAACCAGGTGCCCCCGGGCGCCTGAGACCGAAGACCGCGACCCGCCGGCGTCGATCCATTCGACACCGGCGGGTCGTTTTCATACCGTGAAGAGTGCTCCGGGCCCAAGGACTCTCCCTTGCCGCTCGACCAGCCTGGATAAGCCGACGGGCCGCAGGAATTGCTTCCCACGGCCCGCATGGCTTGAGGAGGCCAGGTTTACAGCTTTTCTCGGCCGGCCTCAGCGGCGACGGCGCCGCAGCGCCACCAACCCGCCCAGGCCCAACAAACTCATCGTCGCCGGCTCGGGAACGACATCGATCCCCACGCCGCTCAATGTGTGGAAGCCGGCTAAATCATCCGTTCCGGTATGGGTAAAGGCAACCGTGCCTGAGGCGTCAGGGGAAATCGACGACCAGGTTACGGTGTAGCGCGGGTCGAAGTCCTGCGTCGCATCGTCTGAATCGCTGCCATCGTAAGAGGTCCAAGATTGTGCCGCGGGATCCGAGTTGTTAATCAAACCGGTGGTGAGGGTATATTCGTACGTCACCCCGTCGGCACCCCAGGTGGTCAGATCGAAACTGTACTCTTTTGCGCTGTCCAGACCGGTGAAGGTGATGGACCAGTCAAACTTGTCTCTGCCCGCCTGCATTCTTCTGGAGTAGATGAGAGCGGCAGAAACATAATCTGCGGATCTCTGTTCAGCAATAGATCCAGAGGTAAACGCTGCGGTGAGAGTGCCACCATCAAAGGCAAAACTGTCACTGAAGCTGGTTCCCATCTCATTTTCGTCAGCCACCGAATTGTAGCCGTCTATGTAAGGGACAGAAAGGACGATCGGTGCTGCCTGGGCCGCGGTCGCGGTCAGGGCTACGAGGATTGCTGCTGTTACAAGGCGCTTCATGGTGCTACCTCCTTCTGTTGATACGACGTGATTCTTCCAGGCCGGTGTCTCCGGCCACCGTCAGGGCCATCCTGACACGATGGAGAATAGCAGGATTTCGGGCTGGACGTTCGACGAGAAGCGGTTAAAATTTATGCATATCCCGCCAATGTTAGCCAGGAGAGTCCGATGCCCCAGAGAGTCAGGATCTCTGATCGTCCACGCGTGATGCTGACGGTGCAGGCCTACCGCGCCTACGGCATGCAGGTGGCCGAGGGGGTGCTCAACTGGGTGCAGACCAATCGCCCGTGGGACGTCGTCTTCACACGGCACACGGATCACCCGACGTCTGAGCTTCTGGAGACCTATCGCCCGATTCACGGACTGATCACACAGGGCCGTTGGGCCGAAGACCTCAAGGGCTTGCTGACCGCAGGGCTGCCGGTCGTACTGGTCGAGGAAAGCGAGTTGCCCGTTGCCCAGGTGTTCGCGGATGACTTTGAGATCGGGCGACTGGCGGCCGAGCATCTCGGCTCGCTGGGCCTGGAAACCTTCGCCTACATGGGGGTGCCCAACGCGCCGTTCTCGGATCGGCGTTACGAAGCGTTCTGCCGGCGGCTTGGAGAGATGCTGGGGCGAGTCGATATCCGGCAGTGTCCCGACTTCCGGGGCCCAGGGGGAGGTGTGACCGACGATCTGGCCGACTGGATGCAGGGGCTGCCCAAACCGGCGGGGCTGTTCGCGTTCAATTCCATCCTGGCGATCCGTGTGCTGGCCCAACTGCATCAGCACGGGCTTGCCGTGCCGGAAGATCTGGCGATGCTGGGCGTCGAGAACGACGAGGTGACGGCGGAGTTGTCGATCCCGCCCTTGAGCACGATCGACCACAACGGGCGTCGCATCGGCTACGAGGCCGCCGGGATGCTGGATCGGCTGATGCGTGGCCAGGAACTCTCGGAGCGTGTGCTGCTGGTTCCGCCGAAGATGGTGGTGGAGCGCCAGAGCACGAACGTCCTCCAGACGCCGGATGCCGACGTGGTGAGGGCGATGCGGTTTATCCGGGACAATGTATGCGAGGAAATCAAGGTGGACGACGTGATCCGCGTGTCGCTGGTGCCGCGGCGGAGCCTGGAACGCCGGTTCCGCAGGCGGCTCAGTTGCGGGATCGGCGAGTTCATTATCCGCACGCGCGTCGATCGGGTGAAGGAACTTCTCGTCGAGACCAACCTGCCCATGCCGGACATCGCGGCCCGAAGCGGCTTCCGGTCCGCCACACAGATGAGCCGGAGCTTCCGCAAAGACCTGGGCACAACTCCCACCCAATATCGCCGCGAACACTCGGTCTGATCATGCACCATCAGTGGCAAGAAGCATTAGCATTGAAAAACACGCTTGACGCGGAGAGATCCATATTGTAGAAGTATATCTACATTATGGAAAAATCACCCGTACAATCCGTTCGCAAGGCGTTGAACCTTCTCGATCGCGTCATCGCAGCCGACCTGGGGGGCAGCCCGGCCGCCCTGTCAGACCTGGCCGAGGCGATGGGGATGCGTTCCAACTCGGCCTGGAACTTGCTCAAAACCCTCTGCGACTGCGGCTATCTCGACCAGCAGGGCCGGGGGCTCTACGTTCCCGGTCCCAAGGTACGACAACTGGGCAGCACGAACCGCTTTGACGCACCGGCCGTTCAGGAAGTCATCGAGACCTGCCTGAGGCCCTTTGTCCAGGTACAGATGGAATCGGCCCTGGTGGCCATCCTGACACGAGGCGCCCGCCTGGTGATCGCCCGGGCCCAGGCCGACCGGGCTGTCACCGTCTCCCACGACCGCGTGGAGGAAAGCGGCTTCTTCGCCAAGCCCACGGGCCGGATGCTGGCGGCCTTGGCCGACGCGGCCCAGCTCGATCAGATCCTCGAACACAACGGCCCGCCCGGGGATGACTGGGAAGGCATTTCCGATCGAGCCCATCTCGAACGGGCCCTGGCCCCCCTGGGGCGGAAAGAACTCTGCGCCATCGTCGATGAACCGCGCGAGATGTTCTCAGCCGCCTGCCCCATCCGTCCCTGCCCAGGCGAAATACCCGCGGTGGTCGGCGTCTATGCCCCCCTGTATCGCTGCGACGCCGATCGCCGCAGAGAACTGATCCAGCAACTTCAAGAAACCGCCGACCACGTCGGCCAGTCCCTTGCGGGCGCACTGCCCGTCTGAACCTCGCAGGAGCCCCACGATGTCCCTCAAAGACCGCATCAAGCACAAAGCCTACCAACTCGGAGCCGATCTTGTCGGCGTCGGCGATATCGATCGCTGCAAGCACGCACCCAAGATGATGAGCCCCCAGGGCCTGATGCCCGAGGCGAAGTCCGTCATCGTGATGGCCATCCACTACCCGGACGTCTGCATCGAACTGGGCGGCGAAAGCCATCCCCAGCACATGGGTCCCTACCATACCCAGAACCTGATGAACCAGCGCCTCGACGAGATGTCCTACCGCCTGGCATCGGAACTGGAACGCATGGGTGCAAAAGCGATCCCCATCGTCTCGAGCAACATCTGGCGCTACAACCAGTACAAGGAGCTGGACGCGATCTTCGCCCCGGACGTCAGTCACATCTACATGGCCGTGGTGGCTGGGCTTGCGGAAATCGGCTACAACGGCCTGGCCATGACGCCCGAGTACGGCTCGCGGGCGCGGTTCATCACCGTCATCACCGACGTCGAATTGGAGCCGGACCCGCTGATCGAGCCGGGCAGCATCTGCGATCGCTGCATGCTCTGCCGCAAGCACTGCCCCACCGGCGCGCTTTCCAAGGAGATCGACGGGGAACACGTTCTCAAGATCGACCCTTACGAATACCGCTTCCCCAACAAGAACCTCTGGCGATGCGCCTGGGCGGAGCACTTCAAGCTGGACCTGGATATGGAGATCCCCGAGAAGGTCGATGAAGCGGTGATCCTGGAAAAGGTCCACGAGCACGGCCTGCGGGCGGGCGAGGCCGGCCAGTGCCACAAGTACTGCCTGCCTAAGCACCTGCGGAGCTTCGACCGGTCCTACAGTACCACGCCGATGCGCAAGTATCCCAACGAGGGGAGTTCTCCCACGCGGGATCAGATTGACCGACTGCTGGCCAGGCCCCTGGCCGACGGTGCGGATCGGCTGATCGTCTTCTCAGCCCAGTCGCTCAAGGAACACCGAATCGACCTGGAGAAATACCTGCCCGGCGCTGCCTCGGCCGTGCTGCTGCTGGTCGATCCCGACCTGACGGCCTCGGACCCGGGCGTCAGGGAAGGCGCCCACTACCAGGTCAACTCGCTCTGCTACGACCTGACCCGGGGACTGGAGCAACTGGGCGCCCGGACCTACATGGACTTCCACTGGCGGGCTTGTCAGCCGGACGATTCGCCCAATGCCCAACCTCCCCATCGCCTTTTGGCTACGATGCCCGAGATGGCCGGCAAGACCGTCGCCGCCAACGCCATTGTCACCCGCCTGGAGCTGCCCGAGCAGGAACGAAACGCGCGGATCCAAGCGTCACTCGATGCCGGCAACGCCCAGGCCGACGTCACCGAAGACCTCCGGGCCTTGGCAAGCAGATGGGGTGCGGACCTGACAGGCGTCGCCTCTGTCGAACGGATAGACCAGCTCGCCGACCAGCTCCGAGACGTCTTTGAAGGCCAGGAAATCCTCGACGCCAGAGATAATTCCTCCCCCTACACCCCGTGGAAACCGGAAATCACGAGCCACACACGGCAGGTCCGCACGGCCGGCGATTGGCTCGAAGGGGCCAGGTCCGTGCTGGTCTTTGGCCTGAGGTACCACGCAGCGGTGCTCGACCAGGCGACGCGCCCCCCCGCCGAGGCCGTCGGACCCTACAGCTTCGAGACCTACGTTACCTACCGTATCGGCTGCCAGATCGGCCTGTTCCTCGCCAAACGCCTGCGCGACCTGGGATACAAGGCCGTTCTCACCGGAGATCTGACACAGACGGCCTCGCTGACCGCCACCCCTCGCGAACCCGAGCCGGATCTGTTCTCGAACCGCTTTGCGGCCGTGGCGGCCGGGCTGGGGTGGCTCACCACCAGCGGCCACCTCTGCACGCCCCAATTCGGTCTGCGTCAGCGGGTAATGGCCCTGGTGACCGACGCGCCGCTGCAAGCCGGCGATCTTCTGGCTCCCAGCAGCCAACAGGATGTCTGCCAAACCTGCGACGAGCCGTGCATCTCGGCCTGCCCGTCCCGGGCCTTTACGGGCCAACGGGTGGAACTCACCTGCCAGGAAAAGCGATACAGCTTCGTCCGAACCGATCCGCTGCGCTGCGACTGGTCCAAGCGATACGCCCTGACGGCCAAGAGCGGGTTCGGATATATCGGTTCGCCCGCCGACGTGGAAGCGCCCGAGCGCATTACCCCCGATACGCTGGCAGAGGCGCTGACGCACCACGACCCGATCAAGAAGTTCCGCCCCGTCGTGGCTGAGCCCTGCGTGATCGAATGCCCGCTCAAGGCCCCGGGCAGGTGAGCAGGCCCCTTGCAGGATTTGCCATCCCTTCGGGCCGATTCGCCATGGACCGGCCGGCAGGCCCGGCGTAGCCTGCACCCCTTACAGAACAGCCATTGGGTCAACTGAGGAACACACATGCGAAGCATCAACGAGTTTCGGTTCGGGCTCAACTACGTGCCCTCCAAACGCTGGTACTACTGCTGGAACGACTTTGCTCCCGATGAGATTGCCGAGGACCTCGACGCGGTTGCCGCCGTCGGGGCCGACCACATCCGCCTGATGACCATCTGGCCCTGGTTCCATCCGGACCCGGACTGGGTCAGCCCCGCCCACTTGGACAGGCTGGGGACGGTGATGGACCTGGCGGCCGAGCGGAACCTGGATGTGCTGGTCACCGCGTTCTGCGGCTGGCTCTCCGGCCATGCCTTCCATCCCGGCTGGGAGCGCAATCGCGACTTCTTCACCGATGCGTTCATGAACCAACGGCAGGAGTTCTACCTTCGCGAGCTGGCCAAAGCGGTCGCCGACAGAAAGAACTTCATGGGCTTTGACCTGGGCAACGAGCTCAACTGCTGCTGGGGCACGGGCAACCGCACGGCCGGAGATGCCTGGTCCAAACGCATGCTGGACGTCTGCGCCGAGATCGCTCCCGAGGGCGTCCACGTCAACGGCGTCAATCACGCGCCCTTCTTCAAAGAGGCCACCTTCAGCCCCGAGGGCCTGTCCGCAACGCAGGAGATCGTCAGCCTGCATGCCTGGGTGGAGTTCACCCACGCCCTCAAGCGGTGCGGCCCATTGGATCCGCAGTCGATCCACCTGCCCGCGGCGATGACCGCCCTGGCCAAGGCGTATGCGAACGATCCGGCCAAGCCTGTCTGGATCCAGGAATTCGGGGCCAGCGAAGCGTGGATGCCGGCATCGATCATCCCCGAGTTCATGGAGAGAACCATCCGCAGCGCCGCAAAGGCCGGGGCAACCTGGTTCACCTGGTGGTGCAGCCACGACATCTCCCGCAACTTTTGCCTGGAGGAGCTCGAATACACGCTGGGCCTGATGACCGTGGAGAACCGCCCCAAACCCCAGGCTCAGACGTTCCGGAAGCTGGCTGAGGAATTCCGCGCCCGGAGTCGGGCCGAAGTCCAGGCCGACTGGGACGTCCCCGCCCCGCCACCGGCGCCAAAGAACCTCGAGGCCACCTGGGCCTGGCTGGAGGACTGGATCGCCCGACACACCGGCTGAGCGTGCAAGTTTTCTGAAGCGAAATACGCAGCCGATTTGATAATCGTATTACGAAGTAATACCATAATCGACAGGAACACTTTCTTTCGGGAGCCTGTCGATGAGTGCGAAGCAATCGGTGATCAGCCTGAAGGTGGATGAGGCGCTGCTCGAAGCGCTTCGTCCGGTCCCAAACCGCAGTGAGTTCATTCGCGACGCGATCCTGGCCGCCCTGGATTCCGCCTGTCCGCTCTGCGGCGGGACGGGAATCCTCAGCGCCGGACAGAAGGAACACTGGCAGAGGTTCGCCCGGACCCACCGCCTCACCGAGTGCGGTGACTGTCACGAGGTCCATCTGACCTGCACGCTGGAGTCGGCCGGAAGGGGGGGGCGATCATGAGAATCCCTGCCCTTGTCCTCACCTCGGCCCTGGTTCTCACTGCCCTGTTCGCGCCCGGCTGCGATGAACCCGCAACCCGCCGGAAGGGCCAGCCCGTTCGCGTCGCGGCCAGTCTTGCGCCCCTGGCCGATTTGGTCGAGCGGATCGGGGGCAACCACGTGGAGATCAAGACGCTCATCGGGCCCGGGAAGAACCCGCACAATTACAACCCGCCCATGCGCGATTACGTCTGGCTGGAAGATGCGCAGATGCTGGTGCTCATCGGCACGACGTTCGAGTCCCAGTTGGCCAGGAAGGTAACGGAAGCCTATGGCCAGGTGAAAATCGTCGAAACACAGGAGGGGCTGGACCTGGAAGACCTCTCCAAACCAAGCCATGAACCGCATGGCCAGGGGGAACACGAGCAGCTTCCCGGCGATGCCCACGCAAACCATGAACACGACCAGGCCGAGGACCACGATGAACATCAGGGCCATCACGAACATCAAGGCCACGACCACGCCGGGCTGGACCCGCACATCTGGCTGGATCCGATCCTCGTTCGCGACCACATCGCCCCGCGAATCGCCCAGGCGCTGATTACCGAAGCCCCCGAGTTCGAAGACGATTTCCGCGCGAATCTCCGGAAACTCCAGCAGGACCTGACAGAACTGCACAAAGAGCTTAAGGGGGCTCTTGCCCCGCTGGAAGGCAAGACCTTCTACGTGTACCACCCCGCCCTGGGACACTTCGCCCGCAGGTACCGGATGAAGCAGGAGGCGATCGAACTGGAGGGAAAAAGCCCCTCTCAGAAGCGCGTGGATGATCTGATCCGACAAGCCAGGGCCGAGGGCGTAAAAGTTATCTTCGTCCAGGAGCAGTTCCCCTCCCAAAGCGCCAAGACCATCGCCGAACAGATCGACGGTGCGGTCGTTTCGGTCGATCCCCTCGAAGCCGACTACATCCAGATGCTTCGAAGGTTGGCCGGTACTCTCCGCCGGCAATTGGCCCGACAAGCTTCGGGGACGTCCCGATGACGCAGACCCCCTCGGGCCCGCAGTGGGCATTGCAACTGGATAATCTTTCGTTCGCCTATGGGCGGACGGAAATCTTCGCCGGCGCAAGCCTCAACGTCAGGCCCGGACAGTTCGCATGCATCGTCGGGCCCAATGGAGGGGGCAAGACCACCCTGCTGAAGCTGGTGCTGGGTCTGCTCAAGCCCGACGCCGGCTCGATCCGCGTCCTGGGCAAGGTCCCGGCAAAGGCACGGAGCCGGGTCGGCTACGTTCCCCAGCATTTGATGTTCGACACGCAGTTTCCCATGACCGTGATGGACGTCGCCCTGATGGGACGCCTGGGCTCGACGCGTTGGATCGGCCCGTACCGGCGCAAGGACCGCCGGGCCGTCCGCGATGCCCTGGCCAGGGTGGATCTTGCAGGACTGGCCGGCGAGCAGTTCGGGGCGCTTTCGGGCGGGCAGCGCCAGCGCGTGCTCATCGCCCGCTGCCTGGGGGCCAAACCCAAACTCCTGCTGCTGGATGAGCCGACCGCCAATCTCGACGCCGAGGCGGAGCGGTCCTTCCTCGAGCTGCTCCAGCGACTCAACCGCGACGAAGGCCTGACCATCCTGCTGGTCTCCCACGACGTGGGATTCGTAACCGAAATGGTCTCAACGGTCATCTGCGTCAACCACCAGATCAGCGTGCACCCGACCGCCGCACTGACCGGCGAGACGATCTCCACGCTGTACAACCAGGATGTCCGACTGGTCCACCACCGCCACGACTGCCTGGCTGAAGGATGCGAGGACGAGCATGATTGAGTACCTCACCGACCTGGGACACAGCACGACCGTCCAGCGTGCCCTGGTGGCGGGGTTGCTGGCCTCGACCGCCTGCGGCGTGGTGGGCACGTACGTGGTCGTCCGACGCATCACCTACATCGCCGGGGGCATCACCCACTGCGTCCTTGGCGGGATCGGAGCGGCGATCTACCTCAACAAGGTCCACGGCTGGACCTTTCTGGAACCGATTCACGGAGCCACCTTCGCCGCCCTGCTGGCTGCGGCGATCATCGGTTTCGTCTCGCTGCGACTCAAACAGCGCGAGGACACCATCATCAGCGCCCTTTGGGCGATGGGCATGGCCCTGGGGATCCTGTTCATCGAGTTGACGCCGGGCTACTCCGCGGGCCTGATGGGGTACCTCTTCGGCGATATCGCGCTGGTCTCCCTCTCCAACCTCTACCTGCTGGCAGGTTTGAACGTCCTGGTCATCGCCCTGGCGCTGCTGTTCTACAAGCAGTTCCTGGCCGTCTGCTACGATGAGCAGTTCGCCCGGGCCCGGGGAGTCCATGTAGAAGGGTTCTACCTGCTCCTGCTGGGAATGACCGCCCTGACGGTGGTACTGGTGACCACGGTTGTGGGGATCCTCCTGGTCATCGCCCTGCTGGCCCTTCCGGTGGCGATTGGCAGTTACTTTGCCGGAAGGCTCTGGCAGGTCATGGGACTGGCCGCAGCGCTGAGCTGCCTGTTTACGGTTCTCGGGCAGGGGATGGCGTATCGGCCCGGTTGGCCCACGGGGGCGACCATCGTCCTGCTGGCCGGCGGAACCTTCCTGATCCTCACACTGGCAAGATCCCTCATACGCAAGCCCAGTGCCTAAGGGCCCACGAGCTTCAGGCGATCAGATCCAGGATGTCATAGTCCTCCGGGGCGGCATGGGGGTCTTCCCAGGCTTCCATCTCGAAGCGCCGGACCTCCCTGCCGGCCATCGACGCCCGGTGCGCACAGGCCAATCCTGTAATCGCCCGGGCGATCCAGAAGGCCATCGCGGATGCACAGACAGCCGCCCCAAGCCAGAGGCCCTGCCGGGCGCAGGCAGCGACCACCAGTCCGGTCAGAAGCGCCGCCCCCAGGGCCGCAATCGCCCAGGCGCGGGTGCGGATCCCCGCCTGTTTGGCACTTCGGGCGGCTTGAGACTGAATCTCCGCCACATCCTGGGCCAGCGGCGGAGCCACCTGGTCGGTATGGCGCTCGAAGACGAAGGCACTGGGACAACGTCGAACGATCGTGGCAGAGAGGGTCTCGTAGGCTTCGCCCGCGCAGCGGAATTCCAGGCTCCTCCCGGCCGCGAAGAGCTGAATCCTGCCCCAACGGATCGTGAAATCCAGCTCATGCACATCCAGAACGATCAAATCGACGCGTTCCAGGTCGATCTGCCTTCGGGCCAGCAGGTCCCGTTTGCCGACGCAACCGGGCTTCAACTCCACGCGCTGAAGATGCAAGGCTGCGGCAATGTAGCCGCCGGCCAGCGCGGCAGAGGTCAGGGCGCAGACCAGGAAGATACCGGTCGCAGACGGCGAGCCGGGCACGGCAAAGCACAGCCAGGCCCCCACGGTCAGCCCAACGCACGCCCCCAGCCAAGGCCCGGTTCTGCAGAGTCCGCGGGAAGGCAGAGGCACGCGTCGCAGACCCGACCCGGTCAGGGCCTTTCGCCACCATTGCAGGAGGGTCTGCTCGTTGCGTTGGACGAAGCCTCGGCTGGAGGGCAGCGAAACTTCGTCTCTACCGGCCTGGAGAGCGATATCATCGCCCAGGCCCATGAGGTAGACGTCTTTCCATCGGGTCCGTCGGGACAGCAACGCAAACCGCCGGACAGCGCCCCTGGGATCGATCCTGTGCGTGGCCAGCGCGGGTGCCAGGCCCATGTAGATACAGACAAGACCTGCCCCCATGGCCAGGGCGCAGACGCAGGCGTGGATGGCCATTGCCCAAAGCCCGCCCGAGACCAGCCAGGAGCCGGAAAGCAGCAGAACCAGCCCGCCCAGAAGCGAAACGATCCCCAGAGCGTCCAGCCAGAGACCCCGCAGAAGGAGCCTGCTGCGCTGGGCGAAGGTTCGGCTGACGACGAGTTTCTCCGGCCTCACACGGGGCCTGGCTCGGCTGGGGCGCTGGGGGGGCTCCTCCCGCTGCTGGGCGTCGCGGCTGCGGCGCAGCGAGCCGGTCGACGGGGCCTTGGCCGGGCGGCTCTTGCGACGGGAAGCGGCTTGTTGGGGTGTTTTTGTCTTCATGGCCGCCGTTTGCAGGCAGGGGCCTTTTCAGGCCCCCGCGGGCCCTAGCTTCCGGAAGCTTCGTCGGAGCTGAACTCGACGCCTACCGCGATGTTCCCCACCGCCAGGAGCGGATTGCGATCCACACGGACAATCGTCCCGGGGATCTGCTTCTGGGACAGCTCGGCCATCTCCGGCTTGCTGTTGACCCCCACGCACACCTTGACCTTCTGGCCCGGATGGACCGGAACGGTGGCGGGGACATACATCAACATGCCGCTGGAACTGATATCCACGGTGCGGCCCGGGAAGTCGCGCTGCGTCGGGTCGTGGTAGAACTTCACCCGGGCGGGAACGTTGTATCTCTGTGCGATGCGCCGCTCGGCGGATGGGCTGCTGCTCATGTCGGGCTCCTACAGGAAAAGTCACCTGTATATCGGAACGGCGAGGCGATGCATTTTACGTCCACGCAGTTTTTGCATGCAAGACAATCGCCTTGGGACACGCCCGCACTTTTGCTATAAACAGTCACGGTCATGACACGTATGAAAAGACCCACGTTGCCCCTTGAATCAAAGGGATTTGCCCTCCGACTGGCCCTGGTGGCCGCAATGCTGCTCCTGCGCGCCTGGCCCGCCGAGGCAGGGCTCGATGAGCAGCTCAAGGCACGAATCGCACGCTACCGCAGCTCCAGCGGCGCCCAGGTCTCCCTGTCCGTGGTGGATCTGCAAAGCGGCAAGACGCTGACGTCCCTGCACCCAACCCGACAGATGGTCCCCGCCAGCAACCAGAAACTGGTCACGTCCATACTGGCCCTTGAGCGACTGGGGCACGATTTCAAGTTCAAGACCTCCGTGTACCTCTACCAGGGCGACCTGTGCCTGGCCGGCGATGCCGACCCCACCTTGGGAGACCCCATCCTCGCCCGCAGCCGAAAAAAGACAATCTACGACGAACTGGATCTCTGGGCCGAGAAGATCGACAAGAAACTTCCCCGCCCCGCCTTCGGAGATCTGGCGGTCTATGCCAACCCCCCCGCCGGGGAGAAATGGCAGCATCCGGACTGGTCCGATGGCGACAAGGCCCGTTGGTATGGAGCACCGGTCGGCGCTTTGAACTTCCACAACAACTGCTATGACGTGACCTTCCGGATCCAGGGCAGCAAAGTCCTCCCTGCCGTCACGCCCGCAAGCCGCTTCATCCGGGTCTCGGACCAGACACGCAAGGGCAAGCGGCAGATCTGGCTGCTCCGGCCCGAACCGGATGAATCGAACATCCTCCTCAAGGGCACCGTCGCGCGGGCCTCCAGCGAGCCGATCTCCGCACCGGCCAAGCATCCGCCCCTGCTGCTGGGGCGCGTCCTGACCGATCGCCTTGCCCGCAGGAATATCGCCCCGACCGGGACGATCGTCCACAGGACCATCCCGAAAAAACCCCTTACCGGAGCCGTCCTGCTGGCACGGACCGAAACACCCATCGCAAGGGCCATTCTGCGGGCGAACAAGCGGAGCCTGAACATGGCCGCCGAGTGCCTGTTCCTCCGGGCAGGAAACGGACAGTGGGAAGGCTCAGCCCGACTCCTGTCAGCCTCCCTGAAGGAGGACCTGCGAATCCCCCAGAACCAATTCGTACTCTCCGACGGCAGCGGGTTGTCCCGGAAGAACCGCATCTCGGCCGGAGCGATGACCCGCCTGCTTGCCGACGTGCTTGAGGGGCCGGCGGGAAAGGTCCTGATCGAGTCGCTGCCGATTTCCGGAACCGATGGCTCGCTGGACGACCGGATGGATAAGGCCCCCTACGCCGGGCGCGTCCTGGCCAAGACCGGCTACATCTACGGCGTCTGCTGTCTGAGCGGGTACATCCTAGATGCCCGGAACAAGCCGGCCCTGGCGTTTTCGATCCTGGTCAACAAGGTTCCCGGTGGCAAGGCCTACATCGCCAAGAGGATGCAGAACGACCTGTGCAGGTTGATGGTGGACTACCTGGACGAGCGATAGCGGAATCCCCTCCAGGGGGCCCTACCAGGCCCGCAGCTTGCCGACGATCGGCTCGACCAGGTCCTTGAGCGTAACGATGCCCATAGGCGCCTCGGATGGGTCCGGACCGCCAACGACGGCCATCACCGCCTTTTCCCGCTGCATGGTCAGGATCGCGTCGGTGACGGGGGAGGCTTGATCCAGCAGCAGGGCCGGGGTCATGTAGTCTGCCGGGGGCTTTTCTGCCGGGTCGCTCAGGGCCTGGTACATGTCGCAGATGCCCCGGACCCTGTCGTCTTCCATCAGCGGCAATCGGGAGAAACTGTGCGCCCGGAACAGCCGGGCCAGTTCGTCGCGGGTGATCTCCACCGGCGCCTTTACGACCTTTTCCATAGGTTGCATCGCCTCTTTCAGGGCGACATTCGAGATGTTCATGATGCGATCGGCAATGGCCAGTTGGTTGTGGGTCAGCAGCCCCGTGACGTGGCTTTCAGCCAGGGCGGCTGCAATTCCCGCATTGGCCAGGGGCGAGGCCTGTCGCACGCCGGGGATCAGGCGAATCAGGCCGGTTGAAAAACCCCGTACCAGCGGCACGAGCCCGACGACGGTAAAGACCTGTTTGGCCGTGCGCAGCACCCAACTGAACCGATAGGTGAGCCGTTCGGAGCCTCTGCGGAAAACGTTCTTGGGAACCGATTCTGCGAAAACGAACAGCAGCGGCGTGGTCAGGGCGATTGTGTAGTATTCCGTTCGAACACCCGTGCCGGTCAGCAGGAAGATGCCACTGGCTGCAAACGTCGTCAGATACCCGGCGATGTTGGTTCCGATCAGGATCGTCGCCAGCAGATTGTGCGGACTCTTCAGAAGATCCCGCAGGTGCCTGGCCCGGCTCTGCCCGCGCTCGCAGCGCAGCTCCAGACGCACCTTGTTCAAGACATAGATTCCCGTCTCCAGGCCGCAGAACATCGCCCCCATGGCCAGGCTGGCCCCCATCAGAAGGATGTACGCACCGACCTGGGCCGCTGTCCACAGAGCATCCATCAGGCCGCCTCCGTCCGGTCAAGAAGCTCCAGGCGAAGCGTTCCGATCCGCCGATGCCGCAGAGTTTCCACCGTGAAGCGCAGGTTCCCATCGGTCACGACATCCCCGATCCGGGCAAGCCGGCCGATCCGCGAGGTAACGAACCCGCCCAGCGTGCTGATCCGTTCAATGGCCAGGTCGATCTTGAAAACGTCCGCCCACTGGTGGATGCCCAGATCGGCGCTGATGAGATACTCCCGATCGCTGATTCGCTCCACCGGGGCCACCAGCGACTCCCCGCTGGCATCGGGAAGCTCTCCGACAATCTCCTCCAAGACATCTTCCAGACTCACCAGACCCGCCGTGCCCCCGTATTCGTCCACCACCATGGCAAGCTGACGTCCACTGCGGCGAAACTGGACCAGCAACTGCTCCAGGTTGGCCGACCGGGGCAGGAAGAGGGCCTTTCGAACCAGCTTTCGCAGATCCGCGCGAGGCTCCAGCAGCACGTCCTTGGCGTTGATCGTGCCGATGATGTTGTCCGGCGAGCCCTCGTAGACCGGAACCTTGCGAAGATTCGTCCGGCGGAACAACTGCGCCAAGGCCTCCAGGTCCTCCTCCACGTTGAAGCAGATCACGTCCACGCGCGGGACCATGATGTCCGAGACCCGAAGATCCGTCAGCTCCAGGACCTCCTGGAGCATGCCGCTGGTATCGTGGTCGATGAGTCCCTGCTTGGCCGAAAGCTCCAGAAGCTCAGAAAGTTCCTCGCCGGTCACCCCCGCGATGTGAGGCCCGCGGTGGGAGAGGATCCTCGTAAGCGGGTGAATCAGCACCGTGTCCATCAGGCGAATCAGCGGACCCAGGCCCCGCTGGATACCGTAGATCACCGGGGCTGCTGTCACCGCCCAGCGCAGGCCGATCAGAATGGCCAGGACCTTGGGCGTCACTTCTCCCAGCAGGATGACCGTCAAAAGCGGCAGGAACGTCGCTGTCATGATCAGCCAGGTCGGAAACCCCTCCAGGTGAAGCTGATGAACCATGTAAGCGGAAATGGAGGCGAAGGCGACATTGACCAGCATATTCCCGAAGAGGATGGTGTTGAGAAGCTTGCGCGGGCTCTGCATCAGGCCGGCGGTGATCTTCTGGAACCGCCGCCTCGAGGCCCGAAGCTTCTCCAACTGCGTGCCTGTCAGGTTGAACAGGGCGGTCTCCGACCCGCTGAAAAAAGCCGACCAGCCCAACAGAAACCCCATGATCAGCAGTTCGGGCAGATGTGCAGCCAGGAAAGAACCCATTATCTCCCCGCCCCCCCCGAGGCCTCTGCCTGCCGCCCGGGTTGCTCTCCGGGCGTCTCCTCCTGCTTGGCTTCGCTTGTCGGCTCGTTCACTTTCCTGGCACCTGCTCTCGGGATCTCTACAACCAACTGCGCGAGACCATCAGAAGATTGTCGTGGCCGGGCACAATCACATCGGCGATTTCCATGATCTCCCGCAGGGAAGCCAGGGCGGCTTGGCGGTCCTGGGCGCCCTGCCAGACCTGCCCCTTCCGGTAATGTTCGCCTGTGAGGACCGCATCGCCGGCAATGAGAACGGTTTGTGTAGCAGGGGTGAGGATCAGCCCGGCAGAGCCTCCCGAGGCCCCGTGGGCCGGGTAAAGCCCCACCTGCAGGCTGAATTGGTCCGGCGCCGGCTGGAACCGCTCGAGAAGCTCGCGATCCTTTCTCAGCTGGGCCGCTTCGGCATCGTCGAGGCGCTGGGCGCTTCGCAGGAGGGAATCCAGGTACGTTGAATAGGTCTGGATTTCCGTATCGCAGGCCCACCAGTTGGCCTTGCCGAACGCCTCGATGCTGCGCCGATGCACCGGGCGAAGGGTCGTGCAGAATACATCGGTCACCTTGCTGATCGGCTCGCCGGTGCGTTCCTGGTACCGGGCGGAGATGGCCGCGGCCGGCAGCGACGGATCCACCAGGATCCGCTTCTGATCGTCGGTTACCAGGGTCGTCGTGGCGTGGCTGGTGCGCACAGGCTGCGTCTCGCCCCAGAGGCGGTTGCAGGCCAAAGCCCCGATACTGATCACGCGGAAATCAACGCTCATGGAATCCTTCCTTCCCGAAACCGCACTATGCTATCGGCCCGGCCGAGGCAGTTGCAAGAAATGTCTGCCCGGTCTCAGCGCTGATAGATGGGCAACTGGCGATAGGCGACGGTCATCGCCAGGACCCCCATCGCCGTCGCATAGGCCTGTCCGGCGCGGGATTCATTGCCGCGTCCCTGGGGCCACGAGCCGTCCTTGCGATTCTGATGCTTGAGCATCATCTCGAACATGTGCCTCGCCCAGCCCTTCCAATACTTGCCCCCCAGTTGGAACATCCCCTGGCTGCAGTAGTACAGGCCGTAGTAGAAGAAACCATCGCCCACGAACCGGTCGGGCAGGTGCTGGAGAACCCAGTCCCCCGCGCCCCGGGAGGGAGGCGAATCGTGCTGTCCTGCCAGTTCCAGGCAAAGAAGCGCCGTGCCCGTTCGGGCAAGACCCGGCCCCCCGCCGGGCTGATAGCCGAACCCACCGGTCTGGTGGCGACATTTCTTGACGTACTCGACGGCCTCTTGAATGGACTCGCCGGGCACGTCGGCCCCGTTGCCCCGCGCGCTGCGAAGAGCCATGATCGCCCAGCCCGTACAGGAAATATCGCTGTCCCTGCTGGTCGGGTTGTATCGCCATCCGCCCTGGTGGCGGCCGGCCTTTTTGATCTTCTGGGCCGAGAGAATCAACGCCACCGCCTTGGGCAGGATCTCGTCGATGCGTTTCTGGCGGTCCCGATCCACCATGCCACTGACCTCCGAGAGCAGCAGCGTCGCAATGCAGTGGCCATACATCCCCCCGTGGCTCGATCCACCCGGGGGCGATTTCAACTGTCCGCTTGCCTGGTGAGCATGGGCCAGGATGTGATCGATGCCTTTGTTGATGTTCTCGCCGTAGGGGCCTGTGCCCGGCGTGTAGCCCTTGGCAAGAAAGGCCATCACACACAGGGCGGTAACGCCCACGTTGCCCTTGAAGCCGCTCTTGAAGGACCCGTCCTTCTGCTGCTGGGTCACCAGGTAGCGAAGCGCCCGATCAATCGAAGCATCCACGCGCTGTTCATAGGCATCCAGGACATCGGGCTCTTCCTGGGCTTTCAGTGGAACAGCCAGAACCAGAGCGGCTGCCAAGGCCAGGCAGATCATCTTTCCTGTTGGAGTGGAACGCATGCAATCACCTTCCCGGTGCCTGATCATCGGAAGCGGGGTTTCGCCCCTGACGGGCCTGGGCGCGGAAATACCATTCCACGATCTGTCGATACTCAGCCGGCACGCGCTGCCCGGAAGCCTGGATCATGTCATTTCGCAGTTTGCCCGGCAGGCGGGCCCAGTCGTCGCTGCTCAGGCCCAGTTGTTCCAGCCGAAGTTGTACAAGCTCCGAGGCGTCCCCCAGTCCGGCTCCGGTCTGGGATTCGGTCGATTCTCCGGCGGTCCGGGCCTGATTCTGAGCGGCCTGGCCGGGTTGATTCTGAGCCGACCTCGCCTGTCCCTGGGGCTTGGCACCGGCCTGGCCGGCAGCCTGGGCAGCCGCCTGGGCCAGTTCCGACAGCGTCGATGCCGCCTGGCGCGCGGGGGGCTCCTGGGCGGTAGCGGCTGCGGTTTCGGCTGAGTCCAGAGCGGAGACAAGTTCATCGGCAGGCAGGGCGGCTTCGTCCTGGGCCGGGGTGCGGGTCCTCTCGACGATGCGGGCAAGAGCCTGGCCTGCATCCTCGAGTTTTCCGGCCGCCTGGGCGATTCTCTGCGAGGCTTCCTGCTGAGAGGCTGCGGCCTGGTCGGATTTGCCCGACTCGATCCGCTCCCGGGATTCGTCCTGGGCTTTTCGGGCCTCGGCGATGGCTCGGGCAGCCTCGTCCATCTTGCGCTGCACCTGGCGGTCGATCTTCAGATCCTCGATCTCGCGTTTGGCTGCGTCGATGGCCTCGGCCAGTTCCTGGCCCTGCCGGTTCAGCTCCCGCTGTCTGCGAGCGGCCAGGTCTTTGTCTCGCTTGCCCAGCAGGTCATCCAACTGCTTGACCACTTCCTCCTGCCGTCGGCTCAGGCCACGGGCCTGGTCGCCGATGGCTTTTCGTCTGGCGGCTTCTTGCTCTGTGTGGACGCCCTCTGCCTGATCCACGACCTGCTCCGGGGCCACCTGTACCTGGTCCGGTTCATGCCCGGGTTCTTCCTGGCCCGGTTTGGAGGGGCTCTGCTTGCCGGAATCATCCTCCTCGTCGTCTGCCGATCCGGGATCCTTCTTCCCAGCCGGCGAATCCGGTTTGGATTCTTCGGGCCTGGCGGAGGTCTCGGGGGATTCTTCCGAACCCTCGGCCGGTTTTTTCGAGGGTGGGGTCTTCTCTTGGGTCCCGGTCTGGGACTGGGACTCATTGCCCATGCGCCGCGCCAGGCGGCCGAGTTGCTCCCGGGCCTGGCGCCCCCTCTGGGCTGCACCCTCGGGGTCGGCCTGTTCGAGCTTGCGCCGGGTTTCGTGTGCGGACACGGCTGCGTCTGTGGGCAGGTCGTCGTCCTGGGGCAGCTCGCGCTGGATCTTTTCGGCAAGCCTGGCTGCTTCTTCGGCGATGCGCTCCTGGTGCCTGGCCAACTGGGCCAACCGCTGCTCTTCCTGCTTTGTGCGGACCCTTTCCAGCTCGCGTTTGACGTCGTCGGCATCAGAGGCCCCCTGGGCTTTGGCCTCGAGATCCTCCAGCTTTGCACGGGTCTTGCTTGCCTGGGCTTCCTGCTGCTGGGCCTGGGCCAGATCCTCTGCCTCCCGGGCCAGGTCTCGTGCTTTCGATTCGCTCTGCTCGCGGGCCAGTTTGTTGGCTTGGGGATTCTCCCGGATCATCTCGGCCAGTTTGCCGGCCAGTTCACCTTGTCTGCGTTTCCAGTCTTCACGCTGGGCATCTTCCTCGGAGAGTCCCCGGGCATCGGGCAGTTGCCCGGCCTGGTCGGCCAGGTCTTCCTGCGTCCGGGCCAGGTCTTCGAGTTTCCGGGCGGTGCGGGCCTTTTGCGAGGCTTCCGAGAGCTGCTCGAGCATCTCCTGAATATCCTTGATCGCCTGGTAGATGCGGTAGTCGGACCGGTCGGCCAGTTCGGACCAGTCGGCCGAATCGTCCGAAAGCTTGATCTGTCCGGCATCGCGCGCTGCTGCCGCGATGTACTCGCGATGGATCCGCTCCAACTCGCCGGCCAGGGGCGCAAAGGTGCCTTCGCTCGCCCGGGCGACGGCTTTGCGGGCCAGGGCGCCGGCCTCTGCCAGATGCCCACGGGCCCGGTCGATGCGAGTCAGCGCACTTTCGGGAAGCTGGGCCTTTCGGGGATCCACCCGACCGGCCTGGACGGCTGAATCAATCCGGCCAAGATCCTTCTTCAACTGTCGCGTGTCCTTACGGGCTTCCGTGAGCTGCTTGAGAATTTCCTCCAGGGCCTGTCGAAACACCAGTTCCTCGGCCAGGACCACCTGGTCGGCAAGTGCGGGCGCGTCGCGGTCGATCCGGAGTGTCACAGGTTTGGACAGCGCCCGTTGAGGACCACCCAACCGCTCGGGAAGCGTATCGAGGACCTCCAGGCGAACGGTGAGCTTCTCGGTGCGTTCTAGATCCAGCCGGGCAAGGTCCAACGTCCAGTCTTTCAAGAACAGCAGAGGTGGCTTTGCCTGGGCGTTGGGAGAATCCTCTTGCAGGGGAAGGTCAAAGGCTGGAAGGTCCTCGCCGTCTGCTTCGAGCAACAGCCTCGCGCTGCGAATCCCGATCGCGTCCTGGGCTTTGAGAAGCATGGGGAGTCGGCCATCGGGCGCGATGCGGAGGTTCTTCTGGCCAGGCCGAAGGATCCTCGCCAGAGGGGCCATGTCCGCTGCCGCCTGGATTTCAAACGGACCGGCCGAGCCGGAGACGCCCTGGCGACTGGTCATCTCCAGGCGCCAGCTCCCACCGGTGCCCTCCTGAAGCTTCAGTCGGAACACGACGCGGTTGGGCGCGTCCTGGTTGGTTGAGGGATCCTGCTCCGGCTCGAGCACCTGCTGGGTATCCTCCAGGATCAATCGGGCAGCCGAAAGCCCGCAGGTCGCATCGACGGTGATGGTTACAGTCGAACCGGCCAGGGCGCGAATGTCCCCCTCGGCCGGGTCCAGCAGGATCGGCTCTTGCCGGGCGTAGTCGGGAAGCTCGATTCGCATCGCCAGCCGGTCCGGGGCGGGAACCGGCAGAACGCGAACCTGGTAGTACCGCGTTGGGTCGGCCCCGGCGGCATGGACGCGGTAGCGATAGCCCCGCTGCGAAGGGGGACACGTGTAGGCGAACAGAGGCCTTTGCTTCGCATCGCGCTGCACGAGTGTCATTGGCAGGACCTGCTCGTTGCCGGTGGCGTCTTCCAGGCGCAGGCGGGCCTGCTCGACTTCCGAATCGGCGAATCTCGCCGTCACCCGCAGCGGCTGCAACTGCGCCACATCGGTGTCCCCGGGCTGGACGATAATCGTATCGTCGGCGAATTTGGAGATATTCGCCCAAGGGGCCAGGCCGCGGGCCAGGCCTTTCCACGTTCGCTGGGGCCAGGCCCCTGCGAGCAAGGCCAGAATCAGCAGGCACGTTCCGGCAGCGAGCAGAAACGGCTTGGCCGGCTTGAGGCTGATCTCCCGGCGAGGCACGACGTTGCGAACATCGTCGGTCGCTTGCCCGGCCAGGGCGCGAATCAGGGATTCCGAACCGCGAAACGCATCCTGTTCCCGGCTGGTGAGCAGTTCGACCGCTGAACTGAGCCGCTCCTGGAGTTCCGGGTGGCGTTGCTCGAGCGTCCAGGCCATGCCCGCAAGGGTAAAGGATTTGGCCAGGGGGCGGAGGAGATACCAGCCGGCCGCCAGGGCCGTGACAAACCAGAACCCCGCCGTCATCAACCACCGAGGCCACTGGGCATAGGTGACAATCACCCTGTCCAGGGCCATCACCGCCAGCAGAGAAACCAGCGCCGCTGCCAGGACCCCGCAGCTTCCTCGCAGGATGATCACACCCCGGCTGCGGCGAATGAGACGCTTCAGCGCCTCGGCCAATGCGGGGGGAATTGTCCGCGTATCCGAAATGGGCAGACTTTGTGTCATGGTAGCTGCACCTTTTTTCTAACCAGCCACTCAGCGGAAGCGGCCGAAAAAATCAGAATCAACAGCGGCCAGGAGTCCCACAATCGCCAGTCGTCGGTGAAGATGCGAACCTGGCTTTGCCTTCCCAGACGGGGAAGAATCTCCCTGGCTCCGGCCGGCTCGGTGACCAGGCCCCCCGTTGCGGCAGCAAGCGAAGAAAGAACGTCTCGGTCCCTGCCCAGCCGGGCCAGTTCCTCCCCCAGTCCCGCCCGGACGACAAAGGAGGTCTCCACGCCCGCAGGCGCCCCTGCCTCGGCCTCCAGGAGCTGCTGGACAGTCTGTCCCTGCAAGGCCGCAGTGTAGACACCCTCGGCCATCGGGTCCATTTTGACACTGTAGTCACCCCGCTCGGGATTGGTCAAGGCAAGCTCAGCCCGACGCACCTCCTTGCCCGAGGCATCGAGAATCCGCACTTCCATGTCCTCGGTGATCACCGGTTGATAGTCCGAGTCGATCAGGCGGGCGCGGATTTCGATCGGCTCGTCGGTATTGTACCGGATCCGATCGGTCCCCATGCGCACCTGCCCGCTGCCTCCGCGGAGGCGATCGGCCGTAGCCCATCGCATGACCTGGCCCCAGAAGCGATGGTGGAGTCGATCTCCCACGCGGTAGCGAAGCCGCCACGTCCGATCGAACGTGAGCATGAGCACCTTCCCCCGACCGGCGGACTGGAGGCAGATCAGCGCCCGGTTGCGGCGGTATTCCCGCAGACGCCGGCGATAATCGCTGAGCTGCCTGGCCGAGGCACCGGGCTCCGGAGTTGCAGGCCTCTGGGGATCCACCTCGCTTCGGGCATAAGCCAGCACCTGGGCCGAACCCCGGGCCCTGCAAAAACGGTGACGCCAGAAAATCTCGGGCATCGTCTCCCAGGCCGCCTGATTCGCTTTGCGATCCTCGGCCAGTTGACCCAGGCTGTGCGACCTGCCCTCGCCGGTCAGGCGAAGGCGAAAGCCCCTGTCAAAGCCTTCCAGAAGGTCCGCCCGGGCCGGGGCCTCGTCGGCGTCGCCAGAAGAAGCCTCCCCGGTCAACTCCACCGGAAGCAGGTCCCGGAGCTTGCGGTCTGTCCAGGCGTGAGGCATGAAGTTCGCCCCGGCCGAGACGATCAACGTCCCGCCCTTTCGCAAAACGAAATCTTCCAGGGCCCGGTGGTCCTCATCTCGAAGGGTTTCGGGATCCACGTCGCCCAGGAAGATCACATCGAATTTGAGCCACTGATCGATAATCTCCTCGCGCCGCTGATCGTCGGTCATTGTTTCATCGAGCCGGCCGGGAAGGGCGGTTGCTTCCACCTGCCCCTCCGGCGCCCCGACGCCGGCGGGGATCTTCTGCTCGTTGGATTCCTCGGCAGCTATCCGATCCGGTTGAAGCAGGACATACTGGAGCTTGACGTCCGGATCGCGATCGGAGAAAAGATTCTTGAGGTATCGGAATTCCCAGCGGGGCCTGCCTTCCACCAGCAACAGGCGGATCCGATCGTCGCGAACCGCCAGGGTCAGCTCGTGGCTGTTGTTCTGCTCAAGCGCCTCGCCCCGGACCGGATCGAGCAGCAGTCGATACGGGTGCAACCCTTCACCCTCGGGCGTATGACCAAGCTGCACCTGCGTCACAAAGGAATCCGAGGGGACCTCGATCTTCCTGGAAGCCACCTGCGCATCCCCCTCCATCAGGCGCAGGTGAAGCTCCTTGCCCTTGAGTCCTTCCGCCCAGAGACGAGCGCGGAGCTCGAAACGTTCTCCGGGTCTGAGGACCGCCGGTGCCTGGATTCTCGCAATGGCTGCATCCCGGGGGGGGCGCCGGGCCCCGACCAGGACCGACGCGACCGGGACATCCCCCGCCTGGAGGCGACGCCTCTGCCGGGCGATCTTCTCCCGATCCGTCACCGCCCCGTCGGAAACCACGATCACCCCGCTGAGTTGCTCGGAACCCACCGAATCCAGCACCGACTCCAGGGCCTGGGCCAGGTTGGTTTCTTTCCCATCCCGGCTGCGCAGCTTCGCCTCCGGATCAATCGGATCCCGCAAGGCATCGGGGCTGATCTGCTCGAGCCGGGAGGCAAAACGGTACAGCCGAAGCTGGTACTTGCTTGAGATGCTCTCCAGCAGGCTCTGGGAGCTGCCCGGGCCTGTCATGCTCTGGAGCACCTGGCGCCCGATGGCGGCTCGGCTGCGGTAGGCGACCTGGTCGATCTTCTCCCGCAGCTCGGGCCCCAGCGCATCGTGGAACGCCGCGTCGACCTCTCGGGCAAGCTGCGTGATTTCCCCGAGCAGCAGCGAAAGGTTCGACGAAGCGGCGGAAAGATCGTCAGCCAGCGCTTCGCTTTGGTTGGGAAGCTGGGCCCTTCGCATCGGATCGGTAATCCGGACAGCCCGGGCCAGGGCATCGACCGTGCCGGTCTGCAGCCTGGCCGCAACGGAGACCAGGCGAGTCTGGACGGCCTGGGACAGCTCCAGTTGGGGCTGGTCAACGGGACTCCGCAAAGCCCGGTGGGATTGGCGCGCCTGGTTCAGGGCCTCGTCGAGCCTTTGATGCATGCTTTGTGCGTGGTTGCGAAGGTACTCGACGCGCCGGCGGGGCGTTACGGATTTGAGCTCTTCCAGCGGCCGGCGGAGTGTCTCGATCTCTTCCTGAAGTGTCCCGAGATTCTGCCGGACCGCCTCGAACCTGTAGGGACGCGGGGGAACGTCCATTTCCAGCAGCTCGGCAAGCCTGATGCGTTCAGGCAGCGAAAGCCCGGTGTCCTGGACGTACATCGATGCCGAATCGTCCACCAGAACCGCCACGTAGCGAAGGTCTTCTTCCCGGTGAGTCCGCACCAGAACCGGCTGAGCCAGCAGGAAGATCAGCAGCCCGGCCAGAAACACCCGCAAGGTCGGAAGGATCCACCGCGCCCAGCGCGAGACCGCTGTGAGTTCCAACCGGTACATCGCTGCAATGGCCTCGACGGCCAGAGCCCCCAGCAGCCCCAGCCCCCACAGCGGCAACTGGGTCATCAGCACGACCCGGCGACCGAGAAGCTCCAGGCTCGCCTGCAAGCAGAGCCCGCCGATCAGGACTCCGATCAAAGGTCGAAACTTCCGCCAAAGAGGCCTTGGCGAAATCGTCCCGGCATGCAGCATCGCCCACAGGGCTGCCAGTCCACCGGCCAGGACAGCCACAAGCCAGGTATCCATCTGCGAAATCATGGCAAGGGGGTTCATCGCGACACCGTCGCTTTCCCGGCCGATTTCTTCCCGGCTGCGAAGGAGGGGGACTCTGAGCGGCGGAGCTTCTTGAACGATGCGATTTCCTGGCTTTCCGAGCTCAGGTCGATCGCCCGGGCCTGGGAAATGCGTCGCTTCAGGGCAATCCACCTGGCCAGGGCCGTCTCGGCCAGGAGCATCCCCAGGGCCCCCAGGGCCAGCCAGAGCCAGATCTCCTCGCCGGGCACCCGCCCGGAAAGCGTCGATACCATCTCCTGGCCAGAGCGGGCCCAAAGCCACGAGACCCCCGCCTCCTGCAGTACTTCGGCCGGCTGGGACAGCGCCGATTCACTCAGCGCCCTCAGGCGCCCTTCGGCCCCATCGCGTCGGACGGTAAAGGCCAGGCCTCCAAGCGGATCGCGCATGGTCGGCAGGTACGGAGCCAGCCCGGGCGGCAGCTGAATTCTGTAGAGTCCCGGCTGCTGGGTCCGACTGCACACCAGGCTCACGGCCTGGTCGGTTCGAATCAGCCGACCCTCCACGAGATCTCCCGAGGGAGTGAGGATCTCCAGTGAATCCAGCCCCATCGTCGCGCTGATAATCGCGGGATAGCCGCTTTCGCCTTCGGTGAAGATGCCGGGGGGTTTGAGAATCTGCATCCGCCCTCCGGGGGGTTTCCAGGACAGGCGGATTCCCGCAGCCCGCAGGGATTCGGTATAGTCGATGCGCAGGTCGTAGATACGATCTGCCTCGAGCTGGACCTTCACTTCCACCGGATCGTGATGGTAGTACCAGCGATCGATGAGCTTCTTGTCATCCAGCCACAGGCGGATGTTGTCATCGGCCCAGAGGCTCAGGACATACTGACCGCTCTTGTCGGGCTGGAGGTTGCCCTCCCACCGAACACTGAAGCGATCGGCGGGAACCTTCGAAGCCGGGGCATCCTGTCCCCAGTCGTAATCGAGTGTCGGATCGATCCGCGTCAGGACCGGATTCTCGAACTTCTCATCCTTGTAATAGGTACCTTCCAGCCCGCCCGTTCGGGCACCGCGGCGGCGCGTCAGGTCCAGCACGAGCCGGGCCCCCGGGGCCAGGTCCCCCTGCTGGGCGGAGATATCCGCCAGGGCATAGACGGCTTCGTGCATCATCACCGGGAAGCAGGCCAGCGAGGCAAGATTCGTCTCCGGCTGATGGGGCGTCGTAGCCAGTAGCGCGATTCTTCCCTGCGACCAGCGCCGCTGCACAAGGAAGGGTTCGCCGGTATCCAGTCGCCCTCCCACCTGGACCGAAGCGTCCTGCAGGTCCGGCTGAAGTTGCCAGTAAGCCGAGAGCAGCAGGTTCTCTTGCCCGCTGTGTGCTCGGCGGAGTTTCTCCAGAACCGGCGGAGAGAAGCTTTGCGCGTCGGGCCGGGCCGGGGACTCGGGCGTCTTCCAGCGCGCCAACAGGGCAGGCAGGACCCGTCGGCCCGACTCGTCTCGCCACTCGTTGTAAAACGTGCTCGGGTTGCCGGGATCGGATTCGCCCAGCAGCGCACCGGCCCCGGGCAGGATGAAGAGCCCACCGCCCCGCGCAACCTTGGCCAGGAGACGATCGGCCAGTTCGGAGGGCAGTCGGGGCACATCGGCAAGGATCACCACCGAGTACTTCTGGAGATCCAGCAGATTGCCAACGTCGGCGGCGGAGATGATATCCGTCCGGACCAGCAGATCTTCCGACTCGGCGGCATCGAGTTGCTCCGAGAGAGGAGACAGGGCCCGGGCGATGTTCTCCCCGGCCCCCTGGGACATCCCGGATCCGTCGATGACCAGAACATGAAGCCGCTCGATGACATCCAGGACCGATCGACTCACGTCGTCGGCAGGCAGATCGTCCTCCACCACCAGCCGGGCGGTCAGGACGTGGCGGCCTGATGTGTCGAACCGGTGCTTGAATCGCACGCTCCGGGTCGCATCGGGGAGCACCTGGCCCAGGGGAACTTCCAGGGGCTCCTGCCCGTCGATGGTCAACTGCACCTGCGAAGCCGTCATCGGACTGCTGCCGGTGTTTACCACCTGGATTTCGAGGTCCACCGCCCGGTCGGTGCCGATAATCTCCCGGGAAGGCTTGATGGCCGAAATGGCCAGGTTGTTGTACGACTCGGGAACATCCAGGCAGCGAACGACGAGCTGCGCCCCGGATGGGAGGGACTCGAACTGCCGGGCCAGGACCCGCCATTTCTCCAATTGCCCGGCCTGGAAGCTCCGGCTCTGTCCGTCGCTGATGAGAATCACGTGCTTGCCCGGGTTCTGTCCGGACCGGAGGATTTCGCCGGCCTTGGCCAGCGATTCGGTCACGTTCATCCTTCCCCCCAGCGGCGAAGAGAACTCCGCCACCGAGGCCCGAACCCTTTCATGGTCGCCGGTAGGGATCTCCTGCAGCGCCAGGGGAATGTCGTTTCCCAGCACGATGCTCACAGCATCCCCCGGATTCAGCGCGTCGAGAATCGACTCGACCTCCTCAAGGCCCCGTTGAAAGTTCGACTGGCCTTGCCGCACAATGGCCATGGAACCCGAGGCATCCAGGACGACCACCACGTCCCGGGCATCGCTGCGGGGACTCCACATGCGCTTCTGGAGCCATTGCTCCAGGACCACCAGGCCCCCCGCGACCAGGGCGAGGGTCAACGCGCCTCCCAGCAGCCACCTGCGATACCGTGGGAAGTTCCACGCTCCGGCCGCCAGGGCCCCCAGCGCAACGGCCCCCAACCCCAGCAGGAGTACCAGGGCCCAGGGGGCAGAGGCCCGGCTGGGCAGGAACGGCCTGGCCATCGCCAGGACCACCAACGCGATCAGCAGACACCGGAGCATCAGCAGGACCCGTTCTTCCAGGAGGATGCGCCGGTTCTGTGAAGCCATCGCCTCCAAAAGGAAGCGCATCGCCCCCCACGAGACGTGCTGGGCCCGTCGTCGGTTGAGCAGGTGAATGACGATCGGAATCGACATGCCCGCAAGACCAAAAAGCATCATCCAGTTCAGGAACGTCATGGTCGAGCCTGGTGGCTGTCAGTGTCTGGCCCGGAGCCGCCGCCGGGCCAGGTAGTCCGACAGCGAATCCTCAAAGCTCCGGGCGGTGGAAACCGGGATATAATCGATGTTCATGCGTCCGCAGCCGCGGCGAATCTCATCCAGGAACGTGCGGATACGGTCGAGGTATTCTGCCCGGATAGCCCGGGCGTCCAACTGCACCCGCCTGCCGTCGACCTCCAGGTCTTCAAACTGGGCCTGGCGACTGAAGGGAAACGTCAGCTCTTCTTCGGCAAGGACGTGGAAAACCAGCACTTCGTGTTTCTTGAAGCAGAAGTGTTGCAGGGCGCTGAGGATTTCCGCGGGTTCGTCGAACAGGTCGCTGAAGACCAGCACCATCCCCCGCCGATGGATGCGCTCGGCCACGTCGTGCAGGATCGGGGCCAACTGCGTCTCCTGGCCTTGCGAGCAGTCACTCAGGGCCTGCATCAGCACGCGCAGATGGCTGGGGCGACTGCGGGCGGGAATGTAGCGACGGATGGCGTGATCGAAGGTCACCAGGCCGGCTGCGTCCTGCTGGTGAATCAGCAGATGCGAAAGGGTCGCCGCCAGGTACCGGGCGTACTGGAACTTGCTTAGCACCTGGCCGTCGATCCTGGCCGCCGCCTTGCCTCGGTAAGACATGGAGCCCGAGGCATCCAGCAGAAGGGTAGCGCGGAGGTTGGTCTCCTCGACGTACTGTTTGATGTAGTACCGATCGCTCTTGCCGTAGACGCGCCAGTCGAGATTGCGCAGGTCGTCGCCGGCTACGTACTGACGATGCTCGGCGAATTCGGCGCTGAAGCCCTTGTACGGACTGCGATGTCGACCGGTTACGAAACCTTCAACCACCCCGCGGGCGATCAGTTCCAGTCGGCCGGCCTTGCCCAAGGCTTCGGGCTTGAGCAGCGACATGGGGTCGGATTGAGCCGAGCTCCGGGCCATGGGTCTCAGGCGCTCTCGATCTGCCGGGACAACTCCGAGACGGCCTGGGGCAACTGGGCCTCCCGATCGTCCCATTTGGCTTCGATGCTCACGCCCCCCTCGTAGCGAATCGACTTTAGGGCAGAGAAATACGCGCCGAAGTCCTCGCCTCCGGGCAGGGGGGGCTTGCGGCCCTGGGTCTGGGCCACGTGCACGTGGGCGATCAGGTCGCCGCAGCGCCCGATGGCCTGGATGTCGTCTCCGTCTCGGCCCATGTGGTAGGTGTCGATCAGCAGGCGCACGTGGGGATGTCCCACGCGTCGGACGATGTCGGCCCCTTCGTCAACACTGGTGATGATGTTGCAATCCAGCTTGCTCAGCGGCTCGAGGACGATCGTCAACCCCGCCTGCTGGGCCAGGGGCGCCCAGGCCTTGAGGTGCTCGACCAACTGGCGACGGCCCTGCTGGGGGTCGAAGCCCTCCTCGATCGATCGGCTGCCTCCCGAGCCGAAAACCAGGATGCGGATTCCCGCCTCCGAGGCGCGGCGGCAGGTGGATTCCATGTACGCACCGACGGCCTGGAGATCCGTCTCAGGCCCTGTGGTCTTGAGCTGCCCGGGAATCAGGCAGTTGGCGGCATAGGGCTTGACCGCCGCTCGAACCATCTTTTCAGAAAGATCCGTCTCGGGCTCCAGGGGCTGCAAAAAGTCACCGACGGCCGGCTCGATGTAGTCCAGGCCATCCATGGGGTTCTCGATCACGTCCGCACCGGTGCAAACACCTATTCTCATTACTTTCCTCTCTGCTTGACGGTCGACAAAAGCACCTGTTTCAAAGCTCCACGCTCGCATCGCTACAAGGCTGGATCTGCGAAGTCAGTCGAAGGATCACCTCATCGGAGGTGATTCCCGCCGCCTCGGCGTTGAACGTCGTCAGTACGCGGTGACGAAGCACGGGAAGGGCCATCTCCCGAACGTCCTCGGCGGTGGCGTGGTATCGCCCATGGAGAATCGCACGGGCCTTGGCCGCCAGGATCAGGTAGATCCCCGCTCGCGGGCCCGCCCCCCAGTTGACCAGTTCGTTGATGAAGTCGGGAGCTTCATTGGCCCCGGGCCGCGTCGCCCGGGCCAGGTCGCGGGCGTAGGTCATCACATGCTCTGCCGCGGGGACCCTTCGGACGATCTTCTGAAGGGCCAGGATGTCCTCGCCGGTCAGCGTCGCCTCGGGGGCTGCTTCGTACGACCCGGTCACCTGCTTGATGATCTGCAATTCCTCCTGGGCAGAGGGATAGTCCACCAGGATATTGAACATGAAGCGGTCCAGTTGGGCCTCCGGCAGCGGATAGGTCCCTTCCTGCTCGATCGGGTTCTGCGTAGCCAGCACGAAGAACGGCTCGGCTAGCGGATAGGTCTGTTCGCCCACGGTGACGCGATGCTCCTGCATGGCCTCGAGCAGGGCGGCCTGGGTTTTGGGCGGCGTGCGGTTGATTTCGTCTGCAAGGATCATATTGGAGAACAAAGGCCCGTGGACGAACCGGAAGATCCGCTTGCCGGTGGTGTGGTCCTCCTCGAGCACGTCGGTGCCGGTGATATCCGATGGCATCAGATCCGGGGTGAACTGGATCCGCTTGAAGTCCAGGTGCAGCACGTCCGACAGCGTCGAGACCAGCAGCGTCTTGGCCAGGCCCGGCACGCCGACCAGCAGGGCGTGCCCACGGCAGAAGATGGCCACCAGAACCTCCTCGATCACTTTCTGCTGACCCACGATGACCTGTCCCAACTGCCGGGTCATCTCCTCGTAGGCGTCGTTGAGCGCCTTGACCGCTTCAAGATCGTCGCGCGTTTCGGCAATCACGCCTCGCGTCGATTGATCTTCACTCATGCCCGTCTCCCATTTGGGTTTTTTGCCGCCGATACGCCGCCGAGGCCGCCTTTGCGACCCATCGAGCGCATACTCCGTGTTCTAACGTTATACTCTCTCAACACGACCACCGGCAGGAGGTGTCGTAAATTCCCACGACCGGCGACAACGGCCAACCCTTGGGCCCAGAGGCGCAATCGCGTACAATGACTCCTCAAGCCGCAAGGGCCCTCCGCAAGCATAGCCGAAAAGGCGCTGCTGGCGAGCCAGGCCTGGTCCGATGAACAATCAGAGGCCCGGACGGTATACCGGGCCCATGTTTCTTACTCCTCCTGGCAAAGAACCGGAATCATCTATGTTGCGCAAAACCACAGTCCTTTGCTTTCTGCTGGCCCTGTCTGCCGTCGCGCGCGGGCAATACGAACCGCTGACCTTCGGCCATCGTTACCGCAACCAGTTGCACGGCTTTTCGCTTCGTCCGCCCGACCAGGCCAGGAAGATCACCGGTGGCAGCACCACCCGCCTGGTCAGTTGGCAGGTCCGGGACCCGAAAACCGATGCCGTCGCCTGGCAGTTGATCGTCCAGCAGATTACCGAAAAAGAGGCCAAGGGCGACCTGAAGGCCTACGCCCAGAAGCTCGAACGCACCTTTGAAGCCGACGACCGATTCACGGTGAACACCTTCGAACGGGATTCGCTGGAAGGCAAGCCGGCCATTCACATTACCGGCCGGTCCAGGGTCGGGAACATTCAGTTCTGGCAGAGGCAGGTCCGCGTGCTGGCCGAGGATGGCCGACTGCTGATCTTCACCGTATCGGGCCCTCCCGACCACAAGCGTTCGCTCAGCAGCAACGCGGTGCAGATCTTCAAGACCATCCAACTGAATGATCCGGAGGAATTCCGCAAACGCCACGCCCGCAACATTCAGCGAGCCAAGGACCTGCTGGAAGACCTCAAGCCCCAGGAGATTCGCGAGGCGCTGATCGAGCAGGATCAGTGGTTCCAGCTTTCCTATAAGGGCAAAGTGGTCGGCTGGATGATGCAGAAAGAGAAACGTGACCGCGATGAAGGGTTTGACGGCGTGTCGGTGACCAGTTGGACGGAGATGCACTTCCAGGGCGCCCCGGTGCGACGGATGCAGCGAGAGTTGTTCGTCGCGGAGAATCTCAAATACGAACGATGGTACGAGTTTCTGCAGGTCGGCACGGGCCTCGATGTCCAGAGACGCCTGGAAGACGGAATGAAACGCAACGATGCGATCTCCGTGGACGTGCTCGTCCAGGGCAAATTGCGCACCCTTACTCCCCGGGCTCCGGAAGAAGCCCAGGAGATGTATCTTCCCAAGGCCCTGGAAGCCCTGGTGTACCGGCTCATTGACACACGCAGCGGGGGCGGGTACATCTTTGCTACCTATGACGTGAGCAAGAATGCCTTCAACATGCACATGATCGACCTCCAGTCGGTCAAGAGGATCGAGATCAACGGCCAGAGCGTCGTGGCCACGGGACTGACCCAGCAGAAGCATTACGACGCGCCGGCTTCGAGCGTCTGGGTCGATTCGGAAGGCAGACTGCTCAAGCTGGAAAGTGAAGACGGATTCGTGATCGAAAAAACCACCCAGAAGGATATCCTCAAACGCTGGCCCAGGGCGCTGGTCAGTGTCCGACAGATCTCGGATCAGAAGCAAGAAGCGGGAAAAGCCCTTCGCAAGCTTGGTCCCAAGGCCGCTGGGCGATAGGCTTCCCCGAAAAGCCACTGGAGTTGAAGCTGATGACACAAACCGACGTGCTGGACGTGGTGATCGTGGGAGCCGGACCCGCCGGATTGGCCGCCGCCCTCTACACTGCGCGAGACCGATATTCCACCCTCCTGCTCGAGAAGAACGGGCTGCCCGGTGGACAGATCATGCTCACCGAGAAAATCGAGAACTATCCCGGCTGGGAAGAAGTCGGCGGGCCGGAACTCGTGGAACACATGAAAAAGCAGGTCGTCGATTTCGGCGCCCAACTGGCCGTGAACAAACAGGTCGACTCCATCCGGTCCGCCGGGGAAGATCTGCTGGAAATCAGCGTGGACCGGGGCAGCCAGACCTACAGAACCCGCGCCGTAATCCTATCGCCCGGAAGTGATTATCGCCGGCTTGGCGTGCCGGGAGAAGAAGAACTCCGCCAGGCGACCCGCGTGAGCTACTGCGCCACCTGCGACGGAGCCTTCTACCGCGACAAGCACATCCTGGCCGTGGGGGGCGGAAACACCGCAGCTGAGGATACCGTCTATCTCGCCTCGCGATTCTGCAAGAAAGTCACATTGATCCACCGCCGCAAGGAATTCCGCGCCCAGGCCGTCCTGGTCGAGGAGCTCATGGAAGCCGCCGGAAAGTTCGATATCGATATCAAGCTGCCCTACGTCCTGGAGCAGATCGTTGCCAATGACGAGACCACAGAGGTCAAGCACGTGGTGCTTCGCAACGTGGAAACCGACCAGACCGAGCAGATCGAGGTCGACGGCGTGTTCATCTTCGTGGGCATGGACCCCAACACGGAGTTCCTCCGCGAGAGCCTCGAGATGGACCAGACAGGATACATCGCATGTGATCCGGTAACGCTGCGAACCAGTCTAAAGGGCGTCTGGGTCGCCGGCGACTGCCGCCAGCGCGCCCCGCTCCAACTCGCCACAGCCTGCGGTGACGGCGTGACGGCTGCGATGGATCTGAAAAAGTACTTCCGCGATCCCACCCAGTGGTGATCGCATCCGGGTAGGGTGTCCGAGTGGTCTAAGGAGGCGGTCTTGAAAACCGCTGTGCCCGTAAGGGTACCGTGGGTTCGAATCCCACCCCTACCGGTGGGCCGCCAATGGCGGCCCGCAGAGCAGGTGAGCCAGGAACAGGGGAACAGGAGAGAAAAACAGAAAAAGCATCGGACCTATCCTTGGCTACAATGGCTGCCACACCTGCGACTTGCCTGCCGTAGCCTTGGCGAAGGCAGGTCCACTGCTCTCCTGATCAAGCTCCGAACTTCACCCAGAGGGGCGATAAGAACCCGCTGATCCAATTCTCCCCATGCGCGCGACCTATGTCATGACACTCATGCACCACCCATGTCATGAACCTGTAAACGCACCTTTTCTGCCGGGGCCTGACCACGCATATCCCGACTAATTTGCAATTGAATGGCAAAATAGTCAAGAATTGACCGGGTGGCCCCTTCTCTGTCCAAGGAGACTCGTCTATTATGCAATGGTACTGCAAAATAGTCGGAGACTGACCATGTACTACCCTCGAACCATGGGGGACTGCTGGACAGAAGCCGGGAAACAGTTCCCCGTGCTCCTGCTCACAGGCCCCAGACAGGTCGGCAAGACAACCCTGCTTCAACACCTCTGCCGGGAGGACCGCACATACGTCACCCTGGACGACCCCGCCCTGCGGGTTCTGGCCAATGACGACCCCGCTCTGTTCCTCCAGCGTTTCGAGCCGCCGGTACTCATCGATGAGATCCAGTACGCCCCACCCTTGCTTTCGATCATCAAGATGGCGGTCGACCGCGATCGAACCCCCGGAGCCTACTGGCTGACCGGCTCTCAACAGTTCCAGATGATGAAGGGAGTCTCGGAAACACTCGCGGGCCGGGTGGCCATTCTCAATCTCCTGGGATTCTCCAGCCGGGAACGCCACCAGCTCCAATGCAACGTCCCCCCTTTTCTGCCAACCCCCGATGCCCTGCACCCACGGGAAGTCTCCTCGAAGAATCATGACTTGAAGAGTCTCTACCGGGATATCTGGCTGGGCTCTCTGCCGGCTCTGACAGCCGGTCCGGCGCAGGATCGCGACCTCTTCTACGGTTCCTATCTGCAGACGTATCTCCAGCGAGACGTAAAGGATCTTGCGCAGGTAGGCGATGAGGGGGCGTTCGTACGCTTCCTGGGCGCTTGTGCGGCGCGGACAGCCCAGATGCTGAATCTCACGGATCTGGCAAGAGACGCCGATGTCGCGGTCAATACAGCAAAGCGATGGCTCTCGATCCTCCAGGCGAGCTTTCAGGTCTACCTCCTCGAGCCCTACTTCTCCAACCTGACCAAGCGCCTGGTCAAGTCGCCAAAACTGTACTTTCTGGACACCGGCCTCTGCTCGTACCTGACCCAGTGGTCCAGTCCGGAAACACTCGCTGCAGGGGCCATGTCCGGACCTGTCCTTGAGACGTATGTACTCGGAGAGATCCTCAAGAGCTGGTGGCACCGGGGCAGGCGTCCGCAGTTGTACTATTACCGAGACAAGCAGAAACGCGAGATCGACTTTCTCTTCCTGGAAGACAACGTGTTCTACCCGGCCGAGGTCAAGAAAGTCGCAACACCCAGGAAGGAACTGGCCAAGGCATTCGCTGCCCTCTCTCGCCTGGACCGCCCCATCGCGGACGCAGCTGTCCTGTGCCTCACGGGCCGGGCCCTGCCCTTGAGCCGGCAGGTCCAGGCGTTTCCGATCGGGATGATCTGAACCCCCGCTTCCGGGTCGGCGCCCCCTTTCCCAAAGAGCCGAAGGCGCTTTATCCCGGGCAAATCCCGCCAGGCGCCAATGGCAGGGATCTCCTGTTCCACTGAGAAAGAAGCCCTACCGGGGTTTTGTTGTTTCATCCGCGGGCCGATTGGCCCGACAATAGAAAACGCAGGGTGTAGCGCCCGTTGCGGCCAGACCCTGCGGCGCTGAACGAATCCGCCGGCCCGGCGGAACCGAGGTGTACAACATGGGACTGCTGGACAACATTCTCAAGAGACCCGAGACGCTGGTCGAGGCGGCCCAGGCCGGCGACCTGGATCGGGTAAAGCAACTTCTGGCCAAGGGGTTCGATCCTTCCGCGCCCAACAAGCAAGGCGACACTCCTTTGCACGTGGCCTCCCGGGCGGGCAGGGGCAAGATCGTCCACCTTCTGCTCGAGCACGAAGCCGACGTGCACGCCTGCAACCAGGAGGACACCACGCCGCTTCACGAGGCCGCCACCGAAGGGCGGCGCCGCACCGTGTCGCTGTTGCTGGACACCTCGGCCAATCCCAACGCCGCCGACGCCGATGGCTGGACCCCCCTGCACGTGGCGGTGCTCAACGAACAGCCTGAAATCGTCCAGACACTGCTGGATTTCGGCGCCAATATCGACGCACGCGAGTCCGACGGATATACTCCTCTGCACGTCGCTGCCGAAGAAGGTTTTGTTGACATCGCCCTGGGTCTTCTGCATGGTGGAGCCGACCCGACGTTACGAGACCGCAAGGGCTGCACCGCTCTGCAGGTCGCCCGAAGGCAAGGCCACCCGGACCTGGCAACCATGCTGTCTGAGGCGGTCAAGAAATACACCAAAGCGCTGTCGAGTGTGAAGCAACGGGAGAAATTCGTGATCGGCGAATTCAACGACATCTGCATCGTATTCCCCGGCGAGGCCGGGCCCGAAGACTCTCAGGCGGAAACCTCCGAAGCCGCCCTGGACCTGCTGGATTACGACGAAGACGACGAAGATCTCTTCGAAGAAGAAGAGGACGAGCTCGACGAGGTCTGGGACGAGGATGAGGACGAAGAAGACTGGGAAGACGACGAGGAAGAGGACGAGCTCGAAGAAGAACTCATCGAGACCGACTGGGACGAAGAAGAGGATCTGGGCCTGGACGAAGAAGATCTGGATGAGCTGGAGGACGACCTCGACGACGACCTCGATGAAGAGGAAGAGGAAGAGGAAGAAGACGAGGACGAAGACTGGGACGACGATGAGGATGAGGAAGAAGACGAGTAATTCCCCCCCGGTCTGAGCTTCGCCCCCGCCTGCCAAACTGCCCCTGTCGTCTTGCCCGCCCTGGGCCAAGCTGCTACCATCACAGCATGCCCAAACGAAATCTCATCTGGCTGCTGGTGGTGACAGCCACCGCTGTCCTGGCCGTGTGGTTCACACGTGCTTCCCAGCAATCCAAATTCGACCGCGAAAACGGCTCGGCCAGCCTGGCCGAGGCCTGTCGGCTGATCGAGGAGCATTACTACGGCCCGCTGGATGTCGAATCTTTCAAGCAGAACGCCCTGACCGAACTGGTCCGGCAGCTTGGTGACCCCTACAGCCGATACATCCCTCCCAAGACCGCAGAGATTCTGGAGAGCCGCCTCTCGGGCAAGAAGGTTGGCCTGGGGCTGGTGGTGCAACGCCAGGATCGCCACGTGCGGGTCGTGGGGGTACAACTGGGCTCCCCGGCCCAGAAGAGCCCTCTGGCCCTGGGAGACCGGATCCTGACAATCGACGATCGGTCGGCTGAATCAATGAAGCTCGATCAGATGCACCAGGCCTTCGAGGTACCGATTGGCCAGGAGGTCCGGATTTCATTCCAGCCTCCCGGGCCCGAAAGCCAGATCCAGAACATCAGCCTGACCTCCGGCGAATACGAGGTGGATTCTGTGGCGGGGCTCTATCGGGACGGTCTTGGCAGGTGGGCCTTTGCCCTGGATGAATCTCACATTTACGTGGCCATCGGCTCGTTTGTCCCCGAAACCCCTCGCCGGCTTCGCCAGGCCTGCCGACTCGAAGGCATCGAAGGGATGGTGCTGGACCTTCGGGGCAATCCAGGAGGGTTCCTTCCCAGCGCGATCGACACGGCCGATATGTTCCTCGAAGAAGGACCCATCGTGGAGGTCGTCTCTGCAGGGGGCAGGCGGGAAGTCCACAGAGCCCGAAGCAACGGAACGCTGCCCCCGGTGGACATGGTCGTGCTGATCGACGAGAATTCCGCCAGCGGGTCCGAACTGGTCGCCGGGGCTCTGATGCGCAATGCCCGGGCGGTAATTGTGGGGACGCGCTCGCGAGGCAAGGGGCTGGTGCAGTCGATGCTTCCGCTGAGCCACGACCAGGGACTGCTGCATCTGACCACCGCGGAGTTCTTCCTGGACGGCCAGGCCGTGCACCGCAGGCCTGAGAGTCGGAACTGGGGAATCGAGCCGGACGTTCCCGTATCAGGTGATTCTGCCCGAATTGACCGGCTGTCCCGGTCGCTGGCCCTGCTGGCCAATGTCCCTCCGGATCGCAGCGAGCAGGTGGATTTGCTGCGAGAGCAGCAGGTCGAGGCGCGAATCGAATTCGACGCGCCGCTCCAGGCCGCGATCCAACTGCTTGAAAACCCCGACCAGTTGCGAGAGATTCTCTCCCGCGAGTCCCGGAAGCAGGCCCGAAGAAATTGACTTCTCCTTCCAGAATCATCCTCGGCATCGAATCCAGCTGCGACGAGACCGGCTGCGGTATCGTCCGTGACGGCGTGGAAGTGCTTTCCAATGTCGTAGCCACCCAGATCGAACACCATGCACGTTTTGGCGGCGTTGTGCCGGAAATCGCCTCCCGGGCCCACATAGAAGCCATCAACGGCGTGATCGACAGGGCCCTGAGTGAAGCGGATCTCCAGCCGGGAGATCTCTCCGCCATCGCCGTGACCCACCAGCCGGGACTGATCGGTTCGCTCCTGGTGGGCCTGATGGCCGCCAAAGCCCTGTCCTGGGCGTGGGAGATCCCCCTGATCGGCGTCAACCATGTCTATGCCCACGCCTATGCCGGGGCCCTGGACGCCGAACCGGTCGAGTATCCAGCCGCAGCCCTGATCTGCTCCGGCGGCCATACCGCCCTGTACCGCTGCCAAAGCCCGACCGAAATGGAATTGATGGGCAATACGATCGACGATGCAGCCGGCGAGGCCTTCGATAAAGTCGCGACCATACTGGACCTGGGCTTCCCCGGAGGACCTGCCGTCGACCGCGCCGCAGCCGAGGGCGACGGACAAAAAGTGGCTTTCCCCCGCCCCCTGCTGCATAAGGATCACCTGGACTTTTCCTTCAGCGGGATCAAGACGGCTGTCCTGTACCACACCAAGGGCAATCCGGGTCCAAAGGGACAACAGACGGCTCCCAAGCCGGGGCCCTGGTCCGCAAAGGATATCGCAGATATCGCAGCCAGCTTCCAACAGGCTGTGGTGGACGTGCTGGTGGCCAAGCTGGACAAGGCCGCCCTGCAGGTCGGTGCAAGGAGCCTGATCCTCGGGGGAGGGGTAGCCGCCAACTCCGCTCTGAGAGGCCGGGCAAAGGAATTGGCCGAGGAAATGAATATCCCCCTTCGGATGCCCCCCATGAAGTACTGCGTGGACAACGGTGCGATGATCGCCGGCCTGGGCTATTGGCTCTGGAAAGAGGGCAAGGTGCACCCCCTGGACCTGGCCGCCCAGCCGACCGTCAGGGGATAGTGTCTTCCGATCTTTCCAGCCTGAGCCCTTGCAGGGTTGCGGCCAAAACGAGATGCCCAAACCGGTCGGTCGTCTGCTCTTCGAGGAATTCCCGCGTGAAATCACGAGGAAAATTTAGAAGCCCCTCCTGCAGGAACTGGATCCGCTTTGGCCGGGATAACTCCGCCACGGTGGTCAGAACATGCTCCTGGTCGACCTGTTCCACGGGGTTATCACTCCCTCAGGCCCGGTTCTGTCCTCCATATGTTTTGCATCGCCATGATATAACCACCCTCTCGCCAATAGATCTGATTTTACAGAAAATAGGGGAATCTCCCATGGGCGTTTGCAGAAACTTGACCTTTGGCAAGCGTATTGCATTCTACGGGAAATTGTGGATAACCCGTGTACAACCGGGGAGTATTTGTGCTAAATACCTGTATTTAATTTAGTTGCAAAGATGGTACGCCCTGTACAAATTTGTGGGTATCCGCTGGAGAGATCCGTGCAGAGGATTTTTAGTTAAGTTTCTGCAAGCATGACAGTTCAGGAGATTACCCCGTGCTCCCTTCGGCAAACCAGTTTGACTATCCGCTGAATCCCGATCAAATCGCTCAGTTTCCCGCTGAGCCTCGGGATGCCTCCCGCCTGATGCACCTTTGCAGGGACACGGGAAAAGTAACGCACCATGTTTTCCGAGAATTACCCGATTTGCTGAGGGCAGATGATCTCCTCGTCTTCAACAATACCAAGGTCCTGCCGGCCAGGTTCTTCTGCCGACGTGCCACCGGCGGACGCATTGAAGGGCTGTTCCTCCGCGAGAATTCTCCTGGCATCTGGCGGGTCATGCTTCGCGGCGCTTCCAGATGCAGGATCGACGAAAAGCTGGTGATGGAAGGCGACGAGGGAGTCTCCATCCGATTGTTGGAGAAGGGACAGCAGGGCCACTACCGCATCGAAGTTCATCCCGGCAACTCAGCCGAACAAATCCTGGGCCGCGTAGGGATCACCCCCCTTCCCCCCTACATCCACCGCCAGGACCGACAACAGGCCCCTGAGGATCTCCAAAGATACCAGACGATCTACTCCCGCAAGCCCGGCGCGGTGGCAGCTCCCACCGCAGGCCTTCATTTCACCGAGTCTCTCCTGGAACGACTCGGAGAGGAGGGGATCGAGACCTGCTTTGTCACCCTCCACGTCGGGCCTGGAACCTTCGTGCCTGTCAAGGTCCAGGACCTCTCCCAACATCGGATGCACAGCGAACAGTTCGAACTGACCGAGGAAACCGCCCGGACCCTCTCCGGGGCCCGCAGCCAGGGACGACGGATCGTGGCCGTGGGAACCACCGTCGTGCGCGTCCTGGAGACCCTGGCCGCCAGGGGAGGCCTTGATCCGGGACAGGGAGAGACGGACATTTTTCTCTACCCGCCGGCCAGATTCGAAGCCGTCGATGCCCTGATTACGAATTTTCACCTGCCCAGGAGCACCCTGCTGATGCTGGTATCGGCCTTTTGCAGCCCCGGAGATACCGACGGGGTCCCGATGCTCCTGGACGCCTACCACCAGGCCATGCGGGAGGGGTACCGCTTCTACTCATACGGGGACGCGATGCTCATCCAGTAGTCTCTCGCTCTCCTGGCCGGGCGGCTCGAGGAAAAGGTGGCTCGGACAGCGGCAGTCGCCGGCACCGAAGCGGGGGATGGGGCAAGGGTGAATCCGCCCCACTTCCCGCGCCAGGAAACACTCGGTCCACCGCGGATCGTCGATCAGCACCGCCCCGAGCATTCTCGCGCGGGTGGACAGGTAGTCCACGTGCCATCGAAGCGGCTTGTCCCTGCGGGAATGTCGCAGCAGCCGGGCCTGACGATTGCTTCTGGCCGAGCCTACGTAGTAGTAGATCCCCGGCTGGAAATCGAAAGTCCCGAGGCGTCCTACGCGGATCCGGCATGCCTGGGCCAGATGGAACACCGCGATATACAGCCCGGCGGGGGTTTCTACTCCAGCCATTCCCGGCGCTCCAGGCTGGCGATGTTCCACTCGACGCCGAGCAGATCGGGCACGATGCCTCGCAGGCTCCGGAAATGGGCCCATGTGAGCGTTTCGGAGTCGCGAGCGGCCTGTGTGCAGAGCTTGATCGGGTCGGGCTCGATGCCGGCCCGACCCAGGTCCAGGCGATCGGAATCCCAGCAGACCGACACGGTCGGGGCGGCCTGGCAGAGCCCGTCGGTATGTTCCTGACAGGCTGCTACCAGGAGTCTCATGCCCGCATCGTCGAGTTGGAAGTATGTACCTCGCAGTTGCCGTGCGAAATCGGCTCCGCGAACACCGTGGTCGGCATCGCGAGCCTCGCCGCGGCGGCGGGAGTCGTGGAAGACGGCGAAAAGCTCCACGACATCCCTGCGAACGCCCTCGGCCCGAGCGAGCCGGCGGCCTATCTCCAGGACCCTCGCCCAATGCGCAGGGCCGTGAAGACCGTCCCATTCCAGCGCGTAGTTCTCCAGGATTCGCCGAATCAATCTGGGACTCACGATCAACGACACACGCGCCTCTTGGATCTCAACCCCTGGTTGTGCGAAGGTTTGCCTTGGCCGAGAGCATCTCTTGAAGCTTCTCCACAATGCCGCTGGGACAGAGCCTCGCATCGGTGAGCTGCTGGGGGCGTGAACCGTGGGGAATGAATCGGTCGGGCAGGGCCAGAAGCCCGATCCGGTCGCACCGGAGAGCCAGACGCCGGGCTTCTTCCAGCACGGCCGAGCCAAGCCCGCCCATGGCGGCATGGTCTTCCACCACCAGCATAGGTGCCTCGCCGGCCAGTCGTTCCTTGAGCATCTGCCCATCGAGGGGTTTTGCAAAGCGTGCGTTGATGACGGCGGTTTCCAACCCGGCTTCTCTCTGGAGGATATTCGCAGCAGCCAGTGCAGGCGTGCACATGGCACCGTAGCTGAGAATCGTGGCATCGCTGCCTTCGCGAAGCAGACGACTCTTGCCAAGTTCGAAGGGCGGGCACGGGCCGGGCAGGTCCTCGGGAACATCATCCCGGGGGTATCGAATGGCAATGGGATCCGGGGAATCCAGCGCGAAACGCAGGAGACTGCGCAGCTCCAGGCCGTCGGCCGGGGCCGCCAGGCAAAGCCCGGGAATGGGACGGAGCATCGAGATATCGTAGATCCCGTGGTGGACGGCTCCGTCGGAGCCGACCAGCCCCGCGCGGTCCATGCAGAAGACCACTGGCAGCTTCTGGAGGCACACATCGTGGAACACCTGATCCACCGCCCGCTGGAGGAAAGTCGAGTAGATGGCTACGACAGGTTTTCGCCCGGCCTTGGCCATACCGGCCGCCATGGCCACCGCGTGGGATTCGCTGATCCCCACGTCGTAGGTTTTATCGGGATGGACCTGGCGGAACCGGGCCAGGCCGGTCCCGTCGGGCATGGCCGCGGTGACGGCGCAGAGCGTGTCGTCTTCGTTTGCCAGATCGATCAGGGACTCAGCCAAGGCGCGGGTCCAACTGGGACGGCTCTTGGCTTCGAAGACGGCCCGGCCATTCTCGACCCGGTAGGCCGAGGGGCTGTGGAAGCGGCAGGGATCTTCGACGGCGTACGCACAGCCACGTCCTTTTTCGGTATGCACATGCAGCAGGCAGGGAGCGTTGACCTGCTTGAGTCGAGCCAGGATGCGTCGCATCTGGCGGATATCATGGCCATCCACCGGCCCGTAGTAGTGGATGCCCAGCGGCTCGAAGAACTGCTCGCCGTGGAGCCCGGTGCGCAGGACTTCCTTGAAGCTGTGCAGGGCTTCGGCAATGTTGCCCCCGCCGGGCAGGTGAGAGAGCAGTTGGCGCGTGGAGTTCTTCAGATCGTCGTAGGTGCCCGTTGTGCGGATGCGGTCCAGGGCGCTGGCCAGGGCGCCACGTGTCCGGTCGATGGCCATCGAGTTGTCGTTCAGGACAATCAGCAACTGGCGATCGAGCGTGCCGGCGTTGTTGAGCCCTTCAAACGACAGGCCGTTGACAATGCTGGCATCGCCCACGACGGCGACAACCTTGGAGTCGCGACCGGCCTGCTGATCGGCCAGGGCCATCCCCACCGCAGTGGAAATCGCCGTTCCGGCATGGCCCGTCGCGAACAGGTCGTACCTGCTTTCGGAAGGAGAGGGGAACCCGGAGAGTCCCTGGCTCTGTCGCAGGGATTCAAACCCTTTCCGGCGCCCGGTGACCAGTTTGTGCGGATAACACTGGTGACCGACGTCCCAGAGGAGACGATCGGTCGAGAAATCGAATTCCAGGTGCAGCGCCAGGGTCAACTCCGTGATCCCCAGGTTGCTGGCAAGGTGGCCCCCCCGCCGCGAAACCACGTCGATGATTCTGCTGCGCATCTGCTGGGCCAGATCGACAAGCTCGCGGTGGCTTAGCTTTGCCAAATCGGCCGGCGAATCGATCTGATCCAGGAGGTTTTCGGAGTCCATGGGGTCCTATCGTGTTCTCTGCTCGAGCAGCCGGGCCAGTTTCCGAAGCCTGTCGGCTTCGGGCCCCAGGTCTGCGATGGCTTTCAAGGCATTTTGCGTATGGAGGGCAGCGCGTTGTCTGGCGCCTTGGATTCCCGTCTGGGAAACGCTGGTGCGCTTGCCCGCCTGGACATCCTTGCCGGGCGTCTTGCCCAGGTCGGCCGCACTGCCGGTAACATCCAGGAGGTCATCGACAATCTGGAAGGCCAGGCCGACCTCCCGGGCATACAGCGCCGCATTCTCCAGGGCTTGGTTCCGGCCTCCGCCACACAGGGCGCCCATCCGGGCCGAGGCCTCGATCAGCGCCCCTGTCTTGCGCCGATGAATATATTCTACGCCTTCGTCGCCGTCAGGGACATCACAAAGCTCCATATCGGCGACCTGGCCTGCGATCATTCCCGCAGCTCCGGCCCCGCCGGCCAGGATGCCGGCAAGTTCGCCGGCCCGCGGGTCCCGGGTTTCGGCGATCAGTCCGAATGCGCGGGTAAGCAGGGCATCGCCGGCCAGGATTGCCATCGCCTCGCCGAATTTCACGTGGGCGGTGGGTCTGCCTCTTCGCAGTTGGTCGTCGTCCATTGCCGGCAGATCGTCATGGACCAGGCTGTAGGCATGGATGCACTCGACGGCCAGGGCGCATCGGCGGGGACATTCCTGCCGGGCATCGCCTCCCATGGCCTGGCAGAAAAGCAGAACCAGGGCGGCGCGGATCCGTTTGCCCCCTTCGATGCAGTAGTGCATGGCCTGGCCCAGGGAAGCGGGCACGCCCGGCTCGGCCAGCCATTGCTCCAGGTCCTGCCGGCACTGTGCGGCGCAGGGGTCGAGCAACTGGCTGAGGGTTTCGGTTGGCTCTGCGGATGACATCGAAATCGTTTCCTGTTGAGTATCCGGTCGGTACCTGACCGGGCATTGTACCTGCGGGACTCGGATTGTAACAGTCCCCAGTGCACTCAAGCGGCACGGGGCGTCGCCTGCCACCACGACGCACTGGCGAGGAGCTTGGGACATGGTACTTTCGCTGCGGAAACCCTCTTGCTAGAATATCGCCTCCTGATGCAGGAAAGGAATCTTTGCCCAGGAGTGCCGCGATGCCCCGTATTCATCCAACCGCGATTGTTGACCCTTCGGCCAAGATCGATGACGATGTTGAAATAGGCCCCTACTGCATAGTCGAAGCAGACACCTTCCTCGGGCCCGGCTGCGTTCTGAGAAGCCACGCCATCCTCCGAAGATATACCCAGTTGGGTCGGGGCAACTTCGTAGACTCCCACGCGGTCCTGGGCGGAGAGCCCCAGGATCTGAAGTTTCGGCCCGAGACGGTGAGCTTCCTTCGAATCGGCGACGATAATGTCTTCCGCGAGGGCGTCACCATCAGCCGCGCCACGGCTGAGGGAAGCGTGACCCGCGTTGGAAATCGAACCTACTGGATGACCGGGGCCCATGCCGGGCACGAGGCGGTTGTGGAGGACGATGTCATCCTGGCCAACAACGCAGCCATCGCCGGCCACGCACGTGTGGGCAGAAAAGCCTTTCTTTCGGCCGGTGCTGCCCTCCACCAGTATTGCTGGGTGGGACCGCTTGTGATGGCCCATGCCAACTCCTGCATAAGTATGCACCTGCCCCCTTACTGCACGCTTACGAATATCAACCGGGTCCGGTCGCTCAATACCGTTGGCCTCCGCCGGGCCGACTGGATCAGTCAAGAAGATCGCAAGCAGATCAAGCGGCTCTTCCGCTTGCTGTATCGCTCAGGACTGACCACGGGCCATGCGCTGGAGAAAATGCGCAGTCAAAACGGCCTGGGCGAACCGGCCCGAGCATTCGTGAACTTCCTGGAAAGCATTCAGAAGGCCGACAAGCCGCACGACCGGGGAATCTGCCCTCACCGGCCCGATTGGACCGTGGGGTAATCGAGGCCGATCCCCAAAACATCTGAGAAAACTCAACCAACTGCGCTGCGGTTGCGATTGGCGACGACGGCTTCGATGACCAGCAGAACGATGACCCCGGCGGCCAGCAGGTCCCACCAGTTTCTTCCGACGGTGTCAGCTGCGGCGGCAGCGTGCACCTGCTGGACGCTTTGCCCGGCATAGACGCGATTCAGGCCTCCGAGGCGAAGATTCTCGACGAGAGCCTCGGGTTCCACCCGAGCCAGCTGCCCCTCTCCGGGCGGGGAGTGGATGGCAAAGGCCCCTTCGTCAGCGACCTGTTTTTGCGGATCGAGCAGCTTCCACCGGTACAGGCCCGGCTGGTCGGTGCGGTCGAAGACGGCAAGAGGACCTTCGGGGCCGGGCTGGACACCCAGCACGATTTCCTGAGAAGACTCTTCACCCCTCGCCGGAGGCTGAATTGTCAACGAGAGCTCGGCCGTATCGAGATCCTGAACATCCGGACGCACAGTCACCCTCGCACCGGCCGGGTAGGAAGCAGGTTCGCCGCCGGCGTCCTTGCCCATCAGGGCCAGCCTTGTCATGAGCGGCAGGAAGATCCGTGCCCGCGGCAGGGACGACCAGCGGAACGAAGCCGGCACGGTTATCAGGACGGATCTGCCCCTTCCGACCGAGCGGGCCAGGACGATCGGGTCTCCGTTGACCAGTCTCACCAACGGCCGAGACTGAGAGGATACATTGTCATCTTCGAGCTGAAAGTACCGCTGGACGAGCAGGCGGTCCAGGTACAACTGAGCCCGGGGGTAGAGCCCGGCCAGGACGGGGTGTTTCAAATCGGCCCAGCCCGCCCGGACAGCGGGTACGTCCAGTCCCAGGGCGCCGACGGGGCCGGCCAGACGGGCCGGCAGGAGGTCGGCCTGGGCTTCGGGGCCGATGAGTTTCCGGTTGTAGAGGTCCGGACGGGTGTCGGGACCCAGGAAGAAGACGGCCACATTGCCCCCGGCAACGAAGTCGCGAATCCCCGCAACCTGCTCGGAGGAAAAGTCGGGTACTTCGCAGAAGAATGCGGCTGAGCAGTCTGCCAGGTCACCCGGAGCGAAGCTGCGGTAGTCGACCTTCCGCGTTTCCACAGGCCTGCGGACCTCCCCCGGTGACAGGGCCAATTCCAGGAAAGCCGACGGATCCTGGGAAACATCCGGGGCGGCGGGGCCCTGGACGATCAGGGCCTTGGCCTTGGGAGCGACCTTCAAGGCCAGCCAGCGCTGATTGTCCTCGGCCAGGGCGTCGTCAGCTGACAGGACAGCCTGAGCCCGATACGTGCCGGCCCGGGGCAATTCCAGGGAGAATTCGATGGCGGCGTTCGAGCCGTCCTGTCCTCCCGGGGCCAGTTGCACCACCCGCGGGCCATCGATTGTTTCGCTTGCGTCCTTGAGTTCCACCCCGACCGTCACGGAAGCATCGGAAGAATTTGTCAATCCAACCTTTACGCGAACCGTGGCCCCGGCCACGCTGTGACCCTTCACTTCCAGATCCGAAATGCCTACATTCCGTGCCGATGGATCCGAGACATCCACCAGCAGTACGTGGACCTCTTCGCCTTGGCCAAGCTCGCGGAGGGCGGTAAGGTCCTCCATCGTGTTGCGCTGGAAGTCGGTGAGGACATAGACGGCCTTTCTGGAGATATCCGGCTGCGAAGCGAGCAGAGCGATGGCCTGGGAGACCCTGGCAGAAAGCGTATTGGGCTGATGACCGACCCGGACCTGCTCCAGCCGGGACCTGAGCAGGTCCATATCCGTTGTCAGGAACTCCGAAACGTACCCGCCACTGGTGGTCATCAGTCCTGCCAGGACGGGCTGAGGATCGGCAGCAAAAATCTCGCGCGCCTCCTGACGGGCTTTTTCCATGGAAGAGGACCCCGTGCCTGCGGCCATGGAGTAGCTGTTGTCCAGCACGACCAGGGCGCCCAAGCGCGGGGCGTCGATCCACCCCCCGGCTGCGTCGCTGATCGGCTGGGCGACCGCCAGGGCCAGCAACCCCAGTACCAGTGCGCGAAGCAAGAGCAGCAGCCAGTGCTGAACCCGCCTTCGTCGGGCGGTTTTCTCCATGCTCAATTGGAGGAAGCGCAGCGTCGGGAAGGTCACCTCCTTGGCCCGGACGCTGGAGAGCAGATGCAGCAGGAAGGGCAGGGCGGCCGCGGCGATGCCCAGAAGCAGCAGCGGCTCGGCGAAGCTCAATCCCAGAATCATCGGAGCCTCGCTTTCCGACCGGCAAGGTAGCGAAGCAGCATGCGGTCGTAGGGCTCATCCGTGGTGACCATCTGGTATTCGATGTTGCGCTGGGTGCACTCGCGGCGGTATTTCTCGATGAACAGGCGAACCTGCCTGCAATATTCCTGGCGGACGTAGCGGGGGTCCACCTGGAGCTTCCGGCCGGTTTCGGCGTCAACGAAGGTGTGCATGGCTCGGAACGGAAATTCCAGCTCGGCCGGGTCCATCAGGTGCAGAAGAATCACCTGGTGTTTCTTGAAGACGAAGTGTCCCAGGGCCCGGAGGATCTGTTCGGGCTGATCGTACAGATCGCTGAGGATGATCACGAGGCTCCGCTTGGGGATCGACTCGGCCAGGGAATGGAATGTCGGGGCGATGTCGGTTTTCTTGCCGGGTCGAAGGCCCTCCAGGCTGGTGAACATCCTGTCCAGATGGGCCGGCGTGGAAGCGGGAGGCAGTTGGAACCGGATTCCCGAATCGAAGGCGGTCATGCCCACCGCGTCCTGTTGGCGACACATCAGGTAGGCCAGACAGGCACTGAGGTAACGGCCATAGTCCAGCTTGGTTACCGGCGCAGTGCTGCGGTAGTCCATGGAGGCAGAGACATCCAGCAGCAGGTAGGCGCGAAGATTGGTTTCCTGCTCGTACTGCTTGATATAGTAGCGGTCGCTGCGACCCCAGGCGACCCAGTCCAGATGCCGCAAGTCGTCGCCGGGGACGTACTCGCGGTGTTCGGCAAACTCGACGGAAAAGCCCCGGTGCGGACTTCGATGCAAGCCGGAGATGAACCCTTCCACGGCCTGTCGAACCAGGAGACTGAGGTTCTCGAGCTTCGCCGCCCGCTCGGGCTGGAAATACAGATAACCTGACTTGGCCATGCTCAAGGCGCTCCGGGTTTCTGCAGGTAGAACAATCCCATGGACCCCTTCCGGCGTCTGCGGACCACCTCCAGCGGCCCGACTTTTTCGGGCAGTTCGAACCTGGGGGGCATTCGGAGCACGACCAGGCCATCTCCGGCCAGGTGGGAAGCGACCGGGGCAAACAGGGCAGGAACCTTCTCTTCCAGGTCCCATGTGCCCGAGGCGGCAAAGGGCGGATCGATGAAAACCAGATCCATCGGGCTCTTGAGGGCCCCGAGCCACTGGGGCAGGTGTTTGTGGATGTCGCCAACCCAGACCTCCGCCCGGTCTTCCATATCCAACTGGTGGATATTGCGCTTCAGGCGGGAAACCACGCGGGGATCTTTCTCGGCCAGGTAGCAGCGATCGGCCCCGCGGGACAGGGCCTCGAGGCCCATGGTACCGGTTCCGGCATAGAGGTCCAGGACCCGAGCCCCTTCCAGCCAGGCCGAGATGGTATCGAAGAGGGATTTCTTAGCCAGTCCCGTAAGCGGACGGGTCTGCGAGGAAGAGGGTGGCGAGAGGAGCTTCTGGCCCTTGAATTTTCCGGCCTGGATCTGCATAGGACACCTTCCTTGAAACGTCCCGAACCGCTGAAAGTCTCTAAGCGGGAGAGATTGTAACGCGCCCAAGGCCCTGTTGACCATGAAGGAAGTCCAGACCCGGCGCAATTGCCCTGGTAACGGCGACATGAGCGCACAAAAGAGCCCCGGCACGTGGGCGAGGAACCGGGGCTCAGGGTGTTGACGTCGGTTCCGGGGCTGGGAACCGACCTTGCAGTTGCCGTTATGTACGGTACTTGCCTTGCAACTGGACAGTACGATTCCCACCGGGCCGGGAGCAAATGTTCTTGTTGATTTCCTCAGCAGGGGGCATAATCTGACCCATATGAAACCACTGTCCTTCGCTTCATTGATCTGCCTGACGCTCTTAGCTGCGGGGTGCGCCAACCATACCCGCCCGCTGGTCGACCTGACGCCTGCCCAGCCGGAGGCCCGACACTTCCAGGCCGTCTGGGCCGCAAGTATCGATACCCTCCGCGACTATGGCTTCGAGATCCAGCGCAAGGACCGCCGGGCCGGGATAATCGTCACCGAACCGATGGTCTCGGCCTACCCCACCGAACTGTGGCGGAAGGACGTCACCGGGCCGGTGCAGCAGGCCGAAAGTGCCATCCACAAGATCTACCGCTCAGCCGTCGTCGAGATCCAGCCCGGGAAGCGCGAAGGAACCTTCCAGGCGCGAACACGCGTGCTGGCTGGAAGGTCCGAGGAACCTTCGCCCCAGGTGACCCACGCCTCCCAGATCGCCCAGGTCTACACCGGAACCGCACCCAGAACCTACGAGGATCTCCATCTGGATCCCGGGGCAGACCAGGCTCTGGTGGCCCTGCCCGAAGATGCCCAGGCCTCGATTCGCGTTCCCCTGTCCCAACAGAGACTCCGGATGCACAACGTGGCGGAACTGGGTCGCGACGTACAGCTCGAAGCCCGCATCAACTCCGATATCCGAAAGGCCGCAGCCGGAAACTACGCCCGGATGGACGCGATGAGTTCGGAGCAAACGCCCCAGGACCCGTCGAAGTTGCAGCAGCAAGAGGGGGCGGTCGAAGTCGAACCGTCTCAGGACCAGACGGCCGACGAGGATGCATAAAAACGTCGAGATCAAGGCCCGCTGCCGCGATCTGGAAGCTCTTCGCAGAAAGCTTGAAGGGTGCGGGGCCGTTGCAGTCGGAACCGATCATCAGAAGGATACGTACTTTCACACCTCGACCGGTCGCCTCAAACTCCGCGAAGGCAACATTGAACGCGCCCTGATCCACTACGTCAGGCCCGATCAGGCGGGCCCCAAGACCGCCGGCGTCCACCTTCTAAAGCTCGGTGCCGACCAGTGCAGCCCGCTGCGGGATCTGCTCAGCCAGGCCCTGGGCCAAAGCCATCAGGTCTCCAAGAGGCGAGAGATTTACTTCTGCGACAACGTCAAAATTCACCTGGACCAGGTTCAGGGACTGGGCCGGTTCGTGGAAATCGAAGCCATCGATGAGCAAGGAACTCTGACGGTCGAACAACTCTCCGAACAATGCAGGGAGATGATGACCGCCCTTGGCATCACACGGCAAGAACTGCTCACCCACTCCTACAGCGACATGCTCGACGACAGTTTGCGCCCCAACTGAACTACTCCTCCAGCTCCAGTTGCCCAAGAAGCCTGGCAGCTTTCGGGGCCGAGGGCGTGTCACGGTACTCTTGGAGCACCATGTTGGCGTAGCGGCGGGCCTGCTGGACAAACCCATTTGCTGCGTAGAGCTGGGCGAGTTTGAGGTAGGAGTTGGCTCTTACCTCCGGGCTCTGGGCTTTCGGCTGGACGATCGGAGCAGGGCCATCCAGATCGACCACCTTGTCCTCGATGGTCGGCGGCTCCCAGGCCAGTCGACGCTCGACCGCCTGGGTGGTCTGATCCACAGCCTGTCGCATCTTGCCCAGTTTGTTGCCCAGGCGCCTCCACTCGGGTAGCAGCGATCGGCCCAGCGCCTGGAGATCGTCTTCCCGATCTTCGAGGCGATCGATCTGCCTCTTGCTCTCCCGGACGGCTTCTTCGAAGACCTCATTTCTGCCCGTACCGATCACCACCTGCTGCTGGACGACATCGGTTCCGGTCACTACCGTTCCGGGCGAGTGGGTCACGTAGCCCGAGCCCCGGATCCACGTGCCGTCATAGTTGACATAGACCCCCGTGGAAGGGTGCCGGCGATAGACGGTCACAACGTGGGGGGCCGAGCGATTGTACCATCGATGGGCGTGAAGGAGTCGGATCTGGGCTTCTTCCTCGCTGATCTCATCCTGAACGTCACGGAGGTCGGCCTGGATGGCCAGGATCTGCTGATTCAACCGCTGATAGCGTTTTTCCTCGTCGGAGAGTTCTTCCTGGAGCTTTCGGGTAAGCTTTTCCTGACGCTCGTAGGTCTCCTGGACGCCCTGGTAGGCTTTCTGAAAGATCGGGTCTTCCTGGAAGCTCTGCCGGACGATGCGGATACGGCGAAGGACTCCATTGTCCAGGCGCGGGGGCATGACCTGGCGATCGTACCAGGCCAGCAGTTGCCCCATGTTGTACAGCAGAGAGGGATCGGTCCGATCACGCAGGACCCCTCGCGAAGACATCTCCAGGGCCAGGGGATACTCGCCCTGCCGGGCGGCGTAGAAAGAGATCAGACTCAAGGCTGAGGCGTGGTTGGGCTCGATAAGGAGAATCATGCGGGCGGGAGTCAGAGCGACTCTTTCCTGTCCCAGTTGCAGCGTCCTGACCATATAGGCTTCCAGCAGGGGCAGATGGTAAGGCTGGATCGTCCGGCCCTGGGCAAAGGCCTTGGCGGCTTCCTGAAGTGTCCCGGCCTGCTCAATTCGGGCGGTCAGCCGGGCCAGTTCTTTTTCGGCCTGGGAAGGCTCAGCCGGCGCCTGGGCCAAGCCCAGCGAAGCGGCCAGCAGCAGCGTGACGAAAGATGTTTTTGCGATTCCCAACATCTGGTGTTCCTTTCCGGAGGGGGCTGCTAAGACATTCTAGGCTCACGATGGCCCTCAACCCAGGCCGCAGCGTTTCTTTGGACACAGGGGATCTTGACGGGTTAGGCGCCGAAAGCTACGATTTTGAAATGATTCTTCTCCTGGATAACTACGACAGCTTCACCTACAACCTGGTCCAGCGGATCGGCGAGCTCGATCTGGGGCGGGAGATCCGTGTCATCCGCAACGATGTCATGTCTCCCCAGCAGGCCCAGGAAGAGTTCAAGCCTCGTCACCTGATCGTCTCACCGGGCCCCTGCACCCCCGACGATGCCGGCCTGAGCTGCGATTACGTGCGGCATTTCCATGGGAAGATCCCCATCCTGGGTGTCTGCCTGGGTCACCAGTCAATCGGGCAGGTTTTCGGCGGAAAGGTCCTCCGGGCCCCGCGAATGATGCATGGGAAGGTTTCAGAGATCCGCCACGACTCCAAGGGCGTCTACCGATCGCTGCCCAACCCCTTCACCGCCACGCGCTACCACAGCCTGATCGTCGACCCGGAAGGCCTGGATGGGGAGTTCGAAATCACCGCCTGGTCGGTCGATCAGGAGGAACTGATGGGCCTTCGCAGCAAGACCAATCCCACCGAGGGGGTGCAGTTCCACCCGGAGAGCTTCCTGACCGACGTGGGCCACACCCTCCTTCGCAACTTCCTGGAAACCTGAGCAATCAGGGCTATTTGCCGCTGCGGCTGCGGGGTACGCGGCGGGGCATGGCCCCGAGGGTCACTTGAACCGTCTTGTATGCCTGGCCGCGACGGTATTCGATTTCGATCACATCGCCGACCTCTTTTTCGCTGACAATCTGCACAAGGTCCGAAGAGTCCACCACGCGCAGGTCTCCCACGCGGACAATCACGTCGCCCTTCTGCAGGCCGGCTTTATGGGCCCCGCTGCCCTCGACCACGTCCACCAGCCGCAGGCCGTCTTTCTCCGAGGCCATCCGGATGCCGATGTACGCCTGGTTGGGCCGAATCCGAATCGGCGGGGGCTCCTGGGCCTTTACCCACTGCTTCCAGTCCTTCTCGATCTGTTCCAGTGGCCGACCCAGAACCTTCTCCATTGCGTCCATACCGGTCGGATCTTTCTGGTAACCGTCCAGATAAGCGTCGTACCAGGTCTTGAGCTGTCCCTTGTCGTGGAGGTACTTGAGCATGTAGCGCACCTGGGAATAGCCGACCGTGGCGTTGCGCATGAACTGCTTGTGACTGAGCTTGGCCAGCTTGGAAAACTCGATGGTCTTGTCCCGGGCGACCAGGCGCTTGAGCAGGATCAGGCGGTAGTTGTCCAGGGGCAGGACCTTATCTTCTTCGATACGGGAGGTTTCAAACAGCGTCGCCAGGCCTTCGGTAATCCAGATCGGGTGGCGCTGGCCCAGGCTGTCCTGATCGCCGAAATGCAGGGCATGGGTGAACTCGTGGGTCATCACCATCCCCATCGAGCGGGCGGTGAGGGTTCGCTGGTCGTGGCGGTAGTATCCGCCCACGTTGCGATGCTTCCACTCCCGGGGGACCAGGACGGTTACATACTGGTCGAAGTCGGAGCCGAACAGATCCCGCCGCTGAATCCGGGCGTACTCGACCAGAAAGGACTTGAGCTCTTCGAGCATTCGCTGGTCGACGTCCGTGGCGAAAACCAGCCGTGATTCATGATCGACGTCATAAAGGTAGTCATCCCCGTGGGCCTCTTTGAGAGTTGTCAGGATCATCTCGGCCCGGGTCTTCTGAATCTCCTCCCGCCGTGCCAGAAGGTCCAGATACGCCTCGGTGCTTCGGATGGCCCTCAGGTCCGGGTCCCGCTGCATGTGACGGAAATCCGCATATCCATGATCAAAGGCCTTATCGAGCGCGTCACAGGCTGCATCGAGGTTCCCCAACCGACTTTCGGCACAGGCCAGGTTGTACCACGTTACCGAGTGCTCGGGGCGAAGCTCCAGCATCTCCAGTACGATCTGTCTCGCCTTGGCCCACTGCTTGGCCCGGAAGTGGTTCATCGACTGCTGAAACAGCGCGGCGAATTTCCGTTGCCCTGCCGCGGTCTGATCGGGCTGCTGGGCGCCGGCCTGCGGGCTCTGCGAATCCGGTCTGGCTTCGAGATCCTCCAGCAGCTTGCGATAGCCGGGCCGCTCGCGCAAGGCTGCGAGGTCTTTGTCGTCGCGAAGCCGCTTCAGGTCGCTGTAACCAAGTTCGACGGCCCTGTCCAGGCTCTTCAGCGCCGCGTCAACCTTGCTCTGGAGACTCTGCAGGCAGGCCAGATTGAACCAATGGGTGGGTTTCTTCGGCTCAAGATCCAGGATGCCGCGCATGGCCGATTCTGCCTTGGCGTACTCGCCGGCCTGGTAGTGCTTGAGGACCTGCCTTTCCAGGTCTTCCACTGCTGCCTGAGACTTGGCCGGACTCCACAGCGGTGGCGTCCGATCGACGACAACCTCGTAGGCATCACGGTACCTTCGGTACTCATCCACGTAGGGTTCGGCGTCGACATCTACCTTTACGCAACCAAGCAGCGCACCAGGCAGGACCGCAAGAGAGAACAGAAATCTTCGCATGAGCCGCTCCTGTAACGGGTAAGGCTTTCACGATTATAAACGCATTTCCAGACCGAAAGTTCCCTCCCGCAGCTTCTGTCCGGAAAGGGTCTATATCTTCATCGCCGGTTTTCGGCATGTAACCTTAACTGAGAAAGAGCCTTGCTGATCGATTCCTGCATGCAGGCTCATCCGGGTTCCACCGAAATTCCCTGCATGAAGATCTTTGACAATGGGGGAACCGAAAGACACCACAGTATCCTTCGGAAGCTCGCCGAGGGCAAATTCGACCAGAGAATTGTCAATCTCAATCGCTGCCAGTTCCGGACAGTCTTCCGAAGCAAAGGTTTGTCCCGCCCACGAACCGCCCGACTCGGGCAACTGCCCGTCTCGCATGGCCTGGACCTGCTCATCGGTCCAGAAGGCCAGGTGGCTCATCGGGTGTTTCCGAACGTGGAAGTCCAGGCTGACCTCTCCCGAGGCCCCTTCCAGACAAACGTCGACGGTCAGCTTCTCTCCCTCAACCACGTAGCATATCGTGCACGCCGGGCCCTCATTGCCCCGGGCATCCTGGAGAATCTCGACCAGCTCTATCTCGACCCGCTCTGCTTCCTGGCGAACCTGGAGATCTTTCAGGACGCGCTGCGAATGGTACGTCCTGGAATCGGCCGTCAGCTTCACATGCGGAAAGGCCGCCCAGTCCTCCCCGCTGCCGACATCGTACCGCTGGGTATTGATACTCTCGGACGGCAGGGAGTTGAGCACCGAGGCGAGCAGGCCGGGGAAATCGCGGTGAGCGATGGCACTGAGCCCGCGCGACCAGATATTCTTCTCGTATCCGGTCAGCCAGAGCTGCCAAGGTCCCCGGCGAACGATCGTGTAGTCAATCTCCTCGAGCCGCTCGATCGGCTCGAGAGCAGCCGGCGGTTCGGGACGCGTTCGCAGCGCCTGCTGCCAAACCTCCAGAAGCAGGGGATTGCAGACCCTTACCAGGCTCAGTGCGCAGAGACTCCGGCGAATCTGCGCCCCGTCGCCCTGGTTGTGCAACACGCTGTGATGGGGTCGGATGGCCGTGTCCGGGTAGCTTCTCCAGTGCGTCGCGACCCAGCCCAGGGCCTGGGCATCACCTCTGGCTCCCAGCACGAGAGGCACGTCCAGATCAGCGGACTTTACGCTGGATCCGCGCGTGCCGTAGTTGGCGGGAATCTCCGCACGGGCTGATGCCATCTTCCGATTCGCCGACCACATCCTCCCCAGGACTTCCAGGGATCTGGTGTCCTCCGGGACCTTCCACACATGCCAGGCAAGCATCCTCGAAGCCAGGGCCTGATAGTTCCCACTGCAGCCGCCGGCCTCTCCCATATTCAGCCCGTTGGCAGAGACATTTCGATCCAGGAGCGCATGCAGCGATGTTCGGGCCCAGTCGATCCACTCCTGCCGCTCGGTCAGCCGACCCAGGCGCCAGAGCAGCGTTGCCAGATCCAGGCTGCAATTGAATACCAGGGTGCCCAGGGAGGGGTTGCCGTAGATCCATCGGCCCAGGTCTTCCAGGGCCCCCTGCCAGCGCGTTCGGCGGTGGATATCAATTTCGTTCTGCAGGAACACGTAGGCGTTGAGAATGTGGTGGCCAAAAAAAGCATTGGCCCAGGGGGCGCTGCGATAGATGTCCTCTCCGCACCAGGGCTCGGCGTACTTCTGGTGGAAGCTGCCGGCCGGGGAGCGGTAGAAGCCGATCGTCCGGTCGATGAGGCTCACAGCGAAATCCAGATCTTCCTCGCTACGAAGCTGGTAGTAGAGATCGCCGGCCACCACGGCCAGGCCACACATGTCCGGCGTATGGGTGACGGGATAGGGAAGCCCGGGCCTGTCTTTGTGAGCATAGCAGAAGACTTCGCCTTCTTCGCTGAGCAGCCAGCGGCGAACGAAGTCGATTGCCTGCCGATTGAGGCGCGTTTCCTCTTCTCGCAATTGCTGGAGTCTGGGAAGTTCGGGCATCTCGGCCATGGGCGGTTGCCTTTTGTAAAGAAAGGGGCCGCCGAAGCGCCGGCCGGGGGGCCGGGCCTCGACGGCCTGGTTTTAGCGAACGTGCGAATAGATCATGCTTCCGATGCGTCAAAAAGCTCCTGGGCCTTTTTGCAGATGTCCTGGGCGGTCAGGCCGACCACCTTGAGGATCTCTTCGGGGGTCTTGGCACTCTTGGGGATGCTCTGAACGTGCATGGATTCGACGGCCACGCCAAGGTCGCTTCCGGCCGCGGCTGTAGCGATCTCATCAGCGAATCCGCCGACGTAGTTGTCCTCGACAACGAGGATCTGTCCGCGGCAGTCGTCGCCGATGCGGAGGATTTCCTCGGCCTGGAGGGGCAGCATGTAGGCATCGACGAGCGAGGCGTTGAGCCCGGCTTTTTCTTCCAGCAGGGAAACCGCCTGACGGGCGACATGCGTCATGTAGCCGCTGGCCACGATGCACAGGTCTTCCCCGTCGCGCAGGTGCTTGAAGCCGGAGGTGTCGAACGTCTCGTCCTCCTCGTAGATAAACGGCACGTCCGGACGGTGCGTCCGCATGTAGCACATGCCGTCGATGTTGGCCATCATCTCGGTCAGACGGTAGGCCATCACCGCATCGGAAGGCTGGAATACGTGGCAGGCGCAGTGGCCGTCCACGCGGTAACTGTGGGCGAAGCTCCGGAAGAACGCCACGTCCGGCAGGCCCATCTGGCTGGGGCCGTCGGCCGCAAGAGAAACACCCGAGTGCGAGCCGCACATCTTGATATTGGCGTTGGTGATTGCCGCCATCTCCACCTGGTCGTAGGCCCGAACGATGAACTTGGCAAAGCTGGAGATGAACGGGACCTTGCCGGCCGCGGCCAGGCCGACGCCGGCGGTGACCATGTTCTGCTCGGCGATTTTGCCCTCGAAGTACCGATCGGGATGGGCAGAGGCGAACATGTTGGCAAAGGTCGAGCCCTGCACGTCGCCGTCCAGGGCTACGATGCTCGGGTCGGATCCCATCGCCAGAAGGGCCGCTCCGTAAGCGCGGCGGGTGGCGAGCTTCTTCTTTTCCAGGGCGCTTCCGAGTCCGGCCGCCTGGAGCCCTTCGGCGATGGACCCGGCCGAGAGCCGGCCGCGCTGGCTGCGCTGGATCGGTTCGGGGCTGGTCAACTCGGCTGCCTCGGAGTCTTCCATCTCCGCCACACCCAACTGCGAGGCCTTTTCGTCCAGTGACGCCAGTGCCTGGGGAACCTGCTCCTCGGTCAGCGGCTTGCCGTGGTGTCCCTGGTCCTGGAGGATCTCGACGCCCCAGCCCTTGACGGTCTTGGCCACCACCGCGATGGGCTTGTCGGTCGCTTCGGCAGTGAGGGCCTCGAAGATCTGCTCGAAGTCGTGGCCGTCGATGACCTTGACCTCGAAGTTGAAGGCCTCAAGCTTGGCCTGGAGCGTCTGGGCCGACTGCTGATCCGAGACGTGGTCGCTCTGGCCCTGGCCGTTGCAGTTGAAGATGACCCGCACGTTGTGAAGCTTGTGATCCACCAGGAAGTCCAGGGCTTCCCAGATCTGGCCTTCGCGGCTTTCGCCGTCGCCGCAGATGCAGAAGATCTTGCGGTTGCCACCATCGACCTTGTCGCCCGCGGCCAGGCCGGCCGCTCCGCTGATGCCCTGGCCCAGGCTGCCTGTGGCCGAGTCGAAGAACGGAAAGCCCTGGGCGGGGTTGGGATGCCCGTCCAGAACGCTGTCGGCGTCGCGAAGTGTCAGGGCGTCATCAAAGCGAAGCGAAGAGGGGTGCTTTTCACTGCCCACGACGCCGCCAAGGTCGCAGTAGGCCGCGTAGACGATCGGGACGGCGTGGCCTTCGGAGAGGACGAGTCGGTCGGCCCCGCTGTGCCACGGATTCTTCGGATCATACTTCATGATCCGATACATCAATGCCACCGTCAGGTGCGCCAACGAAAGCCCGCTGGAGGGATGGCCCGAGCCGGCCTCGGTACACATCCGGCAGGTCATCTTGCCCAGCTTGATTACCTTTGCTTCCAAATCCTTGTATTCTGCCATGGGGTTCTCCAATTGGTTATGCGCAAATTCCGCGAAACGAGCAGAGTACCCTAGACATCCCCGCAACGCAACCCAAACGGGCGCTGTTTTGCCCCCTTCACCCCCTGAAAAGGCGAATTAAGCGCCCTTTTTGTCTTAGAGTGAGTGAAAGAAGAGCTTTCTGTGTTGAGCGCCGGCCAAGGGGCCCAGTCAAGGACCGCCAACAGCAATGCCCTGGCTTCGTGGACCTCTCTGCCGGCCGGCAGGGGCAGAGGGACAACGACAGGGCTGCCTGCAAGCAGCTCAACGCGAGAAGAATTGTGTCACTCGCTCCAGCAACTCGGTTGGGGTCTCAGGGGCCTTCTATTGCCCCCGCATCCCGCCCCTTGCCGTTTGGGGCGATGCCATTGAAATCCCGCAGTTGTGGCCCGTCGAACTGCCACGCCCGCAGCTCCTGGATGTTCGTGCGGGCATCGGCCAGCGTCCCGCGAGAGACCCGAAGGAAGTCGATCAGCCCCTGGTAGTCTCTGCCGACCTCGAAGGGGGCCTCATTGGAAAGCGAAACACCCGCGGGAAGCGAGCAGTCCGCCTCCCGGACCGGATTGCCGTCGAGGAAAATCCGCATTTTTCCCGCGCGCCGGTCCACCTCGGCCAGGAGATGATGCCACTTTCCGTCGTTGACCTTCTCATCGCTGGTGACCGCGCTGATCTTGGAGGCCATCACCTGAAAAACCGCCCTGCCGTCGGGTGCGATGGCCAGCAGGTAGCCTTTTCGGTCCTTAAACTTGCTCACCAGCATCCCTCGGTTGCCTCGGCGAGCCCGGAAGTAGATCTCGATCAGGAAGTTATTGTCCTGCATATCGACGGTCTTGAACTCTTCGGGACCCACGGTAACCTCGCCTCGCCGTTTGTCGGTGTAGGTCGCTCCCTGGTTGAGGGCTTCGGGTGTCAGGACCGCAGGAGTGCCTTGGAACCGAAGAGCCGAGTCCACCCAGTCCTCCAGTTGCCCGCCCTGATAGCTCCGGGCGCCGGCCCAGTCGGCCTGGAGTGGATATCGCGGCATGTGGATATAGTGCTGCCTCTCGGGGTACGGCGACTGCATATACCAGTGGCTGTCGGTGATCTTCCCGGGATGGGCCTTGTTCTGATGGAAATGCCACTGGCCCACTTCGGCATACAGGCCCCAGGGGACGAAGACCTTCGCTCCCCGGCCATCGACGCCAGAGCCCGGCACCGGCCTCATATCGAAATTCTCCGGGTCGCGCAGCGGGGCCTGGTCGCTGATGATGCCAAGCTCGGACCGCAGGGCGCTTCGCTGCTCCAGCGCCTTGGCCATGGCCTGGGGATCATCGTAGACCTGCCCCGTATGCTCGAAGACGCCCACGTGTCCGGTAATGTGGTGGAGGATGTTATTGGCGTAGGCGATGGTGGCGTAGTCGAAGTTGCTGCCCTGCTTGCCGGCATCGGCGGCGTTGGGGTCCTGGTCACCCTTGGCCGGCTTGCCGTGCCGGAAGACCAGCTCCGAGACGTCCTGGTAGATGTTGCCCAGGTAGGTCCATCGGCCCAGTTGGGGGGACTGATTCCGCGAAGCCTGGACGAACCGGTAGGCGGTGTTGTTGAAGATGCGGTTCTGGAAGCTGATGAGCGTCTGGAAGGCGGATTCGTTGGCGTACTTGCTGCCCAATTCGTTGTTGGCGCCCCAGGCGATGTTGTTGAATACGTACTTCTGATACGATCCATCCAGGTAGTAGCAGTGCCCGAACCGGGGGGTGCCGGTCTTTTTGTTCTGCTGGTCCCGCCAGCTTGCGTACCCGCCGGGATTGCGGACCACGTTATCGAAGACATACCCCGGCCCGCCCTGGTTGATGTACAGCGCGCCCCAGTCGTTGCTGGCCAGGATGGGATCCACGATCTTGTTGTGGTGGATGATCATGCGGCAGAAGGGGGCATCGACGCCCTGGCCATGGCCCTTGGTGCCGGCGATGTCCATTCCTCCCTGGTACGTCCGGTGGAGGAAGTTGCCCGCCACGTGGACCTGCTCGGGATAGCGAAGGTTGACGGCGTGCTCGTGGCCCATGTGGGGAAAGCGCAGGCCTATCTCGTAGAGACGGTTGCGAAGCAGATCCACCCGTCCAAGTCGGGAGCAATCCGCAGCGGTGCCTTTGCGCGGAGCGTTGCTCTTTACGTGGATCCCCCCGTGGTCGGTATAGCGGATGTCGTTGTCGGTAATCGAAATCCCGTCGATGGTATCGGTGCCCGTAAGAGCCTCGATGCGGATGGCCTTGTTCACGTGCCGGAACGTGCAGTTGGAAATGCGGATGTTCCGCGCGGGGCCCAGGTTCCGGATCGCCGCTCCAAGCATGTCGCGGTCCTGGAAGATGAACAGCCACTGCTCCCAGACGTAGTTACTGAATCCAAAAGACAGGCCGCTGATCTCGACGTTCTCCAGGCCCGTCGCGTCCAGGAGGTTGATTCGCTTTGCGGCTTCGAGGGTCACCTTGCGCGGGTCGGCGTCGGCCTTGAGACGCAGGTAGAGCGTTCCGCCCGTTCCCTGCTTGTCGAACCAGTATTCGCCGGGGCTGTCGAGATAGTGCGGTTTGTCTTCCAGGAAGTAGCGATGGCCCTTGATGAGGATGCCCGGCCCCAGAAACGGGGTCGTAAAGGCCAGGGCTTTTGTCTCGGGATCGAACCGCTCGACGCGGCTGGGCATGGGCATGCCCATCACGATGCCCCACTCGGTGCGGACGGTGGCGCCTTCGTAGTATTCCGCATCTTCGGTCAGGTTGGTGGTATCGATGCCGTAGACGCCGTTGGAAATCTTTGAGCGTTTGTCCGGCAGGGACATGTGCTTCCACCACTGGGGGTTCTCCCACTGCCACCACTGGCTCATCACGTCCTGGGGATCGCTGACCTCCCAGTTGGGCGTCCGGGCAAGGGGGATGCGCCTGGCCTGTCCGTCCTGGTCCATCTGCCACAGCCCGCGCGGGGCGTAGTCCAGCCGGACTTTCCAAACCTTGTCGCCTTCGGGGATGTCCGGGTGCTCGCTGCCCTTGGTCCAGCCGGTTACGACCTCCGAACCGCTGATCAGGGCCTGGCCCGAGCCCCAGGAAGGATCGCGCGTCAGACGCAGGGGCGTCCGCTGGGTTCCCCCGGCCCCCTTGGGGGCTCTCAGATGCCCGCGATAGACCACCCCGCTCTTGAAGACGTAGGTATCGGCCTGCGTGTCGGCCTTGGCTCTTCCCGTCGAGGCCGGGTCCCAGGGATGGTGCTTCCAGGGCTGATCCTTCGTGCCCGGGTTCTTGTCGCTGCCACCGGCGAAGTCGATGTAGCGCACCTCTCTGCCGGCCTGAAAGACGAAGGGCTCGGGCGTCCATTCCAGATCGCCCGTGGGAATCACCTTCGCGTGGGTCTTCTGCCAGGAGAACTCCTGTCCCCAGGCCGGGCTCAGAAGAAGGCAGACAAGGACAGCAGACAAGGCGGAAAGCAGAAGTGATTGGCGGATCATGACAGGGTCCTCAAGAGACAAGAAAGTTCCGGAGCCGTTGCAGGTATTGTAACCCTCTGTCTCGGGAGTGGTTCCGCAGAAAGCTCGGCAGGGCCCGGCAAAAACAGCCCCGGAGGAGGCTTTGCCCCTCGCTCCGCCAGAGCGATCTGCCGAAGAATGCCTGGGGGCAAAGAAATGCATCTTCTAGGCCGTCAGCACGTTACGCCGACAACTCCTGGAGCGTTGCGATGAAGGTCTCGCTCCGGTTCAGATGCTCCATGGGTACGAAGATGTAGAACGCCTTTCTTTCTTCGGTGGCAACCGGAGCACCGAACAGCTGCTCGTAAGAGGAAAACCCGGACCCGGCCTCCACCATGATTTCCCCTGTGCGAATGGCGATCACTTTCTGAGGAATCTGCTCAACTACGAGGCTTCCCTCGACCATCTTTTCCATGTCCTCAATCTTCTCAGCAGCAACGTTTTCAATGAAGATCAAGTCACTGGCCGTCTTATCTGAGAAGAGCCTGCCAAATTCGATCGACGTCTTCCAGAGCGCCTTGCGGGTGTGCTGTCGGAAGAGAAATTCTTCGGCCTCCGGTATCTCGGCGTGGTGTTGGCGAAGGCGGACGGTCAGATCTTGGTCGGTGGGCAGATAGGCCCTCCAACCGTCGCATACATCCACCTCACGCCGCAAGGCCTCTACGGAGAACAGCCCGCTGAGGAGCTCATCTGGGTCGTCGGGAGAAAGCAAGGAAGCCAGCCTCCGCACTGCCGTTTTCAACAAGTACTGATTATAAACAACTTTGTGATGGCCGAACACCCATCTGTGCATGTAGTTTCTGGCGTCGATGACGCTCTGAAGGACCGACAGGGCGCTCTTGCTGAAAGCCAACCGATGCCCGGCTTCGTCGTAGGTCAGTGACGACAGAAGCCTGTGGGTGTCGATGGAAGCATTGTCGATGCCCGAGGCCCACGTGTCCCGCATGATGTAGTCCAATTTGTCCACATCGATGGCACGGCCGTTGAGGAGGGAGATCAGGCAGTTCTCGAGCTGCGTTTGGGCGCGCTCTGCACCAAGGTGCCGACAGCCCAGGATCATTCTGCCTGCAAGGAGTGGATCGCCTCCCAGCTCTTCCACGGCTTTGGAAAAATCAGTCAAGACCAGTATCGCGGCGGCCTTCTCATGCGGCGAGGGACTGTTGGCTCCGGGCGCCGTGAAGTCGTCACTGAAGGCCTGGTTGTCGGCTGCTTCCAGCAAGATCGGTTTCAACCGAGACGTTTCTTCAGTCGGAGTCAAGTCGTAGTAGAACTCGAAGGTGTGCAAAAACGGTGAATGGGCACAGTCGTGCAAGAGACATGCCAATGAGAATGTCTTCTCGTACGATGCCCATTCTCCCTCGCTTATGCCTCCGAAGCAGTCGCGGGCGTTCTCTTGGAAATGGCGGAAAGCCCTTTGGCCGAAGCGATAGGTCCCCAGGGAATGGGAGAATCTGCAATGACGCGCCCCCGGAAACAGTACCCGCATTCCCGTCTGCTCGACCTCCCGTAGCCTCTGGAATATGGGCGTATCGATGATCTTTTCGCAGAACTCCGATGAGACTGGAATGTACCCGTGCACCGGGTCACGGAACTCTTTGGTCTTCGCCAAGGCTCCACCCCACTTTGCTGCCGAGACTATGCCGTGGCTTCAGCGCACTGGCGCAAATGCTCTCGGATATCGACCGAAAAGCGCCGGTTAACCGTCTTATCGAGGAAGTCGCGCGTGGAGAAAGAACCAAATCCATCCTGGCGGGCGATTTCGTTTCCGTTGAGACTGACGACCTCGGGGTACTCCTCGATAACGCTGAAGACAGAAGCGTCTGAGATGTCCACGTATGCGTGATGAAACTTCTGCTTGAATGCGGCAGCGAAGTTCGCAAGCTGGGCCAAGTCAACCTGTGCTTTTGCCTGCAAGACGTTGAGAATGACGCAACGAGAATCGATGTGAATGCACACGCGTTCTCTCCCTCTGGCAGAAATCCCTGTCAAATCTTGCCCTCAGGCCGCTCCTTCGGGATCATCCTGTCCACCATACGCAGACCTACCGGTATCGTCAAGGCGCAAAACCACGGCGAGTTTAGGGACGGAATTCTCCAGGGCGCATCCTTCCAAGAAGACTGCTGAATCGCTACCATGCACGTGTGAAATCTCCATGGACCCTTTGCACGGACGCACGCCCATGAATCCTTTCTGCCATCTGCACGTTCATTCGCACTACTCCCTGCTGGACGGGGGAAACCGCATCAAGGACCTGGTTTCCACCGCCAGGAGCCACGGCATGAAGAGCCTGGCCTTGACCGACCACGGGAATCTCTTCGGAGCCATCGACTTCTATACCACCTGCCAGGCCGAGGGAATCAAACCCCTGCTGGGCATGGAAGCCTATATCTCCCCCACCACCCGGCAGGACCGGTCGATGGGCTCGATCTCCCAGGCGGCCTACCACCTGCTGCTGCTGGCCACCGACCGGGAGGGATGGAAGAACCTCCTGCGCCTTTCCAGCCGGGCCTACCTGGAGGGGTTCTATTACAGGCCGCGGATTGACCGGGAACTGCTTTCCCAGTTCAACAAGGGCCTCATCTGCACCAGCGCCTGCCTGGGCGGGGAGATTCCCCAGGCCCTGCTGAGCGGACAGGAGGCCAGCGCCCGCCGAATCGCCCAGGACTACGTGGACATCTTCGGCAAGGAACGCTTCTTCCTGGAGGTCCAGAACCAGGGCGAGGGCGACCAGGAGAAAGTAAACCCCCTGCTGGTGCAACTGGCCCGGCAGATGGATCTGCGACTGGTCGGAACCAACGACGTGCACTTCCTGAAACGCAGTTCCCAGCAGAGCCACCAGGTCCTCACCTGCATCTCCACCGGAAAGACGCTGGAGGACACGGGCAAGATGGCCTATTCGCCTGAGCTGTATCTCAAGAGCCCCGAAGAGATGCACCAAGCCCTGAAGCACTTTCCCGAGGCGGCCACCAATACCCTGGCCATCGACGAGATGTGCAACATCGAGCTGGACTTTACCGAAAAACACCTGCCCGTCTACGACTGTCCCGAGGGGGAAGACTCCAACAGCCACCTTCGCAAGCTGGCCATCCGGGGACTGGAACAGCGGTTCGAGGGCAGATCGATCCCCGAGGATTACCAGGAACGCCTCGAACACGAATTGAAGGTCATCGAGGACAAGGGATACAGTTCGTATTTTCTCATCGTCAATGACTTCGTGCAGTTCGCCCGCCGCAACGACATCCCCTCGGCTCCGCGTGGCAGCGGCGTGGCCACCCTGCTGGGCTACTGCCTGGGCGTGGCTGATATCGACCCGCTGCGCTACGGGCTGCTCTTCGAGCGATTCACCGACCCCCAGCGGGAGGAAGATCCCGATATCGATATCGACATCTGCCAGGAGGGCCGATCCAAGGTCATCCAGTACGTCCGGGAGAAATACGGCCACGTAGCGCAGATCATCACCTACGGAACACTCAAGGCCCGGGCGTGCATCCGCGACGTGGGCCGCGTCATGGATATCCCCCTGCCGGAAGTGGACACCATTGCCAAGCTGATCCCCGAAGGGCCGAAGGTCACGCTGAAAAAGGCCCTGGAGACCGAACCGGATCTGCAGAAACTCTACGACAGCGACGCGCGCGTCAAGCAGATGATCGACTACAGCCTGGAGCTGGAGGGGCTTGCACGCCACAGCGGTATCCACGCCGCGGGGGTGATCGTCTGCGATGAGCCCCTGGAGGATCTGGTTCCCCTTTGTCGCCAGGCCGACAGCGAAGATGCCGTCACGCAGTGGGACGGACCCACCTGCGAAAAGGCCGGCATGATGAAGATGGACTTCCTGGGCCTGCGAACCCTGACGATCATTCAGCGGGCGCGGGAACTGGTCCGCGAGGCGACCGGAGAAGACATCGACCCGGAGAAGCTGCCCCTGGACGATCAGGAGGTCTTTGACCTGTTCCGACGGGGCCTGACCGACGGGGTGTTCCAGTTTGAATCCGACGGGATGAAGAACGTCCTGCTCCAGATGCAGCCCGGACGCATCGAGGAACTCATCGCCGCAAACGCCATGTACCGCCCCGGGCCCATGGAGCTGATCCCCACCTACTGCGCCCGGAAAAACAAAGAAGAAGAGATCCCATCGGTGCACCCGCTGGTGGACGACCTGCTGGCTGAGACGTACGGAATCATGGCCTACCAGGAACAGGTCATGCAGGTGCTCAACCGCCTGGGCAAGCTGCCTCTGAACCGCGCGCTGACGCTGATCAAGGCGATCTCGAAGAAAAAAGAAAAGGTCATCGCGGCCGAGAAGCCCAACTTCCTCAAAGGCGCCGAAGAAAACGGCATTGCCCCTGCCGACGCGGAAGAACTCTTCGCCCTGATCCTGAAATTCGCCGGGTACGGTTTCAACAAGGCCCACTCCACCCGGTACGCCGTGGTGGCCTACCAGACCGCCTACTTCAAGGTGCACCATCCCAAGCAGTTCCTGGCTGCGACGCTGACCTTTGAATGCGGCGACACCGACAAGGTCGTGCAGTACATGGCCGAGGCGGCGCGGATGAAGGTCAAGATCCTCCCGCCGGATATCAACACCTGCGGCTCGGACTTTGCCGTGGACGGCGACTCGGTTCGTTTCGGCCTGTCGGCGGTCAAGGGCGTGGGGCACAAAGCCGTCGAGGCCATCGTGGAAGCTCGCAAGGAAGTCGGCCAGTTCCGCGACCTCTACCACTTCTGCGAGCACGTGGATCTGCGTGCGGTGAATCGCACTACGATCGAAGCGCTGATCAAGTGCGGAGGCTTCGATGCCCTCGGGGCCAACCGGGCGGCCATGGTCAAGGCCCTGGACCAGGCGATCGAGATCGGTCACTCAGCCGCCAAGCAGCGACGCAGCGGGCAGATGAGCTTTTTCGGCTCGATGATCGAGCAGCCCAAGAGCGCTCCTCGCTTTCCGGATGTCGAGCCCTGGAGCGAAACGCAACTGCTCCAGGTTGAGAAGGAAACCCTGGGCTTCTATATCACCTCGCATCCGCTGGTCAAGTATGGCCGGGAGATCGAGGCCCTGGCCCAGCCGGAAAACATGAAGCTCACGCGGCTGGACACGATAGGCCACGGGACACGGGTAGCCCTGGGATGCATGATCTCCCAGGTCAGGCCGACTTTTACCAAGAAGGACGGCAAGAAGATGGCGATGATGACGGTGGAGGATCTGAGCGGCAAGTCCGACGCGGTCGTCTTCCCCCGCAGCTACGAACAGTACGCTGAGCTGCTCATCCCGGACAACATCGTGTTTCTCGTCGGATCGGTCGACCGCCAGCGGGAAAGGCCCAGCATCCTGGTCGACCAGGTGCTGCCGGTCGACGAAGCGGTGGAGAAGTTCACGGCTGAGCTTCGACTTCGCCTCAGCGGTTCCCACCTGCACGAGGAGCGGATCCGGGATCTTCAGCAGCTCCTGCGAGGCCACCCGGGCAACATTCCCCTGTTCCTGCACGTGCGTCCCGCGGGGCGTCCGGACGTACTGACGGTGATCCGCCCGAGCCAGGACTGGAAGGTGGGCATAAGCCGAAGTCTGCTCGAAAACCTGGAGACCTTCTTTACCGACCAGGAGCCGATCCGCCTCGTGCCGCGGAATCTGCCCTCGTCCAACGGCAGAAAGCGCCGCTTCTACCCCAAACAGGGCGACTCAGGCAACGGATCCAAGGAGATTTCGGAAGCGGTGACCCGATTTAACTGAGGAAAAGTTATCAACAGGCTTTTCTCGGAATTTCGGGGCTCTTTATCTCATCGAGACCAAGCTTTCCAGATGTTATCCACAATTTACCCACCGAATGTGGATTGTTGAGGGCGGTTTTGGTTTTGACGGCCCAAAAAGGTCTTCTTACACTGAATCGCAATTGACCGGCGAGGCGTCGCAAGGATGCGAATCTACCGCCAGCCAGGGCCCGGGCCTGCCATGCACGCCGGGGCATTTCTTTTGGACGACAGGGCAGCAGCATCAGCGACGAAAGGCGGAGGCAGCAAATGACGGTAGATCGGACGTTGTGGCAGAGCATCATCCAGCGTGTTGTGGCGTCCGGGGGAAACTTGATCCGTCCCTGGTTTACCCAGCTCGAGCCGCTTTCGCTCGAACATGGCCTGCTGGAAATCCAGGTGCCAGGCCAGGCCGAAAAAAACTACTGCCAACAGCATGCCATGCGCCTGTTCACCGATGCGGCCCAACAGGCCACCGGGCGACTGATCGGTATCTGCTTCCTTGCCCGTGGCGAACAGACCCAGCCGGTTCAAAGCGATCCGATCCCGCCGGGCATCGAGGCCTCAACCGACCTGGAAGACGCCGGGCAGTTCAACGAAGAATACACCTTCGATTCATTCGTTACAGGCCCCTGCAACCGCCTGGCCCATGCAGCCAGTCTGGCTGTCAGCGAAGCCTCTGGTCACACCTACAATCCACTGTTCATCCACGGATCGGTCGGGCTGGGCAAAACCCACCTGATCCACGCCACGTGTCTGAAGATCCGCACCGATAAGCCCTCGGCCCGCCTGGTGTTCCTCTCCTGCGAGACGTTCGTGAACCATTTCATCCAGGCCGTCGAACGCGGCAAGCTTCACGAGTTCCGGTACCGATACCGTCAGGCAGACCTGCTGGCCATCGACGATATCCAGTTCCTCTCGGATCACGAGCAAACCCAGGAGGAATTCTTCCACACGTTCAACACACTCTACCAGGACGGCAAGCAGATCATCCTCTCCAGCGACCGGAGCCCTTCGGAGATCAACACCCTGGAAGAGCGACTCATCAGTCGCTTCAACTGGGGGCTGGTGGCCCGGGTGGATCGGCCCTGCTACGAAACACGGGTAGCGATCGTCCACAAAAAGGCCAGGCTGCGCAATATCGACCTGCCCGAGGATGTCGCCTGCTTGATCGCGGCGCGGATCGAGTCCAACACCCGCGAGCTGGAAGGGGCCATTGCTAAAATCACCATGCTCAGCCAGGTCCTGGACCATCCGATCGATCTGGCCCTGGCTCAGCAGGCCCTGGGGGCCGAGGCCGAAGCCCGCAGCCGAGAGATCACCATCGAGGATATCCTCAAGATCGTCACGGCGCGGTACAACGTGCGAGTGGCGGACCTTCAGAGCAAGAAGCGCACCCGGTCGATCGCCTTCCCCCGCCAGGTATGCATGTACCTGGCCCGGGAACTGACCCGCCACAGCCTGGAGGAAATCGGCGGCTATTTCGGAGGCAGAGACCACACCACCGTCCTGCACGCCAACCGGACCATCGATTCCCTGCGGGAACAGGATCCCCACTTCCAGGCGACACTCCAATCGATCACCCAGGAGATCCAGTCTCCCGCGGCTGTGTAAGGCCCGTAAACACGCTCCGGGGTTCAGCGCCTGGGGCAATGGCGGGGCAATGGCTCCAGGTTCGCGGTCCTGCAGGTGCAGAATCAGTCGCCCCCCAGCCTCTTCAGCGCCCAGGCCATGTTCTCGCCCAGGTGCGTCATCGTCCGCATGCCTTCCTCGTCCTGCTCGACCTGGCCGATCTTGTGTCCGATTCCCAGGTTCCAGTAGATGCTTCCGACCACGAGCATTTCGTGGATCAGGAAGAAGTGATTGATGGTGTCGAAGACGTGCACCGCCCCGCCACGACGAACCGCAACGATGGCCGCTCCCAACTTCCGCTTGAAGCATCGACCCGCAGCCATGCCCACGTACCCCGCCCGGTCGATCAGGGCCTTCATCTCCGTCGTCGCATCGGCGAAATAGGTCGGGCTGGCCAGGAGAATTCCATCCGCCTCCATCATGGCCTCGATGCACTCATTGATCGGGTCGTCCTCGAAGACGCATCGCCGGGCCTCGGGGTTGTTGAAGCACCAGCCGCAGGCGGTACAGCCTCGAACGCTCTTGCCGCCGATCTGGAGATACTGTGTTTCCATTCCCGCCTGGGACAGGGCGTCCAGCGCGGTCCGGCACAGGATATGGGTGTTGCCCTCGATACGGGGGCTGGAGTTGATGGCCACAACTTTCATGGTCTTCCTTTCGCTCTAGTCTTCCAGGGGCCCGGCGTAGGGAGCATGCTCGAAACGGCAGGGGGTTTCCACCACGCGCGGGTCCTTCTGGGCGTTGAGAATCTCCATGAGCCGAGCCGAAAGCCGCTTTCGGGTCGCAGCGTGTTGCTCATCGTCGGCCAGGTTGTGCATGTGGCTGGGATCCGACCTCAGGTCGTAGAGTTCCTCGGCCGGCCTTTTTCCGAAGCCCAGTTGGTAGATCTCGCGCAGGTCTTCCTCGGCCCGGTGATGGATCATCCAGGCCTTGGTGGGGCTGGCGTCCAGGTCGGCGTAGACAACGCGTGTATTGGTGGCCAGTTCCTCGTAGTCCGGCGGGACGGTGTCGGGGTCGTCCAGACCCTTGGGGTCGCCCATGGGCCAGCGTTCCGGGGCGAAGTTGCGGATGTAGAGCCAGTCGTCGGTTCGCAGGGCCCGCTGGGGATAGGGCAGGAAGCCCTCCCGGGCGTCTTCTACGTGGCGTTCGCGTCCGGTGACCACAAAGTCCCGGGTCTGATCGACTCTGCCCTCCTGGCGGCTCTGGAGGACATCCAGCAGCGAGCGGGCGGTCATGGTCTCGGGCACGTCAACGTCGGCGGCTTGCAGAATGGTCGGAGCCAGGTCCATCAGGTTCACCAGGTCGCTGACGGTTCGTCCCGGAGGTACGCGCCCGGGCCAACGAACCGAAAGGGCTACCTCGCAGCCTATGTCGTACAGGTTGCACTTGCCTCGTGGCATCCCCGGAATCCCGTGATCCCCGCTGACGATGACCAGGGTGTTGTCCAACTCTCCCCGTTCTTCGAGTCGACCCAGCAGGACCCCCAGGCCCGCATCGACGGCCTGGCATTCGCCGAGGTAGTCGCAGACATCCTCGCGGACTTCCGGCACGTCGGGCAGGAACTCCGGCAGGGAACCTTTCAGATCGTCCGGTTCCAGGCCCCACAGAGCCTTTCCCGAGCCCTGCTGCCATTTGCGATGCGTATTGGTCGGACCCCACCAGTAGCAGAAGGGTTGATCCGGGCTGCGATCGGCAAGGAAGGCATCGAAGTTCCCTTGCACCTCATCCAGGAGTTTCTGCTTGGCCCCCTCCACGCCGAGTTGATCGGCCCACTGGGTCGCCCGAAAGGAGAACTGGTTGAAATCCACCCCGGCCTGGTGGTACTGCGTCCGCTTTCCGCCACAGGGAGCATTCATGGTCTTGCCCGGCGACCAGACCTTGTAGGTGTAGCCGATGTGGTAGCCGGCCTTTTCCAGCTCCAGAGGCCAGGTGAGAATGGATTCATCCCAGCGGGCGCCGCGGAGAATCGCCCCCAGACCGGTCTGCCAGAAGTACTGTCCCGAAAGCACGCTCGAGCGACAGGGTGTGCAGCTTGGTGCCGGAACCAGGGCATTGGTAAACAGGATGCCCTCGCGGGCGACCCGGTCGAAATTCGGCGTCTCCAGGGGCCGGGAGAGACTCTTGGGCCCTTCGACGGCTGCGTAGGCCTGGGCGTAGCGTCCCCAGTCGTCGGCAAAAGCAAAAAGGATATTGGGACGTCGGGAAGCGGCGGTCAACGGGGTTCTCCTTGGTTCAACAGAAACACATGCCAGGAGAGATAGTCCTCCATATGATTCCAAAATGCAATGTTGTCTGAAGAAACTCGCGTCCCGGGCCGACAGATAAGAGCAAGAGGCCCTTCCTGCTGGGCCGGGTTATCAACAGGCGATTCTGGATAACTTATCGTTTGCGTTGTTGGCAGATGCCCGTTTGACACAGCTCGACGCTCTCAGGCAGGCCTTGTGTGGAACGCCGGAGCGATTTCCCCCACAACTGCCCCCAGTGCGCGACAGGGCCTGCGCCAGGTTTTCCACATACCAGAGAACGATTTTATCTCCACTAAGTCTTTACGAAACAATCCTTTTCACCTCCCCTTCTGAACTTTCAACAGAGACAACAGGCCCTATCAATACTGCTGTGAAGAGTTATCTCTTCTCTTAGAAAAGCAGTGTTCGCACCGCGTGTGATTTTCTCAGCTCCGGTAGGGATTTCTTTGTACCGGCCCGGGCGAGATGAGTATGTTCTGGCCTATGGTGACGGTCGAATCCAACAGCAGCCTTCCAGGCCCAGCCGGTTCAAGCCGTGTATGGGGCTCTCTTACCCGAAAGCTCCTGCTGGCCCTGGTGTTCTTTGTCAGCTTCGTGCTGATTGCTGCAGGAGGATACTGGATCCTCGAAGAGGACTACTCGTACTTCGACGGGGTCTACATGACCATCATCACCGTCGCCACCGTTGGTTACGGAGAAGTCCACCCGCTGGGTCAGGCAGGCAAAATCTGGTCCATCGCCGTTATCCTCAGCGGGGCTGCCATCGCCGCCCTGGTCCTGAGCCTGTTCGTCGCACTGGTACTGGAAGGCGAGATCCGCCGCATTCTCGGGAGGCGACACATGGAAAAAGAAATCGCCCAACTCAACGCTCACGTGGTCCTGTGCGGCTATGGGAAGATGGGATCGGCCGTGGCTGAAGAACTCCTCCAGCGCCAGCGGCGCGTCGTGGTCGTGGACAACAGCCCGGAACGCACGACAGCGGCCGAACGGCTCGGACTGCTTACCGTACTGGGCGATGCCCAGGAAGAATCCACCCTCAAAGCTGCCGGGGTGGACAAGGCCGGCGTCCTGATCGCTTGCCTTCAGGACGATGCCGATAACGTCTTTCTGACCTTGACGGCACGACAGGCCAACAGCGCCCTGAAGATCATCGCCCGGGCCCAACAGGCATCGACCGAGCAGATCCTCCGCCGGGCCGGCGCTACCCGAGTGGTTTGTCCGCAGATTATCGGGGCCAGTCGTGTCGTGGACGTGGTCACCCGGCCGGCCGTGGTGGACCTGGTCGAGATGGCTCACAAAGGCGTGGAACTCGAGATGGACCAGTTGGTCCTCACCGCAGGATCGAGCCTGACCGGCAAGACCCTCCTGGAACTGGAACTGCCCCGCAAGACCGGCGCGGTGGTTGTAGCGATTCAGCGGGCCGACGGCACGCCGATCTATCAGCCCACCAGCGACATGGTGCTCAAACCCGGCGATACGCTGGTCCTGGTCGGCAAGAAGGGCGCCGCCCAAAAGGTCCAGCAGCTCCAGCCGGGCGCTTGAAAACACTCCATCTCAGACGTACCGCAGAAAAGCCATGCGGTAGAAATAGCGTCCTTCACGGATGTATTTGCGTTCGAAGTTGGTGCCGACCTTGCCCGGCCGCTCCGAATCAACCACCTGGGGGAATTCCGTCCTGGCCAGACCGGGTGTGTCGCTCAGGACCCCTCGCATCCACGAGAAGTATCCCCGGTGATCGGTCTTGATCAGCAACTGCCCCCCCGGCTGGAGAATACGAAGCACCTGCTGGACGAACGTCGGCTGGATCAGGCGTCTGCGATGGTGTTTTCGTTTGGGCCAGGGGTCGGGAAAATAGATATGCACACGGAAGATCGAGGCTGGGGGCAGGGCATCGGCAATGACCGCTGCGGCATCGGCACAGATCATTCGGGCGTTTTTCAGGCTGTGCCTCCGGAACCGGTCGGCTGCATACAGGCCGTAGGCCTTGGCATATTCGATGCCCAGGAAGTTGACTTCCGGCCTCTGCCTGGCCCGTTCCAGCAGGAAGGTGCCCTTTCCGGTGCCGATTTCCAGTTCCACCGGGCGCCGGTTGCCGTAGATTCCGGGCAGATCCAGTCGGTCGCGCAGCGGGTCGATCGGCAGGAGAATGCCGGTGGTATCGTATTTGCCCCCGGAGGGGCTGGACAGATTGTGCGTGGAGTTGCTTCTCATTCCACCAGAATACGCATCGGGGCTTCGAGAGGCAAATGCGCCCGGACCGAGGGCGAACCGATTTTTTGGAAATCCCTGTAAGCCACGGAGCCGTAAATGGTAGAATGCCTTCTACGGGGCCAATTTGAGTAAGGGAAACTTCTACGGACAGGACGTGCGTTGTGACTGTTCAATCTACCCAATACGCACCGGCTGAGCGTGCCGAGGGCTCTTCTCTCCAGGCCGACCAGAAGCTGGTGATGTCGCATCCCTTTGTCGCGCAACTCATGGATGCAGTCGATGCACTGGTGTTTGTTCTGAACCTCCAGCGCCAGACGATTTACGTCAACCAGCGCGTCTGCGAGATGCTGCGGGTAAATGGCAATGATCTGCTCCTGGGGCTTCGGCCAGGCGAGGCGGTAGGCTGCGAAAATGCCTACCGCAACCCCGGAGGCTGCGGGACCAGCGCTTACTGCATGACCTGCGGAGGAGTCAATTCGATTCTCTCGGGTATCCAGGGCCAGGTGGGACTGGGCGAATGCCGCATCGTGACGGTTCAAGGCGATGCCTTCGAACTTCAGGTCCGGGCAACGCCGCTGGAAATCGAAGAACGGCGTTTCGTCGTCCTGGCCGCGACGGACATCAGCCATCAGAAGCGTCGCGAAGCCTTGGAGAGAATCTTCTTCCATGATGTGATGAACACCGTCTCGGGCCTGAGGCTGCTCAGCGACAGACTGGGAACGGATTCTCCACTGCCCGATGAGGTTATCGATTGCATGCGGCAGGGGCTGGAGATTCTGATGTCGGAGCTTTCGGGTCAGCGGGATCTGACCGCGGCCGAGGAAGGCTGGCTCGAAATCCAGCCGGTGGGGTTGCAGAGCCTGGACGTGCTGGAGTCCGTTCTGGGCATCGCGGGCAGCTATCAGTCCCTGACCGATTGTGTGGTCCGTGCAGATGAAGCCAGCGAGTCAGTGGAATTCATCAGCGATCCGACCCTGTTGGGACGAGTCCTGTGCAACCTGGTCAAGAACGCCGTCGAGGCCAGCAGGGCCGGCCAGACGGTTCGGATCGGGGCGTATCAAAAGGACGAGGGGGTTCGCTTCGATGTACACAATGAAGATCCGATCGATCCGGACATCCAACGCCAGTTGTTCCAGCGGTCCTTCAGCACCAAAGGGGACCGGAGGGGCCTGGGAACCTACAGTGTCCGGCTGCTGACGCATCGTTACCTTGGAGGCCACGTGAGTTTTGAGAGCGGGCCCGAAATCGGCACGACCTTCAGCCTCTGGTGCCCGCAGGAGTTACCCGAGCCGGCTGGGGGGTAACTCCTCCGCTGCTGTCCTGAGCCAAGCCGGAAACGTGGAATGCATTGCTTTTGTCTTCGCCGGGGCCATAATGAGAAGCCCCGGCGAAACCGTCGGGACCTTTGGTATCCCGCAATTCCCGAGCAAAGGAGTTGGAAGATGAAACTGGGCGTGATGGCAGCTCTGTTTGGCCAGATGGAACTTGACGACGCGTTGGATTACTGTCAGAAACTGGGCCTGGATGCGATCGAATTGACCGTCGGGGCCTATCCCGGCGACCCGTGGGGCCTGGCCGGAATCCACAAGAGCAAGACCCGCCTGAAGGAACTCAAGCAGAAGGTTTCCGATCGAGGCCTGGAAGTCATCGGGATCGCCGCGCACGGCAACCCGGTCCACCCGGACAAGAAGATCGCCTCCGAGCATCACCAGGCCCACCGGGACGGGGTAATGCTTGCTGCTGAATTCGATACGGTGGTGATCAACTTCTCCGGCTGCCCGGGGGGATCCAAGGAAGACAAAACGCCCAACTTCATTACCTGCCCCTGGCCGCCGGATTTCGAAGAGGCCGGCAAGTACCAGTGGGAACAGGTCATTATCCCGTACTGGTCCAAGGAGAACGATTTCGCCAAGCAGCACGGCGTGAAGGTCGCCTTCGAGGCCCATCCGGGCATGGTTCTGCACAATCCCGAGGACATCGTTCGGCTGCGAAAGGCTGCCGGCAAGAATCTCGGCGCCAACCTGGACCCGAGCCACTTCTTCTGGCAGGGGATCGACCCGGTCGAATCCGCCCGGTACCTCGGCGAGAACAAGTGCATCTTCCACGTCCACGCCAAGGATACCGGCATCGATCCCAAAAACAGCCGCATCACCGGTAACCTGGACGTCAAGAGCTACGGCGATGTCAAGAACCGCTCCTGGATCTTTCGGACCGTGGGGTACGGCCACGGGGACGACTTCTGGAAGCCCTTCATCTCGATGCTTCGCACCTACGATTACGATGGCGTGTTGAGCATCGAGCACGAAGACTCCCTGATGAGCACCAACGAAGGCTTCGAAAAGGCCGTCAGCTACCTCCAGGGCATTCTTCTGCGGGAAAAGGCCGGCGACGCCTGGTGGTTCTGATTCGCCTCTGCAAAAGCACGGTGCTCTCCGGTGCGGTCGATTGTCCCGGCAGGTCCGGGGTCCGGCGCTGATCCATCGGCATATTTTTGTTAGGATCGGGTCATGAACTACGCAAAGAAGCAGCGAACGGTTGCTCTGGGTCTTCTACTGGGCCTTGCCGGTCTCTGCCGCGCCGGGCAGGTAGGGGAATTCAGCATCCCCTGGACCACGCCGCTGGAAACCGGGCAGCTTGCCAGGCTGCGGCAACTGGTGGAACAGGACGAGGAAGCCCGAGCCCTGGCTGAGAAGATCCGCGCCGAGGCGGTCGGTCACCTCGACGACGAACCGACGCCGCTGAAGGTCATCCATTACGAGGGCCTGGTCAATACCGATCCAAAGCGCATTGCGACGGTGGCGAAACTCAGCCAGATGGGCGACCTGGCCAGACTGGTGCGCTACTGGCAGGTCTCCGCAGACGCCCGGGCGGCCCGGCAGCTCAAGAAGCTCACCATCGCCTGGACTTCGACCTATCAGCTTACCGGCAACGACGTCAACGAGAACAAGTTCAAGCCGATGCTGGTGGCTTACCACGCCCTGCGGGACCAGTTCGAGCCGGACCAACGCGAACGCATCGACACCTGGGTCCGCAATCTCGGAAATCTGCACGCCCGGGCGGTCAAGGGCTCTCAGCATTTCACCAACCGGTATTCCAAGCATGTCAGGCTGCTGGCCCTGGCGGGGATGATCCTGGACAAACCCGAGTGGGTCGGCCAGGCCCATGAAGGTATCAAGCGGTTCGTCGAGAACAGCCTCCATGCCGACGGGACCAGCCGCGACCTCAAACGCCGCGACACGCTCACCTATCACTGCAGCGCGCTGAAGCCCCCTATCGAGCTGGCCATGCTCGCCGGCCCCGGCGGACGCGAACTCTACTCCTGGGAGAACGAACAAGGCGGATCCATTGCCAAATCCGTGGAGTATGTCGTTCCGTACGCCATGGGCGAAAAGACCCGCCGCGAGTGGACCAACAGCAAGATCGACTTGGACAAGAAGCGCGCCGAGGCGGGACTGGAAAAGTACCGCCCGGGGCGGCTGTTCGATCCGGAAGATTCCCTGGAGCTGATGGAAGCCGCCAGCTACTTCGATGCCGATCTGATGCGGGTCGTCATGCATCTGAGCAAAGGAAAGGCGAAACGATTTCCAAGCTGGCGGACGCTGGTCAACGAGGCAGCCCGGCCTGAGAAACGGGTCCAAAAGCCCTCTTCCACTGAGTGAGCCGAGACGATGCGCATCCTGATCAGCAACGATGACGGCATCGAAGCGCCGGGCCTGATGGCCCTGTGGGAGGCGATGGAGACACTGGGGCAAATCCACGTCGTGGCCCCCGAAGATACCCGCAGTGCAGCCGGACATGCCATCACCGTTCGAGATCCCCTCTGGGTCCGGAAAGTCCATGTCGGGCAGGATTCCCCGCGAGTGGGGATGAGCGTCTCGGGCTCCCCGGCCGACTGCGTGAGGCTTGCACTTTCCAACCTGGTCCCCCCCCCGGTGGACCTGGTCCTCTCGGGGATCAACTACGGGATGAACGTAGGCCATCACCTGTTCTATTCCGGTACGGTGGCCGCTGCGGCCGAGGCGGCCATGTTCCGCATCCCTGCCGTGGCGTTTTCGGTAGCAAGTGAACCCAAGCCCGACTGGCCTCGGGTGGGCGAATACTGTCGCAGGATTCTGGAAAGGATCCTCAGCGTCCCTCTGGCCCCGGGAGACCTGATCAACGTGAACATCCCGGCCTCGGGCCCCGACCAGAGCCCCCGCGGGGTGCGGGTGGCCCGGCAGAGCAAGACCCAGCTCCGGGACGTCTACCGGAAGACCCACAGCCAGGACGGAGCCGACCGGTGGGAGATTGCCGATTGGGATTTTGCCTCCGAGCAGACCGAAACCGATCTGGTCTGCGTTCGCAAGGGCTATATCACCCTGACCCCCCTGCATGTCGACATGACCCGCCACGACGAGATGGAGAGCTTCTCTGCCCGCAACTGGGACGGGATCCTGTCCCTCTCGCACCCGCCGGAGGCTTGACGCCGGCAAGGCGGGGCCTCTATCTTCTCCCCTGAACAGATACACCAGGAGTCGGAGAATGCCCCAAAGTCTCGATGCCGTCGTTGCAGGCCATATCTGCCTGGACATGACCCCCGCCTTCCAGGGCCCGCAGGTGGAGCGACTCTCGGATGTGCTCCGGCCGGGAGTGCTGGAACACGTCGGGCCCCTGACCATCTCCACCGGCGGCGCGGTAGCCAATACCGCTCTTCCGCTTTTGAAAATGGGCCTGCGCGCCCGGCTGATGGGCAAATGTGGCCACGACCCGCTGGGTGGGATGATCCTCGATGCCCTTGAGGGCCAGGCTCCCGGAAGCGGCCAGGCCATGCAGGTCGTCCAGGGCGAACAGACCAGCTACACCGTGGTTCTGGCCCTGCCGGGGATGGACCGTCTCTTCCTGCATAACCCGGGCGCCAACGACACCTTCGGTCCGGAAGATATCGACATGGATGCCGTCGGGCAAGCGCGCCTGTTTCATTTCGGCTATTCCTCGCTCATGAAGCGCATGTACGAGGCAGGAGGAGCCGAACTGACCGAGATCTTCCAGCGGGTCAAGGCCCTGGGGGTCACCACCAGCCTGGATACCTCGTGTCCCCCGGTGGAAAGCCAGGCCGCCCTGGCCGACTGGCCCGAGATCTTCTCGCGGACCCTTGCCCTGGTGGATCTCTTCTTGCCCAGCGCCGAGGAACTCCTGCTGCTGCTGGACAGGCAGCGGTACCTCAAACTCCAGGAAAAAGCGGGGGATAAGGAGCTTCTGGACCTCATCACGCCCGAGATTCTCTCGGATCTGGCCCAGCGGTGCATCGACTGGGGGGCCGGGGTGGTCCTGATCAAGTGCGGCCGGTTTGGAATCTACGCACGGACAGCTTCGCGCGACAGGCTCAGGATCTGCCAGGGACCTGATGGACTGGATCTGGACAACTGGTCCGGCAGGGAGCTGATGGTCCCCAGTTTCCAGGTCGGCAAGGTGGTCTCGGCCACCGGAGCAGGGGATTGTGCGATTGCAGGTTTCCTGGCCGGTTGGCTCCGTTCCTGTCCCCTGGAAGAAGCCCTGGACCTGGCCTGCGGGGCCGGTGCGCAGAATGTGACCGCAGCCGACAGTATCAGCGGCATCCAGACGCTGTCCAAGACGCGACACTGGCTCCAGAGCCGTCCTCCCCGCAACCCGGTGGGAATGGATTTCGCTTCCCGGGGCTGGAGAGGCAAAGACGGGAGCGATTGCCTGACCGGTCCACAAGATCGCAAAATCTGAGCATTTTCGATAAGATAGTAAACCAATTCCTGAACGGACGTTATTCAGAACAGCCAAATAAACAGGTAAAAACTACACTTCTTTTGGATCCATTATTTGAGATCGCCTTTCCCGCCCCCTACTATGGCTTGAAATAAGCGGAAGGCTGAGGCCGGAAAATGAGGCCCTGGCTGGAAGCAATTGCTCCTTCCGAGTGCATCAGGATTGTGATTTGGATGGCTGCGTTGGCCATCCATAAGGTCGCGGTGAGAGGCAGGGCGTTTTGCGACGCCTTGCCTCTCTATTTGTGCGCAGGAAGCGTCCGAGGGAACAGAGGGGCTTGTCGGATCAGTCCAGCGAGATGATTCCCCGGCGAAGGGCGTACTTGACCAGGTCGGTCTGGTTGTGAATGTCCAGCTTTCGCATCAGGCGCGTGCGATGGGTGTCGACGGTCTTGACAGCCAGGTTGAGTTGGTCGGCGATCGTTCGATTCGTCTTGCCTTCGGCGATCAACTGGAGAACCTGCCGATCCCGGGATGTCAACTGCTGGTATTTGTCGCAATCTTCGTTGCCGACCTGGCCCAGAGCCTCTTCCGGGACCCCTGGACCAAGATAAACCTGTCCCGAAGCGACATGCCGGATCGCCTCGGGCAGAAGACCGGCGGCCGATTCCTTCAGGAGGTACCCCCGGGCGCCGTTTTCCAGGGCTTCGACGACGAATTGCTCTTCATCGTGCATGGTCAGGATGAGTATCCCCGTCGAGGGGAGCTTTTCATTGACTTCCCGGCAGATGTCCAGCCCGTTCAGGCCGGGCATGCCGATATCCAGTACGGCCACCCGGGGTTTGCGACCCACAAGTTGGTCCAGCACCTTCAGCCCGTTGCCGCACTGCCCCACGACCTGGAGGTCTTTCTCCTGGTCGACCAGCGCGGCCAGGCCCTGGCGGACCATCGTATGGTCGTCGGCCAGGAATACCGTTGTGAGCGCATCGGTCATCTGTCATTCCTGAGAAAGAACTGCACCGAAGGCCGCCACCCCCGGCAGAACACACTACGTTTGATCCATAATACATATGTCGAAGCCGTATGCAACTATCTCTGAAAAAACTGGAAAAGTTTGCCAACTTCTCCTTTTCGGCTCCTGGTTGAGTGATCAGGCGCTTCCATGTATTCTATATGCCAAAAAGGGAGGTTTGCTGCGACATGAACGCGATTATCTTTGATTTTGACGGGGTTATTGTCGATTCCGAGCCGCTTCACCTGGCAGGATTCCAACAGGTGCTGGCCGGGGAGGGCATCAAACTCGACCCCCGCACCTACCAGGAAAACTATCTCGGCTACAGCGATGAAGATGCCTTCGGGTCCATCTACCGCGATACCGGAAGGGCCCTTATGCCCCGCAAAATGGAAGAATTGATCGAGGCCAAGGCCCAGCAAGTGGCCCGGATGTTCCAGCAGGGCCTGGCCCAGGCCGACGGGGCCGTGGAGCTCATTCGTTCCGCCGCTGAGGAAAAGATCCCCCTGGCCATCTGCTCAGGCGCCTTGCGAGGGGAAGTCCAACAGGGCCTGGAACAACTCGATATCCGCCAATGCTTTTCCGCCATCGTCACCGCCGAAGATGTCGTGGCCGGCAAACCCGAGCCGGATGGCTACCTTGAAGCCCTTCAAAGGCTCTCGAATGCTGCCCGCCGCGACCTGCAGGCCTCGGCAACCCTGGTCATCGAAGACGCCCCCTGGGGTATTCTCGCAGGCAAAGCTGCCGGAATGAGAGTCCTGGGCGTGGCGACGAGCTATCCGATTAACAAGTTGGCCGATGCCGACATCGTCACCCGGAGCCTCTCGGAAATCACACTGGAGCGACTCAAGGAGCTGGTGTAACGTGTTCTGGCGGGCCTGTGGAGAATTCTGCGTGGTAACGTCGACCCAAGGGAGAAAGCATATGAAGCGTCATCTTGCACGGATCGTCATCTGCCTGTTTCTGCCGGTCTTCTTGGCAGGCTGCCTTCCCGACGGAATGATCCGCTGGAGCCCGGATGGCCAATACGGGGCTGTAATCAGCAGGGGCAAGCTCTACTTGACCGATACGGAGGGGAACCTGACTGATTGTCAGGTCGAGGATGTCACGTCGGTCGCCTGGATGCCTGACGGCAGCGCGCTGCTGGTTTTCCAGTCGAGACTGATCGGCACCTGGGACCACTTGGTCCGGGCACTGGGCAAGGAGGAAGCCGAGGTCATCAACACCGCCGCTGACCATCTTCTGACCTTGATGGAAGCAGAGGGCAAGGAGATCGGCTTGGGAGGTGTCGAACCACTCGGGCCTCACCTCGAAGATGATACACGTGCGGAAAACATCATCTTTTGCGCGATTCAGAGGTATCCCGATCGTACCAAGGCAGTTCTCCGGAAGATCGGGGCAGAAGATCCGGACGACATAGTGGACGGCGACGACCTGCCTTTCCTGGGCAAATATACAGTCTGCCATCGCTTCGAAATCCGTCAGGGCGAAGTGGGCCGTCGCGAAGAAATCTGGACACTGGGCCGGGAGGTCCGGGCTCCGGTGGTGGACCCCACAGGAAAACAGGTGGCATTTCGGGCCGGCCGATATGGAAAGCCAGGGCTTATGAGCACGGCGCTGCTCGACAAAGAGCCGCGGCCCATGCCTCTTGCCGCCAATGTCCTGGGCGAGCCGTTCTGGAGCCCTGACGGCAAGAGCCTGGCGTTTCTCGCTCTGCCCGACTGGACCCCCGGGCACTCGGAAACGGATGCAGAACGTTTGGAGGACATTGCCCTGCTCATGCGGACGACACCGGCCAATCGAACCGCCGATGTCGCCGATACGTGGGAGGAGGAGGCCAACCAGCCGAAACTGGAGAGGATCCTGTGGATAACCCCTTCGCCGGCCTTGGGGCAGGCCAGCCCGGGCAGGCTCGTGGTCCAAAGCCGGAAGGTGAATATGACACTGGATCCTTCCCGCAAGACCCAGGCGGAGGGGATCCTGGCCCCGCAACAGGTCACGATCAGCTCCGACGGCGTCACCTTCCAGCCCGTCCAGCTCCCCGCGGCCCTGACGCAGCCGGTGGAGTCGGACCAGATCGTCCGCATCTGCCCTTCCCCCGATGGCCAGGCCCTGGCGGTGCAGCGCGGAGAAGGCCTGGAAATCCTTCGGGCCCGCAGCGGGGAGGTTCTGGCCCGCGACGAGAATCTGCGAGTTGCCTACCGAGGCCATTGGGCCTGGTGGACAGGGACAAAGCTTTTCTGGGTATCCTGCGGCCAGGGAAAGGACGACAGGCCCAAGCTGATGTGTTACCAGGAGGGCAAAACACGCGAGGTCTCGAAAGGCTGGCCCGATGAGGTGCTGGCCGGTTTCAGGCCCTCGGTAATTCTTCAATCCGAACCGGTTGACCCCGGCAGTTCCCGGTAGAGCTGCTCGATGCGGTCGACCATGTGGTTGTGGTCGAACATTTCGCTGCAGCGTTGCCGGCCTGCCTGGCCGAGACGGTCGCGAAGCTGGGGATGCTCGGCAAGGGTCTCGATGGCTGCGACAAGTCCGTCGATGTCCTTGGGAGGCAGGAGGATGCCGGTGTCGTGGTCGACCACTTCGCCGGCCCCGTCGACATCGAAGCTGATAACGGGTTTACCGGCCAGCAGGGCCTGGGGAATCGCCCGCGCCAGCCCTTCCCGAAGCGAGCAGTGGGCGACGATGTCGGCCGCGTGGAGCAGCGCGGGAATCTGCTCCGGATCAACCAGCCCGGTCAGGCGGAAACGGTCGGTGAGCTGCCTCCGGGAGATTTCCGCCTCGATTCGACTTCGCCACGGGCCATCGCCGACAAAGCAGAAGACCACGCCGGGATCGGCGATTCGGGTTGCGGCGTCCAGGAGGAAATCGTGGCCCTTGAGCGGCGCGATACGCGAGACCTGCATGACGACCGTGCCCCCGGGTGGAATTCGCAGCGATTCCCGCCAGTCCCTGCTCAGCGGGGGTTTGCGGGTGAAGCGATCCACCACCATCCCCGAGTAGATGGTGGTGTACTGCTCGGCCTTGCCGACCCCCGCAGCCAGTGCCTGGGCGGTCATCGCATCGGCAACGCTGATCAGCGCGTCGCTGCGTTTGGCGGCCCGTTTTTCCAGGCTGATGTAGAGACGATTGAGCCAGGCCGACTGGTAGGGATGGTAGGGCAGACCGTGGATGGTGTGGACCACGCGGATGCCCTGGAACTTTCCGGCGGCCTTTCGGGCCAGGATACCCGCCTTGGAGGCGTGAGAGTGCATGATCTCGGGGCGAAGCTCGGTAAAGAGCTTCTCCAGGCGGCGGGCGGTCTTGCGGTCGCGGAGGGGATGGATCTCCCGGCGCATCTCATCCAGGACGATCAGGCGATACCCGGCTTGTCGCGCGCGGCTGAGCAACTCGCCCTCGGGCCCCAGGGCCGGGCCTGTAATCAGCGTGACATCGTGGCCTCTGGCGTCGAGGCCCTCGCAGGTCAGCAGGGTATTCTCCATGGCCCCGCCGAGGATCATGCGGGTAATAACGTGGCAGATTCTCATGGCGGCATGGTCGCCGAAGCCAACTTCCGGGTCAAGCGCGCAGGAAAAAGCCCCGGGCCAACGCAGGCGACCCGGGGCTTTGTCAGGTCAATCTTGTGTGTGGACTATTCGTCCTTGGGCATTCCACAGGCGCAAAGCTTGGCCTTGGCCCAGGTGGAGGGATTGGCGTAACCGTTATCCACCTGCTTGTCGTTGTAGAGCTGGGCAACGGCTTGGCCTTCGTTGTCCACGGCCAGGTCCAGGCCAAAAACGGTGCCGGGCTCCAGCTGGGCCGGGCTCATGATCTTGGCCGGAATGCGGAACTCCAGCACGTAGCCCATGTCGGTCTTGCGGGAGAAGCCGCCCAGGTCCTCGCTCTGGCCGAATGCGCCGCTGCCGTAAGGCACGGAGACCTTGGCCTCGCCGGCGTCTTCCTCGGCCGGGGCAAAGGCATACTGGCCATCGTTCATATCGGTGGCCATGCCGCCGTTGCCGTCCTTGTCCAGCCAGACTTCCACGGCGTCGGCTTCCCACGGGCTGTTGGCGTAGCTCTCGATTTCCTCATCCGGTACGACCGCCAGTCCGAACAGGCCGCTTTCATTCCAGGCCATCTTGACCATGACCTCGGTCATTTTGCCTTCCTTGGTCATGTAGGGCATGGGCATGGGGCCGATCTCGTTCCAATCCTCCATTTGCCCGTCCAGGGCGATTTGGCTGACATAGGGGATCATGATCGGATCTTCGCTGGTGCCGCTGCCGGTTGGCGTGCGGAGTTCGGCGCCGTTGCAGCCGACCAGAGCAAAGGTGGCCACCAGGGCCAGGATCGTGAGCTTCTTCATGGGTTTTTCTCCTTTTCCACTTGGTTAAAAGGTTCTGACGGGGCGATACATAACGATCGTACTGTCTTTTATGCAGGCTGGTTTGAGAATGTCAAGGGATTCCGAAAGGACTCGTTGCATTTATAACCCCTTAAATTCAAGATAGATCCGGTAAAAAATGCCTTTTGCCCTCCCAGGCAGGCTGTGGACGCCGGGCCCGGTCGGATGTAAATTCCGGACTCGTGTCTCAGAAACGCAGGGATCCCCGATGGCGTACCGAAACCCGATATTGTCCGGATTCTATCCCGACCCTTCCGTCTGTCGTGTCGGCCAGGACTACTACCTGACCAACTCCAGCTTCGCCTGGTTCCCCGGCATGCCGATCTTCCATTCCCGCGACCTTCTCCACTGGGACCAGATCGGGCACATCCTCGACCGCCAGAGCCAACTGCCCCTGCGAAACCCCGACCGCCAGACCTGGCAGGGCCTCTGGGCACCGACCCTGCGATACCACAACGGCAGGTTCTACTGCACCAACGTCAACCAGGGAAGCGAGGGCAAGACCGCCTTTCTGGTCTGGGCCGATGACCCGGCCGGACCGTGGTCCGAGCCGATCCGGCTCGAGGGCGGAGGCTGGGACAACTCCCTCTGGATCGAGCCCGACGGCACCGCCTACTATCACCGCGCGGGAGGACCCGGCGGCATTGTCCAGTGCGAGCTGGACCTTGAGACAGGCCGACGGCTCAGCCACGAAAGACTGATCTTCCCCGGAACCGGCGCCGGCGGACTCGAAGCCCCCCACCTGTACCACTTCGGCCAATGGTTCTATCTCGTCGTGGCCGAGGGAGGAACCCACTGGGGCCACATGGTCTCCGTCGCCCGGAGCCGCAGCCCGTGGGGCCCCTTTGAACCCAGCCCGCACGGGCCCCTGCTGACACACCGCCACGTGGAGATGTCCAACCCGATCAAGGCCACCGGGCACGGCGACCTGTTCCAGGCCCACGACGGAAGCTGGTGGCTCCTCTGCCTGGGCATGCGCGACTTCGGGTGGATCTGCTTCGGCGCCGCCCACCTGGGACGCGAGACCTTCCTGGCCCCGGTGAGCTGGGGTGACGATGGCTGGCCCGTGGTCAACCAGGGACGCGACCTTCAGATTCACATGGAGGCCTCCACGCCGGGCCTCCAGGACCCGGAGCCCCAGCCCCGGCCTGTTCGTGACGAATTCGACTCGGCCGCACTGGCCATGGATTGGAACTTCTACCGCAACCCCCTGCCCGGAACCTGGAGCCTGGAGGACCCCCCCGGCTGCCTGAGGCTTCTGGGGCGCGGGACGTCCCTGGCCGATCCCCAGGCCTCGATGGTCGCCCGCCGCCAGCAGCACGCCTGCTGCACAGCCTCATGCGTGCTCAGGGACGACGCCGACGCCGCGCACGAAGCCGGGCTCTGTGCCTTCCTGGATGAAACCCACCACTGCGAGGTCTTTGTCCGAACAGGCCCGGCAGGCCGCGAGGCCATCGTGCGCCGCCAGGTCGATTCCCTCGTGGCCGAGGTCGCCCGCGCGCCCCTGCCGGCCGAAAAGGACGTGGAACTGTTCATCGAGGCTCAGCCGCGATGGTACACCCTCGGCTTTGCCTGTAATGGAAAGCGACAGAGCCTCGCCCGGGCGGAGACGAAGCATCTCTCGGTCGAGATCGGTTGGAGCTTTACCGGTGCGTATTTCGGGCTCTTTGCCCTCTCGGACGACTCGTCCCCCTCCGGCAAGGCCCGCTTCGACCGCTTCGACTACACCCCCGACCCCGACCAGACCTGGACACCCACCATGGAGCGGCTGTAGATGCCGGCTTGAAACCGGATCGGCCCCCTGCCGGCCAAAGTCATTCCTCGTCGTAAACGCGCGTTCCAGGCCCCAGTCGATACCCGGCGTCGGCATCCTCATCCGCTTCGGCCGTGAACCGCAGGTCCGTCCCGCCGTTGTCTTTCCCGTCGGCTCCGACGGAATAGACCACAGCGGTCTTGCCGTCGCTTTTGTATCGCAGCGGCTGATCGTCTTTGGCAAAGGGATCGACCGGGACCTTGGGCAGAACCCCCGGCGTAAGATCCGCGAGCTTCTCCGGATATTTTCCCCGGCGGGCCTGGTAGATCTGCAAGGCCAGTGCGGTCTGGCACAGATTCCACCGGAGTTGCCGCCTGTCCTGGAGGGCAACATAAACGGTACGCCATTCTGGTCTCATATGGCTCACGATAAGCGCGTCGGCGATCAGGTCAGCCAACCCGATAGCCTGATGCCCAGGTGCCTGTTTTTTGAGTTGATTCAGGCGGCGGCGAATCTGCTTTGGTCTCGTGCTCTCCGACATCTGAGAAAATCTCTGCTGGAAATCTTCCTTCAGGCATTTCTCTTGTTCCGCCGACAAGTCGCCTCGCATCAAAGCAATGATGTCGTCAAAGTACCTGTTTACTTTGCGCAGGGAGTCGTTCCATTCAACGGGCTTGTCGCCGAGGTCTTTGAGCCAGGCGAACTTTCTCCTTTCCATCAGTGCAGGCCAGACAATTTCGGGCCATTCCCGAGAAGGATGTGCAGCCATCTGTTGAATCTTATCCAGTACCAAGAACCGCTGGCCCAAACCCACTCGTTGTAAGATACTGGTCTTGGGTAGTGTCTTGCCAAGAGCCAAAAGATGTCTTTTAAGAAGAGCTTCCCTGCCCTGTGCTTCGCGGATGAATCGAATTTGCGCATGGCTGCCAATTGCTTCCATTGCGATAACAACGATACCCTCGATGAGGGTAGGCCCTTCGGTTTCGATACATCTGGCAAAGCGGTAGATGGTCAGGACATCGTCGGAAGCTTCTTCGTAGTCATCCTGTCCGATGTGTAGCATGGACCGGATACACAGGGCGCGCGCAGCAGCCCGATGCTTGGCGATGGAAGGCAGGACAATGTCGGTCATACGAGCAGACTGCTGCCCTTGCTCCAGCCCAGCTACTAACGGCACCCGATAGTAAGGTTTTTCAACAGCAATTTTTATGAGCCGGAGGGATTCTCTGTTGGCTTCCAGCCATTTGGCTACCTTTGGGTACTGTGGTGAGAGCCACGGCTTTCCCATAGCGCTATTGAAGGAATCAAGTGCTTCCTTGTATGAGGAGAAATATTCCCCATCCTCGGGCAGGTCCAACCCAAGCGATTTTTCCAACCTCTTGATCTGCTGGGGCGTCTTGTGCTTAGGAGGTCCAAACGCCTTAAAGATCAGTCTTGCCGCATTGTCTTTCAGGGGGATATCTTCCGGCACGTCCTTTCTCAGAGACCCCACATAATCCACCGTGCCGTCCTCATTGAGAGGGCCGGTAATGTACGTCGTCTCCCTGGAAAGCAGGATGCCCAGTTTGGTGATCTTCGGCCTGGCTTGCTCTTGCTCTTGCTCGCCCTGGCCCACTGCCAGGCAGGCCGGCAACACCGCAAGCAACAGCTTTGCCGGAAAACGTCTTCGAAGCTGCCGGCTGTTTTCCTTCATCGCCACCCCTTTCTATGGCTCTTTCACCGTCGGCCCCGGATCATGGAGATCAGCAGCCAGAAGCCCATGACGGCTGCGACGAAGTAGCCCGTGAGCCCCAGCGTCTGGATTCGCACAAAGCCAAGCAGCTTGCGTTCCTGCCCCACCAGCATGCTCGATGCCACCAGCAGGGCGGCGATGATCAGGGCGAAGCTGATGCGGTTGCTGCTCTTGTCGAGGGTGTCTTCCAGGTCGTCGAGGTGCTCGTGGTTGACCCGCAGAAGCATCTGGCCCTTGCGGAACTTGCTGATGATCGAGTCCGCATCGTCGGGAAGCCGGGCCAAAAGCCGGCCCGTGTCCAGAAGCGCCAGCTTGGCCTGTTTGGCGATCTTGCTGGGGGCGAACTGTTCCCGGCCGAACTTGCGGGCATAGGGTTTGAGCGTTTCGAGGATATCGAAGTCCGGATCCAGCGAAATGGCCAGCGACTCGATGGTCATCAGGCTCTTGACCATCAGGGCGAACTGCTCGGGGGGATGAACATGGTGGGTCCGCATCAGCGAGAAGCCTTCACTCAGGGCCCGGCGGAAGGGAATCTCGTTGAGGGGAAGGTTGTAGTAGCGGTCGAGCATGTCCTCCAGGTCGGCGGTGAGGTTCTGCAGGTCCGTCTGTTCGGGGACCATGTCGGCCTGGGACAGCGCCCGGGCCAGGCGAGGCACGTCCTGATGAACGATGGTGAGCACCAGGTCCATCAGGAGCTTGCGGTCGCGCGGGGTCAGCCGGGCGACCTGGCCGAAGTCCAGCGGGACGAGCACTTCCCCTTCCCGCAAAAAGAAGTTGCCCGGGTGGGGGTCGGAATGGAAGAACCCGAACTCGAAGATCTGCTTGAGGACGAAATCCCCTCCCCGCCGGGCCACGAGTTTGGGATCCAGCCCGTTGTCGCGAAGGGCTTCGGCGCTGCCGGGCCGAACGCCTTCGATATACTCCATGGCCAGGACGCCCTCGGAGCAGAACTCCTCGTAGACCTCGGGCAAGTGAACGGTCTGGTCGTCCTGGAAGTTCCGCGCGAAACGCTGGAGGTTCTGCCTCTCGATGGCCAGATCCACTTCCTTCTTGACCGCGGAGGTAAACTCGCGAACCATCCGCTGGGGGTCGATGCTCTGGTGCGGATCGTCGGATTTCCAGAGTCCCGCGAGGGTCTCGAGGATCTCGCATTCGGTGCGCACGCGCTGCACAACGCTGGGTCTGCGGATCTTGAGAACAATGTCCTTCCCGTCGCGCGTCCGGGCGCGATGGACCTGTGCAATGCTGCCGGCGGCCAAGGCGCGGGCGTCGAAGCGCTGGAACATTTTCTCGACGCTGCCCCCAAGCTGCTTTTCCAGCTCCTCCCGGATCTGCTGAAACTTGACCGGAGGCACGCGGTCCTGGAGCTTGCCCAGTTCGGTGGTGAATTCCTCCGGAAGCAGGTCCGGGCGGGTGGAGAGAAACTGCCCCAGTTTGACAAACGTAGGCCCCATCTCCTGCAGCGCCAGACGGAGACGAACCGGCAGGGGCTTGGTCTTGGACTGGCTCTGGCGGACGCTGCGCGGCACCGCCCGGGCCGAAACCCGTCGCGAAAGCTTTAGCTTGACCGCGGCCAGCACCTCTTCCCCCAGGCGATACTTCATCAGCACCCCCAGAATGTGGCGGTACCGCCGAACGTGGGAAAGCGTCCGGTGAAGACGAAAAGGACTCAGCGCCAAGGGCTCAGCTCTCCGTGTCCGAAAGCACCTTGTCCAGCTTGCCCTCGATGCGGGCAATGTCTTCCTGCGTGGCCAGATCCAGCGAAGCGACCGTCTCGCGGACCTGCTTGGCCACGATCTGGTTGAGCTCCTTGCGGGTCCGCTCAGCCGAGTCCATCAGCTCCTTCACGAAGCCGCTTCTGGTGGTTTCCTTGGCGCTTTTGCCCTCGGCGATGTACTCGTCGAAGAGCCGTTCTGCCTTTTCCTTGGTCATCGAGACGGCCCCGAGGCCGGCCAGGAAGAGTTTATCGAGCGTTTCGAACATCTTGCACTCCTTCTACGGAACTTGAGACCACCCGGTTCTACAAGGACCAACACAGGCCCTGTGGAATACTATCATCTCACCGGGCCGGTGGATATGCAAGCGCTGGGCCGCTGCGCTTGAGATTCGCCCGCGGCTCTGCGCCCTATCCCGACCGCCTGCGGCGAGCGTAACCGCCTGCGACCAGGCCGGCCAGAGACACCCCCAGCAGGCTCAACGGTTCCGGGATCACTTCTGCCCGCGGACGGATCTCCACCGCGTCGATGCCCAGGCTCGTGGGAATCGGCGGGGTCTCGCCCAGCGAACTCACTTCGAAAACCAGCTCGAAGGACCCGCCCGTGGTGAATTCGTAGCTGTGCTCCGCCCAGTCGGTGGTGAGAATCTCCGCCTGGCCGAAGTCCAAGTCCCCGCTGAGCACGTCCAGGCCCGTGGGCACCTGAAGCCCGTTCTGCAACAGCGAGGCCCGCACCCGGTCGAATCCGCCGATGTACGGGGTGGCCCAGAACCACTGGAAACTTAAAATCTCCCCCGCCTCGGCTTCCAACACAGCAGAGGCAGTGACCGCCCCCGCCCCGCCCGGGGCCTGGAGGAGTCCGAAAGCATCACCCTCAACCGGGCTCCATTGACCCGGGCCGGCGACCGGCAGGGCCGAGACCACCTCGAACAGGCCCACACTGCTTACCGGACCCGTCCAGCCGGTCGTGGCGTCCTCGAAGCCGCCGTTGGAAATCGAATTGCCCCACGCAGTCCCCGGCAGCAGCGAAGCCACCCCGGCCATCAATACCCAGAACGTCTGACGATTCCTGATCATCCCTCTGTCCTCCGCGTAAGTGTTCCCGAATTCCTGCTCGCTTCCTGGCTGATTATAGGAACTCCCCCAGCCCGGCAGTAGGGGCGGGGGCAACTTTTCCCAATCGCCCCACGCCCGAACACACAGACGGGCCCTATCCCCCCAGGCGCCAAAGAGCTGTGTCGCCTCGCTCAAGGGTCAAATCCAGCGCCTCGACAGGCTCCGAGGCCAGCGACTCGCCCGTCATCGCGTCGGCTACACGGGCAGCCCCCGGCAGGCGAATGCTGCGGGTCCCGCCCAAGGCGGCGTGGATGGCCAGAAGATCGTTGACCGCCAGCACCTGATCACCCGTGTCGGTGTAAATGTGCACGCCCGCCTCGGCGCAGAGCTTGCGAAGCAGCAGGGCCGGCATCGCCGGGGCCCCGCTCCAGACCGATCGCCACCGGTCGTGCTGACGTACCACCAGCCCGGGCAGGTCCGGCTTGAGATACCCGCCGACGACCTCACCTGCCTCGAGCTTCTCACCTACGCCCACCAGCAGAGGACCGAACGTCTCCTCCGTACCGTACTGGAGTACCGTACCAGTGTAGGTCGAGGCTACCCGCATCGGCATCGGCTCGCTGCGCAGCTTGACCGCAATGCCCATCAGCTCGCTCATCGCCCTCTCGTCCAGGCCCTGCGGACCGGCCAGGCCCGCCGCGTACTGCCAGATCAGCGTCCGGCCATCGCCGCAGAGGCTTTGCCCAATGGCTGACACAATCTCCGGATCGATCGCCAGGCAGTCCAGGAAGAAGCACACCCGGTACCGATCCAGCAGGCCCTGCTCGATCAGCCGATCCAGGTCCTCGACAAAGTAAATATCCACCGGCGCACCAACGTGCATCCACTCCGAGATCTGCCGCGTGATCAACGCGTCGGTCAGGGCCGTGCCGTACCGCATGTACTTCACCGAAGCGTGGCTGGCAAAAACCGCAACCTGTGACCTGGGTTCAAAAGGCCTGGCCAGCTCTTTCTGGCCCAGCCGCCGAAGGTCCATGATCAAATCCACCAGCTTCGGATCCTCGAAAAACCACCGCTCCGCCGAAAAGTCGTGCCAGTATGTCACCCCGCCGTAGCTGAGAGTAGCCACCATGTTCCGCCGCAATACGCCCTCGGTCTCGCGGAAGTCCTTGCAGGCCTGCTGCCACGGCAGCGGATCCTCCAGACAGTGCGTGCCCGTGTCGTCCTCCTCCAGGGCCAGGATGCCGTGAAGGTTCAGCGAGCCGGCCGGGAGATGCTGAAGATAGAACCCCCCCGGGTGACGCTCCTGGTGAGAATGCACGATGGAAACGAAATCCAGCAGCCCGCTCTCGAACACCCGCCCAACCGCATGATGCCCGGAGTTGTGGAAGAATCCTCCGTGCCCGCCGGGCCAGAAGTGATACCCGAACCACGTGCCGCACACCTTCTGCCTGCCCAGAGAGGCCAGCGTCTCCTTGATGCCGGCCAGGTCGTCAATCAACGCATCGCCAACCACCGCGTGATGATACTCCACGTAGTCGATCAGCCTCTGATCCCGCGCCGGGTCGTGCACCACCGGGCCGTGAACCCCCGGCATCGCCCGGTCGGCGGGAATCTCCACCTGCTCGAAACCCGACAGCTCTACACCCCAGGCGGCATTCAAAGCCCCTACATCCCCGTACTTGCTCCCCAGCCAATCCTGGAACCCCTGCCGCTGAACCGGCGAGAAATCGCTGATAACCTCATCCCACGAATACGCCCACTCCGCACAAGCACCGGAATCGGGAAAATAGCCCAGAATGTGATCGCCGAAGTTCTCCTCCAGGTGCGTCACGATCCGGGCGAACCACTCGCTGCGATCCTTGCGGTAAAGCTTGCTGGAGAAGCTTACGTGCGTGCCTTGCTTGGGCACGTCCAGGCTGTGGGTCCACGGGTCCTGGTGCACCATCAGATGCTCCGGATGACAGTCGAGCCACCACTGGGGCGGACGCCGCATCGGCCGAACGATCGCCAGGAAATCCGGCTCGATCTGCTTGAGCCGGCCAAAGTGCTCGTCAATGCGCGCTGCATCCAGGCTCCCGTCAGGCCGGATCACCGTCGGTGCCAGCGTCCGAATGACCGGACAGCCCGCACGAGCGTACTTCTCGAAGCCCTCGTAGAGGTTCTCCTCCGAACCGGCCGGAACCGTCGGCGACAACGCCCCGTGAGAGAAAGCAAAGGGAGCAAAAGGTTCTCCGTTGACCAGCAACTGGGCAACGCCATTGTGATTGCGTACTTCCGTTTTAAGAGGGGCCATGAAAGCGAATCATATCCCCCTGCCCGCCCCGCTGACAAGACCATCGAGACGATTCTTCCCCAACTGCGACCTCTCCATCCGATCCCGCCAACCCCCCACCGCAGCAGAACCAGATCGTAAACCACCGGCCATTTCGTCCCGCCGATCTTTAACCATTCGCGCAAAACCGCGACCGGCCAAACCCGAAAAATCCTTGGCTGACGGAAAAAACGCCCTCCCCAGCTGCCGGACCCGAACGATCCAACCCCATCAACCCATGGTTCGAAATTCCTGTAAACCTTGAACAGATCATACCTTATAATCCTTATGCCTCTCCTTTTCGCTCTCGCTTTTCATCCGCAATTAACCCGCAATTGACTTCAAA
>CAZOVB010000006.1:0-114005 GCA_964583095.1 uncultured Planctomycetaceae bacterium
CCACCCCCATTCCACCCAATAGCCATCGAACGATTCACACAACGCAACCCGCTCAGGCCTTTGCATTAGCTGTTGCATATCCCGCCCAACCCGGTAGCATGGCAAAACCCGTTACCTGTCTCAGAAAGGCCAACATGCTCAAGCTATCCAACGAAATCGTAAAGCCGCTCGAAACCTTCACCGTCCGGGCGGATAAGCCCGGAAGGATCCGCGTATTTGACGCCCAACACCGCCTCTACCATGAAACGACTGACTCGGTAGCCGACGTGGTCGCTTCGGGTGCCCTGGGCACGCACACCGTGTGCCTGTGCGACGAGGAGGGCAATCGCCTGGACTCCCGAAGCCTGCGCGTGGACTGTCAGACGGAACTCCAGGAAGAGACCGGCACGTTCTCGCGCCTGATGCACATGCTCAAGACGACCTTCATCCGAAAGTATGAAGGCAATCGCAATACACCCACCGACGAGAACCGCGTCTATCAGCTCCAGAGCGTCACCTCGCGAGATACCGTCCATGTGCACAAGGGATCGTTGTACTTCATCGGCGGGGCCAGGGACGTAGTCGACCTTTTCGAGAAATACCAGCCTGAAGACGGAATGATCTGGGACTTCGGCATTTCCGTAACTCCCGGCGTTCCGTATCACTTCGAATGGCGCTGGGGCGAGCAGTTCTCGCTCCGAACGGCCGGGGGTAAGCTGCTCTTTGCCCGCCAGCCGGTGATGAACGACCTGGAGCATATGTACATCCGGGGAATCTGGCAGTCCTGGCGGGCCACCGGGGACGATGAATGGATGAAATCGAAGCTGGATTCCGCACTGAAGGCGATGAAGTTCAGCCGGGAAAGTCCGTATTTCTGGTCGGAGAAGTTTCAGCTTCTCAAGCGGCCGCTCTGTGTGGACCTCTGGGACTTCCAGTCGGTCTATGACTCGGAACGGGTCGGTGGCGATCACATGGACGCCAAGCCGGGCGTGAGTGTCTACGGCGTGTTCCATGGCGACAACACCGGCATGGCCGATGCGTGCAGCAAATTGGCCCGGATGCTGCGTTTCGCGGGTCGCGAGGACGATGCCAAAGACGCCCAGGACTTCGCCGACCACATCTATAAGCAACTGGAAGAGGTGGCCTGGAACGGGGAGTTCTACACCCACCACGTTTCGGAGGATCCGTCCTTCAAACGGGATATGGGTGTGGATGAATCCAAGCAGGTGTCGCTTTCCAACAGTTATGCCCTGAGCCGCGGAATCGGGCACGACAAGTGCGTGGCCATCATCAAGACGTATCAGCGGATCCGCGAGGAGATGCCCGAGAGCTCCCCGGCCGAGTGGTTCGGCATATATCCGCCCTTCGAGAAGGGCTTCCACATCCCGGCCTGGTGGTACTGTAACGGCGGCGTGACGATCATGACCGGCGGCGAACTGGCCAAGGGCGCCTTCGAGCATGGTTTCGAGGGCTACGGTGCGGACATACTCAAACGGACCGTCGAGCTCTTCAGCCCGCACGGGGATGCGTTCGTTGGCGGGCTTCGCGGCAAGGCCTTCGATCCGCCCCAACGGACCTTCCGCACGCTGGATCTGGCGGGTGTGGCCAACGCAGACCTGGTCTGCAAGCAGGGCCAGAGCCACCCGGGCTTTACCGGCGAGGTGGGAATGGACCTTCGCAACCTGCCCACGGGGCGGCAGGAGTTCGAGGACGTTCCCTTTGACATCCTCTCGGGAGACGACAACGACGGAAAGGCGATGCTCCGGATTCACCCGGATCGGCCCGGCTACGCAGCCGGCACCTGCATCGAAATCCAGGACAGGATCGGTTCGCTCTACCTGCTCCACGCTGCAAGCGGATCAGGCGTGGCCGGTGAGCTTACGTTTGTCTACGAGGACGGCAGCGAGATCAGCCGGTACATCAAGACCGGCAGCGACGTCCTGCCGTTCTGGAACCCGTCCCGGCCACGGCAGTTCCGCCGCAAGGCCGCTTCGACCATCGTGGCCTGGGCCGGCGCCAATGAGCGTTTCTGGCGGGTGGGCCTGACGGCTCATGGCATCAACAACCCGGCCCCGGAGAAGAAGGTCAAGTGCGTTCGGCTCGATGGCGGGAAAGACGGCGTGACCTGGCTGGTGGTGGCTGCGACGACCAGCGACGCGGAATACTTCTTCCAGCCGGATGAGACCGAACCCAGCGGCGTGCCTCCCAGATGGGGAGCCGGCGCGCTGATGTGGGCCCTGGCCGAGGGCCTTTGCGGCGCTTATGACGACGACCGCAACTTCGGCATCGCCCGGATCGCGCCCCGCTGGTCGGCTGCGGGTGTTAACGATGCTACGATGACGCTGCGGTACGTCGAGGGCGGGGGGTACATCCGCTACCGCTATCAACGCGAGGGGGACACCCTTCGTGTTCAGGCCACCGGCAACGCCCAAACGCGGAAGTTCGAGCTGCTCCTGCCCGAGAAAGCAAAGGCCAAGAAGGTTCGTCTCAACGGTCAGGACGTTGCCTTTGAAAGCCTTTTCGTCGAGGGATCCAGCTACGTCTGTGTGACAGCCGACGATGTGGCTGCTACAACACTGGAGGTGGACCTGGAGGCGTAGCAAGACAGGTCCGGAACATCTCGACCACAGAGAGCCCGAGGGCTCAAGCCGCCCAGGACGGGTTCGGCGATGTCCAGCCTGCTGTGGCGACCTGCAGAGGAAAGTCAGGAACATGAGCCAAGAACCGTCCCAGCCTCATCCGGAGAAGCATCCGCAAACCGAGGCGACCTGGCATGCTCTGTCCCCTGCCCAGACGGCCGAGAAGCTTGGCAGTGATTCGCACAACGGCCTGGGCGAGCACGAAGCCAAGAAGAGGCGGATCAAGTACGGCCTCAATGAGCTTCGCCCGCCCGAGACGATCCGGTGGCACGAGATTCTCCTTGAGCAGTTCAAGTCGCTGGTGGTTCTGATGCTCCTGGCCGCTACGGGCGTAGCCTTCGCGGTGGGAGACTACCTGGAGGGGGCGGGTGTGCTGATCGTCATCCTCCTCAACGCTGTGATCGGCTTTGTGACGGAGTTTCGCGCCAACCGGGCGATGGAGGCCCTGCAGAAGCTGGGAACCAGCGAGGCGACGGTGATTCGCTCCGGGCAGCGCAAATCGGTTCCCGCTGCAGATTTGGTGCCCGGCGACGTGATTGTGGTCCAGGAGGGAGAGGCGATCCCGGCCGATGCGAGACTGGTGGAATCGGCCGAGCTTCGGGTGGAAGAATCTTCCCTGACCGGAGAGCCCGAGGCGGTGGCCAAGCATCCCGAGCCGATTGACGACGAAGAGCTGCCCCTGGCCGACCGGGCGAACATGATCTACAAATCCACCCACGTAGCCAGCGGGAACGGCCAGGCGATTGTGGTTCACACCGGCATGGCTTCGCAGATCGGTCACGTCAGCAAGCTGGTCGGGGGCATCGAAGAGACCGAAACCCCCCTTAAGCGACGGCTGGACCAACTGGGACGCAAACTCATCGTCGTCTGCCTGGGCGTGGCGCTGCTGGTCTTCCTGGCCGGCTTCCTCCAGGGGGTGGAGATCGGGCAGATGCTGCTGGCGGCGATTGCACTGGCCATTGCAGCCGTTCCGGAGGGACTGCCGGCGGTTGCGACCATCACCCTTGCAGTAGGTATGAAGCGCATGGCCCGAAAGAACGCGCTGATCCGGTCCCTTCCGGCGGTGGAAACGCTCGGTTCGGTTACGTGCATCTGTTCAGACAAGACCGGCACATTGACCCGGGGCGAGATGACCGCAAGCAAGTTGGCTCTTCCGGAGCGGGAAGTGCAGATCAGCGGCGGCGGGTATGAGCCGGAAGGAGAATTCCACGAGGCAGAGAAATCCGTGGACCCGATGGGGGATCCGCGACTCCGCGCGCTGTTGCTCACAGGGCTGCTGTGCAACAACTCGACGCTGCAGAAGGAGGAGGGCTCCTGGCAGATCAACGGGGATACCACCGAAGGCGCGCTGACGGTGGCCGGGGCCAAGGCCGGCCTGGACGCCCCGCAAACCCGACAGAAATATAAAGAGATCCGCGAGTTCGCCTTCACCAGCGAGATCATGATGATGGCCACCGTCAACGAAGGACTGGCGGAGGATTTCTCCGACGGTGCCGGCCGGATGCTCTGCGCCAAGGGCGCGCCGGACAAGGTCCTGGATTGCTGCACACGCATCTGGGGCCCTGAGGGTGTTACAGAGATGGACCCGGATACCCGCGAGAAGCTGCGAGAGGAAAACCGCAGACTCGCCGGAGAAGGGCTCCGCGTTCTGGCAGGAGCTTATCGACCTTTGGAGTCGGCCCCCGAGACGACGGAAGAAGCCTATCGCGACCTGACCTGGATCGGGCTCTTTGGCATACTCGATCCACCCCGGGATGAAGTCCGCGATACCGTGGACCTGCTCACCCGGGCGGGGATCAAGACGGTGATGATCACCGGAGATCAGCCGGCTACCGCTTTACGCATCGCATCCGAGTTGCATATTGCCCCCGAGGTGGCACCGGTGGTCACCGGCAGGGAACTCGCCCGCAACACGCCCGAGGAGTTGGCCGGTCACATCCGCGACGTGGAGGTCTTCGCCCGGGTGAGTCCCGAGCAGAAGGTCGACATCTGCAAGGCCCTACAGGCCGATGGACACATCGTGGGCATGCTCGGTGACGGGGTCAACGACGCCATCGCGCTCAAGCAGGCCGATATCGGTGTGGCCATGGGCATCAAGGGGACCGACGTCGCCAAGGAAACCGCCGAGATGCTGCTGCTGGACGATCGGTTTGCGACGGTCGGCTCGGCCATGCATCAGGGACGTGTCATCTACGCCAATATCCACAAGTTCATCCACTATCTGTTCAGTTGCAACCTCAGCGAGATCCTGACGATGTTGCTCGCGTCGGTGCTGTTCTCGCTCACCGGCGGATGGGTTTCGCCCCTGCCCCTGCTGCCGCTTCAGATCTTGTGGCTCAATATCGTAACGGACGTATTCCCGGCCCTGTCTCTGGCGATGGAGCCGGCCGAACCGGATGTCATGGACCACCCGCCGCGCGACCCGGATGCCTCCCTTCTGGACAAACCGACGGTGATCTCGATCTTCGGTTTTTCCGGATTGATGACGCTATCGACCTTGTCGGCCTTTGTCTTGGGGACCTGGATGCACGGCAAGGGCCAGGGCGGCGTGGGCTATCCGGTGACCATGAGCTTCATGACCTTGGCGATGACCCAGCTTTTCCACGTGTTCAACTCCCGCAACGAACATGGCCCGATGCGTGGACGCCAGTGGATCAACAATCCGTATATCCTGGGTTCGCTTGTATTGGTCACGGGCCTGCAACTTCTGGCCGTCTACGTTCCCATCTTGCAGGAGATGCTCGGCACGGTTGCCCTGGAAGCCAAAGATTGGGCATTGATCATCCCACTTGCCCTGATGCCGCTTGTGGTCGGTCAGGCTATCCGGTGGATCCATCCGGCCGGATTGGGTCGCGCTCAAAAAGCCCCCTCCAGAGCCAGGCAGGAGCAGGCCGTATGAATCTTCCCGACGATCCCAAGTTGCTCAAGGGCCTGGGCATCCTGCAGCAGAAGGACGAAGCGCTTTTCACGGTGCGTCTTTGCGCGATCGGGGGCGAATGGACGTCGGAGGAGCTGGCCGCGACGGCGGATCTTGCCCGGACGCACGCCCAGGGGGCGCTGCACCTGACCGTCCGGCAGGGCATCGAGATTCCCGACGTGCCCCGGGAGAATCTCCAACGCCTTGTCGATGCCTTGGCCCGGGAAGGGCTGACCTTCGGCGGTACGGGGCCTCGCGTGCGGGGGATTGTCGCCTGCCCCGGGGGGCGATGCCGACGAGGACTGATCGACTCGGCCGCCACCGCCCGGGCCCTGCAGGCAGCCGTGGGGCACCGACAGAACCTGCCGCATAAATTCAAGATGTCCGTCACGGGCTGTCCCAGCCGCTGCGCCAAGCCGGAAGAGAACGACCTGGGGGTCCAGGGCCTGCCCGGTGAAGGCTACCAGGTTTACGTTGGCGGGCGGATGGGGAGGAATCCATCCCTGGGCAAGCCCCTGGAGGTGGAAATCGGGGATCTGTCGAAGCTGCAGGCCGTTGCCGGCGCCTGCATCGACTGGTTCTGCGCCCATGCGCAGGGCAAACAGCGTTTCGGGGCGGTCATCGATGCGGTGGGGATCGAGTCCCTCACCGACGCCGCCGGCGAGGCAGTCGGGCGGTCCTGATTTCAGATCGGGTACCAGTCCGGGGGTTCGACGCCGTTTTCCCGGAGGATCTGTACCAACTGCCCGTAGTGGTGTCGCGTGTGGGCCAGGGCGTACATCATCCTGCCCAGGGGGGATTGGCCTTTTTCGTCCCGGGTCAGGTAGTCCTCGTTTGACATCTCCGCGTAGTGGTTGCGTGCGTAGCTGCGCACGCCCTCCAAAATGTCCAGGACCTGCCGGCGGGTCATCTCCTTGTCCGGGCCGTAGTCCGGGAAGATGTTGTGAGGCATGTCCTTTTGGTCGATGCGCAACAGGTGTTCCAGGCTCATGCACCAGATGGTATGGTGGGCAAGGAACCGCGGCGCGGTGACGGACTCCTCCCAACCCCAGTTGCTCCGGGGATCCTGCTGCTGCCAGAGTTCGTCGGGAAACGCCCGGATGGCGCCTTCCAGTTCCGCAAACAACTCCTCGAAATGCCCGATGACTTCTTGTCCGATCTGCATGGCCCGTTCTCCTGATGCCCCATTCTTCCAGGGAGCATAGCAGGTCGGGCCCGGGGGCAACAAGTCTGCGTTCTCGGGCCGAGGTCTTTCTACTCTCGGTCGTACCGGTAGGCTATGTCCGGGGCAGAGACGTAGAAGACATCGTTTACGAAGTCCCACGTGAAGTCGTAGTACCGATGGCTCTGGATCCACTGCTGTTTCTCGGCCACGGGGGGTGGCGGGGCGATTTTCTTCCAGGTCTCGCCCTGGTCGGTGGATTCGAAGATGCCCTCTTCCCGGCTGATGCCCACCAGGTGGGTGTCGTCCTTGCCCGGCTGGACGGCGTAGTCCAAGGCCGGCGAATCGGGAATCAACCGCCACGTCCTGCCTCGGTCGGTGCTCTTGTAGAGCCCCTTTGTCGTGTGCAGATAGGAGCGGTTCTTGTAGGTGAAAATGGTCGAGCAATTGGCTCCCTCGCGGGCGTTGACGCCCTTGAGGACGTGCGTCCAGGTCCGGCCCATGTCGTCGCTTCGGTAGAGGCCGTCGGTAGGGTTCTCTTTCCGACCCCCAAGCGCGTAGATCCAGATTCCGTCGCCCAGGGCGCCGATGTTTTCGATACCGTCCTGTTTGGCGATCTTGCGAGGCTGATCGCCGCCGGTGGTGGAGACGACCAGGATATTGTTGTGGCGCGGCTTGGAGAAGATCGGCTTGATCTTCCCATCAGCCTGCCAGTCAACCACGCCGAAGTCGGCGTCGGAGCCCCAGGTTTCCAGCGTCACGCCGTCCCAGCTCAGCGCCTGGTAGGCCTCACGCGGATTGAACCCGTGGCTGCAGAAGAGCACAAAACCGGGGCCGTACGGGTTCAGGCTCCAGCCCTTGGCGACCGAAGCGTACTTGCCGCCGTCCATGCGAGTCAGCGTCCCCCCGGGGCCACCGTAGGTCCAGAGCCCCGTGGCCGACATGTTGAGGTAGACGTTTCCGCTGCGGTCGTAGAACATGCAGTTGAGTCCGCCGGTAAATCTCCCGCCCCATTTTGCGATGGGTTCTACGCCGGCACGCTGCATTTTGCGAAGGATCTCGTCGCTGATATTGACCCACTGGTTTTTCGTGTCGTTCTTGTCGAGCCAAATCGTCACGTCGGGGAAGGGCAATTCGCGGTCGGCCTTCCAGAGACGGCCCTGCTTGTCGGTGGTGTCCTGAGAGGCTCCGCAGTTGATCCGCAACGTGGCCGGGTCTCCGATAACCTCTATGGCGGTGATGCCGTGGTCGGTGGACCAGTGGAGTTTGAAATCAAAGCCGATGCGAAGCTTGCCGTCGGGTCCGACCTGAGCCTTGCAGGTTACGCTCTTGTGTTGGACCTGGCTGGGCGGGTCCTTCTTGCGGCGGGTGTAGCATTCGATGGAGTCGGTGCAGGCGGCGTTGTCGATCCGGACCTTGAAGTTGCCGGTGTTCTTGTCGCCGGCGTCGAGGTAGTGGATCACCACCTGGTAGCTGCCCTGGGGGAACTGGACCTGGTAGTAGATCGGCAGGCGCTTGTAGATGCGGTGGACAGCCGGATCGGCATCTCCGGCCAGCTTCGTCTCGTCGGAGAGCTTCGCTCCTCCGTAGGCGGAGAAGAGATAGCAGCCAAAGTCCCCTTGGCCTCCCCGGGCGGCGCTGAAAGCTGTAAGGATAACCGCCAGTACCGTCCAACCTCGAAGTCCTGTTATCATTTCAGCCTTTCCTTTTCACACCTGGAGGTATCGTGCTGTAGTTGTCTGCTGTTCTGTAAAACGTTGCATCCTGCCGGCAGGACCGCAAAAAGCAAAGCAAATGAGGGAATTACGCAGCGTGCATTCCAGGCTCGACCTTTCTTACCCGGGGGCAGGGACAAAGCATCGGTCCAGCGGGGTCTTTACTTCTCCACCGGGACGATCTTGTGCTCGCGGTCCGGGCCGAACGGTTCGAACGGTTCCACCCTGATGCGCTTTCGGCCTCGGCGGCGGCTGTAGTGGTCGAAGTACGGAGCCCGGACGTCCAGCCAGGCCATCAGCAGTCGCATTTCGTCATCGGTCAGGAGCTTGCGATGTTTAGGGTCTTCGGCGAGCTTCTTGCCCAGCGGCGAGAGCGGAGCGCCGAACTGCAGCGGCTGGGTGACCTCGCCGTTGGTTTCATGCAGGATGAATACGACCTTGTCGTGCATGGCCTCCCAGCGGGGGCTGTCCTTCGGGGCGCCGCGGTAGCGGGAGGTGGGCCATTTCTGACCCGGCTCGAGGCCCCAGAGGCTTCGGTAGCTTTCCATGTAGCCCTGGGGACCTTTTTTGGACGTCAGGACCAGGTTGCCCTTGGGCTCCTTGTCGTTGTGGCACTTGACGCACTTGGCCTCGAAGACCGGCTGAATCATCTTCTCGTAGTTGATGAAGTTGGTGGCTCCCCAGGAGGGCTCGATGGGGCGCACGGGTTCGATGCCCATTGCCATTCCCTTGCCGCGAACCGTAACACCCTCCCCGCGCGTTTCGTGACAGCCGATGCAGCCACGGAACTCACCGGGGGCGAATTCCACATGCGTCCGCATTCGCTGGAGCCCCCGGTAGTTCTCGTCCAGGGCCTGGAAGTAGAGCGGCGCGTCGGAGGGGACCTCGAACGAGGCTGAACCGTCTTCGAGCACCGGCACGATGCCGATTACCCGCACGGCTCCCTGTCCGGTTCCGCCGGGTCTGCGGAAGGTGCCGGTGAACTCGCACCCGTGAAGCCAGAACATCTGTTCGAGGATGCGGATGTACTTGACCTGTCCCTTTTCGATGCCGGGCAGATCGTTGTAGACATTTTCGACATAACAGGTGGCGTGCGTCTTGCCGGGATCCCGCATGTCGGCGATGACCGGGGGCTTGAAGCGAGGCCGAAGCGGCATGACCGACATCGCTTCCATGAGCTTGTCGCGGTGGAGTAGTTCCTTGTTGCCCCATACATCAATGTAGCAAGCCTGGAAGTCGCAGCTGATGGGCATGTCGTAGCCGGCAGCGACGAGGAACGTCTTTTCGGTCAGGGCGAAAGGCTTGGCGTAGTACCCGCCAATGTAGGGGACGCCGCCTTCCTCGACCGGCCGCATGAGTTCTCCGCTGCCGCGCCCGATCGGGCTGGTATAGGGCGTGACGCCGCGAATCCCGAGGGGGTTGTTGATGCCCATTGTCGGGTCGCAGACGACGACCATGCCCTCGTCTCCGGCGCGGTGGCTGGAGCCCGCGGCCACCAGCTTCTGCGAGTGGGGGATCGGTCGGGCATCCTTGAGCGCCTGGATGATCAGCTTATCGGGTATGTGAACGCGGTAGAAGCCGTCTGTGCCCGCCCCGTCGGGCCTGGCCGACCAGAGCGAGAAGATTTCATCCACGTTGCGTTCCTGGTAATCCCATCGCATGTAGACGATGCGGCCATCGTTGAGCACGGCCGGGTAGGCGTCGTCATCCTTGCAATAGCTCAGGCGCCAGATGGTCTCCCCGTCGGGCAACAGGCGGTAGATGTTGGTGTGTTTGGCGCCGGCGTTGAGACACATAATGCCGGCCTCTGCGCGCGTGCTTCCGAAGACGACACTGCCATCGGGCAGCCAGGCAGGATCGACATCCTGGTAGTTGCTCTGGACGAGCGGCTTGAGATTCGATCCGTCCATGTCGATCTGATAGATCTGCTGGTTGTTGTTGCGCCCGGGCCCGTCCATGCGGGAGAAGACGATCTTGTCTGCGTCGAACCACAGATCCAAGTCCTGAACATACCCTGTGGGAAGCTGATCCTTGATCAGCGATCGTGTTGGCGAGTCGGGCTCCAGACCTGTCTGGACGAAGATGTCCCCGCCGGGGGGGAACTTGTTTGCATTATGGATGGTGGGCTGGATGTGGTGGCCACCCGAGAATCGCTTGAGATAGACCAGGGAGTCGAAGTCAATATCCCTGCCGCCCAGCACGACCGGGCGGACCGTCTTGCGCCAGGCAAGCCAGGCGCTGCGCTGAGAGGCGAGGTCGTCGCCGGCCAGGGCGGCCATGAGCTTTTCGTGGGCGGTTTCCATCTGGGCAACGGCGTCGTTTTCGCCGGCATAGTTCTCCGCAACCCACTTGGCCTTTTGGCGGGCGCGCCGCATGACATCCTTGCTGAGGGTGGCCAGGTCGGCCGCGCGCCGGTGCATGCCCAGGGTGATGGCCTGGCGGGTGTAGTCCAGGGCCAGGTGCTGCGAGGCCGGGACAGCCATCCACTTCTTGAACCATTCCGGCGGGTTCTCGCCGGGCCATGCTTCCCCGTTGCGATCGTTGTCGATGCCGACCTTGATCTGTATCGCCCAGTCCGCCATTGCGCGAACGAACGGGTCCTGGCTGTCGAGGAAGTCCGCAGCCCGCTTGGCCAGCTGGGACGGCATGGTGGGCGTTCTTCGGTTTCCGTTGTCGGCGTAGAGGTGTCCGCTGGGCAGGCACTCGCTGAGGACCTGCAAAAGCAACTCTACCGCGGCCGACTCGGCGTAAGGGCTATCTGCCTTGGCCAGGGCATCGACGATCGGAAGCGTCAGTTCAACGAGCTTCTCGGGTTCGGGCTTTGCTTTTCGGCCGAATTCGCGGTCGAGGCCTCTGTCGCCGGTGCGGAGCTTCATTACGTAGTCACTGCTGTTGTGAAGGGCGAAAGCAGCGGCGGCGAATTCCCGGCTGGCCTCGTCCTTGTCGTAGACGGCCAGGAGTTTCTGCGCCAGCCCATCGGGGCCGAGCTTCTCCATTTCCTTCTGGATCTCCAGGCCTCGCTGGACGATCTCGGCGCTGATATAGATTCCGCCGGTGCTGGAGCCGTTTCGCCGGGCCCATTCCATCGAGGCCAGTTGCGCAGGGGAATAGGTGGAAATCTTCGTAAGCGGCTGGTCTGGTGCCTCGGCCCAGGAGGCGCCTACGGTGGCCAGGAGGGCGATAACGATGATAGTGGCTCTGGGTTTACTCATGATTCTCCGTCCGTTTTGTAACAGGTGCAAGTGCGGGATCCGGTCCCGAGCAGCCTGAAGACCAGGTCAACACTTTCGGATTGTATCAAATTGTTTAATCTCCTTCCAGGCGCAGAGTTCTGCTTTAAATCGGTTTCCAGGGCGCTTCTTTGCGGCGCCGGCCCGACTCTGAAAGGGCTATGCTTTGGAACGGTGGGATATCCCTGTATGGCCCGGGCCGGAAAAAGCAAGCCGCCCGAGGCCGGGTACAAACCCGGCCTCGGGCGGCAGCACGTAGCGTTCTCCCTGGCTTGGGGGGGGTAAGCAGGCTGTCGATGCGGATCCAGCCAAAAGCTGGACTTAACAGAACAAAACAGACTAATAGAGCCGTTGATCAGCCATCTGCTGGTTCAGGGCGGTGGCGTAGCGCCCCAGTTGCGTTACCTGCGTGCCTGCAAGGGGTTTGGGGCCCAGCGAAGCGGTCCACATCTCAAAGCCTCTGCCTTCCCGTTCCTTGGGCAGATAGAGTGCCAATGCACTGACGCTCTGCCAACTCAGGAAGCCCAGGTGTTGGGGGTCCATCTGGGCCGGACGATAGATATGGCGCCAGGTCCCGGCATTGAAATAGATCCTGCAGGTGGTTCCCTGCGGATCATCCAGCATCTCCAGGGGGTGCATCTCGGGCTGATGGGTGTGGGCGTAGACGACGTTACGCGCCTGGCCGGATCGGATCGCCTCCTCCTGGAAGGCATGGCGGACATATTGGGCCCTGTCCCCCTGAAGAGTCCGCAGGGGCATATGTTCGATATCGTGCACCGAAAGGTGTCGGCTGAGTCTAAGGCCCATGGACAGCGCGTCGGTCATGCTCAGCCTCCAGGGGACCTCGTGGTTTGTCAGGAAGGAAATCTCCAAAAACTCCTCTACCAGTTGGTTCCATGTCTCTCGGACCACCGAGGAGATTTCGGGGCTCTTGGCCTGGAGGCATACGGAGCGAACCAGCAGCGGAGCATCTACAAGCGGTCGCATGTAATGGAGACGTTCGAGCCTGGCCAGCAGGAGTGGATCGCTGTCGCGCCCGATCTTCTCAAGGACGCGCAGCGGGAACCTGGCCAGCAGATCGATCAGAATGGCACTGGAAAGGCTGGCGGGGGTTTCCTCGCCATCGAAACTCAGGGGGTCGTAGATATCGGCGTGTCGCGCCACTGTGGCATATTCCTCAAAGAAAGCCTCACGCGAAAACAGGTGGCTCTCGAATCGCCGCGGATTGCTCAGGCCAAGGAAATCCGCCGCCCGTGTACGGGCTTCTCCAAAGAGATTCACCAGACGATCGTGGTTGCCGATGATATAGCGCGTTTTGAGGGCGATGCCCTCGGCGGCCATCTCCTTGCGGAAGTCCGCCAGGGCCTCGGCGAAACGCCGGTTGTTCTGTTCCGAGCAGATCCGGTGGAGGATCTCGCCGGTCACCTGGCGAAGATTGTGATGAATCGGGTCGTGCTGGTGGGGAGAAGACCAGGGGCGGAGACTCGATTTGAGCCAGTAGCTCGAGCGGGTGATGTCAAAGACATCTCCCAGCAGGACCAGGTCGATCTCCTCGGTGTGGGCGTCCCGGGCCATCTGGGCCAGTTCCCGGGTGAAACGTTCACCGGCGTGGGGGTCCATGGTGGGGCCGACACTGGCGTCGGTCAGGTGCAGATCGGCGATGAAGACGAGCATGGGACGTCTCCTTTCGTTGCGTCCGGATCCGGGGCCCAGAGGGCGGCTCCGACAGAACCTGGACTTGCCGATCCTATTGTAGGGGCGCCCGATGGGCTTGGCCAAGCCCGCGGATTTCGCCGGTTTCATCCAGGGCCTTTAAGAGCGCCGGCAAGAGGGATGGAGCTAGAAGGTTCCCTCGGGGGCCTCCGAAGCGCACCGGAACTCCCAGCGGTACTCCGAGGGGGACATGCCGGTTTCCTGGCGGAATACGACGCTGAGGCGTTTGGATTCCTTGAATCCCGCTGCCAGGGCGACCTGGCTCATGGGCAGGTCCGATTGGGCCAGCAGTTCCTTGGCGCGATTGAGCTGCGAATAGCGAATCTCGGCATGAGGGCTGTGGCCCAGTTGGGCTGCGAAACGCCGTTCCAGTTCCCTGCGCGACAGGGAGACGACCGGGAGCACGTCGGTGACTTTGATGGAGTCGGCCACGTGTTCGTGGATGTAGCGGACCGCGGCGCTGAGTTGCGGATCGGAAAAGACGACGGTATCGCTGCTGTCGCGGACCACCACGCCGCTGGGGGAGATATGGACGGGTTTGTCGGGTGCGGGTTGGCCGTGGAGCATGTTGTGCAGCAGACTTGCGGCCTCGTAGCCGATGCGCTCTTCGGCCAGGGCGACACTGGAGAGAGAGACGTCGGCCAGTTCGCATTCGATTTCATCGTTTCCCACGCCGACAATGAGCAACTGGTCCGGAATGGGAATGCCCGCCGAAAGAGCGCCCTGAACCAGCGTCTTTGCCCCGGTGTCCACGCAGGACAGGACGCCGACGGGTCTGGGCAGGGACAAGGCCCATTGCCCGAGTTTCTGTCGGTGCTCGGCCCAGGACCATCGTTGGCCGAGCTGCCTGGAACCGGGATAGACCTGGACCGGGCCTCGACCGGCGCGCTGAATGCAGTCTGCAAACGCCTGGTAGCGCCCGGCGCTGAAGGCGTATCCTTCCAGGCCGATATAGCCGAAGCGTTCCACGCCCTGGTGGATAAGATACTCAGCGGCCTTTTCGCCGATCTGGGTATTGTCACTGGTCACCTGGGGGAAGAGATCGGTGGGGTGGCAGTCGCCGACATTGATGACGGGGCAACTGCACTTCTGCAGGGTCTGAACCATTTCCGGCGTGCTGATGTCGCAGATTACGCCCTTGGCCGAGGAACCTGGCTGGTCGAGCTTGTCGCCGAGTTGATCCAGCGGCACGACATCGAAATGGAACGGGCGTTCCGGGCAGCTGCGCACGTAATGCACGACGCCTCGAAGGACCCCGCGGGAATAGGAACTTGTCAGGTGAAGGGCGAGTATGATTCTTGCAGGTTGGGCCATGGAACTGTCTGCACCCCTGGTTGAGGGCGTGTCTGGTCTTTCGGGTCTTGGGATTGACATGCACGGGGCATCGGGGGCAACCTTGCTTCCGATGCTCATGAGCATTATCTTACCGACTGTCGACAGCTAAGTGTGATCGTTTTGCCCGATTGGGGCGAATTCTATACGGAGTTTTTGTATGTCGATCAAGATGGATTGTCAAAAATGCGGGGGGAAGATCAGCGTGGACGACGGCTTTGCCGGAGGCGTCTGCCGCTGTCCATACTGCAAGGAGACGATCGTTGTGGCCGGCAACTCGTCTTCCAGCGGCCAGGACAAGGACCGTCCCGACGCGCCCCCGCCGGCCCGTCCGGAACCCCAGGAAGACACGGTTCCCGAGGCCCGGGCGGTGGTTCCGCCGGCCCCCGGGGATTCACGTCCGATGTCCCGTTGCAAGGCCCGGCATGCCGGACGGGCCAAACGCGTGCAGATTGCGCTGATGGCGATCCTGTTGATCTTCGCCGTGGGCCTAGGCGGGGTGGTCTACATCGTCATTGCTTCCAGCCGGGGGACAGACGCTGCCGAGGCCGGCGGCCAGGGGGTGGGTCCCGAAGAGAACAGACCGGCCGGCCCGCTGATGCTGGAGCGGATGACCATGACGCCCCCGGTGATCTTTGTCATCGATGCCGGCGGAAGTATGGAAGCCGGCCAGAATAAATTCGACCTGGCCGTCAAGTCCGTGCTGGACGCTCTTGACGAACTGCCCGCAGAAGCCAAGGCCAACGTCCTGATCTGCCGCGAAAACCAGGTCGTTCGCGTCAGCCCGGAGCTGTCGGGGCCGCGCCGCATCCGCCAGGCGCTGGAGGAAACTCACCTCCAGATTTATCCCGACGGGGCGACCAACTCTCAACTGACCCAGGCCCTGACAGCGGTCCTGGAGGCCCAGCCTTTGCAGGTGTTCCTGATGATCAACAAACGCTTCAGCCCGGAAGAGGTGGCCCGAAAGTACCAGGAATCCCAGACCCGGTTGGTCGTCGTATCCATGCTCGGCCGGCGCGAAGGAGGCCGGGACGTGGAGGAACTCGAAGCCTTTGCCCAGAAGGCGGGCGGGGCCTTTATGGTTTTCGATCGTTAACCCCTTGCTCGCCGAGGCTTGGCTCGCTAGAGTACCGCCATGGCCGTCACTCGCAACAAGATCCAGCGAAACCTCGATATCATCTGCAAGAACATCGAGATCGCCTGCGCCCGCAGTCATCGCCACCCGGAGGATATTTCCCTGGTGGCGGTCACCAAGAGCGTGGAGATGGACACGATCCGCAACCTGCTCGACGTGGGCCTGACCGACCTGGGAGAATCGAAGGTCCAGCAACTCCTCCAGCGCAGTGAAGAGATGGATGCCTATCTCAAGCGTCGTCGCAATGAGCTGCGAGGCCCGGTTCGCTGGCACCTGGTGGGGCATCTGCAGCGCAACAAGATCAACCAGGCTCTCAAAGCCGCTTCGTATATCCACTCGGTGGATTCGCTGCGACTGGCCGAAGAAATCCAGGCCCGGGCCCAGCGGGCCGGGCGGACCGTGGATATCTTCCTCCAGGTCAACTGCACCAACGAAGACCGGAAGTTCGGCTGCGCGGTAGGAGCGGCCCTGCATCTGGGCGAGTCGATCTCGACGCTCAAGAACCTTCGGCTGATCGGGCTGATGACAATGGGCAAACTCAATGACGAGGCCGAGACGCGACTGGCGTTTGGTCGCCTGCGGGAACTCTTTGAGGAAATGCGGCTCGAGAAGATCGGAGGGCCGGCGTTTCGTCACCTTTCGATGGGGATGAGCGACGATTACGTGATCGCTGTCGAGGAAGGCGCGACGGTTCTGCGGATCGGCTCGGCCCTGTTCCGGTGATATCGAATTAGTTTTTCTCACGTCGGGCCTCAGTGGGAGTTGACAATACCCCTGCGGGTCCCTAGACTTTGTAACTATCCCGTTGCAGTCGAGCAAAAGGGGAAACGGCTCGGCAGCGGCGGTTGAACTGTGCAACGCGACAGCGAGGCAACCGTAGCAAGGTGCTGCGGCTCTGCCGGCTAGCTCCTGTCGCCGACTCTTGAGGAAAGGACGGAAAGGTCCATGATCAAGAAACGACTCCTCACCCCCGGTCCAACGGATGTTCCCGCCGAAGTTCTGGTCGAAATGGCCAAGCCCATCTTCCACCACCGCACGGAGCGATTCCGCTCGATGTTTGCCGAGGTGACCGAAGGGCTCAAGAAAATCTTCCAGACGAAAAATGACGTTCTGACCATTGCCGGCTCCGGAACCGCCGGAATGGAAGCCGCCATCGCCTGTGCGGTTCCGCGGGACAAGAAGGTTTTGATTTCCAACGGCGGGAAGTTCGGCGAGCGCTGGGTCAAGGTCGCCAAGCGATACGGTCTGGACGTGGACGAAGTAGAGTTGGAGTGGGGCACCGCCCTCCAGGCCGAGACGGTCAAGGAAAAGCTGGATACAGGCCGGTACGGCGCGGTGGTCACGGTTCATTCGGAGACCTCCACGGCCACGGCGTGCGATCTGGAAGCCATCGCCAAGGTTGTCAAGCCCACCGACGCCCTGCTGATCGTCGATGCGATCACGGGCGTAGGGACCCTTCCGCTCAAGACGGACCAGTGGGGCGTGGATATCGTGGCCGGCGGCTCTCAGAAGGCCTTGATGCTCCCGCCGGGCCTGGCGTTTGTGAGCGTGTCGGACAAGGCATGGAAGGTCATCGACACGATCGAGGCCCCGTGCTTCTATCTGGATCTCAAGGCCTATCGCAAGTCCCTGGCCAAGGGCGATACGCCGTATACCTCTGCTGTGACCCTGATCCGCGGGTTGAAGGTTGCGGTCGATATGATCAACGAAATCGGCATCGAGAACATCTGGGTCAGAACCGCCCTGATGGCCAAGGCGATGCGCGAAGCCTGCAAGGCCATCGGTATGACCGTGCTTTCCAAGGAGCCCAGCGACTCGGTAACGGGCATCTGCTTCCCCGAGGGCGTGGGCGACGAGTTCCGCAAGGCGATGGAGAAGAATTACGGCATCAGCGTCGCCGGCGGGCAGGAGCATCTCAAGGGCAAGATCTTCCGCGTCTCCCACATGGGCTACGTGGATCCGCTCGAGACGATCGGCGTCGTTGCCGCCATCGAGTATACCCTCGCGGATCTGGGCCAGAATGTCCAGATCGGCAAGGGCGTCGCCGCGGCCACCGAGGTCCTCAAGGACTGGAAATAACCCCGAAAGGAGGACCGAAATGAAAGTTCTCGTAGCAGACAAACTCTCCCAGGTTGGTATTGACTGGCTCAAGAGCCAGGACGACGTGGAAGTGGAAATCAACGCAGGCCCCCCGGCCGACGAACTGGCCAAGATCGTCGGGCAGTACGACGGCATGATCATCCGTTCGGGCGTAAAGGTCACCGCCGAGGTGCTGGAGAATCCCGGCAACCTCCGCTGCGTGGCCCGGGCGGGCGTGGGCGTGGACAACGTGGACATTCCTGCAGCTACCGCCAAGGGCGTGATCGTCATGAACACCCCCGGAGGCAACACGGTCTCGACGGCGGAGCTGGCGGTTACGCTGATGATGGCGCTGAGCCGCAAGATCGCCCCGGCCAGTGCCTCGCTTCGCGAGGGCAAGTGGGAGCGGAAGCAGTTCCAGGGCACGCAGTTGGCCGGCAAGACCCTAGGCATCGTCGGCATGGGTCGCATCGGACGAACCGTTGCCGCCCGAGCCCAGGGAATGGACATGCGCGTGATCGGGTACGACCCGTTCTTCGCCGGCAACGAAGAGAGCCCCGTCGAGATGGTCAAGGACCTGGTCGAGCTCTGCAAGCGCAGCGATTACATCACCCTGCACGTGCCCAAATCCGCCGACACGATGGGCATGATCGGGGCTGAGGAAATCGCAGCCATGAAGCCCAACGCCCGGATTATCAACGCCGCTCGCGGCGGGATCGTGGATCCCGAAGCGCTGCTGGCCGCGATTAAGGACGGCAAAATCGCCGGGGCGGCCATCGATGTCTGGACCAAGGAGCCTCCCGAGTCGGAGGCGGAGCTGGAGCTGATCAAGCAGCCCAACGTCTTGGCCGTGCCGCACCTGGGCGCCAGTACTGAAGAGGCCCAGGAGCAGGTGGCCCTGGATGCCGCCCAGCAACTGGTCGAGGCGTTGCGCGGCGGCGAAGTGCGAAACGCCATCAATGCCCCTGGCTTCGGCGAGGCCTTGCCGCAGAGTTACAGGCCCTATACCGAACTGGCCAGCCGTATGGGAACCATCCTGGCCTGCATCACCCCCGGTGCGATGCGGAAGGTGGAGGTCATCTACCGCGGCGGAATCGCCGAGACCAACATCCAGCCCATCACCACGTATCTGCTGGTGGGCCTGATGCAGCCTCACCTGGAGCACCCGGTCAATGTAATCAACGCTCCGGTGCTGGCTGAGAACCGCGGGATGGAAGTCGAGCAGATCACCTCGGCCAAGGTCAAGGAATTCGCCAACATGATGGAAGTCCGCGTCACGACCGATAAGACGACGCGCAGCGCCAAGGGCACGATCTTCGGTAATCGCTTCCCACGGGTGATTTCCATCGACGGCTACCGGATGGAGATGAAGCCCGAGGGTCACATCCTCATTATCGCCAACGAGGACCAGCCCGGCGTGGTCGGCAAGTACGGCAGCATCCTGGGCGATGCCGGGGTGAATATCGCCGACATGACCTTCGCCCGGAAGCTCGAACCCCCCACGGCGATGGTAGGCATCAATCTCGATTCGGCTCCCAGCGAGGAGACTCTCGATAAGATCCGTAACCAGCAATTCGTCAACGAGGTCCACTACCTCGAACTGCCCATTCTTTACGTACCGGAGAAGCAGGGCGGCTGATCTACTGGATCAGTCTCTTTATGATCGATAACGACGCCCGGGCGCAGAAACGCTCGGGCGTTATTCTTTGGCCTCCAGGGCCTCGACGCACTCTCGATAGAACTTCTCCTGCAAATCAAGCTTGGCCGACTCGCAGAAGTCAGCCAGTTTCCGATACCGCTCAACCGGATTGATCCGGCCGATCGTGCAGGCCTTGGCCATGCAGTCCGGGCACAGCGCAAGGGGCCAGGCGTCGGCTTCTTCCAGCGTGTTGGCCCCGGCCATCACGCATCGCCAGGCCGTGCAGTGCTCCATCGAAAACATGTGCCCCGTCTCGTGCAGCGCGGTCTTAAGCGTGCGAAGCAGGACCTTGCGGTACTCGGTTTCGTTTCGTTCGGGTCGGCCGAAACGATGAATCGACCAGATTCCGACCCGGTCGGTGGTGGAGGCCTGGCCGAAAACAAAGTTGAAACCCTCGCCGGGCCAGAGGTCTCCGGCCGTCAGGGCCAGGACACACGCGGCGTCTTCGGGCAGGCGGGGCTTGAGAACCTTCTCCAAGACGTAGGTGGTGAGGATCTGCTCCTGACCCCAGCGGGAGAGGCGACGGGCCTTGTCCGGGACGATCTCCAACTCCAGGGTCTTGCACGTCCGGACAGGCAGGTGAAAGCTCGCCTCCAGGAAAGCTGAGACATCGCGAAGGATCTCCTTCTGGTCGGGCGAGAAGGGTCCGATCGGCTGGATGCAGATCCATTTGCGTCGCTTATTGGGCAGCGTGGGCTTTGAGGCCAGCCACTGATCGAAGGTCTGACCCCGTTCAAAGTGTTTATATCGCCAGTCTCCCGGCCGGGGCTGGGGTTGTTTGCGGGCAAGCGGCTTGAGACGCCCGATGGCCGCGAGCAGCTGCTTTCTGAAAGGTGCAGGGGCCTGGGCAGTATCGGGCTCCGGGGGGGTACCTGCAGGCGGATGGGCAGCGAGTATTGCGCAGCGCAAGAGGCAAAGGCCCGTCAGGGCGTAGAGGATCGAACGTCGCAGCCGAGAGCGCCGGCAAGTCTGCATGTTCTAGAGTTTACCTTACAATGGGATCTGCTACACTCGTGCAATCGTCTCGGCGCACGTTCTTTGGCGCCGATGGACTGACGCTGCCACCAATCGAGGAACAGGCCATGAACCGATCCGCCGGCGACGCGAGACGCAAAGCCCTTTCCAGGACCCGGCAGGTGTTTCGCCGTTTGCGCGATTCCAAGAGCCCCTGTGATGCGCTGCTGGTCTCGCGGAGCGAGGATGTAAGCTACCTCTCGGGCTTTACCGGGGATGATTCCCTGCTGTTGCTCCTGCCCGAGGGGGGGGTGCTTCTGACCGATGGCCGGTACGACGAGCAGGCCCGGCAGGAGTGTGAGCAACTTGAGATTCACACGCGAGACGGTGCGATGTCCGACGCTATTGCCGAGCAGGTAAAGCGTCGCAAGATCCGCAGGTTGGGATTTCAGGCAGCCATGGTCAGCTTCGCCCAGCACAAGGCTCTTTCGGGAAAGCTTTCCAAGTGCAGGCTGATCGGTCTGGAGGACATCGTCACCCGCGTCCGCCGGCAGAAGGATCAGGAGGAGGTGGCCTGCATCCGCCAAAGCGCGGTCATTGCCCAGAAGGCGTTCAAGGAGCTGATCGGGCGAGGACGCAAGGCCTTTATAGGCCGCAGCGAGCGCGAAGTGGCGGCGGAACTGGAATACCTTATGCGGAAGCACGGAGCCCAGGGGGCCTCGTTTGATACCATCGTTGCCGCCGGTCGGCACGGCTCGCAGCCTCACTACCGTCCGGATTCCACGCGGATTCTTCCCGACCAGGCGGTTCTGATCGACTGGGGCGCCGTGGCGGATGGATATTGCAGCGACTTGACTCGGGTGGTGTTTACCGGTAGAATCCCGCCGAAAATCGCGGAAATCTACGAATGCGTCCTCGAGGCGCAGTTGACGGCGATCGAGTCGATTCGTAGCGGACGCGGGGTCAAGACGATCGATTCCGCCGCGCGTGAGGTGCTCAGGCGCGGAGGCTACGCCGACCGGTTCGTTCACGGGCTGGGCCACGGGATCGGTCGCGAGATCCACGAGGCCCCGAGCCTGAGTCCCCGCGGCAAGACTCGATTGAGACAAGGCATGGTCGTGACCGTGGAGCCCGGCGTTTACCTGCCCGGCGTCGGTGGCGTCCGGATCGAAGACGACGTACTTGTGCAAACCCAAGGGCAGGAAGTTCTGACTTCCCTGCCCAAAACACTTTCCGCAATGGAGCTGCGATGAGCGAAAAGTCCAAATCCCAGGATCCCCAGGCAGGGAAGCTCGTGGAGATCAAGGACATCCGGCAGTTGGTCAAGCTGATGGCCGATAACGACTTGACCGAATTGAACATCAAAAGCGGCGATACCAAGATCCACCTGCGCCGCGGCGGGCAGGAGGTGCAGGTGGTCCCTGCCTCGGCGATGATGGGTCAGGCGCAGATGCCTTCGGCCCCGGCCGGCGGGGCGAGTCCGGCGCCGCAACCGGCCCCCGAGGCGGAAGCCAAAGAACCGGCCGCCAAGCCCGCAGAGAATCTCATCGAAATCAAGAGCCCGATGGTCGGAACGTTCTACGCCGCCCCGAGCCCGGAGAGCGACTCGTTCGTGTCCACCGGCGCCAATGTCGACGAAGAGACCGTGGTGTGCATCGTCGAGGCCATGAAGGTGATGAACGAAATCAAGGCCGAGTGCTCCGGCACGATTGCCGAAATCTGCGTCAAGAACGCCCAGCCGGTGGAATTCGGCCAGGTGCTCTTCCGGGTCAAGCCCTAACCGCCAGCTTGGGAGAGCCGAATGTTTTCACGGGTATTGGTAGCCAACCGTGGCGAAATCGCCCTGCGGATCATCCGCGCCTGCAAGGAGATGGGCATCGAATCGGTGGCGGTCTTCTCCGAAGCCGACCGGGACGCCAGCTATCTCCGCTTGGCCGACGACTGCGTCTGCATCGGGCCGGGCCCCTCGGCTGAGAGCTATTTGAACATACCGCGGATCATCGCCGCGGCCGAGATCACCAACGTCGATGCCATTCATCCCGGCTATGGGTTCCTGGCCGAGAACGCTCACTTCGCCGAGGTCTGCCGGGACTGCAAGATCGAGTTCATAGGCCCCAGTGTCGAGAGCATGCAGCTTCTGGGCGACAAGATCGCCGCCAAAGAGCTGGCCCACAAGGCCAACGTCCCCACCACGCCCTCGAGCAACGGGGCGGTGGAGACGGTCGAAGACGCGGTGGGCATCGCCGAGAAGATCGGCTATCCGGTGGCGATAAAGGCTGCCGCCGGCGGGGGGGGACGAGGGATCCGTTTCGCCCACAACGAGGCCAACCTTCGCAGCGTCTTCAAACAGGCCCAGGCCGAGGCACAGGTCGCCTTTGGCGACGGGCGCCTCTACATGGAAAAGTGCATCGAGAACTTCCGGCACATCGAGGTGCAGGTTCTCGGCGACCACCACGGGAACGTGATTCACCTCTTCGAGCGCGAGTGCTCCGTTCAGCGTCGTCGGCAGAAGGTGGTCGAGGAGACCCCCGCACCGGGCATCAGCAACGAGCTGCGGATGCAGATCTGCGAGTCGGCGGCCCGGCTGGCCCGCGAGGCGGGGTACTTCAACGCCGGCACGGTCGAGTACATGCTCGACAAGGATGACAACTTCTACTTCCTGGAAGTCAACACGCGGATCCAGGTCGAACATCCCGTGACGGAGATGGTCGTCGGGGAAGACCTGCTCAAGTGGCAGATCCGTATTGCCGCCGGCGAAGAGCTGGACCGGAAGCAGGAGGATATTGTCCAGCGCGGCTCGGCCATCGAGTGTCGTATCAACGCCGAAGACCCGGAGCACAACTTCCGACCTTCTCCGGGGCTGATCGAGTCGTTTGTCGCCCCCGGCGGTCTCGGCGTCCGATGGGACAGCCACGTCTGCCAGGGCTACCGAATTCCCCCGACGTACGACAGCCTCATCGGCAAACTCATCGTGCACCGAAATACGCGGGATGAAGCCATCGCCGTCTCCCGTCGCGCACTGGAGGAGTTTGTCATCCACCCGACCAAAACCACGATCCCCCTTTGCCTGCAGGTGCTTAAACACGACCGTTTCGTACACGGCAACTGGGACACAACTTTCATCGAAAGAGAATTGCTCAGTCGCGCTTGAGGCCTGGCCGCTTTGCCCCGCGCGGCGAACGCAACCAAGAGACACCGAAACGAAAGGAAAAAGCCTCGATGGCCAAAAGCTCCAAACCCAACGCAGTCATCGGACAGTCCGGCGGCCCGACGATGGTGATCAACCAGTCCCTCGTCGGTGTCGTGGAGGTCCTGAAGGAAGACAAGCAGATCGGCAAGATCCTCGGCGCCCGTCACGGCGTGTCCGGCATTGTGGCTGAGGATTTCATCGACCTGACCGGCACGAGTAAGAAGGTCCTGGAAGATGTGGCGGTGACCCCCGCCGCAGCGCTGGGCTCCAGCCGCGACAAGCCCGATGAAGCCTACTGTGAACGCATCTTCGAGTCCTTCCGCAAACACGACGTCCAGTATTTCTTCTACATCGGCGGAAACGACTCAGCCGACACAGCGCGGATTGTGAACGAGATGGCCCGCGAGGCCGGCCACGAACTGCGCGTCTTCCACATTCCCAAGACCATCGACAACGATCTCCGCGTCACCGACCACACGCCGGGCTACGGTTCGGCGGCCCGGTTCGTCGCATCGGCCTTTATGGGCGACGACCGCGACAGCGCCTCGCTGCCGGGGATCAAGATCAACGTCGTCATGGGTCGCCACGCCGGGTGGCTCACCGCCGCGAGCGTATTGGGACGCGTGGATGACAAGTGCGGCCCGCACCTGGTGTACGTGCCGGAAGTCCCGTTCGATACGACCGATTTCCTTGAGCACGTGCGGGAGATCTACGGCAAGTATGGACGCTGCCAGATCGCGGTTTCCGAAGGCATTTCCGACGAGACCGGTCAGCCTGTCACCGTGGCCTTGGCCCAGAAGCTTGGCCATCGGGTCGAGCGCGACAGCCACGGAAACGTTCAGCTCTCCGGAAGTGGAGCACTGGGAGACTTCCTGGCCGACTACCTCAAGAGCGAGATGAAGCAGAAGTACAAAACTCTCCGCGTCCGGGCCGATACGTTCGGTTACCTTCAGCGGAGCTTCCCGGGCTTCGCTTCCCCGGTCGACCAGGAAGAAGCCCGCAATGCCGGTCGAAAGGCCGCTGAACTGTCCCTGGGCGGCGATATCGACGGCTCGGTCGCCTTCAAGCGTGCCAAGGGCACCAAGTACAAGATCGAGTACATCCGGGCGGAACTCAAGGACGTCGCGAGGCTGACCAAGGACATGCCCCGCAACTACATCAACAAGGTTGGCAACAACATCACCAAGAGCTACGTCAACTACGCCACTCCGCTTCTGGGCGGTCTGCCGACGATCGGCGTGCTCAGCTAGCAAACGCTGCAGATAGAGCAGAAAAAGGCCCGCGAGCCGGTCGCTCGCGGGCCTTTTTCAATGCTCTTTGTGGCGGGGTCAGGCGCCGAACTTCTCGAGCTTCTCGGCATGGGCCATCGCCAGGCCCATAAGTTCATGCGATTGGATCGTGCCGATCTGCCCGGAACGGCAGGCGACTTCGTCAAAGGTCGGCCCGTCTCCGCCGCGGAGATGATCGGCACTGAGCAACACGGGAACCGGATGCCAGCTGTGGGCCTTCATGCTCGGCGGGGTGGAGTGATCGCCGGTGATGATCAGTACGTCCGGCTTGGCTTCGAGAAGGGCCGGAAGGGCCGCATCCATCTCCTCGATCCTCTCGATCTTGGCCGGCAGGTCTCCGTCTTCACCCGTCTTGTCGGTGTACTTGAAGTGGGCAAAGACAAAGGTGTGACTTTCCATTGCTTTGGCCGCCTCGGCGCAGATATCCGCTGCGGTGGTCGGCTTGGCCACCAGGTCCATACCCACCAGGCGCGCGACGCCCCGGTACATGGGATAACCGGCCACGGCGCCGGGTTTGAGCTTGAACCGCTCTGCGAAGGTGGGCCAGTCGGGGAACTTGGCGAATCCGCGAGCCAGGATGAAGTTCGCCTTTTCCTCGTCGGCGAGGATCTTGCGGATCTGCCCGAGGAGTTCCTCGACGATTTTGGCGGTTCCGGAGGAAGCGAACTTGCCCCGGGTCGGCGAAAGGGGGGCAACGCCGGTCTTCTGGGGGTCGGTTTCGCCGACCTGGTCGTCCAGATCTTCGCCGCGAAGAACCAGCAGCGCCCGGTGTTCGGCCACAGTCTCCAGGTGGAGTTCCACGCCGGCAGGACACTGGATGTTGTCGCGGATCTTCTGCAGCACGCGTTTGTTGGTCTCATCGTCGATGCGGCCTGCACGCCGATCGGTAACGTTGCCCTCGCCGTCGAGCGTGCAGAAGTTCAGTCGGGCCGCTACGTCCTTGGGGGTCAGGGGGAACTCGATGCCCAGGGCACTGAGCACGCCGCGGCCGACCTTGTAGATCAGCGGATTGTAGCTGAATAGGCCCAGGTGCCCCGGCCCGGAGCCGGGAGTGACGCCTACGGCGATGGGGCGGCTGAGGCCCAGGGCGCTTTTCTTGCTCAGTGCGTCGAGATTCGGGGTTCTGGCCTGCTGGAGGGCGGTGCCTTTGGAGTCGTTATCGCAGTCGCCCACGCCGTCCATCACCAGCAGGCAGATGCGTTTGTCGTTCTCGATGGCCAGTGAACTGATCAGGTCTCCGTATGTATCTTCCATGGTGTTGCCCTTCCAACAGGTTTTCGGGGTTTTGCTTTGGCCTGGCAGGGGCGTTATTTCTCTCTTTGCACGTAGTTTTCCCAAACGGACTGCCAGGGGACGATGCGCGGAAGTCTATCAGTCCCGGGCCCGATTGTCCAGCGATCAGGAGAAGCCCAGGTCGGCAGATGCCTCAGGCGGATGAGGATCTACCGCAAGAACATGCAAGAGTTTATGGCCCATCTGGTCGATAGGGAGTATATCGTACCGGAGGGGGAGCGGTATGGGTCTGTTTTGAGAGCCCTGGAAGGAACAGGATTATGGATGGCAAGACCGGTCAGGACGTAATACGCAGGTGGCCCGATAACCCCCTGATCGCCCTGGAAGATGTGCCGTTTCAGTGCAGTGATGTGCTCAATGCCGGCATCGTGCGTTTCAACGATGAGTCGATCATGCTCGTGACGATCGAGGCCTTGGAGGGCCGGTGCCGCATCCACCCCGCACGCAGCCACGACGGCGTGCATTTCACCGTGTCCAAGACCCCGCTGATGGTATCGCTCGACTCGGGTCCCGGGGCCCAGCACGAGAGCTTCGGGATTCGTGACACGCGCATCACCAAGATCGACGATGCATTTTACATCACCTATGTGGCTGACGGCGACCACGGCCTGCGTTTGGGCCTGGCCCGGACGACGGACTTCCAGAGCGTCGAGCGTCTGGGGTATGTCAGCCAGGTGGACGTGAAGAACGGCATCCTGTTTCCCCACAAGATCAACGGCAGGTACGCCTTGCTGCTCCGGCCCCAGGAGGGCTACTCGATCTGGATCAAGTATTCCAAGGACCTGGAATTCTGGGGCGATGCCACCGCGGTCATGACACCGCGACACGGTTTCTGGGATGCAAACGTCATCGGGGCTGCTGCACCGCCGATCGAGATCGAACGAGGATGGCTGCTGCTCTACTACGGAGAAAAGCATACCTCGGCGGGCCCCCTGGTGCGCCTTGGAGCGGCCGTTCTGGACAGAGACAATCCGGCCCGGGTGATCAGCCGATCGAACATTCCGATTCTCTCCCCTCGGGAGCGATACGAGCGCATTGGCGATGTTCCCAATGTGGTTTTCTCCTGCGGGGCCCTGTTGGACGAGGACGATACGTTGAACGTGTACTACGGCGCTTCGGACAGCTGTATCTGCCTGGGCCAGGCGAGGCTGGACGAGATCGTGCAGAACTGCCGTGAAAGCAAACTGGAGTACTGATCGTGGCGATGGCACTTGGAAGAGATATGCTGCATCGATGGGAACGCAACCCGATCATCACCCTTCACGACATGCCGTACCGGTGCAACACCGTTTTCAACGGCAGTCCGGTGAAGCTCGACGGGCAATACCTCATGCTCCTGCGCGTCGAAGGTCAGCAGGGCTATTCGTTCTTCGCCCTGGCCCGGAGCCGCGACGGGCTGCACTTCGAAGTCGACAAAGAGCCCTGGGTCCTGCCGGCCGAGTCCGGTCCGTTCCAGGTCTGGGAAGAAAACGGCATCGAGGATCCCCGTATTACGTGGATGGACGGCACGCATTACATCATGTATACGGCCGTGGGCAGGTACGGCTATCGTATCGCTCTTGCGAAGACGGATGACTTTGTGAAGTTCGAGCGGGTGGCGCTGATATCCGAACCGGGCAACAAGGACGGCGTGCTTTTTCCGGAGAAGATTGGCGGCCTGTACTGTCGCCTGGACCGGCCCATCGGCAACGGCGTTGGGAGCATGTGGGTTTCGTTTTCGCCGGACATGCTCCACTGGGGCAGAAGCGAGGTCTGCTTTACGCCCCGGGCGCGCTACTGGGATTCATTCCGAATCGGGGCCTCTGCCCCGCCGATCCGTACCGACCGAGGCTGGCTGGAGATCTACCACGGAGTCAAGATGACCTCCGCCGGACCGATCTATCGCATCGGGACGGCCATGTTGGACCTGGAAGATCCGACGCGGGTCATCGGCCGCTGCCTCTCGCCGCTGCTTTCTCCGCGGGAAGAATACGAACGTGTAGGTGACGTGGGCAACGTGGTTTTTGCCTGCGGGGCGATCGTTGAAGACGACGGCGAGGTAAAAGTCTACTACGGCGGAGCCGACACGGCCATCTGTGTGGCCACCGGCGGGCTGGAGGAGATCATCAACTCCTGCTTCCAGAAGCCCGATTTCCCTGTCCACTGATTCTCAGGCATCTGAAAAGCGACAAGCCCGGGATTTTTGTTCTTCCCGGGCTCGCGCCGTTCCCTCTATGACTCAACATGTTCTTCAGGGGGCTTTTCTTCGCTTGCTGCTCAGGCCCAGGCCGCCAAGTCCCAGCAGCACCAGGGTGCCCGGTTCGGGCAGATGCATCCGACTGTCAAGCCACTGCGAAACGGAGGTGACGCGGATGTCGTAGGCGCTGTCACCGTACTCGGGCCTGACGGGGTCGAAGTCCCGATTGGAAACCGAGTAGTGAACTCCCACGAGGTAAAGCTCTCCATCGAGCTGCAGGAAGGTCCCGCCGCCGGAATCGCCCACGGCCGGGCAGGCTTCCTTCTCGGCGCCCAACGAGCCGGGGCTCTGGGGGCTTTCGAAGTCCATGACCAGCAGGGGCCCTGAGGCGCGTCCAACGTTGTAGCCATACCGCAGGGTGCCGATGGGGTAGTCGTCGCTGGGTGCGCCCACGCCGCTGTAGCCGTAGCCGGCCACGATGAGCTCGACTCCCAGGTCATCGGTTCCCGTGTAGATCTTGGCTCCCTCGATGGGAGCCTCGCGGTCGAGAGTGCCTACGGCCAGATCCAGCGAGGAATGGGTGACCACATCCGAGACGTTGAAGGTCTCGCTGCCTCCCGGGAGATCCAGGCGGAAGGTCTTTCCCGGGCTTGTGAGGGCATGGCGGGCGGTCACGATGTACCGCCCCCGCACCAGCGTGGCTGAGGTGCCCGTGCTGAGAAAACCTACGACGCTGAGGGGGCTCTGGGGCGAAACTTCGTGCAGAGCCGGATCATCGCTGACGACGATGGCCCCGGCCTGGCCGGCAGGAAGCAGAAGCAGTGCGAAGAGGGTTGCAGCGACGGGAAGTACGCGTTTCATCTTAGGCTCCGGCGATGTGTCTCGCCACGGCTGGGGTTGGTTTGGCACGACGGTACGGTCTGGAACGTTTGCACCGGTGGTATCGACCCGAAGGGGATGCAGCTTTGCTAAGGAGCGAGGGACGGTGCAAAAAGAGGGGAAACCCTTACCGGATCGGGCAATCTCTCAGCCTTTGCAGACAGAGACGCGGGGGTATATCAGGCCGCGCCGGCATCTTCGAAGATCGTCGGCTCGGGCGTCTGCTGGATCAAGGCGCGGGTGTCCAGGGCCAGGGCGACCTTTCCGTCGCCCATGACCGCACCGGAAGCAAAGAGTCCCACACGGGTCAAGAGCCTTCCCAGCGGCTTGATTACGACTTGACGGTGTTCCAGGAGGGCATCGACGAGCAGGGCCCTTTCCATCGAGCCCTGGCGAACCAGGACGATTTGCGCGTTGCGTGCGTCGTGGTCCACTTGCGGCATCCGGCACAGATCGACCAGCCTGAGCAGGCGGACAGGCCGGTCGCCATCGAGGATCATCCCCCCATCGGGGCCGATGGAGCCGAGCCTGGCCTGGCAGGCCGGGAACGTTCGCTGGATGTCCCGGGTGGGAAGCAGGAATCTCTGCCCGCCTGCCTGGAGGACCAGCACCTCTTCGACGGCGGTGGTCATGGGCAGGCAGAGGCGAAAACGGGTTCCTTCTGCGGCAGCGGAGTTGACCTCGATGCGTCCCCGCATCGCCTGGACATTCTGGAGTACCACATCCATGCCCACGCCCCTGCCGGCCAAGTCGTCGATTTCCCGAGCGGTGGACAGGCCCGGGTGGTAGATCAGTTCCTGCAACTGCGCCTCACTCAGAGCGTCCGCATTGGCCACAAGGTTGTTCTCCTTTGCCCGGGAGCGTATGGCCTCCATGTCCAGACCTTTTCCGTCGTCTTTGAGGCTGACAATGACCTCGCCGGCTTCATTCCAGGCCCGAAGCTCCAGCAAGCCCTGCTCGGGCTTTCCTGCCCGGCGCCGCTCGTCTGGGTCTTCCAGTCCGTGAACCACGGCATTGCGGATCATGTGCATCAGGGGGGCGGCGAGCATTTCGACCATGCGGCGGTCGAGTTCGGTATCCTCCCCGCTGATTTCCAGCTGGACGTTCTTGCCGCTCTTGCGGGCAATGTCGCGAACCAGGCGGGCGGCCTTTTCGAAGATGCCGCGAAGCGGAATCATCCGGAGGGAGACCGACAGATCGTGCAACTGGGAGACCAGCTTGCCGGCTGAGTCGATGTCCCCGGCCAGGCGGGTCATGTCGGCCCGCATCCTCTCGGGCAACTCGGGGCCTGGCTGGTGCTTCTTTCGCAGGGCACTGCGTTTGCGTCTTCGCATCCTGGCCCGGCGGACCTGCGGATTCTCGCCTGCCAGGCAGTGGGAGATGATCAACTCTCCGACCAGGTCGATCAGGGCGTCCAGACGGGCTGTGCTGACGCGGACGGTCGCCTCGGACCCGGTCGCGGAGGCCTGGCTGGGCGGAAAGGTCTCGGCCGAGTCAGGCCAGGCAGTCCGGGCTGCTTCGGGCACAGGGGGCGGATTTCCAGCGGCAGCAGCTTCCAGAGACTCGACCAGAGACTCCAAGGATTGATCGGCCTGGGCATCGGGGGCTTCTTCCGAGGAGATCCGCCGAATCCGTGTTTCCAGGGCGTCACAGGCCGACAGGGCCAGGTCGATACTCTCTGGTGTCAGGAGGATCTGGCCATCGCGACACGCCTGGAGAAGCGTCTCCCCGGCGTGAGCAAGCCCGGCCACCTGGGAAAGCCCGAGAACGGCGCTGGAGCCTTTGAGGGTATGGAAGGCCCGCAAGGCCGTGTCGACCGCGCCGCGGGATGCCTGGGGAGTCGCTTCGCCTTCCATCAGGGCGCGCTGAATGGCTGCAATGAGGTCGAAAGCGTTGTCGGCATATTCCTGGAGAAGTTGTGTCTGATCCAGCGGCGTGAGGGCAAGTTCCTCTTGGCCCGGGTCGCAGGCCCCCTCGGCCGATGCGATGGCTTCTACAAGGTCCCCGCGGTCCAGCTTCCATGGCTCGGAGAGGCTGGAACTGCCCGATACGGCGTTGAGTTGTGCCAGAAGCATGCGGGCCGATGCGACCAGATCGGCAGACGGAGCGGAATCGGCGTTTTCCAGAATCGAATCAGCCAGGCGACAGGCCTGCTCGATCAGGGGGGTCACGGCGCATCCCGGTCCCGGCGGGGTGCACAATTTCCCCGCAGCCTGGAGGAGCTGCCCGGCCGGCTCGAGCGCAGCGGGGATGGCCTGGGCATCGCCCTGGAGGCGCTTGCCCAGGTCCGCCCAGAAGGTCTCGTCGCCGGCCAGAGCGGCTGAGACCTGCTGGGACCAGTTGCCGGGCTGTGGGTCGTTGTTTCCTTGCTTCATAAACACTTGTGGGTCGGGGGTCCAGGGCGCAGAGATTGCCATGGCTGATATCGGCAGGATTGGCAGGTACCTTGGATAGGCCTGGAGCGACAGAAAGATGAATATTCTGTTCCCCCGACCCGGAATGCGGGAAAACTCTCGTAAGAGTAGGTAAGATCTCCGGCGGCGCGAACCGATAACAGGTATGGGACGTCTATAAAGATGGCGCCCAGTAAGGACGCCACGGAAGGGTACGTCGAACAGGATGAGGTATTCTGGTCTGGGAATGTGTATTATGGCGGTGACAACAGCCCTGGCTGTTGCCCCCTCTTATGCGCAAAAGGCCGCCGACACTTCCAGCCAGATCACAGCGGCTGAACAGATGCTCTATGAGATCTGGACCGGCCAGCTCTCGGACCCGGCCCGGTCTTCCAAGACCAAACAGGAAGCGGCTGAGGGTCTTCTGACCCGCCAGTACCCCCAGGCCGAGGAAGCCCTGACGCGGTTTCTGAACGATCGCAGCAACGTTGCAGCCCAGGTCGCCATCGCCGAGGCCATCGCCCACCAGGGCTCGGGCAGGCAGGCTTTTGTCGAGGGGCTGATGAATATGCTCACCGGGGAGGTGGCGACGGTTCGGATTCCTGCAGCCAAAGCACTTGCGACCTACAAGGATTCGGGCATTCCCGATCGCCTTGTGGCCGTTGCTTTGGACCGCGAACTGCTGCGGGATATTCGTCTGGCGTCGCTGGTGGCATTGCAGCGCATGCTCGACAAACGGGCGGTGGATGCCCTTGTGCAACTGCTGGATGACGACGATCCGGCCCTTGCCAAAGCGGCCGAGGAGGCCCTGGCCGGCCTGACCAACGTTCGGGGCATGGACCGCCGCGAGTGGAAACGCTGGTGGCGGAAGAACAAGAACAAGAATCGGGAGGAATGGCTGGCGGATCTGACCGAGAGCCTCGCCCAGGCCAAGGTGCAACTGGAGAACGAGAACGCCCGGCTTCGTTCGAAGCTCACCGAGGTGGTTCGCAGGCATTATGCGGTCGTGGCTCCGGCGCAGCAGTCGGCGTTGTTGTTGAACATCCTTCGCGATTCGGTTACCGATGTCCGCCTGGTGGGGATAGATCTGGTCAGCAGACGCATCAGCGAGAACTCGCCCGTGGCTCCGGAAGTCCGGGCCGAAATCCGGAATCTGCTCTCCGACGAGCAGGCGCCGGTCCGCAAGGCCGCCGCCCTGGCCGTGGCTAACCTCGGAGATCGCGAGGCGGTGGAATTGCTCCTGGCGCGACTGGAGGCCGAACAGGATTCCCAGGTCAGCCAGGCCCTTCTTCGGGCGGCGGGACAACTTCGCGACCCCAGCGCCCTGCCGCTGGTGCTCCAGCGGATCGACTCGGAAGATGAGGAAATCTCCTCGGCAGCGGCCGGGGCGTTCTCCCGCATGGCTTCTGCGGAGCGGCTGCCCCAAGCCCAGCGGGATCGGGCGGTGGCGTCGCTTCTCAACGCTTACAAGAAGCACGCCGGGACGCACAATTCGGTGGCGACGCGGGAAGGGCTTCTCACGGCGATGGGAGTTTTGGCTGACAGTCGGTTCATCCCCGTGATGACCGAAGCCCTTGAGGATTCTCTGGCGCGGGTTCGACGGGCGGCCATCATGGGCCTGACGGGCTTCCAGCAGCCGGAGCTTGCCGGCAGGCTTCTGCCCTTCCTGGCCGATGAGGATCACGGGGTTCGCCAGGCGGCCATCGTGGCCGTGGCGACCCTTGGCGGAACGAAACACGTCAAGGACATCCTTCGCAGGACCGACCCGGAAGTCGAAGCGCAGGAAGCCGTGCGCCGCCAGGCCTGGGATGCCGCTTTGGGGATCCTCTCCTCGGCCGATTCCGAGGCCCTGCAGACCGCACTGGAGCAGATCGAATCTCGGGAAGCTGTCCTGGACAAGCGAATCGCGATTTCGACGATGCTCGTTGACCGTCTTCGAAAAGACGGATCGGGCAAGCTCGCCGGGGCGCAGTACGTCCTGGCCAAACAGTTGCTCAAGGCCGATCGGCCCGCAGAGGCCGCCCGTCACTGCGGAGAGGTCTACCAGTCCTTCCGTGCAGCGGAGGATCCTCAGACGCCCGAGGTCTGGCAGCTATGGATCAAGGCGTTGCTGCTGGCGGGCGATCCTGCCGGGGTCGAACAGCTTGGGGCCCAGGCAGACGGGGAGCTTTTCGAGCAGGGAGTGGAACTGCTCCAGACGCGACTGGAGCAAATGGAGCAGGAGAACCGCCATGCTTCGGTGATTCTCCTGGCTCAGCGGGGCCTGGCATCGCTCGGGCCCAAGCTGTCAAGGGATCGGATGCAGTCGTTGAGGAACAAACTTCAAAACGCCCAGCAGAAGCAGTTGGACGAGGACCGGCAGGTTGTGGTCAAGCTGCTCTCTCAGATGGGCGCCGATGATGCCTCCCGACGCGCCGCGGCGGCAGAGTTGCGAAAGCTTGGAGACCGGGCCCTGGAGCCTCTCCTCGAGCAGTTGCGATCAGCGGTCAGTGCGAATCCTCCCGATGCCGGGATGGAAGAGCGTATCCTCTCGGTCCTGGGCGAGATCTCGCCGAACCTGACCGGCTACGACCCGAGCTGGGAAGTCGCCCGCAGACTGGCGGTTATCGACACCTGGCTTCAGAGTCTGTAAATCCCTCGCTTTCCCCTGGGCAGAGGCCACGATACCCGCAGCCCGAACAGCTCTTGCCCTGCGAAGGCTCAAAGCTCCCCAATCGGCGGTCGCGGATCATCGCTGCAGCCACCCTTTTCATATCCTCCAGTCTTTTTTCGATCTGCGTGGTTGTCCATTCCAGCCGGTGTGTGATACCGCTGCGAAGGAAGTAAAGCGTCGCCGGGGGCGGGGAAGATCCGAGGTGCCTCGCGGCTGCGGCAGCGTAGAGGAGCATCTGGGTTTCGTACTTCTCTGCCCGCTTCTGGGACTCGGCGCCTTTGACACGGTCGGATTTGTAGTCGACGATTTGCCACCGGCCCGAGGCGTCCTGGTAGAGCAGGTCGATCTGCCCCCGAAGCAGGGCGGGGCCCGCCTCGGTCAGGAAATCCAGTTCGCGATGGAGGATCCGTGCGTTTCGAAGTTCCTCGCCCAGTGGGGATTTCCGCAGGCGATCGAGTGCATCGGCCAAAAGTTCCCGGACCTCCGGTCCCTGCCAGGAGGTATCCAGTTCCATCTCTGCCCGGACTCGCTGGAGTAGAGCTTCGCTCTTCTGGGGCTTGTCGAAATTGGCCCATTCCATGCAACGATGCAGCACGCTGCCCAGCAGAAGCGGGTCGCTGCCGACAGCGCCCGAGATGCCCTTGGATGCCCGGCCGGGCAAGGGCGGAGGCGTAAGGCGCAGCTCGTGACGCAGGTAGTAGAGCCTCGGACACTGCAGGTAATCGCTCAGGGCGGTTACGGCCAGTTCGATGCGTCCGATATCCGGCGGGACGGGTCCCAGAAGTTCCGGATGGGGGGTGTCGGTGGTCTGGAGCATGGACTGGGCCATCTGGTGTTCGTCCCGGCAGGATTCCAGCAGTCGCTGCCCCCTGGTTTTTCGTCCTCCCGGCGGCATTGCCGGGGAGGGGGTGGCGATTTTGAGCAGCATTTCGTGCTGCCCCCCATACCGGACGCTGTCATCTCCGGCGTCGGCGGCACGGGCGAGGCCCAGGGGCTCATCGAGGAGATCCAACCAGGAACGGCTGGATTTGAATCGCCCCTGTTTGCTTCGCCAATCGGCTCCGACGAGAATCAGGTAGTCCTCGTGGCGGGTCATGGCCACGTAGAGCAGGCGAAGGGATTCGCGATCTTCCTCGGAGCGTTCCTGCAACCGGGACAGTGACCAGGCGGCTCCCTGGGGTTCATCGTTCTCAGTGGTGTCGATCGTCGCCTGCCAGCCCGCGCGGATAAGCAGGTTGCCGGTTCGCCCGCCGGGGGCGGTGTTCAGATCCGGGAGGATCACCACGGGGAACTCCAGGCCCTTGGCCTTGTGGATGGTCATGATGCGGATAACGTCGTCGTTTTCATCCGAGACCAGGGCCTGCTCCTGGCGTGCCTCGAAGAGGATCATGTCCTGCAACTGGTTGATGAAGCCCGAGAGGCTCAGTCCCTCGTTGCCGGCGTTTCGACCCATCTCGATCAGTCGGCGGATGTTGCCGAGTTTCTGTCTGCCCTGGAAGTCGGTCAGGACCGTGGCCTCGAAGCCGGTGGACTCGAGGATCTCTTCCAGTAACCCATCGATGCCGGCGGCGTTCTTGATCTTTGCGAGGCGATGAATCAAACTCCCTGCCTCCCGGAGGGACTCCAGGGCTTGTTTCGATAGACGCTCGGAAAGTTTGTCCAGACTCCCGGGGTGGTTGACGGCCGGGACCAGTGGGCGAGGGCAGTGTTGAGCAATGTGCAACAGCGCATTGTCGTCCAAGGCCACCAGGGGGCTGCGGAGCAAGCCTGCAAACGAAACGTCGTCGAGGGGATTGTCCACGCAGCGCAGAGCGTTGAGCAGGTCCGTTACCTCCTGCTGATTGAGGAAGCCGGCCCCGCCGATGACCAGCGGCTCGAGCCCTTGTCGGGCCAGGGCCCGCTGGAAGACGTGGCCGTGGGTCATCCGGGAAAGCAGAATGGCGATATCTCCCTGGCGGACAGGCCGAAGCTGCTGCGAGGCCGGTTCGCGGATCAGTCGAGCCGAGGGGGCCAGAAGCTCGGTAATGCGCTGGGCGGTCAGCTCGGCCTGAAGCTGGATGCTGTGCTGGGCATCTTCCGGCTCGGATTGATCCGGCCCGCAGGCCAGGAGCAATTCGGCGGTGGGATGTTCGGGAACATCGGGCCTGTGAGACTCCAGAGGCTGGTAGGCCTCGCCCATCAGTTCCGAGAAGACATGGTTCACCAAGGCGACACCGGGTGCGTGCGTGCGGAAGGAGAGGTCGAGCGTTTCGCTTCGGTTCCTGCCAAAGGCCTCGCAGAGGCCTTGGAAGACTTCCACCTGGGCTCCCCGGAACCGGTAGATGCTCTGTTTGGCATCGCCGACCACGAAAAGGCGCCCCTGGGCCAGGGCCTGCTCCTGCGAGCCCAGCAAGTCCAGGAGCATCTGCACCTGGAAAGCGTCGGTGTCCTGGCATTCGTCGATGAGGAGCTGCTTGATCCCCGAGGACAGTTCCTCGCGGACGTCGGGTCGGGCAAGCAGCAATTGACGTGTCTGGCCAAGCAGGTCGTCAAAGTCCAGGAGTCCCAGGCGACGCTTCTTTCTGTCGTAGAGTTCCCGGCCTCTCTCGGCCAGTGTCCCCAGCGCGGCCAGGGCCTCGGCGTCCTGCTCGTCCTGGGGGCCCAACTGTCCGAACCAGTCCCGCCAGATCTTGAGTCTTTCAACGATGAAGTTGATCCGGGTGATCAGGTCTTCCTTGGCCTCGGCCGAGCCCCAGACCTTCTTGCTGCCGGTGTTCGTCCGCACGGTCTGGAGTTCATCGAAAACCTGGACCGATTCCGGCCCGTGAAGGATCTGTTCGGCCAGGCCCACGGTTCTCATCAGGGCCTGGGAGAGCTTGTCGCCGGGGTCGCTGACGGGATAGCCCGAAAGGTAGGACATTTCGTCGCGCAGCTTTCGATCGACCCGTAGCGCCTGATGAGCTTCCCGGGCGGCGCGGTCGAGTTGGTCGGTCCAGGTATCCAGCAGGTCCTGGCGGCTGCAGAGCATTTCGAAATCGACCCGGTTGCGGTCGGCGATGAGATCCTCCACCGCTTCGGCAACCTGCTGGAAGGACCGTCGGCCCAGGAGTTTCAGTGCTGCCGGTTCCTGGGCCTCGACAGCCGAGAGGACAACGTCCTCAGAGGCCTCCTTCCGCAGCGGATTCGTCTGGAAGTTGTCGTCGGCGACGGCGAAGGCAGGATCCAGCCCCGCGGCAAGGGCGTGTCGTCGCAGCAGGGCCGCGCAGAAGCTGTGGATCGTCCCGATTCGAGCTTCGCCGATCTGCCCAAGCCAGGTCCGCAGGTTTTCCCTCTCGGCTCCGGTGGCCTCCCGGGCCTGGGCGGCAAGCATCCGGCGGACCCGGTGGGACATTTCCAGGGCGGCCTTGCGGGTATAGGTCAGGGCCACCAGGCTGGAAAGGGAGTCTTCTTCGGGAGACATCCGCTGGAGCAACTGGAGGAATCGCAGGGAAAGGACGAAGGTTTTGCCGCACCCGGCCCCGCTGAGCAGGGCGATGCTCTCTCCGGCGCGATCGACGGCTGCGGCTTGCTGGGCAGGGGTGAGTTTGAATCCACCCGTCATTATGTGTTCTCCGCAGGGGGGGTGTCCGAGGCTTGCTTGAGTCGCCGGCGGGCGGGACTGTGCCGGCAGATCGCGCGATACGGACACCAGCTCAGGCATTGGCTCAAGGGATAGAGCGAGAAGTTCCCCTCGCCCATCTCCCGGGTATATCCGGCCACCGCTTCGAGAGCGTCCCGGTGTCGTTGGGCAAAGCCCTCATTCGGTCTATATTCTCCGGCGTAGGGTCTCATGGGCCCGAAGCACTGGACCTGGTCCTTGAGGACCTGGTGGAAGGCTCCTCCCAGAGACTTCTGCTCCAGGAGTCTGGTCACCGCTTCGAGATACAGGGCCAGTTGAACGTTCTGCCCCGACTCCAGTTCTTTCTTGGTCGGCAAAGAGCCGGTCTTGTAGTCGATGACCATCAGTCCGACCTGGCCGAGAAACTCGGCATTGTCCACCCGGTCGATCCGCCCGCGGAGACGGATGCTCTTGCCGCCGGGAAGATCGATCTCCACCGGCTCTGGACGGCTGGCCGGGTCGTGCAGATCGCCATCCTTGTCCAGGGGCATTCCGAAGGCCAGCTCGAAACACAAAGACCAGCACTGCAGTTCCGTGGGCTTCTGCTGGGTGAGGACATAGCCGCGAAGGGACTGTTCCATCTGCTCGCGCTGGACCTGCCAGAGCATTGGCCAGTCCGGCCGGATGGCTTCCACGCGCTGCGAGGCATCCCCGGATGCCTGATCAAAGGCGTTCTGGACGGTCTTGGAATCAAGGTCTTCCAGCGAAAAGCCCGGGCCGAACTGGTCTCGCAGCCCGGACATCATCCGGTAGAGGACCTCGTGGCAGTACGTGCCCCGGTCGGTAGCTTCCAGGAGCCTGGCCGGTTCGGGCAAGGGCTCCAGGTTCAGGACATACCTGGCAAAGTAGTGCCATCGGCAAGCGGCAAAGAGGTTCAATTGGGAGGCCGAATAGACCCGCTGGTCTGCGAATGTCTTCTTGAGATCCGCCAGCAGTTCCGGTTGACTGATCCGGCCGTCCCATCGTCCGCATGGCCGGGAAGCCCACCTCTTGCTTCGGACCCAGATTCCCGCCCCCGCGCGGCAGAGATATTCGGGAGCATTGGCCGAGGCCCAGTTCAGCGCTTTGCCTTCCGGGTCGAGTTTGCCCAAGAAGAGCCCGGCTGCGCCGGCGAGCTTCCCATCACGCCGGGAAGAAAGCTCGCTGGTTTCGGGCAGCAGGTCCCCGGCGCGGATTCTCTCTATGGCCTCGCCCTCCAAGCCGATCGCTTCCCAGGCGCTTTGGAGGAACGAGCCGGCCGAGGCCGATCCCGCCTCGCCCTCGACATAGCTGAGCGTCAGCGATTCCCGCGCCCTGCTGATGGCCAGATAGAACAGCAGCATTTCCCTCCCGGCCAGGTCTCGCTGGGTATCCAGTTCCAGCTTGCCCGTTCGGTGCCACCGATGCCGCTGGGATTCGGGAATCAGCGGATCCTCCAGCGGTGGCTGAGGGAAGACGCCCTCGTTGAGCCCCAGAAGGAAGACGTGCCTCCAGCGCATGGCCCGTGCATCCAGGACACCCAGTACGTCCACCATGGATTCACCGCCGGAGGGGGGGCAGGTCGCCATGCGAAGCGCCTGAGTGACGGCAGGGAGGTCCGCAGCCTCGCTGCCAAGCTCGGCAAGCAGCTCCTGGAGGCGCGAGAGTGCCCGCAGGTCCCGCGAGGCAAGCTCCAGGTCCTCCATTTGCCGACAGGTCTCTTCCAGGTGCAGGGCTTGCATCGCTGCGGAGGGGCCCTTGTCACAGGCCTCCTGGGCGATACCCAGCAAGGCCTCGAGCATTTCCATCGCCTGATCGATGTCGTGTTGCGTGACGGGCAGGGAGCCCAGTCTGCCTCGGACCGAAGGCTGATCCTCGCTGTCCTGGTCTTCCTCATGCAATCGGCCGGATGAATTCAGCGCCTCGCGGACTCGTCGGGCGCCTCGGCTGTAAGCCGCTCTCCCGGCGAGTACGTTGCCCTGCCGGATGACCATTTCGGCGACTTGGCAGTGCCAGGCAGAGAAGGAGCCCAGAACTTCCGGCCGAAAGTAGCTGCTGCCCATCACGCCCAAAACGTCGCGATAGTTGAACTCGGGGGCAAGGGAGCAGACCTGCATGCAGAATCGCACCGGGCCCGCTTCGAGCAGGGGCCAAGGCGCCGGTCTGCAGGGGATGTTGTGCTCGGCGAAGGTCTTCTGGATCCGGTTTCGGTAGGGTTGTATCGTCCGGGCCAGGACGCTGATGGAACCGGCAGGGGCCCCAGCCAGGAGCAACCGCTTGATTCGGCGGGCCACGGCGCGGATTTCCGCATCGATATTCGGTGCAGCCAGGCAGTGAATCTTTCCGGTCCGGCAAGGCCTGGAGGGCTGGAAGGTGAAAATCTGCCGCTGGAGCTTCTCAAGCTCCCCGGATGCTCCAGCGGGCGACGAGGTCTGGATCTCTGCCAGATCCTCGCCGAACGTTGCCTTGAGGGCGTTGGCGGTTCGCCGGGTCCAGTGCCACATGCCCACGCGGTCGTCGTCGCCAAGGCAGAGGGTGATCAGCGTCGCCTGAACCCGGAAGCTGATGGTCCGGAGGATCTCAAGCTGGGTGGGGGTCAAGTCGGTGAAACCGTCCACCGCCAAGGCCTGGATATTCTCCAGCCCGGGCAGGTCCTTGCCATTGGCCTCGGCGAGGGCATCGCGGGCCAGCCACATCTGACCTGCGGTGTCGACAAGGTTCTTCTCGCGGAGAATCTTCTGATGGCGCTGATAGACCTTGAGAAGATCCGCCCCGGCCCCGGCGGCAAGGTCCTCTGCCCCCCCCAGTGCCTCGGGGTTGATCGCGGAGCGTTTGAGCTGGGAAATAGCACGATCGACCGCCAGGGCTGCCCCCGGGGTCTCGGCCGACTCGGCCAGGACGCCCAGCAGTCCCTCCTGTTTGCACTGGGTGAGGAGACGCCGAATCTGCACCTGCCGGGCCACCGGGGAAATCTCGGCCGGCGGCGAGGAGCCGGCCGAGAGTATGCGACCGGCCAGGGCGCGGAAAGTCATCACTTGCGGCGAAATCAGCACGCCCCTGGATGAAAGGGCCAAAAGCTGCCGACGCGTCCACTGGGCGGTCGCCTGTGTGGGAACGACCAGCAGGCAGCTTCCCGGGCCGCAGCGCTGCTCGACAAGCCCGTACCATCGATGACAGGCCGAGGACTTCCCACTGCCGGCCGGGCCGGTCAGCAACCGGACCCGCTGCGGGCAGCGTCGGATGCTCTCGATCAGGTTTTCGGTGCGCGGTGGGCCCATGGGAGCATTGTGTCGCGCAGGGGACCGGGATGCAATGCCGCGAAAAGGAGCCCTTGCCACCGCCGGGTGAAACTGTAGGATCGTTCCCGATGAACCGATATGCATTCCATGGCGTAACTCTCCGCAGGAGCAGCACGTGCAGGAACTCACCCAACCGCAGGCCATCGAGCGGGTCGCCCAATGGTTCGACCAGCAGTTGCTGCTGCGCCCGAGGAATGTGGATCTCTACCAGCCCGGCACCCGCCTCGACTATGACGTAAGGGGCATCTATCCGGACCGACCCGGGCGGGTGAGCCTGGAGATAGAGCGTTTCGTGGGCGGAGGTTACGCAGGGCAGGTCTACCGGGTCAAACTGCTGGAAATCGACGCCCCCGAAGGGCCGATCGGCGAGTTGGAAGTCGGTGGATTTTACGCGATGAAGATCCTCAAGCCGCCGGCACCCATGGCCCAGCGGTTTCGGGATCTGATTTACAAACTCGGCTTCCAGGGGCCCTTCACGATCCAGGTGAATCCCGTGGCTGCCCGGGCAGGGGCCCTGTGGCAGAAGTTCATCCGCCGCGCGGCAGCCGAGACTTTCGGCTCTGAGAGGCACGTGGCGGATATTCACGCAACTTTCACCGATCCTGTTATCGGGGCCTGCGGCGAATTCAGCGAGTGGATTGACGGCAGGACGTGGCGGTACGAGACCGATGACGATCTTTCCGCCCGCAGGCACTGGAAACCGGGCCAGGACGACTCCCAGGTGGGTTCACCTGAATACCGGGCCAAGAAGGTCTTCATGGACCGCCTGGTCGAAATGCTTCACGAGATGGGTGCGCCCGAACTGGCCCGTCAGTACACCTGGTGGACCTGCAAGAGCCAGCCGAACTGCCTCAAGCGACGCCAGGCCGAGACCGACCCGGCCGGAGGCCTGACCGCGGTGGACTTCCGCGCGGGCCTGGCCTTGCTGCCCGTGTTGCCGATGAGCCCCGCCGACGTGGCGCTGATCTTCAAGGGTCTGCTTCGAGGCAGCCTGGTGCAGTTTGACCGGGGCAACCTGGAGGGTCTGCGGCGTTACGTGGAAGCCAGAAGTGAGCTTTTCCAAGACATGGCCGGCGCGCTGGATGAGCTTCGCAGTTGCGAGGTGGTCTATCGCAATTCCATGCCGGACATCACGCACAATCACGTTCGCTTGCTTTACAGCTCGTCGCTCTGGTCCCAGATTCTCGATTCCACCGCGCAGAGCTATCGCGTGAGGGGCATTGCCGATGAAGAGACCACCGAAGGTCTCCGCGCGAGTCAGCTGCGGACGCTTTGCTTCTGGAAACTCGGTCTGGTCGCGAAGCTTTCACTGCTGGCCGGGGTCCTCGTGCTTCTCTACGGCGCTGTCAAGTGGGTCTGGGACGGCCCGGCGGCGAAGTTGCTCGGCAACCCCCGGCAGTGGGCTTGGCCCCTGAGCGGCGAATGGACGCTTGGGGCTTTTGCAGGCATCATTCTGGGCCTGCTGCTGCTTCGCATCCGTGCCATGTGGGGCAGAGCGGACATCCGCAGGCACACGATCAAGGCCCTGACCTGCCCGGGGTACCTGCTGCGCGCGATGCGAGGCCGGATGGCCGAGAGAATCATCGACTGGGTCCGCTGCGGCAGGGTGAGTCCGGCCAAGGCTGTCGCCCTGACGCGCAGTCCCGTCCGGGCCTTTGGCCATTTCCTGCTGAGTTTCATCCCGCTGGTCTTCCTGCACCGGATGCTCACCGATCGCCGCTACGCGCGGGACCTGCTATGGTACATTTTCGTTCGGCCTGTGCGGCTGCTTTTCAGTCCGGAACTTCGCGAGCAGTGGCTGCGCGAGATGGTCTCCGATGGACAGCGGAGGCACATGCTCACCGAGGAAGACGCCCACGAGATTCTCTCGCGGATCAAGGAGCCCTACATTCAGAAGTACCTCAAGAGCCTGGCTGTGCATGTATGCACGCTGCCGGTGACGCAACTGGTCGGGGTCATCATCGGAGCTTGGATCGCTGTTTCTCAGGGCATGAACTGGGCGCAGTTCCTGGCCACGACCGGAGCGATCATCGCGATTTTCGCCGTGACGCCAATTTCGCCCGGTTCGATTACCCGCGGGCTGTATGTGGTGTATCTGGTCATTCGCGAGCGGAATTTCCGGGATTACAACATCGCCGTGTTCCTGGGATTCTTCAAGTATGTCGGGTATCTGGCCTTTCCGATCCAGATGGCCTATCGGTACCCGGTGCTGGCCAGGTTCATGGCCGCCCACTGGGCGACAGGTGCGGTCCACGTGGTACCGGTCTTCGGCGAACACGGGGCGCTGCTGGAGCATGGGGTATTCGATCTGTTCTACAACTACCCGCTGACACTCCGCAGGCGCCTTGGCGAAAAGGCACAGATCAGAGAAAAGCTCGCTGCCCGGCACATTCATGCACTGGGTCTTGGCCTGCTGGCAGCGGCCGGTTGGATCGCCTGCGCGTCGGCCTATTCCCGCATCACCGGCTCCGGACTTGTCCGCTGGGCCGACGACGGCTCTCTGCTGCTGACCCACTCGCTCCAGGTGCTCTGGCCGGCGGTAATCCTGCTTCCCGCCCTGGCAGGAGGCTTGACCTCGATGCTGGCCGGCGGCCTCGGTTCGGCCCGAAGGATTCTTCTTTCGGTGGGGTGCGGCGCACTGGCTGGAGTACTCGGGGCCGCGGCGGTGTTGACCCTCCAAGGAGGCGAAGCGCTCTCCGGGCGGCTTGCCTCGGGTGCGGGAATCTGGCACGTCTCGATGTACCTGCTCTGGCGGGTCTTCCTCTTTGCCCTGCTGGCAGCGCTGGGTGGGGCCTTTGCCGAAACCAGGCCGATGACCCGCCCGAGGCTTACTGCATCCCCAACCCCAGCCGCAGAATCAACTGGGCAGTGAGGTTGGCGTAGATCCCGGCCATCAGGTCGTCCAGCAGCACGCCCGTGCCCAACGGAATCTTCTCCAGTTGGCGGGCGGGGGGAGGCTTGAGGATGTCAAACACGCGAAAGCAGAGGAATCCGACGCAGGCCACCAGGGCCCAGCGTCCCGGCTGCCAGGCGATCGGACCGGCCTGGAGGGGCATCAAGAGAAGCGCCACCGCCTGACCGGCAAACTCATCGATCGTGCACTGGGAGGGGTCTTTTCGGCCGAAGGTCCGCTGTGCGTGACCTCCCAGTCCGATGCACGCAGCGCTGCTCAGAAGGACCACAGCGACCATCGACCCGGTCAAGCAGACCTGTCGACCCGAGGAAGCCCAGGCCGTCAAGGCGTAGAAGAGGACAACCACGGCCGAGCCCCATGTCCCGGGGGCCACGGGTAGATACCCCGTCCCCAGGCCCGTGACGAGAAGTGTCTTAAGCCGATTCATCGCGGGAAAGCAGGCTTCGCGTCTTGCTGAGGTAGCCCAGACCGGAGGTGACGGTTACGATCACGGCCAACCAGACCATGGCGATCTTGAGCCACATGGCCCAGGGCGCGTCGCGGAGGAAACCCAGTTGCACCAGGACCACGCAGATGGCCACGGATTGCACGAACATCTTGATCTTGCCGGCCGGTGTGGCGGGGAATTTAAGCCCCTGGGATTCGCTGTAGCCCCGAACGGCCGAGATGGCGAATTCCCTGGCGAGGATGACCACGACCATCCAGGCCTGGACGCTGCTGGCCATGTGGCCCGTCAGCCAGCCGGGAACCTCCCGCTGCACTTCCAGCGCATAAGGCGTCAGGGCGAAGTTGGATCCGGCCAGCATGGTAAACGCCCCGACCACGAGGACCTTGTCGACGAAGGGATCGACAATGCGGCCAAAGGCAGTGGTCATGTTGTACTTTCGCGCGATATGCCCGTCAGCCACGTCGGTAAGACCGGAGACCACGTAGACCACAAATGCCGAAAGCATCAGCCATTTGCTCCACGATGCCGTCGGCTCGTAGAGCCCCAGCAGGAGGAAGAAGACCGCCGCCAGCAGCAGCCTGCCGACCGTAAGCTTGTTCGGGATATTCCAGATCATCTGTCTTGACCTTCTAAGCCTCGCTTGCACCGTATCACCCGGAAATCATAGCGGTCTGGTCGGCCCCTCGCCACTGCAAAGGGGTTGCCTCAGCGTTTTGGCCCGGATCGCTCCGGACCGAAATGACGCTCACGAAGGGCCCGTGGCGAGCAGCCCCAGAGGGCATGGGCGGTGCGGTTGAACTTCTGCAGATCGGCGATGCCCACCTGCACTGCGATCACCTTCACCGGAAGGTTCGAATAGAGCAGGAGATGGCGGGCCTGCTGCATTCTCCGCCTCCGGATGTACAGCAGCGGCGTGGTGTCCAACTCTCGGGAGAACAGCCGCGTGAGATGGTTGTGCGACAGGCCGACCTGCCCGGCCAGATCCGCCACCCGCAACGGCTCGGACAGGCGCGTCTCGATCAGTCGCAGCGCTTCGCGAAGCGCCGGGTGCCTGGCCGACTGGGTCCCGCCGGGGATGGGCTGGGAGTCCACCAGTCGCCAGAGCATGTCCCAGAGGCGGATATCCGTTCGGTCCTGCTGGGCCGGGTGCAGAGAGAGCATCTCGTCGATATCGCTGCGCATGTGGGGGGCGTGCTCGGGTGCTTTCAGCAGGAGCGGGCCGGTGAAAGACCTACGGGGCCACCGGAAATGGACCGCGCGATGCAGAGATGGGCCCGAGAGATGGAAGGTCCGCGTCACGTCGGGGCTCATCAGCAGTACGTGGTCCGGGGCCAGCGGATAGCGTTTTCCGCCAATCTCCACCTGTCCGATGTACTCGGTCAGCGCCAGGGCCCAGAGATCGCGAAGGCAGTAGGGCCCGGACGAGGTCAGGTCCAGGCGCAGGCAGAGAACATGTACCGTTTCGGGTCGGCGGCGAAGCAGGCGGAGAAACGATTCGTTGGCAGTCATGGAGTGAATCATTACGAGTAATGGGGTAGCATGTCAATTGCTTTTGCGGGCCCGGGCGGGTAGGCTCGCACCAGGTGATACTTTGATCCCGAGGAAACCCATGCGGAAAGAAACCCCAGAGCGGCAGCTTCGACCCGGAGCCGGAGGATGAGCATTGCCCCGGCGGTGTTTGCGGTGGTCCTGGCTGCGGCGGTTCAGGGCTACGGCGGGTTCGGCTTCGGCATCGTGGCCATGGCGGTCCTGGCCATGCTCCGCGTGCCGATGGAGTCTGCTTCGGCCTTCGTGACCGTGGCGGCGACGCTGCTGGTGGCGGTGCTGGCGTGGCTGTCGCGGCGGGATGGCAAGATCGCCTGGGACCAGGTCGCGCTGATCTGCGCCGGGGCCCTGGTCGGCGTGCCGCTGGGGTATCTCTTCCTGGTGACCTTCGGAGATCAGCCGGCCGGGAGGGTGGTTCTGGGCCTCGTGCTGGTAGGCTTCTGCATCGCAGGGCTCCTCAAGCCTCCGGCCGGCAGGGGCAAAAGCTCCGGACCCGCCCTGCCGGTGGGGGTCCTGAGCGGATTCCTGGGCGGGGCGTTCGTCACCGGAGGCCCGCCGGTCGTGCTCTACCTGTACTCACGCGCAAAGGACCCGCGAACCATGAAGCCGACCATCCAGGTGATCTTCCTGGTGGTCTGCATCTTCCGCCTGGCTACAGCCGCCGGATCGAAGGTCTTCTTCCGCAGGGACGTGAAAATCGCGTCGGCCATTTCGGCCCCGCTTGCCCTGGTCCTGCTGGGGCTGGGGCATCATCTGTCCTGCAAGAGCTCACCGGCGGTCTTCGCCCGGGTCGTTCAGATGATCATCGGCCTGACCGGCGCGGTCCTGGTGGTCCGTGCGATCCAGGATCTGCTCTGATTCCGACCCCGCCAGGCCCAGGACCTCCATGCACCGCTGGAGAAGCTGCTGGGGTGTTTCCTCGGGCCTGACTTCAAGAGGCTCCAGGCCCAGGCGGCGGGCGGCTGCGGTCATTCTGCGGTCGTATTCCAGCGTCCGGGCGAGGAACTTCTCGATCATCCTTTTCTGCCGGGCAGGCCGCGTCGGATGCCCGCTGTTTGCGAGGATCCGCTCTGTGAGCAGCTCAGCCGGTGCTCTCAGCAGCAGGGGGCGGACCTGCGAAGAACTTAGCGAGACGATCGAGTCGGGCCAGAGGGCGGAGCCTTCGAGGATCAGCCGGCCAGGTTCACAACTGCCCAGGTGCTCATCGATCCGGGCTTGGACCAGGGGCCAGACGTTGCGGCGATAGTGGGCCAGGACGTCCTGGATCAGCTCCTCGACCTCCAGCGAAAGGTAATGCTCCGCCACGTGGGCGGGGACTTCTTTGCCCTGGGGCTTCCAGGGCCTGCCCGGGTGGCGGGCCAGGGAGTCGGTGGAGAGCTGTTGGGCCCCGAGCTTGCGGGCAAGCTGCTCGGCGAGCGTCGACTTTCCCACGTGCGACGTCCCTCCAATGAGTATAACGCCCGACCCGTCAGCCATGCCCAACCCCCTCAGGCCGAAGCTCCAGGTGGTAGTCTACGGTTCCGCACGGGGTGGAGGAGTTTGGCCCTGCCCAGCCGGCCTCGATGAATCCGCAACTGCGGTACATGCTCCGGGCCGGGGCGAAGAAGGCCTCGCCGCCGGTGCGGACATGGACCCGGGAGAAGCCCTGTCGCCGCAGGAGCCCCAGCGCATTTTGAAGCTGGGCCTTGCCGATCCCCTTGCCCTGGAAGTCGGGCAGGACGCAGTTGTGGCCGATGCGGGCAGTGGGGCGCTCACGCGGGTCCCAGGAGACGAACCCGACCGGCCTGGCTGCTTGGAACGTCACGATGCAGCAGGCCCCGACGGTGTCGGGATGTTCGAAAAACGCACGGTCCGCCCGCGCCCAGGCGTCGAGGTGCTCGTTTCGCCGCGGCCAACGTGCATAGCTCCGCTTGAGCAGGGAAAGGATATCCCCCGGCCCGAGGGACTCGATGCGGCGGAAGGTGATCTGGGTATAGGCCTTGCCGGCGTGCTGTGGGTTGCGGCTCATCGGCCCCATGGTATCCCGAACCCCCACTGGAAAACAGGCCCTGGCCGGGCGCTTGACTGGAGAAGGCGCTTGTGCGAGAATTCAGCCATCGCGGGGCGTAGCTCAGCTTGGCAGAGCGCCTGCTTTGGGAGCAGGAGGCCGTAGGTTCAAATCCTATCGCCCCGATATTGAAGGAAGACCCGTCGGAATGACGGGTCTTCCTTCAATATCGGCAGGTTCGCCTGTAGTATACCATGGCTGCAAGCAGCCATGCGATTGGATTCCTGCCAGAAGCCGTCAAACCCCCGCAGTCCCAGCGAGCCATCAGGTAGTAGCTCCAGATGACCACCTCGTGAAGCTCGCAGACTGGGAGGGTCTTGTTTCGATTATGACAGCTCTGGCCTGGCGGGACACGGACTGGATATCAATTGGTCGAAATGCGCGGCTGTATGCAAAGTCCTGCCGCAAGACAGGCCTCGCACCGGACGAGGCCAATCTCTACGGCCGCGTTTGACACGAAGCCTCGCGAGCTGTTCGCAGTCTTGTGCCGTTGTCTTCAGCGGGTCATGGCCGCCTGTCGACGGTACTCGATTCTCCGCAGTGCTGCCTGGGCCAGCACGGTGACGTGGGCCTTCCGCTCGCCCTTGGCGAGTTTGGCCAGGAGGGCCAGGGCCTTGGGGGATGCGATTCGCTCGAGCACGCGGACGGCCCGTCCGACGCGCACGGCCTCGGGGCTGGCGGTGGTGGGTCTTTTTGCCTCTTCGAGCAGCTTGTCCAGGCGGCTGAGCTTCTCTGCAGGCGGGGCGGTATTGGTCCTTCGGTGCCTTTCCAGTAACTGCCGGCGAGCTTCGGTCACAGCTTCGATAATGGCCGGCCCGTGGCGGACGAGCTCTTCGTAGGCGGCTTTGCGCTGGGCGAAGCGGGGAGAATTCAGTTGCTCCAGCATCTGCTGGATCTTCTCGTCGGAGAGACGCTGAGCGGGCTCGAGCTTTTCCTCGATGGCTGTGATGGAAGCATCGCCGCGGGCGGCCAGGACGTTTGCAGCCGTTGCGGCATCCTTTGCTGATTTACCCAGTGCGTCCCACAGATCGGCGAAGGATTCCTTGCGGGCCGGTGGATCCTCCAGTGCCATGTCGGACAGATCCCAGACGATTGCCGATGAATCGATACTTCCCGAGACGAGCTTCTTTTCATCGGAGGAAAAGGCAAGTGCGGTGACTTCGCGGCTGTGTCCTGCGAAGACGGCCAGAAGCTTGCCCTGGCAGGTATCGTAGACGCCGACTCTTCCTCGGAACGATCCAACGGCCAGGAGCCTGCCGCTGGAGGAGATGGCCAGGCAGCGGACGATCGGGGTTTCGTTGCCGGGGTTGTTTTTTCGGCTGGGCATTTGCGGATAGAGCCCGAGCATATGGCCCGTGTCGACCTCGTAGGCCAGGAGCTGGTTACGCATCACGGTGGCGAAGAACTCTCCTGTATTGCTCAGGGCACGGTAGGAGGAGAGGTTGGGGGTATCGCCCGAGGCCACGAAAAGCTGCTTGCCGGCCAGGGCGTCATACACCCGGTAGCTGCCGTTGGTGACGGCCACCATGATTCCTGAACCGGCATCGATGATCAGTTGCGACTGGTTTCCGACAGGCCAGGATCGCGCGGGCTTGTCCGGGGCAGCGGCATCCAACTGCTCGATACGGTTGCCCTGGACGGCCAGGAATCTTCGGCCCGCGATGTCGGTCGTGGGGTGGGTCAGTTCCTTTCCATCCAGCTTGACTGCGCCTGTGATTTCCAGGCGATCCAGTCGGATGAAATGGACGCGGTCCTGTCCGATCCAGGCCGCCCGAGCTCCGCGAGCGGGCACCCTGGCCAGGCCTGTGGATACCTCCGGGCCCTTTACGCGGGTCAGATGCCGCCCCGTGGAAGCATCCCAAGCCCTGCAGCTACCATCCAGGGCGGCGGTTAGGATTCGACGATCCATATCGAAGAAGGCGACACTGGCGATGGTTTCGGTGTGCCCCATGTCGGTCATCGCCTGGCGGGCCTTTTGGAGGTCCCATGCGAAGATCTGGGGCGTGGCACCGGTGGCGTAGAAACGTTGGCCGTCCGGACTGACCACCAGGGCGGACATGGCCGGCCAGGTGGGAAGGTTCTTCGGGCTCTGGCCCGGGCCAACCCGCTTGACCTGGTATTTCTTATAGTCTTGTGCGATAAGTATACCCTTGGAATCGCTCATCCAGCGGATTTTGCTCCCGGGCAAGGAGCGTCGCTTGAGCTTGATATGCTTGGTGACCTTCAGGGCGGCCATGTTGCACAGATCGATGGACTCGGTTCCGTCGGCATCGCGTCTTATGAGGTAGGCCCCGACCCAGGCGCCGTCGGGTGAGAAGGCGACATCTCGGCAGATGGAGTGGTCGCCGGGCATCTCGATCTGTGCAGCGGGCTTTTCCGTGGCCAGGTCGTAGAGGATCGCTCGAGCGGGGCTGCCCGGCTGAGCGGCAATGAGGTACTTGCCATCGGGCGATACATCGATCTCGGCTCCCTGGGCGAACTCGCGGCTGAAGCTGCGCTCTGCAAGGTCCCACTGGCGGATTCTATCGCCGGCGGCCAGGTAGAGACTTCGGCCATCGGGGGCCCAGGCGACGCGGGTCAGGTACTGGTTTTTGGTTCCGCCGGGCAAGGTGCCCTGATGGATGGGTTTTTCGGTGCCCCGCCGGCAAAGGGCCCACTTTGCCCCGGCCATGCCGATGGCCAGTTGGCTGCCATCGGGGGAAAAGACCATCTGATGGATGCTTCGCCGCTTGAAGGTCCAGCCTCCGATTTTCTGGCCGGTCTGCGTATCCCAGAGGACAACTTCGGCATGTCTCTTGCGGTCATGAGCCGAGGCCAGCGTGCTGGAATTGGGGGAAATCGCCAGCCGATGGCCCCGGGTGGCTGCCCGCAGGGCGTCATTTTCCAGGACCACCAGGGCCCCTTCGGGCAGGGGTGCACTGCCGGCCTCGGGTGTCTGTGCGTGGGCAATCCCCCCGAAGAAAGAGACCGATACGATTCCGGCGATCAACCCTCTGACTGCATGATTCCGAAGCATCCTCAACTCCTTTCCTTTGTAATAAAGGTAATCGAGCCGTCGCGAGATTAAAAGCACTGCCTGTGCATTTGGGTAAGTGTGTACTTTCTTTGCGACAAAGCTTGTGCGTCGAGAAGACCGCTGCTGTTGGAGCAAGGTCAGACGCTCCTGGGGGTGGTCGGTTCCAAAGAGGTCTCAGGAGCCGGATACGAAACGTCCCTGGTGGGAAAGGCGCATTTTCAGCCGACCGAAAGCACGCCGGAGTACCCATCGCTGGAGTCCAACCCGATTGTGAAAGACCTGGGCTTCTGGCGGGGTTTCCACGGGCCCTGGTATGGCTTCGACCACATCGAGATCATGCGGAACCACGGTGACCAGTGGAGCTGCGGCCGGCATTATGCGATCTGGATGGAAGAGCAGGGCTTTGCCAACTGGCGGGACTACTTTCCCGACGGGCGCGGGGACCGCGACGCCAGGCAGCGCAAAGGGTATTACGACCCGGCCCGGCGCCGCTGGTCCCTGCCCGAACAGTACCACTACAACCACTTCATCTCCCAACGGACGATCGAGCGGATCGAACATGCCTCCCGGGCCGACAAACCATTCTTCTGCTGGGCGAGCTTCCCCGATCCGCATCCGCCGTACATCGTCCCCGCGCCCTGGTCGGAGATTTACGACCCGAATCAGGTGCCCATCGCGCAGCTTACCCCGGGCGAGCACGAACGCAACCGGAGGCACTTCGGCCTGACACAGCAGGAGGGCGCCGATGAAAAATTGCGGGAGCTGTTCGCCGGGGACGGCGCGGTCCACGGTGCCCATGCCCACCGGCTCGATCCGCAGGAAGTCCGCGCCAACACCGCCTGCTACTGGGCGTTGGTGAGTTTCATGGATGAGCATGTGGGCAGGATCCTCCAGGCCCTGGAGGCCCTGGGACATGCGGAGAACACGCTGGTGGTCTTTGCGACCGATCATGGCCACTACCTGGGCCACCACGGGCTCTACAACAAGGCGATCCACCACTACGAAGACCTGCTTCGGATTGCTATGATCGTCCGCTGGCCCGGGAGGACCCCGCCCGGCAGCGTCAGCAACGACCTCCAGAACCTCGTGGACCTGGCCCCGAGTTTCCTTTCAGCGGCGGGGGTGGAGATTCCTTTCCACATGACCGGCAAGGATGCGACGGGCAACTGGTCCGGCCAAGCGCCCGTGCGGGATTATTCGATCACCGAAAACCATCACGGGTATCGAAAGGCGCATTTGCACACCTACGTGGAGGACCGATACAAGATCACCGTCTACCGCGCATGGGACGAGGGCGAACTGTTCGACCTCCAGGAGGACCCGGGAGAACTCAACAACCTCTGGGACGATCCGGACAGCCAGCTTCTTAAACGCGACCTGCTGCTTCGATTCCACCAGGCCCGGATGGACAGCGAGCAGATGCGCATGCCCAGGACGGCCGGGGCCTGAGCAGCCCAAAGCGCGGGAAGAGCACAGTTAATCGCGTCTGAGGCGCAGTTTTTCTTGACCATTGAGGTCCATCGGAGATAATCGGATTGGCTTGCGCTGGACAGAGCGGGACAGCCCCACGGGCCGATGTTTGAGGCTTACTGGGCAAGTGCGGTTTCGAGCAGCAACAGGGAAACTTTTCGGGACTAGGAGTAACGGGATGAGCGAGGAAGACTATTGGGGTGGAAGCGGTTTTGACAAGGACCTTCCCCAGGCAAACAAGCCCCGCAAGAAGAAAAAATCTGGCAAGTCGGCCCGATCCGCACCTTTGCCTGCGAGGGAAGGCGACATCCCCCGGTGGCAGCAGATGTACCACCGGGTGATTCTCGCCGCAGGGGGCGTTGGAATTCTCCTCGGCGCCGCTGTTGTGCTGGCGGGAATCGCCAAGGAGGGGCTCCCGGACCAGTGGGTTGGCCGGCGTTTGATGGGCGCTGCCATGCTTGCCGGCATGGGGGGCATTGCGCTGGCAGCGGTGTTCGGTGTGATCGCCCCGAGCAGCTTCCTCCGAGGCCCCATCGGGCGCCAGTGGCTAAGCCATGTCGGGACGACGAACGTCGTTGCCGCCCGGGTGATCTGCCTGGTGGCCGCCGTGGTGGGGATCGTTGGTTTCACGATGCTGGCGATCTACGCGCTGTAGAGACCGGGGGGCCGGGCCTCAGGGCTTGTTGGAAACCGTGTCGAGCCAATCGACGGGGCGCATATCCCTGGTGAGGCATGCGTCGAATTCGGCCATCCGGGCCTGGAGCGCCCTGACCTTCTCGGGATCACCTGAGGCAGCACAAAGTGTTCCTGCCCAACAGCATCCACGGCTTCGACCGTTACTTCGGCGTGCCCTGCAGCAAGGCAGAAAGACGCCCAGCGGGCTTCGGTGCTCCTGGCCCGGGTCAGATGTGTCCCAGCAGGACCAGGATCAGCACGATGATCAGAATCGCTCCGAGGATGCCTGTAGGCGCGTAGCCCCAACTCTTGCTGTAGGGCCAGGCAGGAAGAGCGCCCAATACAAGCAGAATCAACAGGATAAGCAGTATCCATCCCAACATGGTTTCCTCCTTTTTTGGATGGGAATCGGGCTGTCGGACCCGGCCAAGGGCGATCCTCGGCTGCAGGTCCAAACCGGTAGACCGATTCCCGTCTCATGATACTAGCCGCGCGAAGTCCCGGAGCCCATGGAAGATGCTTCGGTTAATCCCGTATAACAAAAACCTAACAGCTGTAGGGGATTCGAGCAGGGTGAACCGGTCTGGAATGCTGCGGTTTGTTTCGCCGCAAGTCGTTACCTCTCCTGTGGTGAGTTCCAAAGACTCCGTAACGTGTGTGCGACAAGCTTGGGCTGGCGATCGCGAGAAAAGACGCCCTTGCGGTTGTTGATGATGCGGCAGAGACTGTGAGAGGTCTTGAAGTCCGCGAAGTTCCACACGTGGGCACCGCAGATGTAGTCCTTGCGTCTGAGAAGCTCGTATTGCTTGCGGACCATCTCGGACTGGAACTCTTCCGAGAAAGGCTGGGGCGGGTAGGTGTGCAGGCCGGCCACCGCGTCGGCGCCGAACTCGCTGAGGATCATCGGCTTGCCGAAAGCCTGGTAGTATTCGTCGAGGCACTGCTCGAAGGCCTCGAGGGTCTCGTCGATTCGGCTGTGATTAATGTACCAGCCGTAGTACTTGTTGAGGCAGACGAAGTCGTAGTAGGCAAAGCCCCGGTTGTCACTGACTTCCACGTGAGCTACATACGTGATGGGTCGCGTCGGGTCGGCCTGGCGGGCTGTCTGGGCCATCGCCTTGAAGAACGCCTCGGCCCGATCGGTACTGACATACGGCTCGTTGGCCAGCGACCAGGCGATCACGCTGGGATGGTTCTTGTCCCTCTCGATCATCCGGCGGATCATCGGCAGGGCCTTGTCCTGGATCTCCGGGGTGAACATGCGATCGTTCATGCCGACAAACGGCGTTTCTCCGATGACCAGCACGCCGGTCCTGTCGGCCAGGTCGTAGACCTCCTCGGCATACGGGTAGTGCGACGTGCGGAATGAGTTGGCCCCGACCCAGCGCATGAGTTCGAAATCGCGAACGGTCATCGGCGCGTTAAAGGCTCGGCCGAACGCGTCGGTATCTTCATGCTTGCCGAAACCCTTGAGAAAGACGTTTCGCCCGTTGAGCACGATGCCCTTTTCGTTGACCTCGACACTGCGGATTCCGAATCGCTGGCGGTAGGCATCCGAACTGCCGTTGCTGTTTTCCAGCTCGATCTGAGCTTCGTAGAGTTCAGGCCGGCCGATGTCCCAGATTCGGGGGTCCTGGATTGTCACCGAACCGGTGAACTCTTCTGCCTCGGCGTCCAGGAGGAACGGGTGGTCTTCGATCGTTACGCGGATTCGCTTTACCTGCGCCGCCGACGTTGCCCGGACCTTGCAGGTGACGGTGGCCGACGAGCCGTCTATGTCGGTGGCAACGGTGATGTCCTCGATCCGATTGGAGGCCGAGGTCGTAAGCCAGACGCTACGGTGAATGCCCGCAAACGGGAAGAAGTCGTAGGTCACGTCCGGGTCGCTGTCGAAGAAGCCGACGCGTTGTTCCTTCTTGGCCAGCGAGGCGGGGGGCAGGCCCTGGGGATCCAGGCTGCCGTCCACGCAGAGGGTCAGGGTGTTGTCCTGCCCCGGCCTGGCCGCGTCGGTCGCATCGTACTCACTTGGCAGCGAGCCGCCCTCGTAGTGGCCGAGCCGTTGGCCGTTGAGCCAGGCGGTCGTTTTGTAGTGGGCGGCGCCGACGCGGAGCCGGATTCTCTGCCCTGCCCACTGGGCGGGCACGTGAACGCTTCGCTGATACCAGCCGGGCCCGAAGAATTTGAACAGGTCGCCGCGCTGCTCGTTCCACGAGCCCGGAACCGCCAACGTTACCGGGGCGGGCAAGGCGTTTTCCCAGCCGGCTGGATCGTCTCCCTTGTGTTGTGGCTGAAAGTCCCAGTAGCCATCGAGTTTCCGAAGTCGGCGGCAGCGATTTTCCTGGGGATAAAGCATGATGCGTCCTTCCTTAGGGTCCGGGGCTGTTTCGAAAGAGCAGATCATGCTGGTCGGGGTCGGATCTGTCCAGCGTTTTCCGGCCATGCCGGCAGCGGGACCTGGCAAAGAAAACGGGCTCAATTGACCTCCGGACTCCGGACAGGCATAATCGCCGACGAAAGGAAACCTCGATGCCCCAAAGCCGCAAACGCCCCAACCTGGTCTACATCCTCGCCGACGACATGGGTTACGGAGACCTCTCGTGTCTGAACCCGAATTCCCGTTTGCACACGACCCACCTGGACGCTGTGGCCCAGGGCGGGATGGCCTTTCGCGACGCCCACGCCAGCTCAGCCGTCTGCACGCCCTCGCGATACAGCATTCTCACCGGCCGGTACAACTGGCGATCGTGGCTGAAGCAGTCGGTGCTCGGGGGTTACTCCAAGCCGCTGATCGACCCCGGGCGAATGACCGTCGCATCCCTGCTGGGCTCGGCGGGATACCACACCGCCTGCATCGGCAAGTGGCACCTGGGGTGGAACTGGGCCCGCAAGCCCGGCGGGTTCGAAGACGAGGCCGACGCGGTGGACTTCTCCCGGCCGATCACCGAGGGCCCCTGTGATGTCGGCTTCGACCATTTCTTCGGGATCAGCGCCTCGCTGGACATGCCCCCGTATGTGTACGTGGAGGATGATCGGGTCACGGCCGTCCCGAGAGAGAAGTGCCCGGGCAACGACGACGCCCAAGGCTTCTGGCGGGGCGGATGGATCGCCCCGGATTTCCACCACGAGGAGGTGCTGGATACCTTTACCGACCGGGCCTGTACTTACATCCGCGACAGGGCGGAAACGGGCGATCCCTTCTTCCTGTACCTTCCCCTCAATGCCCCGCACACGCCGATCCTGCCCGGGCAAGATTTCGCCGGCAGAAGCGGAACCAACGCCTACGGGGATTTCTGCCTGCACGTGGACGACGTGGTGGGGCGGGTCCGCAATGCCCTGGCCGAGGCCGGCGTGGAGGACGAGACGATCCTCGTTTTCACCAGCGACAACGGGTGCAGCCCGCGTGCGAACTTCGAGCAGCTCGCAGCCAAAGGGCACCATCCGTCCCACGTGTTTCGGGGCCACAAGGCAGACATCTACGAAGGCGGACACCGCATCCCTCTGCTGATCCAGTGGCCCGAGGCGATCGCTCCGGGCACCACGTGCGACGAGACGGTATGCCTGGCGGACCTTCTTGCAACGATGGCCGACGCCCTTGGTCTGGATCTGCCCGGCGATGCCGGCGAGGACAGCGTGAGCAACCTGGCCCTGTGGCAGGGGCGGAAACCGACCGGGCCGCTTCGCGAAGCGACGGTCCATTCTTCCATCGACGGTTCGCTGTCCATCCGGCGGGGCAGGTGGAAGCTGGAGATGTGTCCCGGCTCGGGGGGCTGGAGTCATCCCCGCCCGGGCACCGAATGTGAAGGCTTGCCGCCCATGCAGCTCTACGATCTCCAGGACGATATCGGCGAGACTATCAACCAGACCGAGGCCTACCCCGACGTGGTGGCCGAGCTGCGGGACCTTCTCAGTCGGTACGTCCTGACAGGGCGAAGCACGCCGGGAGAGCCTCAGAACAACGACAAGGGCCCCTGGTGGAAGCAGCTCTGGTGGATGGACGGCGATCGCTGAAACCACCGCCTAAAAGCCGGCTCGGCGGGAGGAAAGAAAGCGGCCGGCGACTCGCATGCAAGCCGCCGGCCCGTGATGATTCAGGCTGGTTGGATCGGGACAGCCGAGGTTACTCTTCCTCTTCTTCCTTCTGGGCCTCAGCCACGATCTGCTGCTGCACGTTGCCCGGGACGGGCTCGTAGTGGCTGTATTCCATCGTGTAGCTGCCCTGGCCGCCGGTGACACTTCGAAGCTGGCTGTTGTACTGCATCACCTCGGCCAGCGGGGCGGTGGCTTTGACCACGCACATGTTGCCCGGGAGCATGTCCTGGCCCATGATGCGTCCGCGTCGGCCCGAGAGGTCCGAGGCGATGTCACCCATGAACTCGGCCGGGACGGTGATTTCCATGTTCACCATCGGCTCGAGCAGGACAGGCTTGGCCTTCTTGATCGCATCGACAAAGGCGAGTTTGCCGGCCGTGCGGAAGGCGACTTCCTTGCTGTCCACCGGGTGGTGCTTGCCGTCGTAGACGCTGACGCGAACGTCCTGCAGGGGATAGCCGGCGATGGCTCCGCCACTGAGAACGTCGTTGACGCCTTTTTCGATGGCGGGCAGGAACTGACGCGGAATCGATTCGCCGTACAGGTCGTCGACGAACTCGAACCCCTCGCCGCGCTGCATCGGCTCGATCCGGAGATAGACCTCGCCGAACTGGCCGGCCCCACCGGTCTGCTTCTTGTGGCGGTGGTGACCTTCGGCCTTGGCGGTGACGGTTTCCTTGTAGGGGATCTTGGGCGGCTTGGTTTCCACTTCCAGGTCGAAACGCATCTTCATCTTCGTAAGCAGCACGCGCAGGTGCAGGTCGCCGATACCGCTGATGACGGTCTCGCCGGTCTGTGCGTCGCGGCCTGCCACGAAGGTCTGGTCTTCCTCGTCGAGCTTGTGCAGGGCGTCGGAGATCTTCTGCTCATCGCCGCGGCTCTTGGGTTCCACCGCCAGGGAGTACATCGGCGTGGGGAACTTGGGCATGGAGCGGAACATCGAATCGGAGCCTTCGTGCATGACATCGCCGAAGGAGATTTCCTCGACCTTGGCCAGGGCGATGATCTCACCGGCCACCGCCTGCTTGACTTCCGAGGTCTCCTTGCCCTGGACCTTGAAGAGGTGACCGATCTTGGCGCTTCTTCGGTCGTCGCCGAGGTAGTAGGCGGTATCGCCGGTGGCCGTGCCCTGGAGCACCCGCACCCAGGCGAGCTTGCCCACGAACGGGTCGGAGGTAATCTTGAACGCCTGGGCGATGAAGGGCTTTGACTCATCGGCCTGGAAGGCGATTTCTTCTGCGTCTTCCTCGGTGCCCTTCCGGGCCGGGCGGGGGTTCTTCACGTCGGCAGGGGAGGGGAAGTAGTTGGCCACGGCGTCCAGCAGGGCGTTGATGCCGACTTCCTGCTTGGCCGAGGTGAAGAAGATCGGAATGACCGTTCCTTCGACCATCGCGCCGGCAAAGGCCTGCCCGAGTCGCTCGACGGGGACTTCCTCGCCGCCGAGATAGGCTTCCATGAGTTCTTCATCGGCCTCGATGATGTTCTCGGTCAGTTCGGTATGCGTGGCAGCGACATCGCCGAAGTCCGCATCGCCGCTCTCGCTGACGAAGCAGTCGATCACATCGCTTCCGCCCCCGGTGGGCAGGGTCATCGGTTTGCAGGCCGAGCCGAACGTTTCGGTGATCTCCTCCAGCAGGCGGGGCAGATCCACGTTCTCCCCGTCGAGCTTGTTGACCACCAGGGCGATGGGCATCTGCTCCTGCTGGGCGATATTGAACAGCCGCCGGGTATTGACCTCGATGCCGGCTGTGGCGGAGATGACCACCACCGCTACGTCGGTACCCGAGAGCGAGCAGATCGCTCCGCCGATGAAGTCCGGGTATCCCGGGGAGTCGATCAGGTTGATGGTCTTCTTTGCGTGGTCGATGTGAATCGCCGAAGGCTCCACCGAGTGCTGGCGGTCCTTCTCGATGTCGGTGTAGTCCAGCGTGCTGGTTTTGTCGTCCACCGAGCCCAGCCGTCCGGAGATGCCGGAGGTATGGAGGATGGCCTCGGCCAGGGTGGTCTTTCCCGCCCCGCCATGTCCGACCAGTGCAATGTTACGGAGATCCTGTGGTTTTGATGCCGGCATATGCGTCTGTCTCCCAAAGGCTGTTTCGATCTGCTGCGAGCGGTTGATCTGGGGCCCGGTTCTCAAGCCCTCCGCTCCATCCAGCGCAAGGCCGTTTAGTTTACCGCCTCGCAACGCGAGGGCAAGAGGAAATGCACGCGCCCGAGGGAAAACCGCCTGGCCGACCTTCGCCGTGCGCTGAGGACCACGGATGATCCGAACCAGGGACCCGGCGCCATCAAAACGTTTTGCTTGACCTTGCAAGGCTCGCACGTAGACTACGTGGCTTGTTTCCGCAAGAGTGTGTTTCTCGCTCCAGGGCAAAGCAGGAGTTTCCCCATGCCGATTGTATCCGCCAAAGAGATGCTTCGCACCGCCGCTTCGGACAAATACTCCGTCGGCGCCTTCAACATCACCTGCCTCAACCAGATGGAAGCCGTCGTGGAAGAGGCCTGCGAAAAACGAAGCCCCGTGATCGTTCAGACCTCGGTCACCCCGGCCAGGTTTTTCCAGCCGGAAGTCCTCGCCGCTGCCTGCCGCGCCCTGGCCGAACAAGTCGATATCCCCGTCTGCCTCCACTTGGACCACTGCGACGAGGTGGACCTGTGCAAGCGGGCCGCCGACGCCGGCTACACCAATATCATGATCGACGGATCGCAGTTGGACTTCGAGGGCAACATCGCCGCCACACGGGAGGTCGTGGACTACTGCCACAACCTCGGCGATATCAGCGTCGAGGGTGAACTGGGCACCGTCAGCGGCGTGGAGGACCAGGTCCGGGTGGCCGAGGACGAGGCCCAGCTGTGCGACCCGGAAAAGACCGCCGAATTCGTCGAGCGGACCGGCGTGGATCTCTTCGCCCCGGCCATCGGAACCGCACACGGGGTCTACAAGACCGAGAATCCCAGGATCGACTTCGAGAGGTTCGAGAAGATCCAGCAACTTCTCAACGGCTCGGCCCAGCGGATCCCGCTGATCGTTCACGGCGGCACGGGGTTGAAGGAAGACGTCGTCGGCAGGCTTGTGGCCCTGGGCGGGGCGAAGTTCAACGTCTCGACCGACCTGAAGCACGCACTGATCGACGCAACCTACGAGTATATCAGCGCCCACCGAGAAGAGTACAACCCCGGCCGGGTGGACAAGGCCGTCCGCCAGGCCATCCGGGAGCGGATTTCGTATTGGATCGACCTTCTCGGCTCGGCCGGGAAGGTCCGGTAATGCAAACACAGAGACAGAGGCAGGAGCCGCAGCATGGCTGATATTCAGGCAGTATTCTTCGACCAGGACGGCGTAATCATCGACACCGAACGCGACGGTCACCGTGTGGCGTTCAACAAGGCCTTTGCGGAATTCGGCTTCGACGTGGAGTGGGACGTCCCGACCTACCACAAGCTGCTGCAGGTTGGCGGTGGCAAGGAGCGGATGCGCCATTACCTCAACACCGTGGGCTTCGGTAAGGAGGTCGCCGACCCGGATCAACTGATCGTGGATCTGCACAAGCGCAAGACGGATATCTTCATCGAGCTGATCGAAAGCGGCCAGCTGCCCCTTCGCCCGGGCGTACGCCGCCTGATGCACGAGATCAAGGACCAGGGCTGGACGCTGGCGATCTGCACTACCAGCAACGAGCGTGCAGCCAATGCGATCAGCACCCGTGTCCTGGCCGATGTGAAGTTCGACTTCATCCTGGCCGGCGACGTGGTGGACAACAAGAAGCCCGATCCGGAAATCTACGAAATGGCCCTTGAGCGAACGGGCTTGACGGGTGAGCAGGTCGTGGTGATCGAAGACTCCCGCAACGGAGCCCTGGCCGCCAGGGGCGCCGGGGCCAACCTGGTGGTCACCACCAACGGGTACACCGAACAGGAAGACGTGAGCATGGCCGACGTGGTGGTCAGTTGCCTCGGCGACCCCGAGGGCGAAAAAGGACAGCTTCGCCAGGGACCCGAGGGCTTCAACCATGACGGCGTCCTGACCGCCGAGGATCTCAAGAAGGTTTTCGCCTGAAAGACCGGGAGCGCTTTCCATGTCCACACCCCTGCAGGAACGACTGGCGTTTGACAGTGACAGGGACTTGGCCAAACTGATTGACGCCTATCAGCAGGAGAAGGTAATCCGGGTCGATACCGGCCTGGCCGAGCATTTCGCCGTAGCCCGGGCCAAAGAAGATCGTTTCGTCAACCACCCCCCGGTGCTGGCGATGTCCATCGGCGGTTCGAACACCAAGCTCATGCTGGCGCGGATGGAGCAGGGCAGGGTGATCGCCTCCCGCGTTCGAACCCAGCCGAACCCTCCGGTATTGACCGACTGGCGCGAATACTTCGATACGCTGCTGATGGAAGACCCGGTGATCCGCGGGTATCTGGCCGAGGATCCCAATGCACGCATCGGTCTTTCCCTGGCGGTTCCGATCGCCGACGGCGTTCCGTGGCATCCCAACAAGATCGGTACGATCTCCGGGCTCGTCGCCCGCAGCCTGGAAGGCGACGTCTCCAGCTTCCATCTCAAGCGGAACCTCAAGGAGTACTTCGCCCAGCGGAACCTTCCCGACATCCCGGTCCACTACCAGGGCGATGCGGTGATCGCCCACCTGGGCGGGGTCGCCCTGACGCCCCTGGGCCCGGACGAACAGACCATGCTGCTGGTCTGCGGAACGGGCATGGCCTGCGCCGATGAGGGCAACTTCGTCCTGGTCGCCACCACGGCCATCGTGGATGGAGACGGCGAGCTCTACGACCTGGACCAGATGGAAGGCGGCCAGTACCAGTACCTCTTTGCCGGTAAGGGGCTCTTTGGCATGATGCGCCGGGCCATCGCGTTGGAACTTCTCGATGCCGGGTCGGTCCTGCGCAACCTGGACCTCGATATGTACTTTGCGTCGGTGGCGGATTCGCGAACCGTGGTAGAGCTCTGGGAAAGCTCGCTGCCCGGGGCCGGGCCGGTCGGCAAGGCGGCCGAAATCCGCCGGCGCATTTCTCCCCAGGCCTTTGAGCGTCTGACCTGGATCGCTACCCAGCTTGTCCAGCGCGGAATCGGCGTCCTGAGCAACTGCACCCTTTCCACGGCAAGCTGGTTGGGACCGGCTCCGGATGGGCAGGGAGCCAGGCTCTTCGTCGAGGGCTCCATGGCCCTGCACGAGCCGATCATCTCCCGCGTGATGGCCGATGTCCGGCGCCGCTGCCGGAGAAGCCCCGTCTTTGACGAAAAAGGCGTGCACCGGCCCCTGCCCCCCAGGCCTCAACTGGATGCCCTGAAGGTCTATCCGGAAGAGGGGGTAAGCCAGGACGAGGTCGCCAAGGCCGACCTGACCACCGTCGGCGCCCTGGCCATGGGGATCGCCGAGGCTCTGCTTGGGCGTTGACAAGAGGCGGATGGGGCGGTACATCATCTGACCAACCCGGACGTTCCTGTATCCTTGTAACCCCCATACCCGAGGTCCACATGCCCCGTTTCTTCTGCGACCAGAGCTTCTGGAACCAGCCCATTTCCTCTGATGCCCGGATCGACCCCCGCAGCGACGAATACATCCGCGACATGGATGCCAAATTTGGCTCGATCCATGTAAACATGTACGAGTACACAATTCCGGTCTACTACGCAAAGCCCGACACGCCGCGCCGGAAGGTCCGGCAGAAACCGCCCAGATCGGGGAAGACCGGGGATCTGCTCCAGCGCGAAAGCAGGTATCGGCAACATCCGAAGTTCGCAGCCTCCCTGGTGCCCATCCCGGAAGGGGCCAGGCCCGACGGGGCCGACGATGGACACATGGCCATCGTGGACTGGGACAGCAAGACCGCCTGGGACATGTGGCGATGTCGCCTCGCCGAGGACGGCCAGTTCGAGTCTTCCACCGGCATGGTCTACTCCCTGGAAAGCGATGGCGTGTGGAAGCGAGAGGATTTCCCGATCCAGAACGGCGAGAGCATGCATTTTTACGGCCCCAGCCGGGCCGCCGGCGTCCCCGCCATTGCCGGGCTGATCCTCCACGATGAAATCCAGGCCGGGAAGATCGAACATAAGCTGGCCTTTGCGTCCTTCTCCAACAAGGTTCAGGCCCATACCTACCCCGCGACGTGGACCGACGGAGGTTGGCCCGACGGGATGCCCGAGGGCTGCGTGATGCAACTGGACCCGGAGCTGGACCTGGACGGATTCGAACTGAGCCCGGGGGCACGGACCATCGCCCGGGCCATGCAGCGATATGGAGCGGTGAATGTCGACGGTGCCCGCGGAAACGTGCTCTATGCCGAGGGCGTCGAGGACGACCCGAATCGCCGTTGGACGGGTCTGCTGGACAAGGACGACCTGCGCTGCATTCCGTTGGAGCACTACCGGATTCTCAAGATCGAAAACGTCGTCGCCGAGGGCGATTCCTTCTGGCACAAGCGCCGCATGCGAGGTGAAAAATGAGCGCGAAGAGATTCTTCAGCGACCGGAGCTACTGGAATCAGCCCATCGGGGACAATCCGGCGATCGACCCGCGCAGCGATGAACTCATCGCGATGATGGAGGGGCCCATTGAAGAAGGCTTCGGGCCCATGCACATCAACATTAAAGAGTACACCATTCCGGTCTACTACGCCGACGAGAACACGCCTCTGCGAAAGGTTCACCAACGGCCCCCCAGCCTCGAGCGGGGCGACCACGAGCGCGCTCGCGCCCATCGATTCCGCCGGCACCCGGACTTTGCCGATTCCCTGGTCCCGATCCCCGAAGGCGCTTTGCCGGACCCGGCCCGGGATTCTCACCTGGCCATCGTGGACTGGAAACGCCGCATGGCCTGGGACACCTGGGCCTGTCACCTGCGCGAGGATGGCGAGTACGAGTCCTATACCGGCATGGTTTACAGCCTGGATGATGAGGGCATCTGGAGTTATGAAGACTTCCCGGCCCAGAACGGCGACAGCATTCACTGGCACGGTCCGAGCCGGGCGGCCGGGGTTCCGGCCATTGCCGGGCTGATCCTGCTGGATGAAGTCAAGGCAGGGCGGATCGAGCACAAGCTGGCCTTTGCAAGCTGGGCCAACGCGCTGGGGCAGCATGTATACCCGGCCGCTTGGACCGATGGCTTCCGGGAGGACGGCCTGCCCGAAGGAGCGACGCTGCAACTGGATCCGGATCTGGATCTGGACGCGTTTGATCTGTCCGGCGGGGCGAGGATCGTCGCACGGGCCCTTCAGGAATATGGCTGTGTGGACGTGGACAACGCCCGCGCCAACACCCTTTATGCAGAGGGGTTACAATTCAGGCAGGAAAGCTGGGAATCCCTGCTGGATTCTGAGGACCTGCGCAGGATCCCTCTGAAGCACTACCGGGTGCTGAAACTGGAGAACATCATTTACAAGGGAGACGGAGGTTTTCCCGGTCCGGGGAACCAGAAAAGGGGTTGAAACGTTATAATGACGGTCGACAGAAGTTGGCGGATTCCTTGTAAGATGGTTCAATCGTTTTAATCATGCCCCGAATCAGGAGCACCACCATGCTACGACACCGATGCCGCGGACCGATCTGGATCCTTGCCGCAATCGCGTTGACGGCTTCAACCGCCTTGGCCCAGGAGGCCCGGTGGGAGAAAATCTCCGATACCCTCACAGAGCAGGCCCCGGGCTACAGCGACCTGATCCCGGGGGGAAGGAGAGTCGGCGGGATTGCCGTCGACCGTCACAGCGGCGACCTCTTTGCCTGCCTTAACGGCCCGCCGTTTGGCGTATGGAAGAGCACCGACATGGGCAAGACCTGGACCCGCCTGGACGACGGGGATGTCGTGGGAGGCTGGACCCGGAGCAAGGCGATCTGCTTTGATCCTGCCGTGTCGGGGCGGATGGCTTTCTTCCGCGTTTTCCCCCCGCCGGGAAAGAACGAGGATGACAAGGTCAAGTCCAGCTTCACCCTCGACGGCGGAAAGACCTGGACCCACATGACCCACAACGAGTACGTCTATGCCGGGGGCGGATGGGTCCACGGCATGGTCGACTGGTCCGAGGAAGGGCCCCAGGCCGTCATCGCACAAAGCCGCGCCAAGGGCACGCTTTACTACAGCCTCGACGGGGGAAAGGAATGGACCGACACCAAGATCCCCGGCGTGCTTTACGGTTCTCTTTCGGTCAAGCGGGCACGCGAATTAATGGCCGGCGGCCAGGCGGACCGACGTCTGAAGCTGGAACTGACCTACGGCTACGGCCTGGTCGACGGCGTGCTGCTCGTGGCCGGCAACGAAGGCATCCGCCGAAGCACCGACCAGGGCAAAACCTTCCAGACGGTTTCCGACGAGATCGTGACCGTGGAATGCCCTGTCCGGCTGGGCAAGAGACTCTACTGGCTCAGCGAAAAAGGCGTCATCATCTCCGACGACCAGGGCAAAACCTGGTCGCTGCTGGGAACCGGAATCTCCGGCTCTGCCAAGGGGCCGATTTTCGGCACGACGGCCGAGGAGATGCTCGTCGTCACCGACAAGGGCGTCTTCAAGACCACCGACGCAGCCAAGACCTGGAAGAAAGTCAGCGACCTGTTCTGGGTTCCGGATACCTACAAAGCCCGGTTCGAACAAGTCCTTCGCCGACATGACTACGCCTGGGACCCCCAGCGGAACATTCTTTACGTTTCCGGTCTGGCGGCCTCGGTTTACAAAAAACAGCTTGAGCAATGAGGAGACTCCCGATGAGACATATGGCGTTTTGTATTGTGCTGGCTTTGGCGACCTCGGCCCTGGTGGCCCAGACGCCTGCCCAGTGGCCCACCACCCCCACGCGCAACATGGTGGTCCAGGCTACCGGGCTGCCCGACCGGATCGGGCCGGACAATCTCCTCTGGTCCCACCAGATGGGGGGCAAGGGCGAGAGTACGTTCGGCATTCCGATTATCACCAAGGACCGCGTTGTCTGTGTCGTCGGACGCGGTGGCATGCCCATGGGCGGACGCGACGGCGGGCTGGTGATTTTCTCCCGCCATACCGGCGAAATTCTCCTGGAAAAGGCCATTCCGGGCCTGGGAGGCGGCTACGCAGCCGACGCTCCAATCATCGAGGACGGCAAGCTCTACACGCGCAGGGGCGACACCGTCGTCTGCATGGATCTGGAAAAGGACGGCCAGGTTGTGTGGGAATCCGATGCGGTGGCCCGGTGGGGGATCCGCCGCTGTCACGGCCCCAACGGCGTGGGCGTAATCCTGGGCGACTACTACTGGATCCCCACCTGCGGTGAGGCTTCGGAATGGTCCTTCAACTATGACGAACTCACGATGGAAAGGCCATGGAAGCCCCTCGTGGTGGTCCTGAACAAGCACACCGGGGAACTGGTGGCGATGGACGAAGTCCTCCAGAAGCGCTACTACCACGGCCAGTGGGCGTCGCTCTCGGCCGGGGTGGTCAACGGCAAGCAGATGGTCTTTTACGGAGACGGCTACGGCTACCTTCGGGCGTTTGAAGCCCCGGAGAAATTCGAGAGCTCCGATGGCGAAATCGTCCGGTTGAAGGAAGTCTGGTACGCCGACGCCAATCCCAAGGAGTACCGGTATTTCGAGAGCGGTACCGAAAAGCCCTACGTCAACTGGGACAAGAGCGTCCGGATTCCCTACGATCCCAAGTCGCAAGAGGCTCCCTGCGAGATCATCTCGGCAGCGGTCTTCCACGAGGGGCTGCTCTACGTCGCCCTGGCCCGGGATTACATGTACTGCAAGCGATCGGGGAGGAAAGCCTACGGCCCCGGGGCGATGCTCTGCGTGGACCCGACGGGCGAAGGCGACGTGACGCAGACGCACATCAAGTGGATGAACAAGGACGTCCCGCGCACCTTCTCCACCGCGTCGATCGTCGGTGATCTGCTGTTCATCTCGGATCTGGCCGGCAACCTTCACTGCCTGGATGTCCAAACCGGCGAGCATCACTGGAAGCACGACATCGAGACGAAGATCTGGAACTATCCCCAGGTGGTGGCTGACGGAAAGATCTACCTCCAGAACGAAGCGGGCAAGTACTTCATCCTGGCCGCCTCGAAAGAGAAGAAGGTGCTCTTCGAGACGGAACTGGAAGGGCGAAACGGCATGGCCACCGGCGTGGCCAACGGCATGATCGTCGTCGTGACCCCCAAGCGTATTGCCGCCTACAAAGGGCCCGGATACCAGGGCCCTGAGCCGACGGCTGTCAGCGAGTAGGTTTTCACTGCTCAATGCCGGGACGGCAGAGCCAAAGAGCCTGTCGTCCCGGCGTTGTTGTATCTGCCTTTCGATCCGGCTCGGCTCGGCCCCTCGGTGCTGGTTTGATTTGAGGGGATGAGGGGAAAAGTTTGCCGAATCCTCACACGAAAAAGCTCTCGGACGGTTGACAGGAAGCCCTACGTCCTGTAAATAAGTTACAGTCGCTTTGAAAGTACTCCCGCCCCTTGACCCCACAAACCCCAGACCGCCTCGAGATCGAGGGCATGCCCGAACCACTGACCAGGATCGAATCGCTGTACGACACCCTCGGCAACGCCGAGAAACAGGTGGCCGATTACGTGATGAAGCACCCGGACCGCGTGCCGTTCGAGTCGGTGCAGGAAATCGCGCGCAAAGCCGATGTGAGCGTCGCCACGGTCTCCCGCCTGGCGGGGAAGCTCGGCTACGATTCGCTAAAGGATTTCAAGATCCAGTTGGCCAAGCAACCGACCACGCCCATCTCCGGTATGTTCGAGGCGATCGCTCCCGACGACAGCGATGCCCAGGTGCTTCGGAAGGTCTTCGGCGGCAATATCCGATCGCTGGAACAGACCCTGGAGGTCCTGGACGAAGAGGCCCTGGTCGCCGCGGCCAAGCGGATCGGCGCCTGCCAGCGGATCTTTCTGATGGGGGTCGGTTCCAGCGGAAACATCGCCCGCGACGCCGCCCTGCGCCTGAGCCACCTGGACATCCCCGCCGAGGCCACCGTCGAAAGCTATGACATGGTCAACCGCGCTGCTCGATGCTCCGGACGCGACGTCGTGCTGGGCATCAGCCATTCCGGGCGAAGTACCATCCTGGTCGAGGCGATCCAACTGGCCAGGAGCAACGGCGCTTCCACCATCGCCATCAGCAACTACTACAAGTCTCCGCTGCACGAGGCCTGCGACATTTTTCTGCACACGTCCTTTGCCGAAACCCGGGTGAAGGTGGCAGCGCTTTCCAGCCGCGTCGCGCAGATGTGCCTCATCGACGCGCTGTACCTGATGACCGCTCGCTATCGAAAGGTCGATACGCGAATTCTTGAAAGGCTCAACGAATCTACAGAGAGGCTGCTCCGTTCGCCGGAAAAGAGCCGGCGTCGGACGGAAAACCGACAGTAATTCCCGAAAGGAACGAAGATGAAGAACTACTACGATTTTGAAATCTTCCACAAGATGCTCGATGGCATCGACCTGGACGACCACGTGGTCGCAACCTATTACCTCCGCGATCGGCTCGAGGGCGAAAAGTTCCTCGATCACTTCGCACTGGTACAGGCGATGGCCCTGGAAGGTTCCACCGGCACCTGGGAGAAGGTCGAAGAGGACACCGAGGTCGTCCGCGAAGCCCTGTCTTCCAAGATGGTCGGCTATCACGAGATCCCCAGCGACGACCCGTTCGTCAAGTCGGCGGTGGTGCAGTTGGCCTTCCCGATCCAGGCCTGGGGCGACAATGTCCCGATGATGCTCCTGGCCGTTGCGGGCAACTGCTTCGCTTACTCCAAGAACATCATGCTCACCGACCTGTTTATCGGGAAGAACCTGCTCAAGCACTTCAAGGGGCCGAAGTTCGGCGTTGAAGGCATTCGCGAGCTGACCGGCGTGCAGGATCGACCCCTCTCGCTGCACATCATCAAGCCCAAGATGGGCATGACCCCCGAGCAGACGGCCAACCAGGTCCGTCAGACCTTCGAGGGCGGCGCGGACATGTGCAAAGACGACGAGATGTGTGCCGACGTCTTCAACTGCACCACCGAAGATCGTCTCAAGGCCGTCATGGACGTCATCAAGGCCAAGGAAGACCAGACCGGCAAGAAGATGATCTACCTCTGCTCGATCACCGACGAGCCGGCCAAGATGATGGACAAAGCCAAGCGCGCCATCGAGATGGGCGCCAACGGCTTGCTGGTGGCCTATTCGGCCGGCCTGCCCACTCTGCGGCAATTGACCAGCGATCCGGATATTACCGTTCCGGTCATGCTCCACGCGTCGCACATGATCGCGATGATGAAGCAGATCGCCTGGCCGGTCCTGGCCAAGCTCTGCCGCCTCTGCGGTGCGGACATGATGCTCACGCCCACCATGTGGTCCTCGATCCCGATGGTCTCGATGGAAGAAGGCCTGCGGACCAGCTTCCAGAAGCTCGCCCCCTGGGGTCACATCAAGCGGACGTTCCCGATGCCCTGCGCCGGCGTCTATCCGGGCGTGGCAGAGGTCATCATGGGCGAATACGGCAAGGACATCGTCATTCCCGCCGGTGGCGGCATGCTCGGACACCCCGACGGCTACACCGCCGGCGCCAAGGCATGGCAGCAGGCGATTGCCGCGGTCCTGGAGGGCACGCCCCTGCCGGTTGCGGCCAAGCAGCCCGGCAACGAAGCGCTCAAGCACGCCTTGGAGAAGTGGGGCTACCAGACGCGTCCCAAGGCGCCCTGGCTGCGGCTTAGCCCGGAATTTCAGCCCAAGCCGATGAAGTTCGACGACTGAGTACCGATGCGAGACGGGGCGGCGGAGTGATCCGCCGCCCCGCTTCGCTTTGAAAGGAATCCCATGGCAGTTGAGATCAAGATGCCTTCGCTCGGCACGGCCGTTGACGAAGTCCGCCTCATCAACTGGGTCAAAAACGTCGGAGACCCGGTCAAGATGGGCGAAGTCATCGCCGAGGTCGAGACCGACAAAGCCGTCACGGAGTTGGAATCCTACGCCGCCGGCACGGTTCTGGCCCACCTGGTCCAGGCCGACAGCATTGTCGAAGAGGGCCAGATCATCGCCTATGTCGGCAAGGAAGGCGAGCAGGTTCCCGGCGGGCAGGACGCCCAAAACAAAGCGCCCGAACCCACACAGACCCAAAGAGCCCCAGCCCAGTCCACGGAGTCGAAAAAAGACGATTTCCGCGTTTCGCCCGTCATTCGCAAACTCGCCCAGCGCGAGGGCGTGGATCTGGCCTCCTGCACCCCCAGCGGGCCTTCGGGACAGATCCTTCGCAAGGACGTCCTGGCTGCCAAGGGTAAGGCGCCGGCTGCCCAGCAGCCCCAGCCGAGCCGAAAGGCCCAGCCCGCTGCGCCCCAGCCGGCAGGGGCCTCGCCGACGCTTTCCCGCAACCAGCGGGGCGTGATCAAGCGCATTACCGAGAGTCACCGGCAGCAGGTTCCGATCCACCTCAACGCCTACATCGACATGACGGCGGTGCTGAATCTGCGCCAGGACCTGCTGGAGAAGACCGGTTCGAAGGTCAGCTTCGACGCGATCTTCATCCACACCCTTGCGCGGCTGCTCAACCGGTTCCCCCGGTTTCGCACCCGCATGGTGGAGGAGGAACTGACGCCCATCGAAGGCGACGGCGTGGCCCTGGCGGTCTCGCCGGGCGAGGAGCTCTTCACACCGACCGTCGTCCAGGCCGGCAGCAAGAGCTACGTGGAAATCGACAACGACATCCGCAGCCTGGCTGCCAAAGCCCGCGAAGGAAAGATCACGCTCGATGAGATGTCCGGGGCGTGCTTTACCATCAGCAACCTCGGGATGTACCCGATCTCGTCGTTTGACATGGTCGTGCCTCCCGAGCAGTGCGCGGCCCTGGCGATCGGGACCATCGAGCACCGGATAACGCTCGAAGATGGCCGGCTCCAGTCGGCCCCGAGCGTGTGCGTGACGCTTACATGCGATCATCGAATCATCAACGGACGGCAGGGAGCCGAGATGCTTGCCGCCCTCAAAGAGAAGTTGGAGACGCTATGACCCTCAAGGACTACAGCCCCGAACTGCTGCTGGAGATGCATCGAAAGATGATGCTGATCCGTACGTTCGAGGAACGTGTCAAATATTTGTTCCTGCAAGGAATCATGCCGGGGACCATCCACCAGTGCCAGGGCCAGGAGGCCTCGGCGGTGGGGGTCTGCTCGGCCTTGAACGAAGACGACGTGATCACCAGCACGCATCGGCCTCACGGACATGCACTGGCCAAGGGAATCACCACCACCGCGGCCATGGGAGAACTCTTCGGCAAGGTCACCGGATGCTGCAAAGGCAAAGGCGGATCGATGCACATGGGCGACCTGGCGGTGGGGATGGTCCCGGCCGTGGCGATTGTCGGTGGCGGAATTCCCATTGCCACCGGCTGCGGGCTCGCCTTCAAGATGCGCAAGGAAAAGCGTGTGGCCGTCTGCTTCATGGGTGACGGTGCGGTCAACGAGGGCGCGTTCCACGAAGGCGTGAACATGGGCGCGATCTGGGAGTTGCCCGTGATCTACGTGGTGGAGAACAACAAGTACGGCGCCTCGACACCGGTGGGCCAGGTCGTCAAGACCAAGACCATCTCCGAGCGTGCCAAGGCCTACGGCATCAAGGGACAGACTCTCGACGGCAACGACCTGTCGGCGGTGTACGAAGCGGCCCTGAAGGCTGTCGACCGCGCCCGCAAGGGTAAGGGACCGACCCTGCTGGAACTCGAGACCTACCGCATTACCGGTCACTCCCGGCGGGATCCCTGCAACTACCAGCCTCCCGAGGAACGCAAGAAAGCCCTGGAGATGGAGCCCATCGGGCGCTTCGCCAAGAAGCTCATCGAAGCGGGCATTACGACGCAAGAGGACCTCGACAAGATGCAGAGCCGGATTGACGAGGAGATCGAGGCCGCGGTGGCCCATGCCCAAGCCGCCGAGGAGCCCAAGCCCGAAGACGCCCTTGAAGACATGTTCGTGGAGTGAAAATGAAGCGTTTGAGTATAGCAGAAGCATTGCGGGAGACGATCGTTTCCGAGATGGAGCGGGACGAGAAGATCTTCTGCATTGGAGAAGATATCGGCATCCCGGGCGGATGGGGCGGTGCCTTCACCGTCACCCTGGGCCTGGAGGAGAAGTTCCCCGACAGAACCGTCAACACGCCCATCAGTGAGAACGGCTTTACCGGCGTGGCGCTGGGAGCGGCCATGATGGGCCTGCGACCCCTGGCCGACGTGCAGTACAGCGACTTCCTGTTCTGCGCGATGGACCAGATGGCCAACCAGGTCGCCAAAATGCGTTACATGTCCGGCGGAAAGCTGACCGTACCCATGGTCATGCGCGCCCCGGTGGGCGTGACAGGCCGCGGCAGCCAGCACGCACAGAACATGGAAACATTCTTCCTGCCCCTGCCCGGGGTGAAGATCGTCTGCCCCGCCACCGCCTACGACGCGGTCGGACTGCTGCGAAGCGCCCTGCGTTGCGATGACCCGGTGATGATCTTCGAGCACAAGCTGCTCTACGGATCCAAGGGCGCCCGTGCAGAAGCCGGCTCCGTCGATGCATCCAGTGAAATCCCCGACGAGGACTACACCGTTCCGATCGGCAAGGCCGTCGTCCGCAGAGAAGGCAACGATTGCACGATCGTCGCGACGCTGCTGATGATGCACCGGGCCTTGCAAGCTGCCGACAAGCTCGAGTCCGAGGGCATCAGCGTCGAGGTCGTCGACCCCCGCAGCCTCGTCCCGTTCGACTGGGACCTGCTGGGGCAGTCCGTCGGCAAGACCGGGCGACTGATCACCGTAGAAGAGAGTCCGCAGCGAAACGGCATCGGAGCCGAGATCGTCGCCGGGGCCGCAGAGCGGTTCCTCGAACTGCTCATCGCCCCGATGAAGCGCGTGGCCGCACCCAACACCCCCGCGCCCTTCTCGCCGCCGATGGAGAATTTCTTCATCCCGCAGGTCGACGGTATCTGCCAGGCCGTGCGAGACACCGTCGCATTCTGAGAAAAGCTGGAAGCAAAAACAGCGGCGCGGTCGGGTTTCTTTTCCCGCCCGCGCCGCTTATCATGTCTCAACCGGCCCCCAGCCCGTCGCCAACGCAAAAAGGAGACCTTTCATGAGCACCATTCGACATGCCCAACCACATCAGGTTACCCAATGGAGCTACGTCTCGGGACGCCGCTACGAGGACCCGTTCAACGAGGTCAAGCTGGAGGTGCACCTGGAATCCGAAAGCGGAACGTGGCGCGTCCCGTGCTTCTGGGCCGGCGACCAGGAATTCACCATGCGTTTCGCTCCGCCGCATCCGGGCCTGTACCGGTATCGCACTGTCTGCAGCGACGAGTCCAACCCGGACCTGCACGGCCTGGAGGGAACACTGGAAGTTTCCGAAAGGCCCGAAGACGAACCCGTCCCGCTGGGGCCCATCTGCATCAAGGACGACGCGTCGGGCTTTGTCGACGCGGCCGGAAAGGATTTCTTCTGGCTCGGAGACACCTGGTGGATGGGCTTTACCAAGCGGCTCGCCTGGCCCGACGATTTCCAGCGACTCGCCGCCGACCGCAAGGCCAAGGGCTTCAACGTCATCCAGATCGTGGCCGGTCTCTACCCGGACATGCCCTGGGGCGACCCGCGCGGGGAGAACAATGCCGGCCTGCCCTGGGAAAAGGACTTCTCCCGCGTCAACCCCGCCTGGTTCGACGAGGCCGACCTGAAACTCCAATACCTGGTTCGCGAGGGGTTCATCCCCTGCATCGTGGGCTGTTGGGGCTACTTCCTGCCCCTGATGGGCAGCGAGAAGATGGCCGACCACTGGCGATACCTCGTCGCCCGCTGGTCGGCGTATCCGGTGGTCTGGTGTCTGGCCGGCGAAGCCGCCATGCCCTACTATCGAAGCGATGATCGCGAAAAGGAAATCGCCCAGCAGAAGGCCGGCTGGACCGAAATCGCCCGCTACGTCCGCAATGTCGATCCCTACCCCAGGCCCATCACCATCCATCCCACACAGGTGGGGCGCGAGCAGGTCGAGGACGACAGCGTCCTGGATTTCGATATGCTCCAGACCGGCCACAGCGGCTACGAGTCGGTGCCCAACAACGTTCGCACTGTTCGCAAACAGCACGCAACCACGCCGAAGATGCCCGTCGTCGTCGGCGAGGTCAGCTACGAGGGAATCCTTCACGGCACGGAGTCGGAACTCCAGCGCCTGATGTTCTGGGCCGGCATCCTCTCCGGAGCAGCCGGGTACACCTACGGCGCCAACGGCATCTGGCAGGTCAATCAGCCGGGCAAGCCGTATGGCCCCTCGCCCCACGGAGGTTGCTGGGGCAATACCCCCTGGACGCAGGCGGTTGAGCTCAAGGGGTCTACCTACGTGGGCCTGGCCGCAAAAATCCTCCGTGAGCTTCCCTTTGGGCGCTTCGAGCCACACCTGGACTGGGTCGATCCGCCCGCCCACAAGGGCGATGTCTTCGACTGGGACAATCCCCCGGCCGACACCAGGGAATACTTCCAGCACTACGCCGCCGGGCTTGAAGACCAGGTGCGGCTGTTTTACTTCTGGCAGCCGTTCGTGCCCTGGCGAGACCGCCCCCGAGTGGTCAAGCTCGATTCGGCCGCGACCTACCGGGCCTGCTGGATCGACCCCCGCAGCGCAGAACGCCATGACCTGGGCGAAATCTCCCCCGATACCGATGGCACCTGGCAGCCGCCGCTCCAGCCGGAAATGTCCGACTGGCTGCTGCTGGTCCGCAGGATATGAAATGCACAAACCGTGAAAGCAGAACCGGATGACGTTGCCTGACCCCCGAGCGAAAGTCTTTCTTCAACGCCACGCCCAAAGCGCCAACAACGCGCGGAAGGTGTTCACCTGCAAGAAACTGGACCCCGACCTGACCGAAAAGGGCCGGTCCCAGGCGGCCGAGCTGGTGGAGTTCTACCGGGCCGCGGGGATAAGCCGGGTGGTCTCCAGCACGGCCCATCGAGCCCGCCAGACCGGGGAGATCATCGCCGCGGGGCTGGGCGTGGAACTCCAGTGCGATGAGGACCTGCTGGAAGTGGATGTGGGGGAACTGGAGGGCCAGAGCGAGGCCGACGCTGAAAACATGCGACAATTTCGGGCGCACATGACGGGGTGGCTTTTCGAGGGGCGCGACGAGCCCTGGCCCGGCGGGGAGTCGCTTTCCCAGGTTCGCAGTCGATTGGAGCGGGTCCGTCAAAGATACTTCCGAGCCGACGCTGCTGTGCTGCTTGTCGCCCATTGTGCCCTGATTGCCGTGATACTGGGACTTGACGGAGGGGGGTCCTGTCTGGACGATGTAATTCTGCCCAATGCGGGCGTCGCGGGTTACTTCGACCCACCGGGTCGGTGGCGCCGCGTTCGTTGAACCAAAACTCGTATCCCTCCGTCGCAGAAAGCGGCTGAGACGCCGAAAGGAGAACCCAGGATGATCGGTAAGAACAAGTTCGGAGCGTGCCTGCCCACCTTCGGAGGCTGCAGCGACCGGTACTGCGGCGACGGTTACGGCGGGGGCGGCAGCACGATGGACGAGATGCTCGACCTGGCCGCCAAGGTCGAAGGCCTGGACGGGCTGGAGCTGGTGGGTAACTGGCACGTCAACGACGACAACGTCAAAACCGTCGGAAAACTCTTCTCCGACAAAGGCTTTGAGATCCCCATGCTCGTGCCCGATCTCTGGACACAGGCCAAGTGGGGCAGAGGCTCGTTCGCTGCGCCCGAGGCAGAGACGCGACAGGCCGCCATCGACGAAATCAAGAAGGTCATGGACTGGGCCGCCGAGATGGGAACCAGGTACATCGATGTCTGGCCCGGACAGGACGGTTTCGACTATCCCTTCCAGGCCGACTACACCAGCGCATGGAAATGGATGCGCGACGCCCTGGCCGAATGCTCGGAGTACAACGACGACGTCCGCATTCTCGTGGAGTACAAACCCCGCGAGCCGCGGCGCCGCTGCTTTATCGATCACTTCGGCACCGTGCTGCTGATGCTCAACGACCTTCCCAAGGTCGGTGTGTTGCTGGATTATGGCCACGCACGTCAGGGGGCTGAGAATGTCGCTTATGCCGCGGCTATGCTCGCCCAGTACGGGAAACTGGACTATCTGCACCTCAACGACAACTACGGCGACTGGGACGATGACATGATCATCGCCATGGTCCACACCCCCGAGACGCTGGAGATGTTCTACTGGCTCAAGAAGCTCGACTACCAGGGCTGGCTGACGCTGGATATCTTCCCATATCGTGAATATGACAAGGTCCGCGTCGCCGAAGAGTGCCGCGACTGGGTCAAGGGCATGTTCGCACTGGTCGACCGGGTGGGTATGGACACGATGAACCAGGTCGTGACGTCCGGCAACGCGCTGGAAGCCTCGGCCATGCTGCGAAAGGCCCTGGGCATCTAAGCATGCAGAATCCGGATCGCCACCGGCGGTCCAGACACCCTCGAAAGGTCCGCAGGCCTACAACGGTCTGCGGGCCTTTTTACTTTTCTCCGATGCCGGTTCCATCGGACTTCGGCGGGGCACAAGGAATCCGGGTGCTATCATATCATACTTGTGCGACTGACCCGAACCCTGAGGCAAAAGGAGAGAAGTATGCCCGACAAATTGTTCCTGGAAACAGTACATTCATCCGGACTGGCCCACGTGTCCTACATGGTAGGCCACAAAGGCAAGGCCGCCGTCATCGACGCACGTCGCGACTGCGAGCCCTACATCGAGCTGGCCCGGAAGTACGACTGTCGTATTACCCATATCTTCGAGACCCACAAGAACGAGGACTACATCACCGGTTCGATCGAGCTTCAGCGACGCACCGGGGCTGAAATCCACCATGGGCAAGGGCTCGACTGGGGCTTTGGCAAGACCGTGAGCGACGGCGACGAGTTCGAGTTGGGCGGGATCAAGCTGCGAATCCTGCATACCGCGGGACATACGTTCGACAGCATTTCCATCGCCCTGGCTGATACAAGTTTCTCGCAAGAACCCGTGGCGGTCTTTACCGGAGATGCCCTCTTCCTGGGCGACGTGGGCAGAACCGACTTCTACCCGGACCGGAAGGAAGAAGTCGCCGGCCTGCTCTACGACAGCATCTTCGAGAAGATCCTGCCCCTGGGCGACCACGTGCTGCTCTACCCTGCCCACGGAGCCGGCAGCGTCTGCGGCAGCGGCATGGCCTCGAGGGAGTTCTCCTCCCTGGGCTACGAACGCCGATTCAACCCGTCTCTGCAGGCAGGCGACCGCGACGAATTCATCCGTATGAAGGTGGAGGAGAATCACTATCAGCCTCCGTACTTCCGCCGGATGGAACAGTACAACCAGCACGGGACCGCGCCGCAACTGGATTTCCTGCCGGTACCCAAAGCAATGGGCTGCGAGGAATTCGCAAAGGCGCTTGAGGAAGGCGCCCAGGTCGTGGATATCCGCGAGCCCGAGGCCTTTGCCGGGGCGTTCGTTCCCGGTTGCCTCAACATCCCGGCCAACATGATCGCTGCCTACGCGGGATGGCTCCTGGAGTACGATAAGGACATTCTGCTGGTCACCGACGCCCCCGAGAGGCTCAGCGACGTGCTGCGTCAGTTCGTCCGCCTGGGTTATGACCGCATCGCCGGGTATTTGCAGGGCTCGATGCCCGCCTGGGAAACCTGCGGGAGGCAGATCAACCGCATCGGTGTCATGCCGGCCCGGGAACTGCTGGACCGGATCGATCAGGGCCGCGGACCTAACGTGCTGGATGTCCGGAAGATCGATGAATACGAGGCCGGCCACCTGGAAGGCGCCCAGCACACTTTCCTGGGTTACCTGCCCGATAAGCTTACAGAGATCCCCCGAGAGGCCGAGTTGGTAACCTTCTGCGGCAGTGGAAGACGGGCGAGCATTGCCGCCTCGATTCTGAAAAGGGCTGGCTTTAAGAATGTTTCGAACAACCTTGGTTCCCGCGCCGCCTGTGTGCAGTTGGGCTGCGAGATGGTGACCAGCGGCTGAACGAAGATCGTCTGACGCCTGAAAGGAGCAGAATTAAATGCCGGAAAGAATCCAGATAAACCAGCAGATAACCGTCGGGGCCCAGCCCAGCGAAGCCGAACTCAAAGCGATGTCCGAGGAGGGCGTCAAGTCCGTGATCAATCTTCGCACGGCCGATGAGAAGATGCAGCGTCTGGATCCCGAAGCCGAAGGACGAACGGTCCGTAAGTTCGGGATGCAATACGTGCATGTTCCCGTTTCCATGGAGCAGGCCGATGAGGAACTGGTCGACCGGTTCCGCCATGAATTAGACGAAGCGGCCAAGCCGGTCTATATCCATTGCCGCATGGGCAAGAGGGCCGGAGCCTTTACGATGATGGATCAGGCGGTCAAGAAGGACATGCAAGGCCAGGAAACCATCGAAAAGGCCGAGGACATGGGCTTCGAATGCGAGGAAGAAGCCTTGGCGAACTTCGTGCGAAAGTACGTGGATTCGCACTGAGGATTTGCGAGAGACGAGCCCCGGGAGGGGACCGGTGCAAAAAACAACCGGGTCGATGTTGGCTGGCGGCTACATCGACCCGGCCCTCCTTGTACGGCTTTAAAGGCCCTCCAACCTTGTTCTTCCTCGGGCGGCTTTTGGCCCGACCCCAGAAATTTCCTCCGCCGCAGTCGGAATCACTTCCAACTCCCTCGTCCTGTTATTCATACAAAGAGTGTGCCAAAAAACGGCCAATTGGCAAGACTCGGACAGAAACAGCCCTAAACGGTGATAGGGCAATGAGATGAGGATATCTGCTATTTTGACCCATGGCGGGTCGCGTCGGGCCGGAACCGCTCCATGTTGCCATAAGTAAACACGCTCGCCCGGTACATAACGGGCAAGGGTTGTTTCTTCAGGAGGTTACATCCGAGGTAATCGAATGTTGATTCTGGGAATCACGGCGATACCGTCCAACAATCGGCCTTTTCCAGGGGGAATACCGTCTTTTTCTGCGCAGATGCCGTCGGGAAGGATTCTCTCAAGCACAAGGCGCGCAGGATCCGAAGTGTAAAACGTGTGTAACGTGGCGACAATGGAGGGGCTTTTCGGTTGCACTGCGTACAATAGATAGGGTATTCTTTGTTTTCGACCGGTGATTGCTGGATTCTGCGGCAATGCACCGGGGCGAGCCGAGACCGGAAAAGAAGGGCCGGAACATGAAATGCAAACGTTGGATGCTCCTTGCCGCATCGCTTCTGATCACCACTGCCCGAGCAAACCTGCGAGCCGATGGCCGGGTCGATGCCATGCCGACCTCCGCCTCTGCCGTCGATGAAGTCGTCCAGGCCAACAACGATTTCGCCTTGGAAGTTTACGATCAGCTTCGCCGGCGACCGGATCCGCTCTGCTTTTCTCCATGCAGCATGTTCGCGGCTCTTTCCATGCTTCGAAGCGGGGCCGATGGTCTTACCGGTTCCCAACTGGAAAAGGGCCTGTGTTTTTCCCATCCGGTCGAAGACCTTCATGCCGGGCTTGCCGGAGCCGTTGCGGGTCTGATCGCCGACAGCAAGAACCATGGCTACCACGTCAGCGTTGAAAACGCCCTGTATCGCCAGAAGGACAGCCAACTCTCCAGGCCCTTCGTCAAGGAGCTCCGGGAACACTACAAGGTCACCAACGAAGCGGTCGACTTCATCGGAGATTCCGCCTCGGCGACTCGACAGATCAGCCGCCGGGTGGCCAAGCAGAGCGACGGGCGCATCAAGGAGATGATCTCGGCCGGCAATATCGACCAGCTCACCGAAGTGGTGCTGGTCAACGTGGTCCGCCTGAAAGTCGGCGCCGGCGACCTTGCCCGCAGGGCCGAGCCGTTCGCCCCTGTGGCAAAGAGGCTTAAAGAGCCCCGGCTGCACCAGGTATCCTACGACCCCAAGTATCGATCCGGCGTTGCGGCTCGAAGTGATCAGGGCCTTTCGCTGGTTTTGTTTTTGACGATGATGCCCGAGCAGGACCCGGCAGCGCTTGGCGGTGGCTGGCAGGGGCCCGACCCGGTGCTGGCTTTCCGGGAGATCCAGGAAGCAACCCGAACCGAATTGGATCTGCAGGAGACTCTCGAAGGCATGAAGGTCACGGAAATCTTCAGCGGGACCTGTGACCTGTCACGACTGGATCCAGCCAACGCCCTCTATGTTGCATCCGTGCAACACGCGGCCTGGTACAACGAATCGGTCGAGGGGACCGAAGCCGTCGCCGCGACAGTCATCGTCCTGAGCGTGATGGACCCGGTGTCCCTGACACTGGCCGACTGAGACCTTTGAGCAAGTCCGCGTGTCTTGGAGAGGTATTTTCCAGGGCCGCAGAAAGGCCCCGGTGTTCACTTCTCTTCAGCTTCGTTGGCGGCGGTGAGTGCCGCGCGAATTCTGGCCGCAGCGGCCGATGGCTCCTGGGCTTCGCAGATTCCACTGGAAACCGCCACCCGGGAAAGGCCCATCTTCGCGACGTCTCCAATGTTCTCCGGGCCGATGCCGCCAATTCCGAAAACCGGAATCGGCACATCCTGGACAATCCTGCGTACCTCGTCGGCTGATGGACTCGGTCCGGCATCCTTGGTCGAGGTGGAAAACAGCGGCCCGATGGCGATGTAATCGGCCCCTTCGTTGACAGCAGCCATCGCCTGGTCGTAGTTGTGCGTGCTGCGGCCGATGACCGCGGCGGGACGCAGCAGACGCCGTGCCTCGCCGATGGGCAGGTCGTGCTGGCCCAGGTGCACTCCGTCGGCCCCGATAATCGCAGCGATGTCGGGTCGATCGTTGACGATGAAGATGCGTCCCGTCTCATCGGTCAGTTCCCGGATTTCCGCCGACAGGGCCAGGAACACGTCGTCTGGGACCTGCTTTTCGCGAAGCTGGACCATGTCGGCCCCGCCGGCGATGGCGAGGCGTGCCTTTTCCCGGATGCTTCCGGTACACATGCTGCTGGTGAGCAGCACGTACAGCCTCGCCGCGCCGATCCGCTGGGAAACCATCAACCGCGATATCAGCCGTTGCTCGAGCGTGTAGCCGTTGTACCGCATCCGCTCGATCTTGAGCACCTGGCCCGGAGCGATGAATTTGCAGTATTCCTCGATGGTTCGCAACGATTCGCTCAGGCGCTTGCAGGCCGCGATGGCCACGTCCCCCAGGTCCTTTCGCAACGGTTCGGAGGGACTGGTCAATTCCGTGCCGATATCGCCCGCCGTGTCGCGCGAGGTGAGGATCTCGTCGGAGGGAAGCTCGGCGAGGACCTCCTTCAAATCGCTGCGAAGGTTCTTGGCCATGGCCGTTACGGCAGGATCGTTCAGTGCGAAACGACCGCAGTCCTCCGCGACCCGCAGGGCCTCGCGGGCACGGTTGATATTCGCATCGAGAATGCGGTAGACCTCGCGCATGGGTGTCTCCAGGATAGCAGTGTAATTCTAGGCTTCGACCCGGCAGGCGGGAACGGGGAATTCCTTGCAGAACTCCAGGACCTGCTCGCGGATGCCCGAGAGTTTCTCTTCATCGCCCTGGCTGGTCAAGACCGCATCGACCCACTGGGCGATCGTCTTCATCTGCGCCTCGCCCATGCCGCGGGTCGTGGCGGCCGGGGTGCCCAGTCTCACGCCGCTGGCCTGGAAGGGCGAACGGGTTTCGAATGGAATCGTGTTCTTGTTGGCGATAATCCCGGCCTGACTGAGCCAGCCGGCCGCCTGCTTGCCGGTAAGGTCCTCGAATCGGCTGCGAAGGTCGATCAGCAGCAGGTGGTTTTCCGTTCCGTCGGAAACCAGCCGCCAGCCTTCTTCCTTCAGCGCCGCCGCAAGGGCCTGGCAGTTGGCGATGACCTTCTTCTGATATTCGATGAACTCCGGCTGCATGGCCTCGTGGAACGCGACCGCCTTGGCGGCGATGACGTGCACCAACGGGCCTCCCTGGGTCCCGGGGAAGACGGCCGAATTGATCTTTTTGGCCCAGTCTTCCTTGCAGCCGATCACCCCGCCGCGGGGCCCGCGAAGGGTTTTGTGTGTCGTGGTGGTCACAAAGTCGCTGTGCGGGGCGGGGTCCGGATGCACCCCGGCCGCCACCAGGCCCGCGATGTGGGCGATGTCGGCCAGGACCAGGGCGCCGACCTCTTTGGCGATATCACCAAAGGCGGCAAAATCAATCTGTCGCGGATAGGCCGAGGCCCCCACGACGATCATGTCGGGCCTCTCCTTGAGCGCCATCTGCCGCACCTGGTCCATGTCCAGCCGCTCGGTTTTCTCGGAAACCCCGTAGCTGACCGACTTGTAGAACATCCCGGAGATGTTGACGTCGTAGCCGTGGGAAAGGTGCCCGCCGTGGGCCAGGCTCATGCCCATGATCTTGTCCCCGGGCTCCAGGGCGGCCAGGTACACCGCAGTATTCGCACTGGTGCCGCTGTGGGGCTGAACGTTGGCGCAGTCCACGCCGAAGAGCTTGCAGAAGCGGTCGATGGCCAACTGTTCCACGCTGTCGGCGTTCCAGCAGCCTTCGTACCAGCGCTTCTTCGGGTAGCCTTCGGCGTATTTGTCGGTGAGGACCGATCCCATCGCCTCGATGACGGCCGGCGAGGTATGGTTCTCCGAAGCGATCATCTCCAGGGTCTCGCTCTGTCGGCGGGTCTCCTGGTCGATCAATTGCGCGACTTCGGGATCGGTCTGATGAAGAATATCATGGGGCATGGAGCCTCTCCTGGGTCTTGGGCATCTTGGGCCTGCGGCCCGGTGGTATGAGTTTGAAACGGGCAGTGTACCCTTCCAGTCGCCTGCAGGCAAGAACAACAGCGCCCCGAAAGCCGTCTCAGTCTGCCTCGTCTTTGGCCTCGGAGGAATCCAGTTTCCCCTCCAGGGCGCGGTAGTTGACCTTGCCGGTGCCCAGAAGGGGCATTTCCTCTATTGCCCGAACTTGCCGGATGTTGTGCAGGCCGCTGAGGCCCGCGTCCCGCAAGGCGCGATTGGCCTGCTCGCGGCTTATCTCTCGCGTGGTGAAAAGCACAAGCTGAATCTGTCCCTCGGGCCCGCTGGGCACCACGGCCAGTCCGGGGGCGTCGGCGTCCTCGGGTTCAAAGGCGTCGGCCAGGACCGATTCGATCGCCGGCAGGGAGATCATCTCCCCGCCGATCTTCACGAAGCGTTTCCAGCGGCCCCGGAAGGTGTAGACGCCTTGCTGGTCCCGAGCGACGAGATCGCCGGTATTGTACCAGCTCTTGCCCTCAAGCTGCACGAACGGGTCGGGCGCATCCGGGCCCAGATACCCCTCAAACACGCTGGGGCCTCGAATAAGCAGCATGCCCCGGCGATCGTCTTCTGTAGGCCTGTGGGTCTCCGGATCCACCAGGCGGGCCTCGAAACTCGGCAGCAGCTTGCCGATGGTCTGGGGCCTGGGGTCGTTCTCATCGTTGACAGCCACGATCGGCGAGCATTCCGTTACGCCGTAGCCTTCCAGGATCTTGGCCGAGGGGCACATCTGCTTGAGTTGCTCGTAGAGGCGGGGCGGGGCCTTTTCCGCACCGGTAACCGCCAGACGAAGGGAGGGCATCGGCCCCGGAGCCGACCGCACGATTCCGCCCAGAAACGTCGGCGTGCCCACCAGCAAGGTGGTCTTCCAGGTTTCGATGATCCGGGCCAGGACGGCCGACTGCGTGGGATCCGGATGATAGACCACCGGAAGGTGCAGACAGAGCGGGACGCAGATGTTGACCGTAAGCCCGAAGGCATGGAAGGGCGGAAGCATGCCCAGCAGGCGGTCGCTGCTGTGGAGATGGAAGACTTGTGACAGGTCGCGCAGGTTGGCCAGAATGTTCTCGTGCGTCAGGGGGACGGCCTTGGGAAGTGCTTCGCTGCCGGAGGTGAACAGAACAGCCGCGGTGGTCGAGGGCTCGATCTCCAGCAGGGAGTCGGGCTTGAACCGCCCGGCCAGGGCAGCCCGGAGTTTGTCGGTCTTGCTCAGGCTCGATGCCAGGTCCTCCAGGCACAGAAGGCGGTCTTCAATGGCCGAGAGATCCATCCCCTCGCCCTTGAGTCGCTCCAGCAGGGCCCGGGCGGTGAGGACCTTCTTCGCTCCGGCCAGGTCCAGGCAGTGTTTCAGATGCCCCGGCGCGGTCGTCCAGTTGACCAGCACCGGCGTCTTGCCTGAATAGAGCGTTGCGGTGTAGAGGGTGGCCGCAGCCACCGAGGCCGGCAGCATGATCCCCACCGCCTCGGTGGGCATCTGCCGCAGCAGGGGACGCAGCGCAAAAACACCGGTGAGCAGATCCCGGGGGGTCTTGAGGCCGCTTCGCTGATCGGCCAGCAGCGGCGACTTGGGCCCCTGCCTGGCCGCGGCCAGCACGACCTCGTTGAGCGTGGCCCCCGGTGGGGCATGGAGACGATGCTTCTGATCACCTGCCTGCCAGCGACTCGGCGGAGATTGCACGGAGACGCTCTGGCCGGCAGGGACAGTCCCCGAGGCCGCCAGGGCCAGGTCCGACACCCTCACCAGGGCATCAACGTCTCCGCCGGAGAAGCCGAATTCGCTCTGGAGCCAGACCAGCAGGTCCGCCCGGGCCAGGCTGTCCAGACCCAGGTCCGCCGCAAGCTTGTCGTCCCAGTCGATCTGCTCTACGCCGGTGACCTCTTGAAGATGGTCCAGCACGATCTGCCGCGTGGCCGGGCTGACGCTCTGGATATCTCCGCCAAGGGCGGGCTTTTCCGGCTCGGGCAGGATCCATTGCTTCGGCCTCTGCCAGAAGAAGTCCGCCACGGCCGTGGCCGGGGGGGCGTCCCGGTTGAAGAACTCCTCGAGGTAGGCGTTGAGTTCCTTTCGGCCTGCATTGCGGGGCAGGTCGTCGGGCTCGACCAATTCGATATCGATCTCCCGTCGGGGCATGAAGAAGAGCCCGTTGACCGGCAGGACCCAGGCGGCGCGTCTCAAGACGTCGCCGATATCCGGCTCGGTGCCCCGGGCCCGGCTGAATCGGCTGCCCCACAAGCCGCGCTGGCGGAGCAGAACGATGCGCTGCTCGGGGAGGGCATCGAGGATCGTGCGGACCGCGCTGTTGCCGCGGAGGTCCTCGTAGCGGCTGTGGTAGGCGTGGCCGGAAGGATACAACAGAAGGTTCTGGCCGCTGCGCAGAACGTCGATGCACTTCTCCAAACCCATTCGGACGTTCTCGCGCGCTGCGGGCCCCGAGGCCACCAGGTCCGGCGTGGGAATCGCCCCGACCCGCCGGGCAAGCGTGCGGATGAAGAATCGGTCGATCTGGTTTTCATCTGCCAGGGCCCGAGGCCGAAACCGTTTGTGCAGAACCGACATGATCACGATCGGGTCCATCAGCGCCGGATGATTGGCCAGGAAGAGAATACCGGATCGGCCCCTGCTTGCGACCTCCTCGATCCCGGTCGTCCGGATGCGGTATCGCAATCCCAGAACGGTGCGAACGAAACCTCTCATCAATGGATCGATCATCGTGTCGCCTTTCGCAAGGCCCCCAGGGAAACGATCGAGACGATCAGGCAGATCCCACCGACCATCGTCAGGCTCACCGACGGATCCAGGTGGGCGTTGAGCAGATCCGCCGCGGGACCCGAGAGGAGGATGCCGCTGAAGATCGCGAAGTTGGCTGCGGCGATCACAGCCCCTTTTCGTTGCGGGCTGGGACGGATCTGAATGAACGACTCGCACGGAATCATCAGCAGTCCCACGGCGATGCCGGCCAGGACCATCAGCGCGTACAAGCTCGGCAACCGGGCCGAGACACCCACGATCGGCACCGCTCCCACCGCCAGGAGAATCAGCCCCAGCCCCGCCGCTGCCGGGGCGAGCACCTTGTGCCACCGCCCCGTCATGTCCAGGCGGCTGGCAAGTCCCCCGCCGATGGCCACGCCGATCAACTGCGTGGCCGTGAGCATGCTGATGTTCAGTTCGCTCAGGTGGAACTGGCGGTCTTCCCAAGCGGCCACCACCAGGATCATCAGCGAGCCGAAGGCCCAGATGAACGTATCGATCATCACCACGACAAACAGCAGCCGGTCGCGATGGATCTCCTTGAGTCGAACGAGAATTTCCCAGGTGGCCTTTTTGGGGAAGGGCTGGCTGGGATCGGCAGCGGGCCGGCGGACCGTCCGGAAACTCACCACCAGCCCGATGACCGAAATGGCGATGACGGCCAGACCCACGTAGAAACGCCCGGCCGGGACCTCCGGCAGCGGTGAGCCGCCGGGAATGCTCAGCACAGCCCCCGAGACGCCCACACCGATAAGGATGCAGACGGTAACAGCCGCCTTGAGAATCGCGTTGGCCTTGTTGACGTACTCGGGAGGGTAGAGCTCGGGGATCGAGCCATTAAGCGCCGGGCCGAAAACGCACGACTGCAGTGCCATCATGAACGTCATGATCAGGATCAAAGGCCAGTTGAGCATCCAGACGCCCAGGGCGCCGATGATCATGGCGGCCACTTCCATAACCTTGGCCCCGATCACCACCCGGCGTTTGCTGAAGCGGTCGGCAAACCACCCCGCCTGGGGAGCCAGCAGCACGTAAGGCAGGGCGAAGAGCATCATGATCCGCCCCTTGCCGGCCACCCCGGCCAGGAGAATCGCCGCCTGTCGGAAGAAGTTATCGTTGAAGACTCCGAGGCTGTACGCGCCGGCCATTGCGGCAAACTTGCCCCTGGCCTTGCGGATCTTGCTTCGGATGGCTTCGTCCATGAGCCGCCGGTACCTTACTCGCCTTCCAGAACCGCCAGAAACGCCTTCTGCGGAATCTCCACGTTGCCGACCATCTTCATCCGGCGCTTACCTTCCTTCTGCTTCTCCAGCAGCTTACGCTTACGCGAAACGTCTCCGCCGTAGCACTTGGCCGTGACGTTCTTGCGAACCGCCTTGATCGTCTCTCGGGCGATGACCCGTGAGCCGATGGCCGCCTGGAGGGGTACCTCGAACATGTGGCGGTCGATTTCCTGCCGGAGTTTCTGAATGATGGCCCGGCCTCGAACGTCCGCCTTGGAACGGTGGCAGATGACCGAAAGGGCGTCCACCTTCTGGTTGTTGACCAGGATATCGAGCTTGACCAGATCGTTGGCGAAGAATCCGATCAGCTCGTAGTCCATCGTGCCGTAGCCGCGGGTGGCGCTTTTGAGTTTGTCGTAGAAGTCGTAGATCAGCTCCGCCAGCGGGAACTTGTATGTCAAAATGACTCGCTCGGCCGAGAGGTACTCGGTCTTCTCGTATTCGGCCCGGCGATCCTCGGAAAGCTGCATCACAGGCCCGATGGAATCTCCGGGAACGATCAGGTCCACCCGACAGACCGGTTCGCGGATTTCCTCGATGTAGTTCGGGTCGGGCAGGTCCCCGGCCGAGTCGACTTCCGTCACCTCCCCGTCGTTCTTGAGCACCTGGTAGGGTACGGTGGGGGCGGTCTGAACGACCTCCACGTCGTGCTCGCGTTCCAGGCGCTCCTGGACGATCTCCATATGAAGCATGCCCAGAAAGCCGCACCGGAAGCCGAAACCCAGTGCGTCGGAGCTGATCGGCTGGAAGACCAGGGACGAATCGTTGAGCTGGAGCTTCTCCAGCGCTTCCCGCATGGTCGGAAACTGGGTGCTGGGGCCGGGGTAAAAGTCGCTGAAGACCATCTGCTGGGGGGGACGATAGCCGGGCAGGGGCTTATCGGCCGGGCTGGATTCCAGCGTAATCGTATCGCCCACATGCACCGACTGAACGGTCTTGATCGAGGCAGTAAGGAAGCCCACCTCCCCGGCCGCCATGGAATCAACTTCTTTCAGAAGGGGGGTAAACTTGCCCATCATGCCGATCTGGTAGACGTCGCGCGTGCCGAGCATGCGGATCTTGTCACCCACCGATAGCTTGCCGTCGACCAGGCGGAAGTAGACCACCACGCCGCGGTACTCGTCGTATTGGCTGTCGAAGACCAGCGCCCGGGTCTTGGCCGAGGCGTCGGCTTTGGGGGCCGGAAGCTGCTCGACAATCGCCGCCATCAGGTCCTCGATGCCCTCTCCGGTTTTGGCGGAGGTGAAGATGCAGTCCTCAGCCGGGGTGGCCAGGAGACTTTCCACCTCCATGGCGGTATCTTCAGGCCGGGCAGTGGGCAGGTCGATCTTGTTGACCACCGGCACCAGGGGCAGCTTGCATCGGTCGGCCAGGTGGGCATTGGCGACGGTCTGGGCCTCGACGCCCTGGGCAGCGTCGACGATCAGCAATCCTCCATCGCAGGCCTGCAGGGCCCGGCTGACCTCGTAATGGAAGTCCACGTGGCCGGGCGTGTCGATGAGATTGAGCATGTAGTTCCGGCCGTTGTGCTTGTACTGGATGGTAACGGCCGAGGCCTTGATGGTGATTCCGCGTTCGCGCTCGAGGTCCATGTCGTCCAGGAGTTGTTCGCGGAATTCGCGCTGTGTGATCGCCCCTGCCAGCAGGAGCATGCGGTCGGCCAGCGTGCTCTTGCCGTGGTCAATGTGGGCAATGATACTGAAGTTTCGAATGTACTTGGGGTCCATCCGGAGGATTGTACCCGATTGGCCCCGCCAGACAAGCCACCTTCAGACCCGGCGAGGCCCGAAGACGAAGATTTTCCTCCCGGGCATCAGGGAGAATCCGATCCGACGGGGGCAGGTTGATCCGGCCGGGCCTGCCGGGGCTGAACCTCTTCCTGCTTCTCCTTCGGGGAGAGATCGGCCTCTTCCATCGCAGCGTAGAGGTCTTCCACACTGAAATTGCCCAGCAGATGCACGTTCTTGCCACCGTCGCCGGGTATCAGGACCGAAAGGGGCGGAGCACTATGGTTGAATTGCTCCTTCATGAGGCGCCGGCCCGGGGTGCCGGCGTCGCTGACGTCCACCTTGACCGGCAGAACGTTGTATTCTTCCAGGCGACGGGCCACCTGCTGCGAAGCGTAAACACTTGCGTCGATCTCCTTGCAGACGATGCACCAGCTTGCGGTGAATTTCAGCAATACCGGGCGGTTCCGGCTGCTCGCCTCGGCCAGCAGGGCCGGGTCGTAGTTCACGAACTGCACGCCTCGGCCCGGTGTGGGGGGCTGGAGCATCCAGATCCCCGCCGCCACCAGCAGGACGACCACGGTCCCTCGGACCAGCAGCTTCTTCCGGGCCGGGTCGGTGTACTTGACCCACTTGTCCCAGATCCACAGGCCCATCGAGAGGAGCACCGCAAAGGCAGCCACCCATCCGGCGTAGGTGGTCGTCGAGAGCGTATGGAGGAAGTACGCTCCGACCAGCAGGATGACAAAACCCATCGCCTGCTTGAAATGCTCCATCCAGATGCCGGGCTTGGGGATCTTCTCCAGAAGCTTGGGATAGGCCACCAGCAAGGCGTGGGGCAGGGCCATGCCCAGGCCCATGAACACGAAAACCAGGGTCGCCTGCATAAGCGGTTGGCCCTGGGCCCAGGCCAGCACCCCCAGCAGGGGCCCGAAACTGCACGGGGTCGAGAGAATCGCCATCATCAAGCCCATCCCCACCGACGAGGCCATCCCGCCCTTGCTCGTATTGCTCTGGGCTTCGATCTGGGCGACTTTTTTGGGCACGGTCACGGTGAAGAGCCCGAACATGTTGGCCGCCACGATGACGAGAATTACCACCACCATCGCCCGGGCCAGGGGGAACTTCCACATCTCCGACCAGTCCAGTGCCTGGCCGGTCGTCAGGCTGATCGCCGCATTGATCGCCGCCAGGGCCAGGAAGAACAACAGGATGCCCAAGGCAAAGGCCAGGCCCAGACCCACCACGCGCTTGCGCGACTGGCCGGCCATGTTCACGATGCTGTAGATCCGAAGCGGGATAATCGGCAGGACGCAGGGCATGATGTTCAGCATCAGGCCCACCAGCAAGGCCAGGGCAAAAGCTCCCAGGAGTGTCAGATCTCCCACGCCCCCGATGACCAGCGGGCTATCCTGGGCCTGCGAAGCGTGAATCTCCTGCAACTGTTGCGGCGTTTTCGCCTTGGCCAGAAGGGTATCCACATCCCCCAGTTGGTCCCAGTCCGGGTTGGGCCGGGATTGCGGTGCCGTCGGAAGCTCAACCGACCCCCGAAGGGCCGGGCTCGTCTCCAACGGGACACAGCTTCCCCCTTCGGAACATATCTGGCCGGTGAGTTCCACACTCACCCGCCCCGGTTGAGCGAGCATCTCCTCGGGCGCCCGGAGGCGCAGGAAGGCGATTTTGCGACCTTCATAGATGAAGTTGGTATAGGAGTCGGCCCCGATCTGGAGGGTTTTGGACTTGTCGGGTGGCCAGAGCGTGGCCAGGTGTTCGAATGGCCCCGGCTGAACGATCAACTCCGATGGCGAGACGGGGAAATCCTCGGTGCTCCCGGGATCGGGACTGTAGAGATACCAGTCCTCGTCGATGTCGATCACCACCGCCACGAGGAAGACCTCTCCGGGCTTGACGATTTCCTGCGAGGCCACCGTTCTGATCTTGATGGCCTGGGGTTGGCCACTGGGTGGCTGTTCCGGGAACCCCAGCCCGGGGGTGTCAAATTGACCATGGGCGGCGGATGTCGCAAACACCAGCAGCGCCGGAAGGAGGAATCCCAGTCGTCTCATTTTTGAATGCTCCCTGCAGTCCTTGGGTCGGTTGCTCTAACAACGGCCCGGAAGCATCGCAGGTTCCCGATTTGCGAAGGAACGCAACACCTTGGGCCGATACACGTTATACTAGGGGACCCGGAAGAATCCAGAAGCCCTGAAGTCCAAAATGCGCTTTGCTTACCGGCGGCGCCGACTTTCCCACGGGAGATTTCCATGCGTTTGAGGATGCTTGTTCTTGTAGGGCTCCTATCGAGCCTCGCCTGGGCCGACACCGTCTACCTCATCGGCGGCAAAAAGGTCCGGGGGCAAGTCCGCCGCAGCGAAGAGAAGGTGATCGTGACATCTCCCGACGGGACCGTTCACGAACTCGACGCCGTGGATGTGCTCTACATCGCCGAAACCGTCTCCGATGCCGATCCGGCGGAAAATCCCGACAAGCCCGGAGACCAGGTCTCCGACCCGAAGGCAGAGGAGGAAACCCAGGCCGAGAGCCTGGCGTTGCTCTCGCCGCCGGCCCTTCCGGGGCAACCGAAATTCTCGCCCACCCATGCCGAAAGGCCCGAGCTGATCGTCTTTCATTTCCTCAAGAGCAAGATCCCCGGCGTGCGGGGCTTCTCGGTGGAGAACCTCGACAGTCGAATCGAGTTCTGGCAAAAGGCCGTCAAGGACCGCAAGCGGAAGATCGGGCTCCAATGGGTCGGTCCCGAGGAGATCCGTCGTCTCCGCAAGGTCAGCCAGGACGCGCAGGAACAGGCGCGGGAGACGTACCAGAAGGTCCGCAAAATCCGCTCGGGAGGCCGAAGAAACGACGGCCCCACCCGGTTGCAGATGGCCCCGGTGTACGAGGACCTGCTTGGGGCCGCCCGCGCCTGGCCGGATCCGACCCTGCGCAACCTCTTGCTCGGGATCGTCTACCTGCGTCAGAATAAGAACGAATCGGCGATCAGGATGTTTCTCAACGTCCAGGAAACATCGCCCCGAATGGCGGCAGGGCACCAGGGATACGCCAAGGCCCAGGTCCAGAAGGGCACGCCCCTGGAAGGTCTGCCCTCGCTGCTGGATCTGTATTGCATGAAGCCCGAGTCCCAGTCCGTGCGCGATCTGCTTCTGGAAGGGGCCCGTGCCGTTTCGGGAGAACAAAGAAAGCACCCGGATTACTTGGCCGTCAAGGAGGTCCTCAACAACCACGGCGTGCGGGTAACCCAGGGAGAGGACGTCCGCCGGCGCCCGCGACGCAGGCAACGCGAGACCTGGCTCCTGCCCGGCCGGCAAGAAAAGGGCTACGACTACGAACTGCCCGTGCCGGTCTACGATCGGCTGGATTTCGTCCAGGCCGTCGCCGTCCCCGTTTCCCAGCACACGCTGCTGGTCGACGGGTCATTCCTGGCCGACGCGCTGGAGGTGTACGTGCAAATCGACGCCGAGACGGTCCTGCCGGCGCGCATCTCGCGCAGCCGCGACGAAAAGGCCCTGAATGAACTGAATCTCGTATCGCTGCAGGTCGAGGCGGCGACGTTCGAGCCGCTCAAGACCGACGCGGAATCGGCGAAAATCGAGCAGGGCCAAACGCTGGCCTTCGTGGCCCTGCCGATGTTTCGAGCCATGGGAAATGTCCCCCGTGTTGTGCCGTTCCGGGCCAAGCGCGACGCGAAGGGTCGGTTACTCGTGCCCGAGCTGCTTCCCGGTGAGGCCGCTGCTCCGGTCCTGACGCCCTCGGGCAAGCTTGGGGGATTCCTTTCCGGCCGAATCGACCCCATGGCCGAATTGGGCGGTCCGCACCGCTTCCACGACCGCAAGAGCGTCATCGAAGAGCGTTCCTCGGGCTCTTCGGGGCTGATCCCCAAGCGCTTCCAGGGGCGGATGGGACCTGCCCCTGCCCAAGCACCCGAAGAGGCCCTCAAGGCGCGGTACTTCATCGTCTACGGCATCATGGGCGAGAAGATGTAAGAGGCGTCCGAACCTTACGGGGCCGGCAGGATCACCGGCTCGGCCTCGCCGGCCCGGACCATGTGGGCCTTGAGCTTCTCCGCCAGTTCCGCGCGGATCTCCTTGTGCTCGTCGCTTCCGACCAGGTTGTTGAGCTGATGCTCGTCGGCTTCGTTGTCGTACAGGTGGGCCTCCACGTAGGCTTGGCTGCCGGGCTGGGCGTTGCCGCTGATGCCCGGAACGGCGATTTCGTAGGTCCACCTGCGGCTGCGGATAGCCCGGCCTATGTGGTCCTCGCTGATCTGGAGGAAGACCTCCTCTTCGGGACGATTGTCCTGGCCCGCTGCCAGGGGCGCAAGGGCATACCCCTGGTGCTGGGCCGGCGGTTCCAGGCCGGCCGCGGAGAGGATCGTCGGCGGAACGTCCAGTATACTCACCGGCCGGTCGATCACCTTCCCGCCGGCAAAGCCCGGGCCCCGGACGACCAGCGGCACGCGGATACAGCCGTCGTGACAGGAGCGTTTGTACTCCCCGTTTCGCGTGCGGAAATGGCTGCCGTGATCGCTGGTGTAGATCACGAGCGTCTCATCCAGGATTCCCTGCTCTTCCAGCAGCGACAGGTAGCGACCCAGGTTGGAATCGAGACTGTTGCAGCAGCCGAGATAGTCGGGGTAGTTCTCTGGCCAGTCTCCCTCTGCCGGACTCTTGGCCAGGTCGCCGGGGGGCGTATAGTCCTTGAAACGCTCCTTGGAACCTTCGGGCCCTTCGTAGCGGTTCCGGTCATTCTGGTGGTGGGGCTCGATGTACGAGACCATCAGGAAGAACGGATCCTCGGGCCTCTTGCGGTTGCGAAGGTACTCCAGGGCGATATCCGTGCAGGCGTCGGCCCGGTAGCGATCGGGGGGAAACTCGACCTTGTTGCCCTCGGTGTCCCACATGTGACCGCCGTAGCCGTGGGAGGTGAATTCGAGGATATCCGCTGCGCACCAGTAGTCCCGGTATCCGCCCCGGAACTGTTCGGGAACGGCCACGCTGTCGAATTCGTGGAAATGGCGCGAGGCCAGGTGCCACTTGCCCACGTACGCCGTCTCGTAGCCGATATCGCCCAGGTGGTGGGCGAGGGTCTTGGTTTCCCGCGGCAGAGACAGGCCGTTCTTCCACACGCCGGTCTGCGTGGCGTGCAGGCCGGTCTGGAGGCACGACCGCGCCGGGCCGCACACCGGCTGACAGGTAAAGGCATGCTCGAACCGCACGCCCTCCGAAGCCATCCGGTCCAGGTTGGGCGTTACTTCCAGGTTTTGGCCGTAGCAGCCGCACGTGTCCCAGCGCTGCTGGTCGGAGAAGAAGAACAGGATATTGGGTCGCTTTTCGGGCATGTCGGGCTTCCTTTTCCGATGTTGGATGAAGCGACAAGCCTACCCCCGCTGGGCGGCCTGGGCAAGATGGGATGTTGATTTCTCCGCCGAACCAGCCAAGAATTCCAATGCAGGTGAAACATGACATCGATCCACTCTTCCCAGGTGACAGACAAGGCGCGGATCCACTTGGCCAACAACAAGGATCTGGCCCGGGGCCGATATGTCCTGTACTGGATGCAGGCATCTCAGCGGGCCTCGGGAAACGCCGCCCTGGAATACGCTCTCGAACGGGCCAACGATCTGCACTTGCCCCTGTTGGTGGCCTTTGCCCTGATGCCTGCTTATCCCGAGGCCTCTGGCCGCCACTACGCCTTCATGCTCCAGGGGCTCTGCGAGACGGCCGGCCAGCTCAAACAGCGCGGCATCGGATTCTGTCTTCGCATCGGTAAGCCGGTGGAGACCCTCACCGAGCTTGCCGGGCAGGCGGCCATGCTCGTCTGCGATCGCGGCTATCTGCGGCATCAGAAGCTTTGGAGACGCAAGCTGGCGCGCAAGGTGGACTGTCTGGTTGTGGAAGTTGAAGCCGATGTGGTGGTCCCTGTCGCGGTGGCTTCCGACAAGCGCGAGTACGCTGCCCGGACGATTCGACCACGAATTCACAAGCACCTTGCGGCCTTTCTACGTCGCCGGCAGAGCCTGGACGCCGGCGTCGATGCCGTAGGACTCGACATTCCTTCAGAGCCGGCCGACGACTGGTCGGCTTTGCTTGAGAAGCTCTCGCCGACAGAACAGCCGGATGTGAGCCCCTTTTACACCGGGGGCCTGAAGGAAGCGCGGGGCCGCCTGGGAGCGTTCGTTCGGCACAAGCTTCCCGATTACGATCAACTTCGCAGCGATCCGTCTCTGGACATTCAGTCGCATCTGAGCGCGTATCTGCATTTCGGGCAGATCAGCCCGATCGAGGTGGCCCTGGCCGTGGCAGACAGCCAGGCCCGCCAAGCCAACCGCGAGGCCTTTCTGGAAGAGCTGATCGTCCGTCGCGAACTGGCGATCAATTACGTGCATTACACCCGGGACTACGATTCCTACAAGGCTCTGCCGGCCTGGGCGCGTTCGACGCTGGCTAAACACAAAACCGACCGGCGCAGGGAGCATTACACCGCCGAGCAGATCGAATCGGCCTGTACCGACGATCCGTACTTCAACGCGGCGGCTAAGGAGATGGTCCTTACCGGCAAGATGCACAACTACATGCGGATGTACTGGGGTAAGAAGATCCTGGAATGGACCAAGGCGCCGCGTTTCGCGCATCGTCTTGCATTGAAGCTCAACAATCGCTATTTCCTCGATGGCCGCGATCCGCTCTCCTATGCCAATGTCGGATGGATTTTCGGCCTCCACGACAGGCCCTGGCAGGAGAGGGATATCTTCGGGCAGGTCCGCTACATGAACGCAGCCGGGCTGGAGCGGAAGTTCGATATCGGCCGATATGTCCAATGGGTCCGAACCCTGTGCGAGCAAGCCCGGGGGGCGTAGACGGGCGTTAACGAGATCTTAACAATCCAGGCCGGCATTTTGCTAGAATGGTGGACTCAGGCCCCTGCCGGACGCAAGGCCGAAAAGGAGACGTACCATCGACAGGCAGACAACGGATCGGTCGCAGCAAGCAGGAATTGGAAAGGTCGTATCGCCGGGACTCATCAGCAAGGCCGAAGCCCTGGCCCGTCAATGCAGGGATGAAGGCAGCCATCCTCGTCACGTGGCGAAACTGGCCTTGGACCTGTTCGATCAGCTCGAGTGTTTCCACGGGATCCAGCCGCGACTGCGCGACCTGCTCTGGGCAGGAGCCCGGCTGCATGACATCGGCTGGCGGGACGGACGCAAGGGGCATCACAAGACCTCGCGCGATCTGATCCTCCAGGATCGGACATTGCCCCTGAGCCGTCAGGAACGGGCCCTGGTAGCGGCCGTGGCCCGGTACCATCGCAAGGCCTTGCCCAAGGCGTCGCATCCGTGTCTTGGCGGCTTGGAAGAAAACGACCGCAGGTCCGCGATCCAGCTTGCGTCGCTGGTCCGGCTGTGCGACGGGCTCGATCGCACTCACCAGGGACGTATCGACCGCGTGCATTGCCGTGCCTCCGATGGTAAGGTGCATCTGCGGTGTTTCGCATTGGGTCCGGTGGAAGAGGAACAGGCCGCAGCCGAGAAAAAATCCGACCTGTTCCAGCAGACCTTCGCGGTCTGTGTGAAGATTCGCACCACCGCCCTGCATACCCAACAGGGCCGAAAGATTCCGGCCGGTTGAGTCGAAGACCGAAAGCAAACCAATGACCGAAACCGACCGTCAGAATGATCCGATTCCTATCGCTGTCATCGACCTGGGCAGCAACTCCATCCGGATGGCCATAGCGCAGGTCGAAGCCGACGGGCATGTCGATGTGCTCGAACGCATCTGGCGGGCGGTGCGCCTCGGGCAGGACACCTTCGTAAGCGGGCGTCTGAGCGGCCCGACCATGTCGGCGGTTATCTCCATCCTCAAGGACTATCGAAAGATCATCGAGACCTACGGCGTGGAGACCATCCGCGCCGTAGCCACCAGCGCTACCCGCGAGGCCGCCAACGCCGACCCGTTCATCGATCGGGTCTACATGGCTGCGGGCCTGGACGTGGAGATTATCGACCCCTCGGAAGAATCCCGCCTGATCGTTTCGGCCGTCAACGAGGAACTCGAGCAACTGGATCAGCCGCTGACCGGCGAGATCCTGGTCGGCGAGATCGGGGGCGGAAACGCGCTTCTGACCCTCCTGGAGGGAGGAGAGATCCAGAACTCGGGCAGCTACCGTCTGGGATCGATTCGTCTCCAGGAAGTGCTCAGTGCCACCGAAGAGACCCCCGAACGCGCAGCCGACCTGATTCGTCACCAGATCGCCGGCATTCTCTCGGGTATCTGCAAGTCGCTGCCGATGAACCGCATCCGCAGCTTCGTCGCCCTGGGGGGCGACGCACGTTTTGCCGCCGGTCAGATCGGCCGGCAGATCGACGGCACGTCGCTGCACGAGATGAAGGTCTCGGCCCTGAAGAGTTTCGTTCGGCGATGCCAGTCGCTGGCCCCGGAGGAAATCAGCCGGACTTTTGACCTGCCCTTTGCCGATGCCGAAACGCTCAACCCGGCCCTGCTGGTACTCGAGTCGCTGGTCGAGGCCACCAAGGCCAAGAGCATCATCGTTTCGAACGTGTCCATGCGGGACGGACTCCTGCTGGACCTGGCCCGCAGCGTTCGGGGTCACGAGGACGAAGCCCTTTCACGAAATGTTCTGCACTCGGCTGCGGCCATCGGTGAGAAATATCGATACGATCAGGAACATGCCGAATGCGTGGCGGACTTGAGCGTGAAGCTCTTTGACGAACTCCGCGGGGAGTTGGGGCTTACGTCCCGACATCGACTGTTGCTTCGGGTAGGGGCCTTGCTTCATGAGGTCGGCACGTTCGTCTCGGGCAGAGCCCACCACAAGCACAGTTATTACCTGATCTCCAACGCGGAGGTCTTCGGGCTTCGCGGAGAGGAACTGCAGGTGGTGGCGCTTCTGACGCGGTATCATCGGCGAAGCGTCCCTCGCCAGTCCCACGTGGAGTATATTTCCATTCCGCGTGAACAGCGGGTGGTGGTCAGCAAGCTGGCCGCCCTTCTCCGGGTGGCCGACGCGCTGGATCGAGGCCACGCGCAGCAGATCCGGGAGCTGCGGGTGGAAAAGACTTCCGATGAGTTGATTCTTCACATCCCCGGCGTGCGGGATCTGACCCTCGAACGTCGGGCCCTGGCAAGGAAGGTGGATCTTTTCGAGGACCTTCTGGGCCTGCGGGTCCGACTGATGGAAGCCCCGATCGCCCGACAGGACCGACGTGAGCAAAGCGCCCTGGACTGACCTCGATTCCCCCGGCGCCCGGCTGAGCCCCAGACAGGAACCATAGCCAATGGCCAAGAAGGATCTGGACGACCCACAACTGTATATCAACCGCGAGTTGTCGTGGCTGGAGTTCAACGACCGCGTGCTGCGCGAAGGGCTCAACGAATCCCTGCCGCTGCTGGAGCGACTGAAATTCCTGGCCATTGTCAGTTCGAACCTGGACGAGTTCTTCATGATCCGCGTTGCGGGGCTCAAGCAGCAGCGGGCCGCCGGGGTGCGCAAGCGCGATATCAGCGGCCTGACCCCGGTGCAGCAGCTCAAGGAAATCTCCAAACGGGCCCACCGCATGGTGGATGAGCAGTCCGAGGGGATACGCGACGTGCTGGACCGACTCCGGCAGGAGGGACTGCAACTTCTGTCCGGTTCGGAACTGGATTCCCATCAGCGCAAGTTCGTCAAGGGCTACTTCATGGCCGAGGTGCTTCCGACCCTGACGCCCCTGGCGATCGACCGGCTCAATCCGATTCCGCGATTGCCCGCCATGTCGCTTATGCTGGCGGTTCGACTTCAGGCAAAGCCCGTCAAGAAGCCCGGGGCCCAGAAGGGCACCAAAACCCAGGAGCCCGAAGGACACGAGAACAGGCAGCGGATCGCCGTGATTCCGGTTCCCGCAGTGCTGCCGCGGTTCATCGGACTGCCCGCCGAGGAAGACACCTGCCTGATGTGCCTGGAAGAGGCTATCGCCGAAAATCTCCAGGCCGTCTTTCCCCATGACAAGATCCTGGCCCGAACGGTCTTCCGCCTCAGCCGCGACGCAGACGTGGAAGTCGGCGATGATGCGGTGGATCTGCTCGAGTCGATTGAAAAGGCCGTCCAGTCCCGCAAACGCAGGGATCCGGTGCGACTGGAAATCTCCGCCCACCCCGACAGGCAGATCCTCAAGTGGCTCAAGGAGATGGCCGATGTCGCCAACGAGGATGTCTACCAGATTGACTCGGTCCTGGCCGCCGATGCCCTGATGGATCTGGCATTCCGACCGGGGCTGGATCATCTTCGCGATCCGGGTTGGCCGGCCCAGCCCTGTTCGGATCTGATCGGCAGCGACGACCTGTGGCAAAGCCTTCAGGAAAAGGACGTCCTGCTGATCCATCCGTATGAATCATTCTCGCCGGTGGTGGAACTGGTCGAAAAGGCCGCCGAAGACCCCAACGTCCTGGCCATCAAACAGACGCTGTACCGCACAAGTGGCGACAGCCCGATTATCGCCGCCCTGGAACGCGCCGCCCGCGGGGGCAAGCAGGTCATCGTGCTGGTGGAGCTCAAGGCCCGCTTCGACGAACAGCAGAACGTCCAGTGGGCCCGGCGACTGGAAGATGCCGGCGCGCTGGTCATCTACGGCATTGCCGGCTACAAGACCCACGCCAAGGCGCTGCTGATCGTCCGGCGAGAGGCCCAGCGGATCACCCGCTATGCGCATCTTTCCACCGGCAACTACAACGACAAGACCGCCAAGCTCTACTCGGATATCGGGATGATGACCAGCGACCGCGACATGACGATGGATGTCGCAGCCTTCTTCAACATCCTCACCGGCTACAGCGAAGCCGTCGACTGGTCACGCATTTCCATCGCCCCCACAGGCCTGCGAAGGAGAATCCTGGAGTTGATCGATCGGGAGATCCAGGCCTCGACCCTGGATGAACCGGGCAAGATCGTCGCGAAGTTCAACTCTCTACAGGATAAGCGCATCGCCAAAGCGCTGTATCGGGCCAGCCAGGCCGGCATCCAGGTGCAGTTGAATGTCCGCGGGATCTGCTGTATCAAGCCGGGCATTGCCGGGGTAAGCGAGAATATCGAGGTGGTCTCCATTGTCGATCGCTTCCTGGAACATGCACGGGTCTTCTATTTCCACAACGGAGGCCACGAGGAAGTCTACCTCTCCAGCGCCGACTGGATGACGCGGAACCTCGACAAGCGTCTCGAGCTGCTGTTTCCCGTCTCCACCCCGCGCCTGCGTCGCCGCCTGATCCAGACCATGCGAACCTACTTCGACGACAATGTCAAAGCCTGGCAACTGCAGCCGGATGGGACGTATCAACGCGTCCGGAAGGGAAGCCGGGACATCCGCGCCCAGGAAGTCCTCTACCAGCGGGCTGTCGAGGAAGCTCACGATCTGGGACAGGCCCGGACGAGGTTCAAGCCGCTCAAGAAGCCCGAACAGGGCTGATCAGACCTCCATCTGCTCTCGCAGGTGACGCACGATCCGTTGCACGTGCGGATGCGAGGTCTCGATGAACTCCTCGTGGCCGTAGGTGTTGCCCGCTGAGGCTGTGCCCGCGATGTACAGCCCGGCCACGTTGGTCTCCATCGTATCCTTGTCCAGATGCGGGGGGCTGTTGGGGGTCTCGAATTTCACGCCGGCCTGGAGCATCAGGCTGATGTCGGCTTCAAAGCCGATCAGGGGCAGCAGGAAATCCGGCTGCTTTACGATGCGCCGCCCCTCGGTGGGGTCATGGTCCGCCCCTGTCGGTGCCAGGAAGGTCTTTTCCGGGGTGATCTCCACCACGGCGGTTCGGGGCAGAAAGTGGATGTGTCCCTTGTCGATCAGCGTCTGGGCGATGGGCAGGAGCTTGTGACTGATGCGTTGGCTGTCCAGGGCGTCGCGCCGGTAGCTGAGGTACACCCGCGCCCCGACATGGAACAGGCGGATAGCGGCTTCCACCGCGGAATTCAGCCCGCCGACGATCAGCACCTCGCAGCCGAAGTAGACCCCCGGGTCCTGAAAGGCATGATGCACGTGGGGCAGGTCCCTTCCGGGGACCTCCAGCAGGCGGGGGCGGTGCATGTCCCCGGTGGCCAGGACGAGGCGCTTGGAGGCGATTCTGCGCTGGACACCGTGGCGGAGGGAGGTCAGCTCGAATCCGCCCTCGCCGGATTGGATTTGCGTGACCTTTTCGTAGGTTCGAACGTCCAAGGCGGCATGTCGGACTACACTGCGCAGGTAAGCCAGGTACTCCTCGGCCGTCGGGCGGTCCTGGGCGGGGCTGTCGATGGGATAGCCCGGAAGGCAGATCTCGTCGGGCCCCGAGAGGAACCGCGTGTTCCGAGGCCAAAGCTCCTGGAGCGTCCTGCCCAGTGGACCTGCTTCGAGATGGAGATAATCGATCCCGAGCTTCTTCAGGTGCAGGGCCAGTTCGATGCCGACGGGCCCGGCGCCAACGATAAGTACGTCTGTTTGCTCCATGATGGCCCATGTTCTACAAGGATCCGCCGCTTGCGGCAAGGAAGGAGCGTATGCCGTTGCAACAACGAATAAGAAGAATCATCCTGGCCCTTGGCGTCACGGCAGTGCTTTTGCAGTCTGTCCAGGGGCAATGGTCGCGGGATCATTCCGTCTCGCGAGGCCCGGCCGGGATGCCGGCTACGCCTTGGCAGCAGAGCAATCCGCGCAGCTTCGACCCCAAGACGTTCGGGCTTACCAACGCTCCGGTGGGAGACGCCCATGCTGCGGTGGTCCTTCCCGATGGGCGCTGCGCAGCCGTTTTCGAGCAGACGATTCCCGACGCTCGAGGCAACTTCGTCAACTACCTGCTTGTTCGAACGTGCCGGGGCGGGAAGTGGGTGGATGTCGTGGCTCCCCGCGAGCTTCGCAATGACGGGCCCGCCGATGGCAAGAGCAAGTTCATCCGCCGCTGGGGCTCGCTGGTTTTCCCGATGGGGTACATGCAGTATGAAAAGATGGCCTGGACTGCCGGGTCCGACGGGACCGTAAAGTTGCTGATGGGCTGGAGTGCCGAGTCCACACCCCGTGGCCATCGCAGGCTGGACCTGCTGAGCTTCAAAAAGGACAGGTGGCAGGCGGATCAGACGCTGCGCCTGGAGGTGCCCGGGACCGTAACCGGGCCGGTTCAGGGCTACCAGTTGAGCTTCGACGAGAAGGGACGGGCGGTCTACGTGGAACTCAGAAATGATCCCCCGCCACGGGGCCAGGTGCGATATCGCCCGCGCGTCGTCATTCGCAGATGGGAAAAGGACACGTGGCAAGAACTGGATTACCTTGCCCCGGAGGGCGAGTCAGGGCGGATCCCCACGAGAGTCTCCAAGGTGGTAGTGGATCCGGCCGGTCCATTTGAAATGCTGGTCCTGGGGCGCCAGGAGGTCCTGGGGCGGGGCGCAGATCGCAGCATTGTAACGGCGGGGGAGTATTTCAAGCGCGAGGGCGGCAGGTGGCAAAGTCTCCTTAAACCGCAGATGCAGGAGAAGGTCAAGGCATACGGCCTGCCCATCGGTCGAGGGGCCAACGGCATGCCCGTCTGGATCTACAACCGATCCGACGGGCCCGGGGAGCTTTCCAGGCAGATCACCGTCGTTACGCTGGAAGACGGGGATCTGACCTATCGACCCTTGCCGCGCATCTCGCCCCGGGTCGTCCAGAACTTCTATACCGGCAAGGTGCAATTGAGTAGAAGCTTCGACGGCAGGGACGTGCTGGCCCTGGTGGGGACGTATCGCCTTCCAGGACGACGGGAGGGTCAGGCGCATCTGTACGTCGGTGTCTATCGCTTCGATGGCAGGCAGTGGACGGACCTGGCCCAGGGCCCCTGGCCTGTGTACCGAAGGCCCTTCCACGGGGGCCACGACGGGATCTCCTCGGCCTCGGCGGCCGTGGGAAAGCACCAGGCGCTGCTGCTCTGGTACAACCCGATTCCCATTCACGGCCCCGACGCGCTCTTCGCCCTGCGAGCAGATGCGGAGGCATTGCCCGAGGGGAAATAGCGAATACAGGACTGGACCGGCGTATCAGTTTTCCGCCGCCGAAATCTCTTTCTCCCGTGGGGCCGCTTGATTGTCGTCTCCCTCGTACGTGCCGGATTCCTTCTGATCCTGGTAGCGGCGGGTGACGTCCAGGAAGGGCTCCTGAATCACCAGGAAGGCATCGACCACGCGGGGATCGAAATGCCTTCCTCGCTGGGCCAGGATTTTCTCCCGCGTTTCCTCGTGCGGGTAGGCGGGCTTGTAGCGGCGCCGGCTGGTCAGGGCATCATAGACATCGGCCAGGGCCATAAGCCTGGCCGCGATGGGGATCTCTTCCCCGGCCAGGCCGTCGGGATACCCGCTGCCGTCCCACTTCTCATGGTGGTGGTAGGCGATATCGCGGGCAATCTGGAGGAAGGAGTTGGAGCCCAGTCGCTCTTGGGCCCAGCGAAGAGCATCGCCCCCAAGGCGGGTGTGGACCTTCATCCGCTCGTAGGTTTCCGGGTCGAGCTTGCCCTCGTCCAGAAGGATGCTGTCGGGCAGGCCCACCTTGCCGATGTCATGCAGCGGGGCAGAGCGGTAGAGCAACTGGATCGTCTCGTCGCTGTCCAGGAAGTCCCGGAAATCCGGATGGCTTCGAAGCTGCTCGGCCAGGAGGCGAACGTACTCCCGGGTGCGGCGGATATGGGCCCCGGTCTCGGCGTCGCGCGTCTCGGCCAGGCTCACCAGCGACATGATCGTCACATCCTGGGTCAGCAGCAGATCGAAGCTCTTGACCATGATGTTCTGTTCCAGCCGCTGGTTGGCGCTGCGAAGCTGGGCTTCCAGATCCTTTTGATAGGTGATGTCGGTCCCGGCAATCAGCACGGCCGATTCGGAGGCAAATCGTGAAATGTCCAGTCGGAAGGTTTTCTCGCCCAAGGGCACCTCTTTGGGATCCATCGGCCCCTGGGATTCCAGGGCCTGGTCGATCCACTCCAGGCCTTGCCGCCCAAGCCATGGCTGGATCTGCTCGAGACTGAGTTCCAGTTGGGCCAGGGCCTTTCGTCCCGCGGGGTTGATGTAAAGCACCCTTCCGCGGGAATCTACCTTCAGGATCGGATCGGGATTGGCCAGGGGAAAGGTCGAGAGCGTCGTGATGTCCCTGGCACTTTGGGCCAGCAGGACGGCACGCCGCTGGGACTTTTCCAACCCCCGGGCTAGCTTCCAGGTCGCGGCGCCTATCCCCGCGCCCAGCAGGATCGAGAAAGCAAGCAGGTAGACGCCGGCAAGGGACTCGATGGGCACGAGCAGCAGGGGCCCGGCCGAGACAAGGCCCGCGAGCAGACCTGCCAGGGGGGCTGCTTTCCTGAGCCCTCTGCCGCGAGGCGAAGCGCAGGGCCTGGACTGCTCCGGCGGGGGGGCAGAGGCGATTCGACGGTGAATTTCATGCATGTCGCCCATGTCCCATTGTAGGCGACGGAGAGACGGCTACCAGCCCAGCCAGCTTCCAAGCAGTGTGGTGTGGCCGGCCTGGATCGTTCCAACCGCAGCCATGCCCGGGGAGAGCTTGCGGTCTCCCGGCTCTTCGATCAGCGCCTCGGCGTAGAACACGCCGTCGCCGGTCGGCTGGGGGGTGACCACATTGGTGATCCGGGTAATCCGGGCGGGGATGGTTCCGTACTTGAGCGTGGGATAGCCGGCCAGGGCGATCTCGACCGGTTGGCCGACCTTGATATGCGCAATAGCCCGCTCGGAGATCGAGAGCTTCATGACCCACTTGCGCTGGTCGAAGACCTGTCCCAGCACGTGTTCGGGCTTGACGACTTCGCCCGGCTCGTATCCGTTGAAATGGATCGTACCGGATACAGCGGCCCGGACCTTGCGAAGCTCGATCTTGTCTTCCTGAATCCGGATGTCCTGCTGCAGTTCGGCGATTTCCTTCTCCAGGACTTCGATCTCCTTCCGGGCAACCGCGGTTCGCTCAATCTGAAGCTGCTTCAGGTCGCTCATCGCCAGTTGGACACGCAGCTTGGCTGCTTCAACTTCCTTGGGACTGAATGCCGCCGAGTCGCTTTCGGTCATCCGGGCCAGTTCCTGACGCGCCGCCTCGAGCACCTGCGAGGCCCGTTGAATCTGCGCCTTGCGTGTGGCCTCTTCCAGAATGTTGGATTCGCCCAGCAGTTCCAGCCGCGCCCGGAGAACCTGTTCCCGCCGGCGGGCACGCTGGAGCATGGCCTGTTCGATCGAGTCATCGATTTGAATGACGACCTGGCCTTTTTCGACGCTGTCGCCGCTGCGCACCAGCCACCGACGGATCACGCCCTGAACGCTGGGGCGAAGTTCGGCTTCGTCGTCGGTGATGATGTACCCCTTGGCATCGATATTCCTCTCGGCCGGGACGAAAAAGACCGCCGCCCCGGCTCCTGCCACGATCAACAGGAACAGGAGGAAGGCCCGTTTGAGGGTCCAGAATTTCTTGCGGGGTTTGCGTGGAGGACGATTGCCGGAAGCGGAATTATTCTTGTTTGTCATCATTCTGTCAGGTGGTTAGGCCCGCTGCAGCGGCACGACGGCGGGCTTGTCGGTCTGTTCCTTGAAGAGCGCTGCGAACGGACCATCGGCATCGAGAAGCTTGCGGGGCGGTCCGAACTCCGCCAGCTTCCCCTCCTCCAGGACCAGGACGTAGTTGCACCGCAGGGCGATCGAGATCCGGTGGGAGACCAGAAGCGCGGTTCGTCCCTGAAGGAACTTTTCGAAGCCTCGGATCAGGCGCACCTCGGTTTCGGCATCCAGGGCGCTGGTGCAGTCGTCCAGAACCAGCAGCTTCGGATCATAGAGCAGGGCCCGGGCGAGGTTTACACGCTGTTTCTGGCCGCCGGAGAGCGTCAGGCCTCGTTCGGTCGTAATCGTCCGATACTGCCTGGGCAATTGTGTAATGTATTCGTGAATCTGGGCGAACTGTGCCGCCGAGATCATCTCTTCCCACTCGCTGTCCTCGGAGCCATAGCGAATGTTGTCGCGAATGGTTCCATCGAAGATCACAGGTTCCTGGTTGACATAGCCCGTCATCTCCCGCAGTTCCTGCAGCCGGAAGCTGCGAATGTCCGCGTCCCCGAGTCGCACAGCGCCCTGGGTGGGATCGTAGATCCGGCAGGCCAGCTTGGCCAGGGTCGTCTTGCCCGATCCACTGGCGCCCATCACGCAGACGGTCTTGCCCGCCGGCAGCTCAAAGGAAATGTCCTCCAGGGCGGCCCGCATTTCCGAACCGTACCGGAAGGTCACGTTCTCGAACCGCAAAGCCGGGGCCTGCTGGGGCAGGGGGACAGGTTCCTGCGTATCGGGCAGGTCGTTGGGCTCATCCAGAACCATCCGGGCCTTTCGGCAGGCGGCACAGAGCCGATGGAACACGCCCGTCAAGGCACTGATGCGCCCGATGGGTGCAAAGAGCTGTCCCGCAGCCGTGTAGAACAAGAGCAGTGTTCCCAGGGTCATCTGTCCGTCGCGGACCCACAGGGCTGAGATCCACAGCACCGAGGCCAGGCAGATCCCGCTGATGATTCCGCATGCGACAGCGAACATGCTCGAAAGCACCGCGCCGGTCAGGGCGTTGCGGATGATGGGGCGGGCGCGGCGGAGGAAATCGAGCCCCTCCCCGTTCTCGCGCCCGAAGGCCTTGACCAGGTAGAAGTGCGAGATCCGGTTGGCAATGTGTCCCGTCAGCCAGCCGTTGCGCTCCCGCAGGTTGCCGTGCACGGTCTTGAGCCGCCGGTGGAAGAATGTGTAGGAAAAGGCATAGAGCGGCAGGGCGATCAGGACCAGCGAGGCCAGGAACAGGTCGATCGAGAGCAGAATGGCCAGGCCCACGACCAGGGTCATGATATTCACCGGAACCTGGCGAACCAGCTTGATGGTGGATTGCTGAATCACCTGCACGTCGCTGAACAGGTGCGTCATGAGCCGGCCGGTGCCGTTGGAATCGTGGAAGCTCATCGGCAGCAACTGGAGCTTCTTGTAGATGTGGTGCCGCATCTTGTACTGGCAGATGTTGCCCATGCCGAACATGGCTTTCTGGACGGCCTTGGTTCCATAGTGTCGCAGGAAGAGGATCCCGGCGAGCATGGCCGTGAGCAGCCAGAGCAGGCGCATCTTTTCGGCGGTGCTCTTGCCCCCTGCGGTCTGCATCCGTTGGCCGAGCCCTTCCTCCCGGCGGGGCTGGGTCAGATCGAACCGGCGGTTTTCAGTGACCAGCGTCGGGTTCACCGGATTTCGGTTGGCCTCGGCAATCCGGTGGACTTCCACGATGTCATCGGTGATGAACCGGGCCGTCCATGCATAGAAGAAGCTCATCGGCCCGCCGATGATGCTGCCCAGAAGCACCACCACAAGCACGCCGGCCAGGTGCGGCTTGAGGAAGTACTGCTTGAAGATCGACCAGGTGTAGCCGGCCTTGGCGTCGAGCTTGCGCGGGTTCAGCGGCTCCTGGTTGATCTGTTGCCAGAAACTCTCGCGTTTCTCTCTCGGAGCCATCAGACCACCTTCGCTTTCGGTGTGGTGGCCGTCTGGGTCGTGTACAGATGCCGATACCGACCGTTGGGGATTTCCATGAGTTGCTGATGGTTTCCGGCTTCGAGAACCTTGCCGGCATCCAGGACGATGATCAGATCGGCACTGACGATCGTGCTGAGGCGGTGGGCGACGATGAAACTCGTTCGGCCCGAGAGCACGCGGGTCAGGGCGCGCTGGATCATCGCCTCGCTGTGAGTGTCGAGGCTGCTGGTGGCTTCGTCGAGAATCAGAATCTTCGGATCGGCCAGGATCGCCCGGGCAATGCACAGCCTCTGACGCTCCCCGACCGACAGCTTGGCCCCGCGGTCGCCCAGGAGGGCATCGAGCCCGCCCTCGAGGCGGTCCAGCACGGGCAGCAGCTCGGCCATTTCCGCCGCCCGCCAGATTTCCTTGCGGCTGGCATCGGGCCGACCGTAAGCGATGTTCTCCGCGACGGTGGTATCCAGAACGATCGGTTCCTGGGGAACCATGGCCAGGTGCCTGCGATACCAGGAGGTGTCGAACTCCCGGACGTCCGTCCCGTCGATCGTCACGTTGCCGCTGTTGACGTCGTAGTAGCGATAGAGCAGGTTGATGATGGTGCTCTTGCCGCAGCCGGTCTGGCCGACCAGGGCGACGTTCTGGCCGGGCTCTACGTGAATGTCCAGGCCCTGAAGGACCGGTTTGTCCGGTTCGTAGGCGAAGTGGACGTCATGGAAGCGGACCTCGCCGTTGAGGTCGGCGGGTTTGAGCCCGCCGGGGTTGTGGATGTCCTTCTCGGCATCCATCAGCTCGAAGATCCGCTCCAGGGCCACCTGGGCCTGCTGCAACTGGTTGCTCAGTTCGGCCAGCATGCCCGCGGGAATCAGCAGCCGCCAGGTAAAGGCGGTAAAGGCGGTGACCATCCCGAACGTCGCGCTTCCCTGGATGACCAGGTACGTCCCGTAGCCGATCACCATGGAATAGGTCAGGAACGTGATCAACTGGCTCAATCGCTGATACAACGCATTGTGTTCGCGGAAGCGGTGGTAGACGCGTTCGGCTGCGAAGTTCCGCTTCACGAAATCCCGGGATTCCTGTCGCTCGCGACCGAAGCTCTTGACCACGATGGCCCCGTTGAGTCTTTCCTGGGCCATGCCGCTGAGGCGTTCGAGCTTGCGGCGGTAGCGTCGCTGGATCTTCCGGATCCGGGGGACCATGATCCGGTAATTCAGGATGTAGAGCCCGACGCCCGCCAGCACCACCAGCGTCAACTGCACGCTCATGAGCAGCATGATCACGACCATCACCAGGCCGGTGATCAACTGCACCAGCAGTTGCGGTCCCTGCTGGGTCATGAGGGACTGAAGCTGGGCGACGTCGCCTCGCAGGCGTTCCATGAGCTTGCCCACGGTGGTGTTCTGCATGTAGCGGCAGTGGAGGCGCTGGACCTTGCGGTAGAGTTCCAGCCGGATATCGAAGATCACCCGCTGGCCCAGCAAGGTGACGCAGTAGTTGCTGGCAAAGCGGCAGATCGCCGCCAGGAAGGGCAGCGCGAGCATACCCAGCATCAGCGGCCCCAGAAGGTGCCACTGGTTCTGGGCCACGACGTAGTCGATCAACACCGCCACGACCAGCGGACTGGCCAGGTCGATGAGCATGATGCCCAGCATCGAGGCGATCGCGATAACGATGCGCTTTCGATGAGGGCGCAGCTTGCCAATGATATAGTTCAGGTGAGACACGGGCGGAAGAATGAGCAGCGCCGTTGGAACAAACGCCACAGGCTTCGGCAGTGGGGAAGGCTACCTACTTGCTACCTGTTGCGATGCAAAGTTGTCCCTGGCCGGCTCCTGGAATCGAGGCATCGGTCCCCAGTGAAAGGGACCCGGGAATGTTGCCTGTCTGCGCTTGATTGCGAACAGGCCGCCCACTTTCGGAAAACGTCGCCTCCAACGCTGGTACCGACAAAGCGGGCCCGCAGGCATATGGAAAGCCCCCGCGGTTACTTCTCACTTCGGTCTAACTATAGCTCCTTATCCAGCAGATTGTTGGATCTTCCCGAGAATTCTTCGACTTTTTTTGATTTTGACGAATTCCGAGACATGAATTCCACACCGGCGACACGATTCGTCGTTTTCCCACCTCCGCCGCCCCCGGGGCACCGGAGCTTGTTCGCAGCGCCGAGAACCGATAGACTCACGGATCCATGGCCAACCGGAAACCATCTCGCACGAAAGAGCCCCAGCCCAGGCCCCGCGTTCTGCTGGCCATGCACCAGGGAAGCTTCTGCCGGGGCGTCCTGGCCGGTATCGCCGATTACGCCCACTCGGCCGGGCCCTGGACCATCCTGCTTCACGAGAGTCGACTGGACCTGGAAGCCCTGGATCGGTATCGCCCGATCGACGGGCTGATCAGCGTCTCCTGCCGGCAAGAGGTGGCCGCCCGGCTACGGCGCGATGACATCCCGGCCGTATCGGTCGAGGCCACTAGCGATGACTTCCCGCAGGTGATCCCCGACGATCGAGCCATTGGACGGATGGCCGCAGATCACTTCCACGACCTGGGCCTGACCCGGGCGGCCTATTTGTCGGACCTTCCCGCCCCGTTCAGTCGCAGCCGCAGAGAGGGCTTCGACCTCCGCTGCGAACACTGGGGCATCGACCTCGAGCCGGCCTTCGAGTCCACCGGCCCCCGCAGCGGCGACCTCGATGAACTCACGCACTGGCTGGAGAAGCTGCCCAAGCCCGTGGGTATCTTCGCCGGGCACTCGGGACCGGCCCGGCTGGCCATGGCCCAACTGTTCATGCTCGGCATCGACGTGCCCAACGAGGCAGCCCTGCTGACAGTCGAACTGCTCCACCTGGAATCGAGGCTGAGTTTCCCGGCCATCTCGTCGATCGACATTGCCACCCAGCGGATCGGCTACCTGGCCGCCCGGATGCTCGCGGAGTTGATGGCCGGCGGGAAGCCCGCTTCCGGGCCGGTCCTGGTCGAGCCTCGTCGGGTGCGGTGCAAGGGTTCCACCGATGTCCTCCAGGTTCACGACCACCCGTTGAGCCAGGCCCTTCGTTTCATCCGCACCCACGCCTGCGACGGCATCGGGGTGGACGACGTGCTCGAACAGGTCACCATCTCGCGACGGAGCCTGGAGATGCGGTTCCGCAAGTATCTGGGCAGGACCATCCACAAGGAGATTGTCCGCGTCCGCCTGGAAGAAGCCAAGCGCCTCCTGGCCGAAACCCAGCTTCCCCTTCCCGACATCGCGGTGCGGGTGGGATACGAATTCAGCTCCAATCTCTGCGATGTCTTCCGGCGGGAACTGGGCGCCCCGCCCTCGCAATTCCGATCCGAGGCCGGCACCCGCCCGCTCTTTTGAGCATCGCTGCAGGACGCCGAAGCAGGCGTTTGCGAGGCCCTCTTGTTGAAGATCGAGCATTGCCCGCTTGGCTGGGGTGCGGGTATACTCCCTCCCGGCGTTTTGACCGGAACGAACTGCCAACCCGATGTCCCGAAACCAACAGGAAGCCATGACCCAGAACCCCAATCTGCTGTTTGTGTTCACCGACGAGCAGGCCGCCGAGACGATGGCCGCCTACGGCAATACCGTGATCGACACGCCGAATTTCGATCGGCTCGCCGCGCGTTCGACGGTCTTCCAGAACGCCTATGTCACCCAGCCGGTCTGCACGCCCTCGCGAAGCAGCCTGGTCACCGGGCTCTATCCCCACACCAACGGATGCACGGGCAACAACGTGCCGCTTTCCATGGAGATCCCGTGTCTGCCCGAACTGGCGGATTTTCGTAATTACGTCACCGGCTACCACGGCAAGTGGCACTTGGGAGATGAAATCTACCAGCAGCACAACTATCACGACTGGATTTCCATCGACGATCAGTATTGCGGTCACTACCGGGAATACCGAAGCCCCCACGACAAGAGCACCTATTATCACTGGCTTCTGGACCAGGGCATCGAACCGAATTTCGAATCCAACAACTGGACCTGCTACACGCGGGACTTCTGCGCCCGGCTGCCCGAGGAACTCTCCAAGCCGGCCTACCTGGCCGGGGAGTCCAGTCGCTTCATCCGCGAAAACCGGGATCGGCCCTGGATGCTCACCGTGAACTTCTTCGAGCCGCACATGCCGTACTTCGGCCCGCGGGACAACCAGTACGACCCGGCCGACGTGATCCTGCCCGAGTCCTTTAACCTGATTCCCACCGAGGATCAGCCGGCCAAGACCCGTGCGCTCTACGAAGCCTACCGCCGCCACGGCCATTCGGGCCTGCCGCTGGAGACCGAGGCCCACTGGCGCCGGATGATCGCCAACTACTGGGGCCTGTGCAGCCAGGTCGATACGCATTTCGGACGGATTCTCCAGACGCTGGAAGAAACCGGCCAGGCCGACAATACCATCATCGTCTATACCTCCGACCACGGGGACATGATGGGCCACCACCGGCTCCTGGCCAAGTGCATGCAGTTCCGTCCGGCCACACGGGTTCCGCTGCTGCTCTCGATGCCCGGCCAGAGCGAGCATCGCGACATCGAGGATCCGGTCAGCCAGGTGGATCTGGTTCCCACGCTGCTCGAGGCGATGGGCCGGCGAATTCCCGACCACCTCCAGGGCCAAAGCTGGATGCGTTGGCTCAAGGGCAAGGAGGAGTTGCTCTACCGGGATGTCTTCATCGAGTGGGGCAGCAGGGAAACCGGCATGCCTCTCCACCAGCGCAAGATGCTCGAGGAAGTCAGCTCGGTGGTGGATCCGGAAAAGGCCGTAGCCTCCATGAGCGATCCGGTGCGAACCGTTATGACCCCCGATGGCTGGCGGTATACCCGGAGCACCATCGGGGAGGATCAGCTCTACGACCTGAACGAAGATCCGTGCGAGTCGCGCAACCTGGCCTCGGACCCGGCCCAGAAGGACCGGATCGCCGAGCTCCGCGGGCGGATCGAGTATTGGCAGAAGCGCACCGACGACCCCGTCTGCTGGGATTGACCCGATGCGGGCTTGACTTGGAGCCAAAGCCTCTGAAAATGGGCTGTAGCTGGTTTAATATTCCTGCAGACCTTTCCGGAGATCGCCGTGCTGCGCCACGATCCATTTCTGCTGCTGTTGATTCTCGCGTGGCCGGTTTCTGACGTCCTTGGTCAGAGCATCATTTTCAACTGGCGGCCACCCGGCCGAAGCGGTGCCTCTTGCATTGGTTTGCCTCTCTTGGAACCCCGTGGCGTGCCTGTCCGACGAAACGTCGTTGCTCAGTCAATCAGGACCAGGCCGTCAGGCAGTTCATTGCGGTCGTCCTGGGCCCGAGGCAGGGGCCCGGAGAGGCGCTCGCCCAGATCGGCAATCGTCTGGATCAGGGCATCGTCGATCGGCTCCTGCTGGAGGCGGGAGGTCAGCTCGCCTACGAACTGGTCGAGCGTTTCCTGTCCCACAGCCTCGGTTACGCCCTGATCGGCGACGATCGAAGCCATCTTCTCGAAGAGGGAGAGGTAAATGACAAGGCCGGTGGCTCCCCGGGTGTGGTGAATTCGGCTGTCGAAGAAGCGTGCATGGGCTCCGGCGGTCACCTCCTGTCGCATCTGTTTGCGAGGCGTCAGGAGCCTGCGCAGCCAGCCGACATAGCCTGCAATAATCGCTCCGATGATAAACCCTGCAACGGTCGCGATGGCCAGGCACAGTACGTGCACCCAGGCCGGCAGAGTATCCCAGTTGCCCGGCTCCTCGGGCAGGTTGGGCAGGGCAAGCCACGTGGCAATCATGGCCGCAATGGCCAGCCACAGCCCGAAGACATCCTCCGGACGGTCATAGCGTCCTGACGCGGTCGCTACGACCGGAACGATTTCAGCCGAGGTCTTGCCCTCGGCCTGAACCACCGCTCGATTGACGCGCTGTTTTGCCTCTGTGTCAAAGACTTGAGTTGCCGCTTTCATCTTGTGGCTCCTGTTACCATGACCCTGTTGCCCCGCCCCCGCCGGAGAATCCGCCACCGAAGGAGCCGCCCGAGAACCCTCCACTGGAGCGGCTTGTGAGCATCCGGTAGAGCATCCAGCCGATGAGACCGAAAACCGCTGCCCAAAAGAGCCACGCCCAGCCGCTCGATCCCCGCCGCACAAGTGAGACTACCGTGAAGATCGCCAGACCGATAAACACCAGGACCAGGATATAATGCCACCATGGACGGGGCCTGCGGGGGATCTCCTTCCCGCGGGCCATTTTGTCCAATGCGTCGACCCCCGCGACGATACCGGCAGAGTAGTTCTCGTTTTTGAACTCAGGGATGATCAGTTCTTCCATGATCTGGCTGCAAAGCCGGTCTTTCTCGTGGCCCCAGCCTGCGCCCAGTTCAATCCGGGCCTTGCGATCCCCGACCGAAACGAGAAGAAGGATGCCTGTATTCCAGTCCTGTCCGTTGAGCTGGGCATGTCCGATACCCCACTGGTTGAACAGCATCATCGCAAAGGGCTCGATGGGCATCGGCATCCGGGAGTACTGGGCCGTGGATTCGATGGTCACCACGATGATGGGGGTGG
>CAZOVB010000006.1:114105-122519 GCA_964583095.1 uncultured Planctomycetaceae bacterium
GGCATCCGGGAGTACTGGGCCGTGGATTCGATGGTCACCACGATGATGGGGGTGGCTTTGTCCTTGAGGAGCCTGGAGGATAGTTCCCGGATTCTGTCGGCGGCTTGGGGGTTGATGATCCCCGCCTTGTCCAGGATGAACTGCCCCTCGCCGGGAGGGGAAAGGCCAATACGTTCGCGACTCCCCTGGGCCCGGATCGTTACGGGCAGGAAGCAGCCCGCCGCAATCACCAGGAGCATCGCAAATTTGATGTGGTTCTTATTCATAGCCCTCTGCCTGTATTGAGGTATGGAAACCCCGCCATGCCGACTTGGCCAATCCCTGCTCAATCCGTCCGAGATTCTGCGCCTTGATCTCCGGCATGTCAATGATGCATCCGGAGGACAGGCAGCCACCGAGTCGGCATATCTGTCACAGACGGAAAAATCGGGAGGTTTTTAGGAAAGTCCCCCCAGGATCGCGCCGATGGCAGGACAGGATGCGCACCGGCTGTGCGCACGATCTGGATTGGGAACGAAATGATGACCAAGCGAACGATCACTGTGGCCCTGCTGCTGAGCTTCTTGACGGTCCTGGCCTGCGGATGCGGACGGGGGGCGATCGCCCACCGGCTCGTCTCGACAAAGCACGAGATTCTCATCGGCGACAAGGCCGCCCCGGAACTGGAACGCATGCTGGGAGGCAAGGTCGCCGACGCCCAGATGCAATCGTACGTCCAGAAGGTCGGTCAGAAGATCGCCTCCGTGGCGGAGCGACGCATGCCCTACGAGTTCTACATCGTCGAATCCGACGTGCCCAACAGCTTCTCCCTGCCCGGAGGGAGAATCTACATAACCGTCGGAATGATGAACCTGGTCCGCAGCGAGCGGGAGCTGGCGGCCGTACTGGCAAACCAGATCGGCCACACCTGTCGGCGCGATCCGGTCAAGCTGCTCTACGACCAGATGGGTCATAGCGTGCTGGTCCGCACCGTCCGACTGGCCACCGAAGACGAGGATGAGAGCGGCTACCGCTCAGCCATCGCCGTCGCCCATGAGATCATCCGGGCCCAGCATACCCGCAAGGACGAGATTCTCGCCGATCAACTGGCCATGCGCTACCTCGCACGGGCCGGCTACAATCCCTGGGGCCTGGCCGAATTCCTCACCACCGTCCACAACACCCAGAAGCTCAAGCCCGAGAACGTGGTCAAGTACCTCCAGAGCCACCCGCTGACCATGAAACGCCTGAAGCTGGCCATGGTGACCGCCGAGGTGGACTACTTCTACTTCAGCCGGGTGGACGATCCCGACACGGCCCAGAATTTCAACCTGATCCGGGACCGACTCAATTGGTACGCCTCCCGTCGCCACCAGGGCCAGGAAGATCCGCGCCTGGTGCATCTGCAGCCGGAATAGCAGGTTCGATCCGCTCAGAAACCCGAAGCGTCTCTTGCGATCCTCGGCGACTCATTTCGCGGGGCCCGCGGTGTTTTCCCCTGCTTCGGCTTTGACGGCGCTATGGACGACCAGGTTGGCATAGATCCGAATCGCATCTTCGGGCTTATATCCTGCGACGGTGGGGGCCCGCACGCCGGCCAACCCGGCTGTCAGGTCTTCCGGGCTGAAGAACACCAAGGTCCGGTCCTTGTCCGTTACGCCGATCAGCCGAGGCCGGGAGGTCGTCTCCGCAATCGGTTGATCCGTCCTGGGTCGGCGGTAACCGACCTGGCCGATCCGGTGGGGGCCTGAACTGTAGACCGCGTGATTGGCCGGCAGGGCCACCGGAGCGATCTGCGAAAGCTGGGGCAGGATTCTGCGGAAGGAGCGGGAGAAGGTTTCCGAGCCTCCGGCTGAGTCCACCAGGAGCGTTCCGCCGGCTTCCAGGTATGACTTGAGCTTGCCGATCTGTTCGGGGGTAAAGTCCAATTCGCCGGTTCCGGACAACCTCGCTGCGGGCCAGGCTTCTGCCTCCAGCTTTGCCACATCCATCGGCTCGGAGAGGACGAGGCGAATGTTCCGATCGGCCAGGTGATTTCCCAGCCGCCGCACTGCAAATGGCTCGGGGTTCCAGTTGGCCTCGTGCTTGATCAAGGCCAGTCGCACGGTCCGGGTCGGAGCCAGAAGCTCCGAAACTTCCGGCGCCGGCTCTATGGGTCGGACGTCCTGAAAGTTCGTCGCGTAGAGGCACAGGTTGGCCAGCAGGTCGTAGGTGGCCCGGTGGGCCTCCGGCTCGCCGGTCTGGAGCCCGAGCGAGACCTCCTGGGGAAGGTGGATCGCCCAGAGGCGCGTGCCTCCCCGCACAGCCCAGGCTCCGGGGGGATCTTCCAGCTCCCGCGAGAGGTTGTAGATCGGGGCGTCGGCCGGCAGACGCTCCAGGGGCTTCTCGGGGAACATCCGCCGGTAGGTCCGCTGCATGTCCAGCGTGAAGTCCCCATTGGAACAGGCCGACTCCGAGATGATCAACCCCCCGGCCAGCACGTATCGGCCCAGAGCGGCGATCTGCTCTTCGGTGAAGGCGGCGGCCCCGGCCCCGGAAAGATACGCGATGGGCGCGTCGTAGAGGTCCTGGGGGTTCTCGGCCAGGTCGATGCTCTGCCATCTGCAGGGGGATTCGAACTGTCGCGAGAACCACCCGGCCAGGTGGGCGGCGTCGCGGGGCCGGGCGTTCCACTTTCCGGTGTACTGGAGCTTGTTGAGCAGCACGCCGGCACGGCCTTGGGTGAGAATCATCAGCGACCAGGCGGTTTTCGAGACGCGATCGCCGTAGCCCATGGCGCCGTCGCGCCCCTGGCGGGCCAGGACGTGCCTGAGCATCTGGCTGCGCCAGTCGGCCTGGCCGAAGCGTTTCTGACCGGCCAGCAGTCCCGCACGCTGAGCGCAGAAGAGCCAGTAGTAATACCACTCCACGCCCTTTGATGGGTTGCGATCGGCGGCGAAGTTCTTCCCCAGCCAGTCGAGCCCCTGGCGGATCGGCTCGCTCCTCTCGGCCCGGATGCACCGGATGAAGTCATCGCGGTGGAGCACGTCGTCGCAGATCAGCAGCGAGGCCGTCCCCGCAGCCGACATCGAGCCGTACGAACGGGCCCGGACCGCACCGGGCGGAATCCGGTAGGCCCAGCCACCGTCAATCTGCTGCTGGGCCAGCCAATGATCCTCCACCTTCTGCCACCAGGCCAGGGGGACCTCCACTCCCGCCTGCTGGGCGGCGTAGACGGCCAGAACCGCCATCAGCGTATTGGAGTTGTCGTAGGCGCCTTTCGCCGCGTCATCGGGGGGCGTATAGGTGTAGGCCCCGCGGTCGGTCATGGCCTTGAGGAGCCAGCGGGTATCTTCCAGGAGGATTTCATGACCGCTGGGGCGATTCGCCTCTGCCAGGGCGCAGATCCGCATCGACACCGCATAGACGCTGCGACGAGGGAGCTTTTCCAGGCGACCCAGCGCCCGGGCCAGGGAGTCTTCTCCCCGGGGCTTGCGGCCTGCGCTGAGCAGGGCCCAGGCAGCCAGGGCCGTACGCCCCCCGTAGCGGATGTTCTCCTCAGGGAACTCGCCGGCCACGATTCCCTCGGCATCGACCTGCTTCTCCAGCCAGGCTGCGGCGCGTTGAGCGCCGACCTGGCCCCGGGAGGCCTGTGCGTGGGCGTCTGACTGGCCTGCGAGCCTTGGCGGCGCGCAAAGACAGGCCGCCATCGCCAAGGCGACAACGGCCTGGAATCGGGTCTGCAGGAACAGTCTGTTCAGTTGGCCTTCCACAGGTAGAGCATACGAAGGGACGTCACATTCTCCAAGAAGTTCTCGTCGATCTTCACCGATGCGGTAGGCAGGCCAAGTGCTTCGGCCAGCGTCGGCGGAACCGAGTAGCGGATCACCATCGGGTCGTTCAAAGCCGCCTTGGTCGTCAGGAACTTCACCGCGTCTTCCAACTCGCCCACTTCGTCGATCAGGTTGAGTTCCTTGGCCTCCTCGGCCAGGAAAACCTCACCGTTGAACGGCCTGTTTTCCGTGATCGTTTCCTTCTCACCGGCGGCGTTTACGATCTCCCGTTGGATCTCCTGGGTTTTCACTTCCCGGTGATCCGTGACGACACTGTTGAACTGCTCCTGGTGCGTATCGAGCATGTTCTGGATCTTGAGCATGATCCGGTCTTCCGGCACGTCCAGCCCGGAGGGCCTGGCCTTGTTGGCCGTTGCCTGACGCGAGCGGACGGTGATCACCTTGATCCCGAGCTTATCCTCCAGCAGCCCGCGAAAGGCCGGATACATCGCGATGACCCCGATCGAACCGGTAATCGTCGTCCGCCGGGCGAAAATCTTGTCCGCCGGGGCAGAAACATAGTAGCCACCGCTGGCCGCCACGCCGTCCATATACACCGCTACGGGCTTGTTCAACCCGTTCTTGATCCGAAGAATCTGCTGGTAGATCTTCTCCGAGTCGTTGATCGTCCCGCCAGGGGAGGCCACGTGCAGCAGGACCGCCTTGATCTTCCCACTGTCCCGCACGAAGCGGTAGAACTGTTCCATGCGATAGGATTGCTCAGGGTCGATCACCCCGTCGATGCTGTAGACGGCCACGACCTGGTCCTCATTGGTCCCGCTGATATGCGTCGCTCTGAAGGGACCGCTGAAAACCCTGAAGATGATATACGCGCAGTAGCCATTGACCACCAGCGACAGGATCAGCAGCACGACGATCAGCCTGCCGAAAACCTTCCGCAAGCCGGATTTCTTCTTCGTCTCGCCCGGGGCGCACTCGATCCGGATGGTTTGAGGGCTGGGGCCGTTGTACTTCTCCACCGCTGAATTCTCCGTCATGTTCTGGCTTCCTTCCTGATTTCTCGGCAGTCTTGCCCAACCGTGGCAAGGCTTGTGTTTTCTTATCGGCACCTGTGTCGGTCAGGCGCAAGGACCTGTCAATTCATACGGTTCCGTCCGGCTCGATGCCCAGCGCTTCGTAGTGATGCCGGCGGATCTGCTTGTCCCGCTCGTGTTCGTCCCGGGCCAGGCCCGCTACGTCCATCGCAACCGCGGCCGGCACCACCAGAACGCCATCTCCGTCGGCGATGACCATATCCCCCGGGCAGACGGTCACGCCGCCTACAGCCACCGGCACATCCATCGCGTCGAACTGCAGACGCCCCTGGACCATCGTCTGGCTTCGCATGGCCGACCAGAAGGGCACCTTCTGTTTGATCACTTCATCCGTGTCGCGGCATCCGCCGTTGCTTACGTACCCACGGGCGCCCTTGCGGATGCCCCCCAGCGTGTTCTCCGAGCCCATCAGGCCCGCGTCCACGCCGCTGGCGTCGATCACGATAAAATCGCCGTCCTCGATCCGTCCCATCCAGGGATACGGACAGATGTTCTTGTAGTAGTCGCCGGCCCAGTCGCGATATTTCCCCGGATCCGTCTGCGGGATCCTCCCCGCGTAGGGAAGGTACCGCACTGTCCGGGCGATGCCAAAGGCCCGGCAGGGCCAAAGGGGGCGGATCTTCGGGTGCATGGATCCCACATGGTGGTACATCATCGCGTCCAGGCCGTCGCGGACGTCCGCCAGGCGCAAATCCTGGTAAGCTTCGAGAAGCTCCTGTCTTCGGGCAGGGTCGAGGGACATTATAGCTCCTTGCAGAGGGCAAGAACGGGAAACGGAAGTTTGGAGCTCGCAGCTTACCGCGCAGCCAATTGCGTTGGAAGGGTGCCTCCGCCGGCAAAGGATTCAATCAGGCCCCGGCAGGTCAATCCTGCTTCTGGTCCGGCTCGAACGTCAGGGCCACCGAGTTGATACAGTACCGCAGACCCGTCGGTTCGGGGCCGTCGGAGAAAACGTGGCCCAGATGGCCTTCGCACTTGGCGCAGACGACCTCCGTGCGAACCATGCCATGGCTTCGGTCGACCTTCTCGGCGATGCGATCTTTGTCGATGGGTTTAAAAAAGCTCGGCCAGCCGGTTCCGCTTCGGAACTTGTGATTCGAGCGGAACAATTCCGTCCCGCACCCCGCGCACGAATAGACCCCGCTTCGCTTCTCCTTCCAGTATTCCCCGGTGAAGGAACACTCCGTCCCGCCCTGGCGAAGCACGCGATACTGCTCTGCCGTAAGCACTTCGCGCCACTGGGCATCGCTGCGGACGACCTTGTCCTCAGCCGGCGCGTCGCCAGGGGCATCCGACGCCGCAACCTGATCCTCCGGCTTGTCAGCCTGGGTCGGAGCTTCTACATCTTCCGCAGGCGCCGCAACCGGCTCCTCCGGCCTGGTCGCACGCGAGGAAACCGCCGAAGCGTCGTTTGCCCCGTTGGAATCACTGCAGCCGGCCAGGGTGACCGACGCCGCAGCCGCCATCGAGAGAAGCATGTAAATCGTATGAGCCATCATTGTTTATCCTTTCGCCCGAAAGGTTCGTCCATCAGGCCTGCTTTCTCCATTATACGGCCAAGGTCCGGGCAGAGTTGCACGCAAATCCCCACCGGTTTTGGTCTTGTCCACGCCGCGCGGGGAGCCTACACTCGCCCACCGGAGCAAAACATGGGAGAAGCCGTATGAAAATTGTCATCCTCGACGGATACACTATCAATCCCGGAGACCTGTCCTGGCAGCCGATAGCCGAGCTGGGGCAACTCGTCGTCCACGACCGGACCGAACCCCAGGAGATCCTGCCCCGTATCGGCGATGCACAGGCCGTCCTGTCCAGCAAGATCGTCTTCGATCGCGACCTGCTGGGCCGACTGCCCGAACTGAAGTACATCGGCGTACTGGCCACCGGCTACAACGTCATCGACATCGATGCCGCGCGAGAAATGGGCGTCACCGTTGCCAATGTCCCCGACTATTCCACCGACTCGGTCGCCCAGCACGTGATCGCGCTGCTGCTGGAGTTGGCCGTCCGAATCGACGTACACAACACCTCGGTCCACCAGGGTAAATGGTCCCAGGCCAAGGATTTCTGCTACTGGGAGACACCCCTGGTCGAGCTGGCCGGAAAGACCCTGGGCATCATCGGGCTGGGGTCCATCGGCAAACGTGTAGCAACCATCGCCCGCGCACTGGGGATGAACGTCATCGCCCACAGCCGCAGCCCGATCCATGAGGAGGGAATCGGGGAAGTGGGCCTGGACGAACTGCTCTCCCGCAGTGACGCCGTGAGCATCCATTGCCCCCTGACGCCCGAGACGAAGAATCTTATCGACGCCGGGGCCTTGTCCCGGATGAAGCCCACCGCCTGGCTGATCAACACCGCCCGCGGACCCATCCTGGATGAACAAGCCGTGGCCGACGCCCTGACCTCGGGCAAGCTGGGCGGTGCCGCACTGGATGTTCTTTCCTCCGAGCCGCCCCAGCCGCACAACCCGCTTCTCAAGGCCCCCAACTGCCTGATCACCCCCCATACCGCCTGGGCCACCGCCGAGAGTCGGACCCGATTGATCCGGACCGTTGCCGACAACCTCCGCGCCTTCCAGCAGGGCAGCAAGCAGAATGTTGTCAATTGACCGTATTGCCCCCCGGCTTGGCCTTCGCTACACTACAAGTCACGCGCCCGTAGCTCAGTAGGATAGAGCGACGGTTTCCTAAACCGTAGGTCGTGGGTTCGAATCCCGCCGGGCGTAGTCTGTAAACCAATTCAAATATTGCTCACAGAATGAGTTATAGAACTTTCTGACTCATGCTGCCTCTGGGGCTGCATGATGAACAAACAAGACGCGAGAAAACTGTCGCCGCAAGCCCAGGAAGACCTGAGACGTCGCGTGGTGCGCGCGATTGTCGAGGGCGGCATGAAGCAGGCCGAAGCCGCCCGGGTGTTCGGCGTGGGACGCACAAGCATTCATCATTGGTTGCGCGCGTACGAAGCAGGCGGCGATGCGGCGCTGAAGGCCCGCAAACGCGGGCCCAAACGCATCAGCCGGCTCAAGGGACACCAGGCCGCCACGATCGTCAACATGATCGAGCAGAAACACCCCGAACAGCTTCAGCTGCCCTTCACGCTCTGGACGCGGGAAGCGGTGGGCAACCTGATCCGCGATCGCTTGGCCAAGCATGCCCGGCGCAAGGTCTTTCTGATCGTCGATGGGCACCGGGTCCATCGAAGCCGCAAGGTCAGGCAGTGGCTCCAAGAGAACGTGGACCGGATCGAGATGTTCCGGCTCCGGGGCTGCAGTCCGGATCTGAACGGGGATGAGCTTCTCAACCAGGATGTCAAGACCAACGCGGTCGGCCGTCGACGTCCCGGCAGCCAGAATGAGATGATCTCGGACGTGCGTTCCTACCTGCGAAGCACGCAGAAACAGCCTCACATTGTCCGAAGCTACTTTAACCATGAAGATGTCCGCTATGCAGCAGCGTCCTGATGTTCAATGTTCAATGCTCCCGGTAGTAAGTGGTCTGATAATGTCAGGTCACTGCTGTCCAAGATAATCAAGGTTCATTTGCTCTGGTGTAGTTTCCGGGGG